>NZ_JAPSHY010000059.1 GCF_031179285.1 Microbacterium sp. | reverse complement strand
TCAGACGGCGGCAGCCGTGGTGCCGGGCACGAGTACGCCGGAGAACGAGCGCCGCACCGTCTCACCGGTGTCGCCCGAGGTCAGCAGGCCCTGCATGGTCTCGACGGCGGCAGCGGCGACGTCTTCGACCGGAATCCGCACGGTCGTCAGCCCGAGCAGGTCGGCACCGGGCAGGATGCCGTCGCAGCCGGTCACGCTCAGATCCGACGGCACCGTGAGACCCGCCGCACGTGCCGCCCGCATCACCGCGAGCTGGCGGTAGTCCGAGGCGCACATGACCGCGGTCGCCCCGGCGCGCACCGAGCCCAGCGCCTCGTCGACGCCCTCTTCGGGCGCGGCACCGGCCGAGATCATCGTCACCGACGCGCCGGCGTTGATGAGCGTCTCGCGCATCGCCATCGCTCGCAGGTGTTCGGGATACGACGCCTCGGGCCCGCCCGCCAGCACCACGACATTGCGATGCCCGAGCGACAGGACATGCGACGCCAACAGGCGCCCGTGCGTCGGGTCGTCATAGTGCGCGGTGTGGATCCGCCCCACCGACTCCACGCGCCCCGCACGGACGATCGGCACCTGGTCGGCGAACGGCTCGAGCTGCGCGGCGCTGATGCCACCCGTCGCCACGATGAGCCCCGCCACCCGCATCCCGAGCAGGCGGTGCAGCGCGTTCACCTGCTTGGCGCCCTGCTCGTCGGCGCCGATCGTCACCGTCACGAGATCGAGCCCGCGGCGATGCGCCTCGTCCTGCAGGCGCGAGAACAGCAGACCGTAGGCGGGGTTGCTGGCATCGCGCAGCATCAGTCCGACCGTGCCGGTGCGCCCGGCGGCGAGCTCGGCGGCCACCGTGTTGCGGACGTACCCGAGGCGCTCGGCGGCCTCGAGAATCCGCTGCTGGGTCTCGGGCGAGAAGCGCCCCTCGCCCTTCAGCGCCCTCGTCGCCGTCGCCCGCGACACCCCCGCGGCCGCCGCGACATCACTGATCGTGACGCGCAGCGCCGGCGTTCCGGCATCCGACGAACTCACGACGCCCTCCGACGGCGGCGCGACGCAGCCCGAGAAGAGCGGGTGCCCGAACCTCGTCCATACACGAGATACATCGTGGCACCCATGATGATCATCAGCAGCACCGTGTAGACGAACGTGATCGGCATCGCGTCGAGGTTGTTCTCGCCGCGCGTGCTCTCTTGGATCGCCACACCGAGCGGCTGATAGAGCGGGTGATAGAGGAAGATCGCCGCGTCGTAGTCGTCGAGCAGGCTGTTGAAGTTCAGCGCCGTGATCGCCGCGGCCGTCGGCAGCACGAGCGGAATCAGCACCCGGCGGAACGCGGTGAGCGAGCGGGCTCCGAGGATGCGCGAAGCATCTTCGAGCGAATCCGGCACCGACGCGAACGACGCCTTCAGCAGCCGCAGCGTGAACGGGATCTTCACGCAGATGTACGCGATCAACAGCAGCACCGGCGTGCCCGTCAGCACGATGTTGCCGACCACCGCCTGCGGCCGGTCGAACGTCACCACCAGCGCGAGCGCGATGAGCACGATCGGAAGGATCCACGGGATGTGCAGCACGTACTCCATCGCGGTGGTCAGCGCGTTCCGGTGCTTCTGCAGCACCCGCGCCACGAACAGCAGCCCGCCTACGACGATCACCGAGGCCAGCGCGCTGTACACGACGCTGACGATGAACGGACGAATGGCCGCTGCGCTCGAGAACACCGTGATGTAGTTGTCGAGCGTGAAGCTGTCGAGCGTGATGGCACCGGCGAGGATGCTGCGCGCATCGACGAACGAGAAGATCACGATCAGCACGACGGGGATCAGGTAGATCACCCAGAGCAGGTACGCGATGACGTGCACGACGACGTTCGCGAAGGGGTTGCGGATCGGCTGCTTCTGGATCGGCGTCGCCACCTTCGCGACCGAGAAGTACACGCCCGACTTCTCGGCGCGGTTCATGATCGCGAGCAGGATGATGGTCGCAAGACCCAGCACGATCGCGAGGAGCGCGGCGATGTCGCGCGTGATCGGGCTGCGCGAGAGGTCGATGATGAGCGGCGCGACCGTCTGGAAGTCGGGTCCGCCGAGCACGAGAGGAGCGGTCAGCGCGCCGAGGCCGATGAGGAACGTCAGCACCGTGACGGCGAACAGCATCGGCTTCATGACCGGCAGCACGATGCGGCGCAGGATCGTCCAGCTCGACGCGCCCATGAGTTTGGCCGCCTCTATCGAGGCGTAGTCGACCTTGCCGAGCGATGACGACAGGAACAGCATGTGGTTCGTCGTCGTCGCGAACGTCATCACGAACGCGACGGCGAAGAAGCCCGAGAACCAGTCGCGGTTCATGTCGGGCCAGGCGTTCACCATCATGTTGGTGACGAACCCGAACTTGCCGTAGATGAAGTTGTAGCCGGCGGCCAGCACGATGCCGCCGTAGATGAGGGTGGTCGCGTAGCCGAGCCACAGCACCCGCGCCCCGCGGATCTTGAAGTACTGCGTCACCAGCACGATGAACACGCCCACCACGTTGACGGTGATCGACAGGGTGATCGCCAGCAGGAAGCTGTTGCCGAGCGTCTTCATCGCGCGCTCGCTGCCGAGCAGCTTCTCGACCGCTCGGATGCTGAACTGCCCGTCGGGGAAGAACGTCGTGCCGAGCAGGGCAGCGTTCGGCAGCACCAGGAAGGCGGCCGCGAACCAGATGACGACGATGCCCGTCACCCACGCCATCGGCGAGCGGAGCATCGAGCGGATGCTGCCGGGGCGGCCCCGCTTGCTCGTACGGCCTTCGGGAGCCGCAGCTGTGCCGGTCAGGGCGCCGGGCTCGCCGGGGAGGCCGGCCGACGGCGGCGGGACCGGGGCGGAACCGAGCTGAGGATCGTTCATGTCACGCCGCCGGGTACTGCAGGATCCAGCGAGGGTCGACGTCGACGCGGACGACGTCGCCGGCATCCCACGTGCGGGCGCTCGCGCCGGCGGGAACGCTGACGCGCAGCATCCCGTCTTCCACTGTCACCGTGTAGACGCTGTGGCTGCCGTGGTACGTGCGGCCGACGATCTCACCCTCGAGCCAGGTGGAGGCGGCGCTCGCCGCATCAGGGGCGGCGAGGTGCAGTTTCTCGGGACGGACGTAGCTCTCCGCCGTGGTGTCGAGTCCGCCCCCGATGCTCACGAGCTGCGCCGGGGTGAGACGGTTGTTCTCGCCGATGAACCGGCAGACGAACGGCGTGGCACTGCGGTCGTAGATCTCTTCAGGAGTGCCGACCTGCTGCAGGTGCCCGGCATCCAGCACCGCGATCCGATCGCTGAGGGTCAGCGCCTCTTCCTGATCGTGGGTGACGTAGACCGTGGTGACGCCGACCTCGTGCTGCAGCTCTTTGAGCTGCTCGCGCAACTGCACCCGGAGCTTGGCGTCGAGGTTCGACAGCGGCTCGTCGAGCAGCAGGATGCGGGGCGTCAGGACGAGAGCGCGGGCGATGGCCACGCGCTGCTGCTGCCCGCCCGACAGCTCGGAGACGTTCTTGTCGAGCTGGCCGGACGCCAGCCCGGTGCGCTCGGCGATCTCGTCGACGCGGCGGTTCTGCTCGGCCTTCGACAGGCGGTCGCCGCCCTTCTGAACGGTCAGGCCGAACGCGATGTTCTCACGCACGTTCATGCTCGGGAACAGCGCATAGTTCTGGAACACCATGCCGACACCGCGCTTCTCGCTCGGGACGCGGGTGACGTCGCGGCCGGCGATGAGGACGCGGCCGCCGGTCGGCTCGACGAAGCCTGCAAGCGAGCGCAGGGCCGTGGTCTTCCCGCATCCGGAGGGACCCAGGAGGGTGAAGAACTCACCCTCCTGGATCTCCAGATCGAGGTGCGACACCGCGCGGTGCTCACCGAATACGACATCGACGTCTTCGAATCGGATCATGGTGTGCTCCGCAGTGCCTTCCTCGTGGGTGGGGTGGGTCAGCCGATGTACTCGAGCGTGACCTTCTCGACCCACGGGCCGAGGTTCTCGCTCACGAAGCCGAAGTCGATCTCCTGGCGGGGCAGGTTGTCCATCAGCTCGACGACCTCGGGGTTCGCCTTCTCGATGGCATCCGCGTTCACCGGCATCGCGTTGAACTCGGCGGCGAACTCGCCCTGCACCTCAGCGCTGCCAAACCAGTCGATGAACTCCTGGGCCTGCTCTTCGTTGCCGGAGCCCGCGATCGGAGCGATCTGCTCGGTCACGTACGGCACGCCGTACTCCGGGACGATGATGCCGGTCTTCGTGCCGTACTCCTCGTCGCGCGCAGCGATGCCGCTGGAGGGAAGGACCGCGTAGTCAATCTCCTCACGGGTGATGCGGGCGTAGGGGTCGGTGCCTTCGACCGCGGGCGAGCCGTTGGCGAAGTACGACTCCACGAGCTTCCAGCCGTCATCGCTGACACCGAGGTCGCCGTCCTCGTCGAGGTTCTCGGTGAGGATGCTGGCGAGTACGAGCTGCGGGGTGGCCTGGCCGAGCGCGGTGTTGACCTCGTAGCGGCCGGCGTAGCCCGTGCCGGTGTAGAGCTCTTCGAGCGACTCGGGGGCGTCGGTGATGCGGTTCTCGTCGTAGACGGTGACGATGGCCTGCTCGACGAGCGGCCAGTAGGCGCCGTCGGCCGGGTCGCCGGCGTCTTCGGGAACCTCGCCAGACCAGCTGGGCTCATAGGCGGTGATGGCCTCTTCGGCCTTCAGCTGCTCGAAGAACATGTTGTTCAGGCCGAACACGACGTCGCCGACGGGGTTGTTCTTCTCGGCGATGATGCGGTTGGTGAGGTCGGCGCCACCGAGGC
>NZ_JAPSHY010000017.1 GCF_031179285.1 Microbacterium sp. | reverse complement strand
CGATGACCTTGGAATCCTTGTTGAGGAAGATCGACATTTCTCTAGTCCTTCGCAGTCTCAGTCAGGCTCAGGCGTTCGCCAGCTCGGCGGCCTTGTCGGCGCCCTCGTCCATGGTGGCGGCGAGGGTGACGAGCGGGTGTGCGTAGTCGGCGAGGATCGCGCGACCCTCATCGACCCGGTTGCCGTCGAGACGGACGACCAGCGGCTTGGATGCCGTCGCCCCGAGAGTCTCGAGAGCGCCCTTGATGCCGTTCGCGACGGCGTCGCACGCGGTGATGCCGCCGAACACGTTGACGAAGACGCTCTTGACCTGCGGGTCGCCGAGGATGACGTCGAGGCCTGCGGCCATGACCTCGGCAGAGGCGCCGCCGCCGATGTCGAGGAAGTTCGCCGGCTTCACGCCGTCGTGCTTCTCGCCGGCGTAGGCGACGACGTCCAGGGTCGACATGACGAGTCCGGCACCGTTGCCGATGATTCCGACCTCGCCGTCGAGCTTGACGTAGTTGAGTCCGCTCTGCTTGGCCTTGGCCTCGAGCGGGTCGGCGGCATCCTTGTCCTCGAGCTCTTCGTGCTCGGGGTGGCGGATCTCGGAGGCGTTCTCGTCGAGAGTCACCTTTCCGTCGAGCGCGATGATGTCGCCGGATTCGGTGCGCACCAGCGGGTTCACCTCGACGAGAGTCGCGTCCTCGCCCTTGTAGACCTCGAAGAGCGTGACGAAGACGTCGGAGACCTTCTCGATGAGGTCCTCCGGGAAGTTCGCCGCGCGAGCGATCTCGACCGCCTTCGTCTTGTCGATGCCCGTCAGCGGGTTCACCTCGACGCGTGCGAGCGCCTCCGGCTTCTCGACGGCGAGCTGCTCGATCTCCATTCCGCCCTCGACCGAGCACAGGCTCAGGTAGGAGCGGTTCGCGCGGTCCAGCAGTACGGAGAAGTAGAACTCCTCGGCGATGGCCGCACCCTGCGCGACCATGACGCGCTTGACGACGTGCCCCTTGATGTCCAGGCCCAGGATCGCCTTCGCGGCCTCGTAGGCCTCCTCGGGGGTCTTCGCGACCTTGACGCCTCCGGCCTTGCCACGACCGCCGGTCTTGACCTGAGCCTTGACGACGACGACGCCGCCGATCTTCTCAGCAGCCGCTTTCACCTCCTCGGGGGTGTCCGCGACGATGCCGGCGAGAACCGGCACCCCGTACTTCTCGAAAAGGTCTCGTGCCTGGTACTCGTAGAGATCCACGTGCAGTCCTTCGCTGGTTGCGGCGGGTGGGACGCGACAAGATTGTCGGTTGCCGATAGATGAATCGACCCGATCCCCCAGCCTACTACTCGGCGCACACCGCCCCGGACGGCCCCTCGATGCGTACTGGGCGGCTGCCACACGCCGGTCTAGGCTTCTCGCTATGCATGAGTCCGCAGAACCGCGCTCGGGCGTCGTCGCCGCAGCGCTCGAGCTGTTCCAGCAGCAGGGCTACGATCAGACCTCGGTGGAGCAGATCGCCCGCGCCGCCGGCGTCTCCCGATCGACGTTCTTCCGGCAGTTCGGCGGCAAGGAAGACGTCGTGTTCGCCGACCATGAGGTGCTCCTCGATGAGGTGCGCGCGTTCCTCGACGAGGGCCACGACGACCCGTGGACGGCCGTGTGCGATGCGTCGGAGCGGGTGTTCGCCCATTTCGCACGCGATCCCGAGATGGCTCGCCGCCGGTACCACGTCGTACGGCAGGTTCCCGTACTGCGCGAACGAGAGATCATCACGGTCTTCCGCTATGAGCGCCTCTTCGACGAGTACCTGCGCGGCGCCCTCCCGGGAATCGACCCCCTCGACGCCGTCGGCTTCTCGGCCCTGGTCACCGCGGTGCACAATCATGTGCTTCGCCAATTGCTCCGCGACACCAAGCGAGTGCCGATTTCGACGCTGCAGAGTGCACTCGCCGGGGCCCGGCGACGCTACGGCGTCGGTGGCGACCCCGCCGCTTCTGCGGCCGATGACGTGGTCGTCGCCGTCTTCCCCCGGTCGATGCCTGTCGCCGAGATCTCGCGGCGTCTGCGCAACGAGCTCGGCTGAACCCGGGCTTTCCGGCCGAGAGGAGCCAGCGCCTCGCGGGTGAAACTGAGTGCCTCACGCCATGACACTGAATGCCGTGACGAGTAGAGTTGCGCTCTATGAGCGACGAAGCCCCCTCCTTCCCCGGCCAGAGCGTCGAGAGCTACGACACCAGCACGCGCCTGGACAGCGACTACTACGCGGTCTTCAGCGACATCGGGCCCGAAGACCGCGCCGCGTGGGACCGGGCGAAGGCCTACGTCGATGAGGTCGCGCCGCAGATGGCCGACGCCTGGGATCGTGCGGAGTATCCGCTCGACACCGTTCGGCGGATGGGTGAGCTGGATCTCGTCGTGGATGGCATCGACCACCCCTCTCTCACCCGACTCTCGCCTCTCGCAGCGGGACTGATCAACATGGAGATCTCCCGCGGCGACGGCTCGCTCGGGACAGTCCTCGCCGTGCAGGGCGGGCTGGCCCTGCGTACGCTCGCTCTGTTCGGCTCCCCCGCGCAGCAGGACAAGTGGCTGACTCGACTGGCCGACGGCTCGGTGCTGGGATCGTTCGCCCTCACCGAGCCCGACCACGGCTCCGACTCGGTGTCATTGGAGACGGTCGCCAGGCGCGACGGCGACGGCTGGGTGATCCGAGGGGCCAAGAAGTGGATCGGCAACGGTGCCTCCGGCGGCATCACATTCGTCTGGGCGCGCATCGACGACGAGTCGGCGGCCGAGCACGGTGCGGTGCGCTGCTTCCTCATCGAGCAGGACCGGCCCGGCTACATCGGCACCGTCATCCGCGGGAAGGCATCGCTGCGCGCCATTCACCAGGCGCACATCCTGCTCGACGACGTGCGGGTGCCGGCGGACGCGGTGCTTCCCGGCACCAAGAGCTTCAAGGATGCCTCCACCGTGCTGTATGCGACCCGCTCCGGGGTCGCCTGGTCGGCGCTCGGCCACGCCACGGCCTGTTACGAGGCGGCACTGTCGTACGCCACCACCCGTATCCAGTTCGGCAAGCCGATCGCGAAGTTCCAGATGGTGCAGGAGCGTCTCACCCACATGCTCGAGGACCTCACGGCGATGCAGCTCTACTGCCGTCGCCTCGCCGATCTCGAGACCGCCGGCGAACTGCGGCCGACACAGGCCTCGCTGGCGAAATTCCACAACACGCGCGCGGCCCGTCGCGTGGCGGCGCTGGCCCGCGACCTCCTCGGCGGCAACGGCATCCTGCTGGAGAACACGGTCATGCAGCACATGGCCGACATCGAGGCGATCCACACCTACGAGGGCACCGAGAGCGTGCAGGCGCTGCTGCTCGGACGCGACATCACGGGGATGAGCGCTTTCGTCTGAATCGGATCAGCGGGTCAGCCTGCTCCGGCGGGAGTGAGCGGCTCGGTCAGTCGCAGCCGCAGTTGCCGGCGGCTCCTCGCACCATGAAACAGACGTCGCACACGCCATAATCACGCTCGATCGGCTTCGTGGCAGTGCGCTGAGTCTTCGGTGCCGCGGGGCGTGCGCCCGACGTGCGCACGCCGCCTTCGCGCGCCGCCTTCGACGGCACGATCGGACGGAACTCGCTGGGGTGCGCGACGTAGAAGTAGGGTGGGCGCCCTTCGCTCGGCCGCATGCGCAGCGGAGCCGAGCCCACGATGATCTGCTCGTCCTCGGTGAATCCGTTGGTGTAGCTCTTGCCGATGTGGAGCGGCGCACCCTCGCCGCGACGGATGGCCTCGATGTAGCGGCCGCGGTCGATGAGGCTCGTGACCCCCACCTGGCTCACGACGGAGTCGATGAAGTCATAGTTCTCGAGGGGAACCCGATGCGCGCGCAGCGCTTCGGGTAGGGACTTGTACGGACGTGACGTGCCTGCGGGCGTCGGCCCCTGTACTTCATTCATTACTCTCAAGGATCGCACCTGCAGCGGCCTCGTGGTGACATACCTGTCGATCCGGCCACTGCGCGCCGGTGAACGGGCGTGAAAGACTGTCGGCATGGCACGCGCGACGATCATCGGTTCAGGGCCCAACGGTCTCGCTGCAGCCGTGACGCTGGCGCGCGCCGGCTACGAGGTTCGCGTACTGGAGGCGGACACGCTGGTCGGCGGTGGCCTGCGCAGCGCCGAATCGACCCTTCCCGGTTTCATCCACGACATCGGGTCGGCGGTTCACCCCGCGGCGTACTCGTCGCCGTTCTTCCGCGCCTTCGGACTCGGCGAACGCATCGACTGGATCATTCCCGAGATGGCCTACGCGCACCCGCTCGATGGGGGGAAAGCCTCGATCGCCTGGCACGACCTCGAGCGCACGGCCGAGGGGCTGGGCGTGGATGCCGGCGCCTGGCGGAGCCTCCTGGGGCCGCTGAGTTCGCACATCGAGGGCGTCCTCGACTTCACCGGCTCGGCGCTGCTTCGGCTGCCGCGGCATCCGATCACCACCGTGCGGTTCGGGTTGCGCGCACTGCAGCAGGGGACGCGGCTCGCAGCGCACACCTTCCGCACCGAGGAGGCGGCGGCGCTGCTGGCCGGCGTCGTCGCGCACGCGAACACAGCTCTGCCCTCGCTGGGCTCGGCCGCGGCCGGTCTGCTGCTGGCAGCCCAGGGGCATGCGGGCGGCTGGGCGTACCCGCGGGGCGGAGCGCAGTCGATCGCCGATGCCCTGCAGACCGATCTCGAAGCGCACGGCGGCGTCGTCGAGACCGGTGCGCACGTCCGTGACCTCGCCGCTCTCGACTGGGGCGACCCCGCTCGAGGGGACCTGCTGCTGCTGAACACCTCGCCCTGGGTCGCGCTGACGCACCCGGACATCCCACCGCGATACGCGCGCGCGCTTCGCCGGTATCGCTACGGCGCAGCCGCCGCGAAGGTCGATTTCGCACTTGACGGTCCCGTGCCGTGGACGAATCCGGATGTCCATTCCGCGCCCACCGTGCACATCGGCGGTACTCGCGCCGAGGTGTGGGCGAGCGAGAACGCGGTCGCGCGAGGCCGTGTCTCCGACACGCCGTACGTGCTCGGTGTGCAGCCCTCGGTGCTGGACGACACCCGAGCCCCGGAGGGCAAGGCGGTGTTCTGGGCGTACATGCACGTTCCCGCCGACTCCGACCTCGACCCGGTCGAGCCCATCACGCGCCAGATCGAGCGTTTCGCCCCGGGGTTCCGGGATCGGATCCTGGCCACTCACGCGGTCCGCGCGAACGAACGCGAGACGATCAACCCCGCGGCGATCGGCGGCGACATCCTCGGGGGCGAATTCACGATGCTGCAGGCCATACGCCGCCCGACGGCGTCGACCGCCCCGTGGCGGACCCCGATGCCCGGGGTATACCTGGCGTCCGCCGCCACTCCCCCCGGTCCCGGCGTGAACGGCATGGCAGGATGGCACGCCGCGCGCACCGCCCTGTCGGATGCCGGGCGCCCGCACCGGCTCGACGACCTCTTCGGCTGATCGGGGCGCCCCGGGACCTCCCTTCCCCTGTCTGCCCCGGGCGGCCAGGATGGAGCCATGCGCTACGACATCCCTGCCCCGATGCTCGCGAAGGCGGCCCCGGCCGTCCCCGATCCGGCGAAGACCCCAGGGGGCCTGCTGTTCGAGCCGAAATGGGACGGTTTCCGCGGCTTGATCGCCTGGGACGGCGAATCCGTCGAGATCGGTTCCCGCGGCGCCAAACCCCTGACCCGGTACTTCCCCGAGCTCGTCGATGCCGTGTCGCGCCTGCTGCCGGGCTCCTGCCTGCTGGACGGTGAGATCGTGGTGGCCACCGGCAGCGGCAAGCAGCGCCTCGACTGGGAGGCACTGAGTCAGCGCATCCATCCCGCCGCCTCCCGTGTCGCGCGGCTCGCTGCCGAGACGCCGGCGATGTTCGTCGCGTTCGACCTGCTGGCCGAGGGCGACGAAGACCTCACGAGGGCGCCGTTCCGAGAGCGCCGCGAGCGACTCGAGAAGCTCATGGACGGTGTCGGACACCCTCTTCACGTGACCCGCACCACGCAGGATCGCGATGCGGCCGTGCGCTGGCTCGAGGAGTTCGAGGGTGCCGGGCTCGACGGCGTCGTCGCGAAACCGCTGGATCAGCCATACGCACCCGGCAAGCGCACACTCATCAAGGTGAAGCACGCGCGCACCGCCGACGTCGTCGCGCTCGGCTACCGCATCCACAAGTCGGGTTCCGGAGTCGGCTCGCTCCTGGTCGGCCTGTACGACGCCGACGGCTCGCTGCGCCAGGTCGGCGGCGTCGCCGCCTGGAGCGACGCGCGCCGGCGCGAGCTCGTGACAGAACTCGAACCGCTGGTCGAGCGCGACGAATCCGGTGCGGCCGTGACCGGCGAGAGCGAGCGGTCCCGGTTCAGCGGGGCGAAGGATGGGTCCTTCGTCCGCCTTCGTCCGGAGCTCGTGCTCGAGGTGCGCTACGACCAGCTCGAAGGCTCCCGCTTCCGTCACACCGTGCAGTTCGAGCGGTGGCGCCCCGACCGCGACGCCACGTCGTGCACCTACGACCAGCTCGACACCGTCGCCGGCTACGACCTGGCCGACGTCCTCGCCTGACCGCAGCATCCATTGATCGGAAGTGGCCCTCGGCGGCCGACACGCGCTGATTACTTGATGCGCTCAACCAGTTGTGCTTCACTATTGCTTGATCCACTCAACCAATTTTGGAGGAACAATGCGCGCGACCGAAGAGACCCTCGCTGATGCTGCACAGACGCACCCGACGATGAGGGCGGTCGTGCTCGACCGCTTCGGCGGAGCCGAAGAGCTCACGACCCGTCGAGTGCCCCGTCCGGCGGTGCGCGATCAGGACGTGCTGATCAAGGTGGCCGTCGCCGGAGTCGGGTCGTGGGATGCTGTCGAACGCCAGGGCCACTATGACGGGGTCTTCGGTGTGCCGTCCTCCTTCCCGTACATCCTCGGCTGGGATGCCGCCGGGACCGTGGCGGCCGTCGGCGGCGATGTGACGGAGTTCGCCGTCGGCGACCGGGTCTATGCCGCGACGATGCCGGTGCCGCGCGGCGGCGCCTACGCGGAGTACGTGGTCGTCGCTGCCGAGCACGTTGCACCCCTGCCGGCACGAGTGCCGTTCGAGCAGGCCGGCGCGATGGCGTGGGACGCGGTCACCGCCATGAGCGGCGTCGATCTGTTGGAGCTGGATCGTGGCGACTCCGTCATGGTGTTCGGCGCGAGCGGCGGCGTCGGACATATGGCGGTGCAGCTGGCGCGGCACCACGGACTACGGGTGCTGGCGGTGGCCTCAGGCGCGGACGGGGTCGAGCTGGTGAAGAGCCTGGGGGCGGACGCGGCCGTCGACGGCCGCGCGGAGGACGTTTTCGCCGCGGCGCAGGAGTTCGCTCCGGGCGGCCTCGACGGAGCGATCGTGACGGCCGGCGGTGAAGCCGCGGAGCGGGCACTGCTCGCGGTCAAGTCGACGGGGCGGATCGCCTGGCCGAACGGGGTCACGCCGCCGCCGCAGCGGACGCCGCAAGCCACACTGACGACGTACGACGGTGATCGAAGTCGAGCCGGACTGGAGCGGCTGAACGCGATCATCGACAGCAGTGACTTCCAGGTGCACATCGCGCAGAGCTTCACGCTCGACGAGGTCCGAAGCGCGCATCTCGCGCTGCGCGATCACTACGTGGGCAAGCTGGCGCTGACGATCGGTGCCGACGAGGGCCCACGCCCCGCCTGACCGACGACGTCGCCCGCTCGCGTGTCGTGAGCGGGCGGGCGACCTGGCTCAGTCGTCGACCGGATTGCCGTCCTCGTCCCAGTTGGCGGCGACCTTCTTGCTCGGCTGCACGCGCGGCGGCTCGCCGGGCATCTTCGGGAACTCGGGCGGGAACGACAGCTCTCCAAGGCCATCCGACAGATCGCGCTCCCACCATTCCAGCAGCACGTCGATTCGGCCGGGATTCTCCTGCATCCGCGCCCACGGGTCTCCGACATCAGCCAGGCGCTGCGGGATGCTTCGGACCGTGAAGCGCGACGGATCGAGCCCGTCGAGTTCGTCCCACTCCACCGGCGTAGACACCGTCGCGCCGGGCAATGCGCGCGGACTGTACGCACCCGCCATCGTGCGATCCCGGTTCGCCTGGTTGAAGTCGATGAAGATGCGCTCGCCGCGCTCTTCCTTCCACCAGTTCATCGTCACCTTGTCCGGCATGCGGCGCTCGAGCTCACGACCCGCCGCGATGACCGCATGGCGGACGACCAGGAACTCGTGGGCGGGTTCGATCGGAGCGAAGACGTGAAGGCCACGGTTGCCGCTGGTCTTGATGAAAGCTTCGAGCCCCGCTTCCCGGAGCACCTCACGAAGCGCGTGCGCTGCCGGGATCGCGGCGGAGAAGTCCGTGCCCGGCTGTGGATCGAGATCGATACGCAGCTCGACGGGGTTGTCGGACTCTGCGGCGAGTGACGCCCACGGATGGAAGACCACCGTGTTCATCTGCACCGCCCAGACGATCGCCGACGGCCGCGTCAGCACGATCTGCGGATGCCGCCGCCCGCTGTTGTACGTCACGGTGACGGCCTCGACGAAATCGGGGGTTCCCTTGGGCGGGTTCTTCGAGAAGAAGCCCTCGCTGCCGATTCCGTCTCGGAAACGCTCCAGCGACACCGGACGGTGCCCGTTGGCGGCGAGGAAAGGCTCAGCCACCAGTTGGGCGTACTCCGCGAGCTCCGCCTTGGTGATGGGTCCGCTCCCCGACGGCGGGTCGGGCCATACGGCACGATTCGGACTGGAGAGCGCGACCTCGCGTTCTCCGTCAGGGTCGGCGACGGTCAGGGTCACTCGTTCGGAGGCCATGCTCTGACCCTATGGGGCACCCGCGTCGCGCGGAACCCCCGTGGTCAGTCGCCCAGGTCGACGGCCAGCACGAGCACCGGCGCAAGCGCATCGCGCTCGACGATCAGCGTCGGCCCGGCGGGGTCGACGATGACACCGGCCATCTCCGAGTGACTGGACAGCACCTTCGCCAGCTGCTCGGGCTCGAAGGGCAGCGGCCGGTCACCCCGGCCGAGAGCGATCACCTCGAGCGGATGCGAGAAGAGCTGCAGGAATCGGCGGCCGTCAGCGGTCTGCGCTTCGGCGATACCGACCTGGCCTCCCCCGGCTCCCTCGTTCACGGCGACCCACATCCGTTTCGTCGCCAGCGCCTCGCCCACCTTCACGGCGGTGTCCGCCGCGCGCGGCGCCGCCACGAGCGCTTTGACGGTCATGTCGGGATCGGCCTGCTCGAGCGTCTTCTGCAGCAGTTCCGTCGGGAACACCACCCGATGCGGGGCGGAGGCGTTGTCGACGATGAGACCGGTGAATTCTCCGGCGACCACCTGCTGCAGCACCGAAGTGACCGGCTGCGCGACGGCCGAGGTGGCCGACGGGTCGGACTCCTGCTGCACCGAGGCGCGCACGGCGGCGGCCGAGCTGAAGGCGAGCATGAACGAACGGTCGCCGTCGCGGACCACTGCGACCGACAGCGGCTTGCCCGCGCTGATCTGCTCGCGGGCATCGCCGTTCACCCGGATGTAGAGGTGACCCTGCAACGCCTGACGCATGACGCCGAGAAGCTGTTCGTTGCTCGCGCCCTGCTCTACCTGCTTCAGAGCCTCGCGCAGCAGGACGTTGTCCTTCATGCCGGCGACCGTCTCGGTCTGCTCCGGCGGCGACGCCGGCGCAAGCGGCAGGGTGCGCTCCGCCGGCTCTGCCGCGGCCTGCGGGCGCGGTGCAGCAGGCGCAGGGCGTGTCGGCGCCGAGGATGCCGGAGCCGTTCCGTCCGGGTCGGGCAGCGCCACTTCCGGCCCCGCTTGCGCGCCGACCCCACGGAACGCCTGCACCGAGATGCCGATCGACGGCACCACGTCGGCCGCTTCCTCCGGTACGTGAACGTCTGCGGACGACTGCGGACCGCCGTCGCTCACCGCACCGTGCTGCGCCACCGCGTCGCCGTCGGGCGCGGTCGCGGCGGCGGCATCCGGAACGTCATCGGTCTTCTTGCGGCGGGAGAACAGGCCCATATCTGCCAGCCTAACCCGGGCCCGCCGCTCGCGTTCGCGGCGGTCAGCGCGACCTGACGGGGTCGACGGGGCGAGTCCTGTCAGATCTTCTCGATCGGGGCGACCTTGATCAGCAGCTTCTTCTGCCCGGCCGCGTCGAAGCGCACATGCGCGATGCGCTTGGCGCCTTCACCGGTCACCGCGTCGACCCGCCCCTCGCCGAAGTCGCTGTGGCGGATGCGGTCACCCGCTGCGAGCTCGAGGTCGCCGTTGTCGCGCATCTTCGCCGTCACCCGGTTCGGAAACTTGTCCATGGCCGTCGACAGCGGCTTGAGCGACTCCCTCCCGGGGAGCGGCTTCACGCCGAAACGGTCGCCTTCTGCACCGAAACCGCCGCCGGAGCGCCTGGCGTTTAGCGCCCGCGACTGCATGCCGCCGCGTGAATTCACATCCCCCGGGGACTGGCGCCAGTCGATGAGACTCGCCGGGATCTCCTGCAGGAAGCGGCTCGGCATCGCGACCGAGACCTCTCCGAACTGCGCCCTGGTCATCGCGAGCGAGAGGTGCAGTCGCTTGCGTGCACGGGTGATCCCGACGTAGAAGAGCCGCCTCTCCTCCTGCGGCCCTCCCGGCTCGCCCGCCGAGATGCGGTGCGGAATGAGGTCTTCCTCGACGCCGGTGACGAACACGGCGTCGTACTCGAGCCCCTTCGCGGTGTGCATCGTCATCATCGACACGGAGCCGGACTCGTCGTCGAGATCGTCGGCGTCGCTGACCAGTGCGACCTCGGTGAGGAAGTCGACGATGGTCCCTTCAGGATTGTTGCGGGCGAAGTCCCTGGTGACCGCCACGAACTCGTCGAGGTTCTCGACACGGGCCTCGTCCTGCGGGTCGCGGCTGGCGCGCAGCGCATCGAGGTACCCGCTCTTGGACAGCAGCAGGCTCAGACCCTCGGCGACCGAGGTCGGCGGCGGCACCTCCCCCGATGCCGGGAGCATGATCGCCGTCGCCTCGGCGAGCACGGCATCGAGCTGTGCGATCGCCGCCTGGATCTTCGGGCCGACCCCGAGCTGGGCGGGCATCGACAGCGCATCGCGGAAGCTGATCCCGTGCTCGTCGGCGAAGCGCGCGATGGCAGTCTCGGTGACATCGCCGATGCCGCGGCGCGGTTTGTTGAGGATGCGACGGACCGACATCTCGTCGGCGGGATTCGCCACCGCGACGAGGTAGGCGAGGGCGTCCTTGATCTCGGCGCGCTCGTAGAACTTCGTGCCGCCCATGATCTTGTACGGCACCGCCGAGCGGATGAAGATCTCCTCCAGCGCACGGGACTGCGAGTTCGTCCGGTAGAACACCGCCATCTCGGAGTACGGCATGCCCGCACGGTGAAGGGCCTCGACCTCGTCGGCGACGAACTGCGCCTCGTCGTGCTGCGAGTACCCCGTGAAGCCGATGATCTTGTCGCCGTCGCCGCGGTCGCTCCAGAGCTTCTTGTCCTTGCGATCGAAGTTGTTGCCGATGACCGCGTTCGCCGCGGACAGGATGTTCTGCGTCGAGCGATAGTTCTGCTCGAGCAGCACGACCTTCGCACCCGGGAAGTCGCGCTCGAATTCGCTGATGTTGCGGATGTCCGCCCCCCGGAAAGCGTAGATCGACTGATCGGAGTCGCCTACGACCGTGAGAGACGCACCCTCGAGCTCCGGGGTGGTCTCGGGCTCGAAGATCATCATGCCGTTTGAGGCATACGGGTCGGGAGAGTCGCCGGCGACCGGGCGGGTCAGCTCGTGGATGAGGGCGTACTGCGCGTGGTTGGTGTCCTGGTACTCGTCGACGAGCACGTGCCGGAAGCGGCGCCGGTAGGTGTCGGCGACCTGCGGGAAGGCCCGGAACAGGTACACCGTCTGACCGATGAGGTCGTCGAAGTCGAACGCGTTCGCCTTCTGCAGCTGACGCTGATAGGCCGTGAACAGGTCGACGAAGATGCGCTCAGCGGGGTCGGACATATTCGCCTGCCGGGCGTATCCCTCGGCATCCGACAATTCGTTCTTCAGTTTGGAGATGCGTGACTGCACCGCAGCTGGGGTGAGCCCGTACGCGTCGGCCTCGTGCTCCTTGACCAGTCGCTTGATGAGCGCGCGGGAATCACCGGAGTCGTAGATGGTGAAGGACTTCGTGAAGCCGAACTGCTGCGCTTCACGACGCAGGATTCGCACGCACGCGGAGTGGAAGGTCGAGATCCACATACCGCGAGCGGCCTCACCGACGATCGCCTCCACGCGCTCGCGCATCTCGCCCGCGGCCTTGTTCGTGAACGTGATCGCGAGGATCTGGCTGGGCCACGCCTCGCGGTTGCGCAGCAGCGACGCGATCCGGCGGGTCAGCACGCTCGTCTTGCCGGAGCCCGCACCGGCGACGATCAGCAGCGCCTGCCCTCGGTAGGTGACGGCCTCGAGCTGCTGAGGATTGAGGCCGGCGAGAAGCTCGTCGGGGCCGCCAGAGGGCGCTGACGACGAGCGCGGACCGACGGATCCGGGAACAATGAGTGGGGCTTCGGTCATGACCTATCGAGTCTAGGCGCGGTGACCGACACTCGCCGCCGTCACCGACGCCGCTAGGCGATGCGCGTACCCGGCGGCAGGCGGCGCGCAGGGGTCCGTGTGCGGGCCCAGGCGCCGGCGAAGAGTCCGCCGGCGAGCAGCACCTGGATGCCGAGTCCGACGAACCAGCTCGGAACACTGTTCGCGACCGTCTCCTGCGGGGTGGGGCCCTGCTGCCCGCTCGGAGAGCAGGCATCCCAGCGCTGTTCGATCGGGGCATGCTGCGCGGAGCGCACACCCACCTTGAGCTGACCGAACAGATCGACCGGATAGCCGTTGCGGTCGAACTCCACCGGCGTCGCATCGGCGAGGACGATGAAGGGGTTGGCGGCGAGGACGCCCCAGACCAGGTCGTAGCGCGGCACCTCGTGCGGGAATGCCTCCCACTCGTCACAGATCGGCTCGCCGGTCTGCTGATCCCACGGCCGCTGGAAGCTGACGGTCTCCGTGCGTACCGCGGCACCGCCGAGGCCGAACGCGATGAGAGTGCCGATCACGAGGGCGGCGACGGTCAGATAGGTCGCTGCGATGGAGAAGAGCGGCCGGGCGACCAGACCACTGAAGCCCACGCCGATCGCGGCGACGACCACGATCTCCGCCGCCAGGACCAGAACCGACACGGCGAATGTCGCAGGCGGCACCCCGCCGCCCAGCAGTGCGATCGCGAGGAACGGCAGCGCGACCGCGAGGAAGGCACCGCCCGTCGCGACGGCGGCGATGAGCTTGCCGAGCATGATGTCACCCGTCGACGCCATCGTCATCTGTACGGGAGCGAGGGTGGCCGCCTCTCGATCGCCGTTGATGGCGTTGCCGCTCAGCGTGGGCGAAACGAGCACGACCAGCAGGAGCACCAGGTTCACCACGACCGAATAGACGCCGGCCCCAGGGTCGTGCTGCCCGGAGAAGACCGCGAACGACAACAGGGTGACGCCGAGAAGCAGGACGACGAAGATCCCGAGCAGCACGTACCAGCCGACGCTCCGCAGGCGCTGCGTCAGTTCGAGCCGGGCGACGGTGCCGATGTGCGAGATGCTCATGCTCCTGCCTCCTCGTCGTCGGATGCCACGGCGTTCGGCGGTGCGATCGCGGGAAGGTTGAGGAACGCGTGCTCGAGGGCCGACTGCGCCGGGGCGAACTCGGCGACCGCGATATCCGCCTCGACCAGACGCCGAAGGCCCTGCGCTGCCGCATCCTCGGAATCGAAGCCGACGAGAATCGCACCGCGGTCGGCGCCGAGACTCTCGGGCGCGACACCGAGCGCCGACGCCACACGCCACGCGTCGGCCGTCAGGCGTTCCGGCGTCGCGCCGGCGAGCCGAAGGCGCCATGCCCGCGATCCGTCCTGAACAGCTGCGACGTCGACCACGGCGCCCGCCACGAGGAACACGGCGTCGTCGACCACTTCTTCGAGCTCGGACAGGATGTGACTCGAGATCAGCACCGTCCGCCCCTCCGACGCCAGCCGGCGCAGCAGATGGCGAAGGTGTACGCGCGCCTCGGGATCGAGACCCGAAGCCGGCTCGTCGAGCAGCAGGATGCGCGGGTCGTGGACCAGGGCGCGGGCGAGCCCGAGCTTCTGCTTCTGCCCGCGCGAGAGCACCTTCGCCGGAGCGTCGGCGAGGTCTGCGAGCCCGACCAGCGTCAGCATCTCCTTCGCGCGTCCCGCGGCATCCGCCGCCGGGATGTCGTAGAGCCGCGCGGTGGTGATGATCGTCTCCCTGGCGGTGAGCGACGCCCAGGCGCCGAGCGCGTCCGGCATCCACCCGAGCACGCGACGGGCGGCTGCCGGGTCCGCCCCGGGGTCGATCCCGTCTATGCGGATCGTCCCGGTATCGGGGGCGAGGAGCGACGCGAGCATCAGCAGCAGGGTGGTCTTGCCCGCGCCGTTCGGGCCGACGAGCCCGGTGACGCGGCCGGGAGCCGCCTGGAAACTCGCGCTGCGCACGGCGTGCACCGCGCCGAAAGATCGACTGACTCCCTCGGCGACGATTCCACTCATCCGGCCAGTCTGTCATCGGGACCCCGTCGATGACCGGGAACTCGCGGCAGACCCTCAGGACCCGGGACGCTCGGGTGCGACAATCAGAGCATGCGCACGATCCTCAACATCATCTGGATCATCCTCGCCGGATGGGTCCTGTTCCTCGGCTACATCGTCGCCGGGATCCTGCTGTGCATCCCCATCGTCACCATCCCCTGGGCCATCGCGTCGTTCCGCATCGCGCGCTACGCCATCTGGCCGTTCGGGCGCGAGGTCGTCAGCAAGCCGACCGCCGGTGTCGGATCGTTCCTCGGCAATGTGCTGTGGGTCGTCCTCGCCGGCTGGTGGCTCGCGATCGGGCACATCGTCTCGGGCATCGCGCTGTGCATCACCATCATCGGCATCCCGATGGGCATCGCCGACTTCAAGATGGTGCCGGTGTCGCTGATGCCGCTCGGCAAAGAGATCGTGTCGACCAGGAAGAGCGCGTTCGATCGCACGCTGTGACGGATGCCTGTGGCCTCACTTCTGCGGCCGATTGCAACTACTGCGGCCTGATCGGCGGAATGCGGCCGCAGAAGGTGGGATTGGCCGCCAAATCCAAATGTGGGCGCAACTCACGAGGGCATGACCCCGAGCGAGCCGGCGCCGCGCTCAGGACCGGAAGAACCCCACGCCGAGATCGGGGTGGTCCACGAACACCCCGTCGACGCCGGCGCGCGCGATGACGCCCCATTCCGACTCGTAGTCCCCGAACGCCTCGCGACCCCCGCTGCCGCGGAACTCCGGCGCGAGGAAGGCGTTCTCCGGACGGCACGTCCAGGTGAAGACCTTCAGCCCACGTGCATGCGCGTCGGCGACGATCGTGTTGCCCCGAGCGAGCAGCATGCGCTTGTTGACGCTGATCCCATCGACCTTCCCCGCCAGCGCATCGAGGCCTTTCGGCGTGACGGTCGCTTTGTAGGTCAGCGCCTGCTTCCCCTCGGCCACGAGCAGATCGTACGGGCGCCCCGAGGCCTCGATGAGGTAGACATACGAGGCGACGATGCCCCGGTCGCGCAGGTCGGTCAGGATCGTCGACTCGAAGCTCTCGACGATGAGTGGCAGCTCGCCGTCCGCCCACCCGGCCGCGCGGAGCTCACGATCGATCATGGGGGCCAGATCCAGTCCGATGCCTGCGAAGTAGGTGGCGTGCTTGATCTCGAGCACAACGCCGATCTCCCGGCCGTGCTCGACGGCGCCCTGTCGCACGATGTCGAGCACATCGCGCAGTCGCAGGATCGCTTGGGAACCGTCGAAGCTCGCGCTCGAGAGCCGTACCTCCGGCAGTCGCTCCCTGCTGCGCAGGGTTGACAGTTCGGCCCACGTGAAGTCCTCGGTGAACCAGCCGGTGAGGGGCTGTCCGTCCACGCGCTTCGTCGTCTTGCGGTCTGCGAACTCCGGGTGGTCGGCGACATCCGTCGTGCCGGAGATCTCGTTCTCGTGCCGGACCACGAGCACCCCGTCGCTGGTGGCGACGACGTCAGGCTCGACCGCATCGACGCCCATCGCGAGAGCGAGCTCGTATGAGGACCGGCTGTGCTCGGGACGGTAACCGGGCGCGCCACGATGCCCGATGACGAGCGGCGATTTCCTGGGCACGCTCACAGCGTAGAACACCCCTGTCGAGGCGCTGCGCCGGTATCGTGGAGGAAAGAGACCTACGACCCCTTTGGAGTGAGGCCCACCATGAGCAACTTCGCGTTCAACAATCCTGCTTTCCAGCAGCAGGATCCGCGCAACGTCGCGACCTACCCCGGCGGACCGCAGGCAGCGGCACAGGGCGCGCAGACCGCTTCCTTCCAGCACGCGGGGGTGGATGCCGCGGCCAACGCCCGCCTCGAGGGCATGTACGCCTCCCCGCCTGCCGGCGCGATCGAAACCGACCGCATGACCGTCGAGGACACGGTGTGGAAGACCGCCGCCCTCTTCGGCATCCTGCTCGTCACGGCGGCGATCGGCTGGGTCTGGACACTCGGCGGCATGGAACTCGACCCGCGTCAGGGCGTCTCCATGGTGCCGTGGATGCTCGGCGCGCTCGGCGGCTTCGTCCTCGCGATGGTCATCACCTTCACGTCCCGCAAGAAGGTGCGCCCGGCCCTGATCTTCGCGTACGCGGCTCTCGAAGGACTCTTCGTCGGCGGTATCTCGGCGTTCTTCGAGGTGATCTGGCCCGGAATCGTCATGCAGGCGACTCTCGCGACGGTCGCCGTCGTCGGCGTGACCCTCGCCCTCTTCGCCAGCGGCAAGATCCGCGCCTCCAAGAAGATGACGAAGATCGTCATGATCGCCATGCTCGGCTACCTGGTCTTCTCGCTGCTCAACATCGTCCTGATGTTCACCGGCGTGCTGCCCGAGGGCCAGCAGTTCGGTCTGCTCAGCCAGCCCATCATGGGTATCCCGCTCGGCGTCATCATCGGAGTCCTCGTGGTCTTCATGGCCGCCTACTCGCTGGTGATGGACTTCGACCAGATCCAGCAGGGCGTGCGCAACGGCGCTCCGCGCAAGTACGGCTGGCTCGGCGGCTTCGGCATCATGGTCACCGTCGTGTGGCTCTACGTCGAAATTCTCCGCATCATCGCCATCGCCCGCGGCAGCAACTGACCGCGATCGAACCAGAAGAGGCCCGTCTCCGACTCGGAGGCGGGCCTCTTGGCACAAACGGGGGTCTCTGCGCAAGGGGGTAGCTGGGAACTCGCTGAACGTGGATAGTGGATTCACGTACCCCGAATTCGGGGTGAATGAATAAAGGAGCTGACCATGGGATTCCTCGGATTTCTTCTTCTCGGCCTCATCGCCGGTGCCATCGCTAAGCTCATCCTGCCCGGCAAGCAGGGCGGCGGATGGATTGTGACTCTGCTGCTCGGCGTCGTCGGCGCCCTCCTCGGCGGCTGGATCGGAAGCATGATCTTCGGTGTCGGCATCGAGTCGTTCTTCGACATCAGCACGTGGCTGCTCGCCATCGGTGGTGCGATCATCGTGCTGCTGATCTACGGCCTGATCGTCGGACGCGGTTCGCGCGTTCGCGACTGACCTCAGTTCGCGCACCGCGCGTCTGTGACGGGATCCGCCCTCGTCGGAAGTATCGCTTCCGACGAGGGCGGATCTCTTTTCGGGGCCTTTCGCGCGCAGGATGACTCAGCGGCCGGCGGCCTTGGCCGCGAGCAGCGCCCGCTCCCGGTCGTTACCGGCCAGGTTCGCGGCGACGGCGAACTCGCTGCGTGCCTCCTCGGCGCGACCCAGACGCAACAGCAGCTCTCCGCGCGTCGCCGGGAGCAGATGGTATCCGCGCAGGGCTCCCGATTCGGCGAGCGTGTCGATGATCTTCAGTGCCGCCGTCGGTCCGGTTGCCATCGCGACCGCCGCAGCACGGTTGAGCTCGACGACCGGAGAGGGTGCGATCCTTCCCAGCGCCTCGTAGAGCACAACGATGCGCTCCCAGTCGGTTTCGTCGACGGATGGTGCCACCGCGTGGCACTCGGCGATCGCCGCCTGCAGTCCGTATGCTCCGCGACCGCCGCCCAGCGCGTCGGCTCGCGCGAGCGCGGCCCTTCCCCGTCGGATACGGTCCTGATCCCAGCGCCGGCGATCCTGGTCGGCAAGCAGCACGGGATCGCCCTTCGCGTCCACGCGGGCGGGGAAGCGCGCTGCGGTGAGCTCCATGAGCGCGAGCAGGCTGTGAACGTCACGCTCCCGCGGCATGAGCGCGGCAAGGCCGCGGGTGAGGCGGATCGCCTCGTCGCTCAACTCCGGCCGCATCCAGTCAGACCCGGCGCTGGCCGTGTGCCCTTCGTTGAAGACGAGGTACAGCACGCCGAGGATCGCGCCGAGACGCGCGGGCTGCTCGTCGCGCGGAGGCACCTCGAAGGGCACGTTCGCCGCGGCCAGGGTCTTCTTCGCGCGCACGATCCGCTGCTGCACAGTCGCTGTCGGCACGAGGAAGGCCCGCGCGATCTCCTCACTCGCAAGACCGCCCACGACGCGGAGCGTGAGCGCCACCTGGGCTTCCCGCGAGAGCACGGGATGGCATGAGATGAAGGTCAGGCGCAGGACATCGTCGTCGATGGCATCGGGATCCCACGGCGTGGCATCGACGGCATCCGCCTGCTCCTGCTCGAGGTCGTGGGCGAGCACGGCGATGCGGTCATCGAGTCGTTCGCGGCGACGCCAGCCGTCGATCGCCTTGCGCTTGGCGACCGCCGTCAGCCATGCCGCGGCGTTTCTCGGAACGCCCTCACTCGGCCATTGCCGCAGCGCATCGACAAGTGCCTCCTGCGCGAGGTCCTCCGCCAAACCGAAGTCGCCGACCATGCGGGTCAGCGTGGCCACGATCTTGGCCGATTCGATGCGCCAGACGGCCGCGACGGCGCGCTCCGCCGATGCTCTGTCGGCGCCGTGCGCCGCCGCGGTCTCGTCAGAGGAGGTCATCACTGCTGGGCGCGCTGCGACTGCTCTTCACGCCAGCCCTCCTCCTTCTGGATCCACTCGTTGTCCTCTGGGAAGTCCGAGATTTCCGTGACGCGACGCACTTCGAGGAACGCCCCCTTGCCGAGGGGCGCGCGGCTCGCCCACTCGACCGCTTCCTCGCGGCTCGACACTTCGATGATCCAGAAGCCGTTGAACAGCTCCTTCGTCTCTCCGTAGGGACCGTCCGTGATGAGAGGCTTCTCGGCGCTGAAGTCCACGACGAAACCCTCCGCGGCATCCGTCAGCCCTTGTCCGGCGAGGAGCACGCCCGCCTTCATCATCGACTCGTTGTAGGCGCCCATGGCCTCGATGACCTGCTCGAACGGAATCTCCTTGTAGGCCTCGACGCCCTCGTCGGTCGCGCGCATGATCAGCATGAACTTCATGGTGGTTCTCCTTGTCCGGTGGGCCGTGATTCGACCCTCTCACTTCAGACGTCGCTCGGGAAGCGGCCGAATCGACACGACGGCGATAATTTCTCACCGACAGACTCGAGCCGATCACTGGGAATCGGGTCGGACCGGGACATCACCGTCTGGGAGGACGCTGCACCGCCTCGTGGATGACCGCGGTGAGAGCGGCGAGCGAGCGCTCGGGGCTCCAGGACGCCGCGACCACGGGCGCTTGCGCGCGCAGAGCGTCGAGCAGAGCGGGATCGCAGAGGATTCGGCGCAGCGCTTGGGCCAACTGCTCGATATCGCCATCGGGCACGAGGATGCCACCGCCCTCGCCCAGCACGTCGCGGATGCCGTAGCGCACGTCGTACGACACGACGGGCGCGCCGTGCATCAGCGCCTCGACGACCGAGAGCGGCTGCCCCTCGTAGGCCGTCGAGGTCACGACGACGGAGGCTCTGTCGAGGACTCGCCCCGGGTCGTCGGTGTATCCCGCGAGCGTCACCCGCGCCGTGGCGTCGAGATCTCCGATGAGCGCCTCCAGGCGATCCCGCTCGGGCCCGCCGCCCCAGATCTCCATCCGCGCCCCGGGGACGTCCGCAGCAAGGAAAGCCCGGATCGCCTGATCAATGCGCTTACCGGGAGCCATCCGTCCCAGCACCACCACGAGACCCGGCTCCCGCAGGTCGTCGCGGGGCGTGACGGGCGTGACGGGATTCGGCACGACGACGTGGTGCGCCTCAGTGCCGAACCGCGCGACCACGTCGTCGCGCTGCGTCGCCGTCGGCCAGATCACGGCGTCGAATCGGGGGGCCAGGTCGAACCAGCGCGTCCACAGCCCGTTCATCGGGGCATCCGGCGTGTACGGCGCCTCGACATGCATCGTATGGATGGTGTGGAGGGTGCGGACGCGAGGATCGCTCCAGTCGGCGATGAGCTCACCGAGTTGCCGCGACTCGCAGATGACGACGATCGGCCGTTCGTCGAACGCGTCGACCACATGCGCGAGCCAGGCACGGTAGAGGCCCTTGAAGCCGCGCACGGTGCCGACGACGTCACCGTCAGCGCCGTACACGAGGACCGGTGCGTCGCTCAGGTGCCAATCCGGGTTCCCCCCGATCACCGGAAGCCCGGCGAACGGCCTGCCCTCATCGTCGTGAAGCGTGCGGTACTGCGTGTCCGAGCGTGGCACGGTGGCGGCATCCGCAGCGGCAAGCAGCCATCGCGCTGCCCCCCCGCCGTCCGCGACCGCTTCGTCGAAGAGATTGCGCATGCGAGAGGCATCGACGACCGCCCCACGCGCGACGAAGGTCGCACGGTGCTCTGCGTGGGCCTCGGCCGTCCCGGGGTCGAAGGTGAGCAGCTGCGGGCCGGCACCGTCAGCCACCCCCGCTGCGGCCAGCTGCCGCGCGCGCGCGAGCGTCGCGATCGTGTAGCCGCCGTCCAGGTCAGGAATCAGCCGGCTGGACAGCACCAGATACTCGGCGTCAGGCAGAGCAGGCGGCTGCTCGTCCCCTACTCCCACTCGATGGTCCCCGGCGGCTTCGACGTCACATCGAGCACGACGCGGTTGACGTCGCGGACGCCATTCGTGATGCGGTTCGAGATCTTCCCCAGCACGTCGTAGGGCAGACGCGTCCAGTCGGCGGTCATGGCGTCTTCACTCGACACCGGCCGCAACACGATCGGGTGACCGTAGGTGCGGCCGTCGCCCTGGACTCCCACCGATCGCACGTCGGCGAGGAGCACGACCGGGCACTGCCAGATCTCCTGGTCGAGGCCGGCCTTCGTCAGCTCTTCGCGGGCGATGGCGTCGGCCTCACGCAGAATCTCGAGACGGTCAGCGGTGACCTCACCGATGATCCGGATGCCGAGACCGGGCCCCGGAAACGGCTGGCGCCCGACGATCGCCTCCGGGATGCCGAGCTCGCGGCCGATCGCGCGCACCTCGTCCTTGAACAGGGCGCGCAGCGGTTCGATCAGCTCGAAGTCGAGGTCGTCGGGCAGGCCGCCGACGTTGTGGTGCGACTTGATGTTCGCCGTGCCCGCGCCGCCGCCGGACTCGACGACGTCGGGGTACAGGGTGCCCTGCACGAGGAACTTGACGGGCGCGCCGCCCGAGGCCTTCGCCTCGGCGACCAGGTCGAGCTGCACCTTCTCGAACGCGCGGATGAATTCGCGGCCGATGATCTTGCGTTTCTCTTCAGGGTCGGTGACGCCCTTGAGGTGTCCCAGGAACGTCTCGGCGGCGTCGACGGTGATCAGTCGCACTCCGGTGGACTCGACGTAGTCCTTCTCGACCTGCTCGCGCTCGCCCTTGCGGAGCAGGCCATGGTCGACGAAGACCGCGGTGAGCTGATCTCCGATCGCCCGGTGCACGAGGGCGGTCGACACAGCGGAGTCGACACCGCCGGAGAGCGCCGAGATGACCCTCGCGTCGCCGACCTGCTCGCGGATGCGTTCGATCTGCTCGGCGATCACGTTACCGCTGTTCCAGTCGGAGGCGAGCCCCGCGCCCTTGTGCAGGAAGTTCTCGAGCACTCGCTGACCGTGGTCGGAGTGCTTGACTTCGGGGTGCCATTGCACTCCGTAGAACCGGCGGTCCTCGTTCGCGAACGCTGCGACCTTCGTCGCATCCGTCGTCGCGAGCACCTCGAAGCCCTCGGGTGCCTTGGCGACCTGGTCGCCATGACTCATCCACACGTTCTGCGCCGCGGGCTGGCCGCCGAGCAGTGTGCCTCCGTCGCCGGAGATGACGGCATCCGTCGCCCCGTACTCGCGAAGACCCGTGTGCGCGACCTCGCCGCCGAGCGTCTGCGCCATGTACTGGAAGCCGTAGCAGATGCCGAGGGTGGGGACGCCGAGGTCGAACACGCCGGGGTCCAGCCGCGGGGCTCCCTCTTCGTAGACGGAGGAAGGGCCGCCGGAGAGGATGATCGCCACCGGGTTCCTGGCTGCGATCTCCTCGGCGGTGGCGGTGTGCGGCACGATCTCGCTGTAGACGCCGGCTTCGCGCACGCGGCGCGCGATCAGCTGCGCGTACTGTGCTCCGAAGTCGACGACGAGCGCCGGGCGCTGCTGGGTCTCGGGCTGTTCGGTCAACGGATGCCTTCCGTGAGTGAGGACGATGCGGCCGCGGATCCCGTCGGGCCCGGTGTGGCCTCGCGGGCTGCGAGGTAGGACTTCACGTCGCGGGCGACGATCGTCTCCATGAAGAACGACAGCAGCGGGATGACGCCGCCGAGCGCGAGGAGCACGAGCCGCAGGAACGGCCAGCGCATCAGGCTCCACATGCGGAAGCATGCGAAAAGATACACGACGTAGAACCACCCGTGCGCGACCAGGATGAACAGCGACAGATTGAACCCGTCGCCGGTGGATTCGAGCCCCTCGGGTCCTTCGACCACGGGCGCGAACCATAGGGGGCCGCCGGAGCCGCCCGCGAAGAGCTCGAGGTGGATTGGCGTGTACTTGAGCACCATCTCGGCGACCAGCAGGAGCAGCATCACTCCGGTGATGATCGACGCGACCTGGTAGAACTTCAACGCACCGCGGATCGCCGGAAAGCTGGCGACTTTCGGTTCGGGCATGGCTCCAGTCTAGACGCCGCCGCACCACGCGGAATCAGCACTCCGACTGGCCCGGCATCCGCCCGCTCCCCTGACCGGAGATCTTCGCCCCCACTTCTGCGGCCAGTTCGAAGTTCTGCGGACCATACCCGCCGTTCTGGCCGCAGATGTTGCTATCGGCCGCGAAAGTTGCAGGGTTTTGGAACCCCAGACACGACGGAGGCCGCCGGAATCGCTCCCGGCGGCCTCTGTCGTGTCATCCAGCGAGTGGGGTCACCACCAACCGGTGATGAGGTCCCAGATCCAGTGGACGATGTCCTTGATGATGCTGCCGACACCGCCCGATCGGTTGACGGTGACCGTGGCCGTCGCCTCGTCGCCGTCGGCCTGCGACACCGCCACCGTGTACTTGCCCGGCTGCGTGTTCTTCGGCACGGTCACCGAGGTGCTGAACGTTCCATCCTCGGTGACCTGGGCCGTTCCCACCTCGATCGGCTGCCCCTTCTTCGGACGCAGCTCGACCATCACCGTCTCACCGGGCTGATACCCCTCACCGGTGATCGCCAGCTTCTTGCCCGCCGCGACCTTCGACGAGCCGAGGTCGATCGTTCCGGCGAATTCCGCCTCCTCGGCGATGGTGAACGGCACCTGCACGGTCATCCCGGTCCCCGGCACCGCGACGGTGAGCCGCTGCTCGCCGAAGACACCGGAGGGAACAGTGAAGGTCAGGCTCGCGCGGCCGGCTTCATCCGTCGTATCGACGACGGTCGGATCGATCGTCCCCGCGGCGAGTTGAGTGTCACCCAGCGAGAGGGTGACCTCTCCCGGCGCCGGCTCACCCGCGCTGAACGCGAGGGACGACAGCGACACGGTCACCTGATCGCCGGCACTGTAGCCGTCCGAATCCGCAGGGCTGACCGTCACCCCGACGGCGCGCTGCGCGTAGTCGGGAGTCGCCGTCTTGTTCGCATCGAACCAGTCGACCATGGACTGCAGGTCGATCTTGCCGGTGTCGCGCTTGCCCTCGCCCTCCTTGAAGGTGGCGAAGTTGTCGCCGCCCGCTGCGAGGAACGAGTTGGCCGCGACCGTATAGTCGCCGTTCGGGTCGATCGGCGTGCCGTCGAGGGTGATCGACGTGATCCGCGAGCCCTGAGCCGCGGTCGGGTCGTAGGTGTACACCAGACCCTCCGAGACGCCGAGCTTCAGGAACGGACGCGCGGCGCCAGCGGGCTGCCACTGCTCTTCGAGCACGCTCTTCAGCTGCTCGCCGGTGAGCGTCAGCGTCACCAGCGTGTTCGCGAACGGCTGGACCGTCGCCGCCTCACGGTACGTGACGTTGCCGTCGGGGTCGGATGGCCCCGACGAGGCGTACGTGAGGTTCGCACGCAGGCCACCCGGGTTCATCAGAGCGATGTCGGCGTCGGTCGCCCACTTCTGGACGTCGGCGACGAAGTTCCCGATGGTGGACTCACCACCCCGGTTCTCCGTCGTGCCGTCGCTCTGCCGTGCCCGGTTGAAGTCGGCGGTGATGTCGCCGACCTTCACGGCGCCCAGCACATCGGCATCCGCCTTGGCCTGCGCCACGATGGCGGCGACCTCGGGATCGGCCGGGTACAGCGGCTTGCCGGCCGACGTGAGGGGCTTGATCTCGTTGGTGATCGAGATCAGGTCCTTCGTCTCGGGGTCGACCTGGATGTTGAGCAGACCGACGTTCTCGCCGTACTGACCGGCCGAGAAGACCGGGCGCCCGTCGATGACGTGGTTGTACACCACGTGCGTGTGCGCCGACGCGATGGCATCGACGTCGTCATCCACGCCGAACACGACCTCGCCGAGCGGCGAGTCGGGCGTGATGGCGTTCACATCGGTGCTCTCCGAGCCCTCGTGCACCAGAAGAACCACGACATCCGCTTCACCGTTCGAGTCGTCTCCATCGCGGAGTGCGTCTGCCGAGGCGTTCACCGACTCCACGATGTCGCGGATCTCGAGTTCGGAGATGCCGTCAGGTGCGACCAGAGACTCGAGGTCCTCGGTCACGGCGCCGATGAAGCCCACCCGGACGCCCTGCAGCTCCTTGACCCATGTCGGTGCGAGTGCCGGCTCGCCGGTCTCGGCGACGACGACGTTCGAGGCGATGTACTCCCAGTCGGCGCGCTCCTGCACACGGTCGCGGAAATCCGCCCATCCCTGGTCGTACTCGTGGTTTCCGGCCGAGCTGACCTCCATCCCGGCCGCGTTGAGCGCGTCCATCGTGGGGTTGTCGTCGTTGATGAACGACGTGAACGTCGACGCTCCGATCAGGTCGCCGACACCGGCGAAGATCGTGTTCGGGTTCGCCGCCCGGAACTGATCGACGGCTCCGGCGAGCACGGCGGCACCTGCCGCAGCACCGTCGGCCTCGATGCGGCCGTGGAAGTCGTTGACCGTGACGACGTCGATGCTCACCGGCGGGATCTCCGCCGACACACCGACGAGGATCGGGTCGTGATCGCTGGAACGGAACGGCGTGCCCTCTTCGGTGGCTCCGAACGCGTAGCCGCGGTCGCTCCACTCCGGCGAGTTGATGCCCCAGACGCCCGCTCCGGTGATCGACGACACCAGCGACGGCGAGGCGATCACATGATCGAGCGAACCGAGCTCGCCGTCGAAGGTGTAGGTGTACTGACCGTCGGTCTTGTCTGCCACCAGATCACTCCACCCCTGCGAGGTGAAGACGTCGATCGGGTCTTCCTTGCCGTAGGCGTTGAAGTCGCCGATGAGCAGCATGTCGGAGCTTCCGGTGCTCTCCTCGATCTCCTCGGTGAAGGCGAGCAGCGACTGCGACTGCTTCACCCGGTCGGCGTTGAAGAAACCCTGACCGTCGGCGGGCTCGGCACCTGCGCCTTCGGGCGGCGACTTCGACTTGAAGTGGTTCGAGACGACGGTGACCACGCGACCGTCGATGTCGAACGCCTGCGCGATCGGCTCGCGCGCGTTGCCCCAGACCGACTCGTCGACGATGGTCTCGCTGTCACCGACGGTGTCGACGGCATCCTTCTTGTAGATGATCGCGTTGGTGATGAAGTCGGTCGTGGTCGCATCGGCGAGAGCAGCCGGTGTCGGCACATAGTCCCAGACCTCGCTGCCCGCGTCTGCGTTGAGGCCCGCGACCAGGTCCTTGAGCGCGGTGTCGACCGGCTTGCCGAGCTTCACCGAGTTCTCGATCTCCATGAGAGCGACGATCTCAGCGTCGAGTCCGTTGATGGCCGCGACGATCTTCGACTTCTGCACGGCGAACTGCGCGGCGTTCGCCGCACCCCGAGCGTCGGAATCCTCGGACTTCAGGGTGGTGAAGTAGTTGTACACGTTGAACGATGCCACCTGCACATCGCCGCCGACCTCGGGCGCCGACTCGGTGCGGGGGTTCGTCGCCTCGAAGCCGACCTTGAGCCCGGCATCCGACGCGTCGTCGATGGGCACGACCGGCTGCAGACGCCAGTCGTCGAAGCCCCACTGCAGCACATAGCCGTTGTCGCCGAAATCGACCGTGTCGCCGTTTCGGACGACCGCGTCTTCCGTGAAGTACGGCTGCTGGCCGGGGTGGCCGTTGTTGGTGACCTGGATGGACCAGCCGTCGTCGAGCAGGATGCGGTTGGCGCGGTTCGCCGCAGCGATCGCCGATGCGTCCGCGCCGGGACGCGTGGTCTCGGTGCTCTTGACGTTCAGCTCTGCACCTGCGTTCAGCCAGAGCGTGCCGAAGTTGTAAAGCTGGTGGCTGGAGGCGACGCGATACGTGCCCTCCGGCGCGACGTACATGTTCTCGTACTGCTCACGGTCGGCTCCGCGGACGGTGTCGGCGAGCGGGGTGACAGCGGGAACACCGGCGCCGGCGGTGAGCAGCTCGATGTCGGTGAGAGCTGAGGGGTTGATCTGCGTCTGACCGAAGTACTCGCTCACCGATCCCGTGACCGAGACGAGATCGCCGATGGCGAGCGTCGGGGCCAGTGCGTTCAGATAGACGAAGACGCCGTCGGATGCTCCGGGCGTCGCGTCGATCGCACCGCCGGAACCCTGCGTCTGAATGGTGATGCCCTTGTAACCGCCGATGCGGTAATCGCCGGTGACGACACCCTCCACCCGCACGACCTGACCGCTCAGCGGCGAGACGTCGGCGGTGCCCTGCACCTCGGCGATCGCGACCGCTGCGGGTTCGGGATCGGGATCGGGGTCGGGGTCGGGGTCCGGATCGGTTCCGCCGGACCCCTGCGGGGTGATCGTGGCCGACAGCGTGAAGTCGGCACTGTTGTTGTCAGTGTCCGCGCCGTTCGTGCGGTTCAACGACTTCACATCCGTGTTGCCTGCCGGAGGCGTGGCCGCAGCGGTCTCGAACGTGTTCGAGGTGCCGTAGCCGAGGACGTCGATCACGCCGTCGACGCCGACGACGGACCCGGGGGTCAGTGTGATCGCGGTCGTTCCCTCGACGAGCGCGAGCGTGCCGTTGGTGCCGCTGGGTGTCAAGGTGCTGACCACGTCGGGAGAAGGAAGCTCGGCGCCGTTCGCGCCGTTGCTGTTGCCCTGCACGAGGTAGTACCCGCCGGCGGGGATCTCGCCGGTCAGCGGCGCCACGCCGTTGGCGTTGCCGGTGCCGGTCGCCGAGCGGTACTGCAGCGACATGCCGTCGAGGGTGATCGGTGCGTCGGTCGGGTTGTACAGCTCGACGAACTTGTTCTTGAAGGCCGCGCCCGCGCTGCCTCCGGAGAGATACGCCTCGTTGATCACCACCCCCGTTCCGGTGGTGTCTGCGACGGCGGGCAGCGCGGTCAGCGAGCCGAGGCTCAGGGCTGCCACACAGGACACGGCGAGAGCGCCGATGCGCCCTCTGCTTCTGCGGTGCGAGACGGGAGCCATGCGGTCCCCGTACTCGGAAGCGGACATCATCGGTGCTGTCTCCTCGGTCGGTGGTGCGACATCTCTCATGAACTGCATCGGTGCGCCCCGGATGCCCAGCCCGCACACATGTTGCGAGCATACGTAGCGCCCCGGACATCCTCAATGGAGTTTCCCGTTTCGTCACCGACCGCTCACCCGATAGCCGCAGCGACCCCCGACGAAGGTCCATATCGGCGGTACGCTGCCGCGCACATGCGCACCAGGCGGCGCGCGCGTGCGCGTGAGATCAGGCGGATGCCGCTCCCCGCGCGTCCTCGAATTCCTCGACCTCGCGCTCCCAGGCGTCCTTGGCGAGGCGGTACCAGAGGTAGAACGCGAAGCCCGCGAAGATCGCCCATTCGGCGGCGTAGAAGATGTTCAGCCAGTTGATCGGGGATCGCTCCTCCGGCGCCGGCGAAGAGATGTCGACCAGTCCCTGCGGAGCCTCTTGAGAGGCCAGGTACGGCCGGTACACGTCGAGGCTCTCGGTGTCGTGCCAGCGACTCAGCAGTGCCGCCGGTGACATCCGGCTCATCCGGTCGGGCTCGCTCCGCGGGGGGACGGCCGGGCCCTCGTCGGAGATGATCCGGCCGGTGACGGTGACCTCGTCGGCTCCGGCATCCGCGTTCAGCTGCTCGATGGCCGCGTTCGCCGTCTCCCGGTCCGGTGCCCAGCCCAGGGCGACGGCGATCGACGTGCGCTCCGCGACGCGCAGCTGCCCGGTGACCCAGTACCCCTCGACGTCGTCGTTGAAACGCTGCGAGACGACCAGGAAGTCATCCGGCACCCACACGCCCGACGTCTCGACGCGCTGACCCACGAGGGGCTCGGGAAGGTACTCCCCCGGTTCGACGACATCCGTCAGTGAACGCACCTCCTCGGTGGCGCCCGGTGCCGGCGGATCGCTCTCGATCGCACGACCCAGCTGCCACTGCCCGAGCCACGCGAACACGCCCGCGACGATGAGGCAGAGCAGCAGCAGGCCGATCCAGCGACCGCGGAGCATGACCTCGCGGAGGGTGGGCGGGAACGGCAGCGGCGACGTCACGATGGGGTGCGCGAGCCTCAGGCCTCGTAGGGCGCGAGCACGACCTCGACCCGCTGGAACTCCTTGAGGTCGGAATATCCGGTGGTCGCCATGGACTTGCGCAGCGCGCCGATGAGGTTGGCTGTGCCGTCCGCGACCGGCGCGGGGCCGTAGAGGATGTCCTCCAGCGTGCCGATCCCGTCGACCGCCACACGGTGACCGCGCGGGAGCTTGGGGTGGTGCGCTTCGGGACCCCAGTGGAATCCGCGACCGGGGGCGTCGGTGGCCCGCGCGAGCGCCACGCCGAGCATCACGGCATCGGCGCCCATGGCGAGCGCCTTGACGATGTCGCCGGAGGTGCCGACGCCGCCGTCAGCGATGACGTGCACGTAACGCCCGCCGGACTCGTCGAGGTAGTCGCGGCGTGCGGCGGCGACGTCCGACACGGCGGTCGCCATCGGGGCGTGGATGCCGAGGGTCGCGCGCGTCGTGGACGCCGCTCCCCCGCCGAATCCGACGAGGACGCCCGCGGCGCCGGTGCGCATGAGGTGCAGGGCCGCGGTGTAGGTTGCCGCGCCGCCGACGATGACGGGCACGTCGAGGTCGTAGATGAACTTCTTGAGGTTCAGCGGCGAGGCCGTGCTCGAGACGTGCTCGGCGGAGACGGTGGTGCCACGGATGACGAAGAGGTCGACACCGGCGGCGGCGACGATGTCGTAGTACTCCTGCGTGCGCTGCGGCGTGAGGGATCCGGCGACGGTGACGCCGCCCTCGCGGATCTCGGCGAGACGACGGGTGATGAGCTCGGGCTTGATCGGCTCGGAATACAGCTGCTGCATCCGCACGGTCGCCTTGTCGTCGCCGAGCCCGGCGATCTCGGCGAGCAGCGGCTCAGGGTTCTCGTACCGCGTCCACAGCCCCTCGAGATCGAGGACGCCCAGGCCCCCGAGCTGACCGAGCATGATCGCCGTCTGCGGGCTCACGACGGAGTCCATCGGGGCGCCGAGAACCGGGATCTCGAACCCGAACGCGTCGATCGTCCAGGCGGTCGAGACGTCCTCGGGGTTGCGCGTGCGCCGCGAAGGCACCACCGCGATGTCGTCGAACGTGTATGCGCGACGCGCACGCTTTCCTCGGCCGAGCTCGATCTCCATGGTCACCCCTCCAGCCTACCGGGGCGCCGGCGGGGGCAACGGCTGGGAGACTGGGTTTCGACATCGGGAGGAAGCATGAGGGCGGATGCCGTCGACATCGCCGTCGTCGGAGGCGGCGTCATGGGTCTCGCGACGGCGTGGGAGCTCACGCGTCGTGGACACCGGCCGATCGTGCTGGAGCGTTTCGACCGCGGTCACCGGCAGGGCGCCTCCCACGGAGCGACGCGCAACTTCAACAACGCGTACGGCGAAGAGCACTATCTCGACCTGCTCACACGGGCGCGCGAGGGGTGGGATGCCCTCGGATCGGTCGACGGCGAACCTCTGCTGCGGCTGCACGGACTCGTCACCCACGGTGACCTGGACCTGCCGGCCGTGGCGCAGCGGCTCGCCGACCGCGGCATCCACGTCGAACTCCTCGACGGCGGCGAAGCGGCGACGCGGTGGCCGGGAATGCGCTTCGAGGAGACCGTGCTGTACTCCCGCGATGCCGGGGTGGCGCGAGCGTCGGCGGCTCTGGGTGAACTCGAGCGGAGGATCGTCGCGGGCGGCGGCGACGTGCGGTGGAACACCCCGGTCGACAGCATCCGCGAGACCGATTCCGGCGTGGAACTGGCGGTGGCTGGACGCACCGTTCGCGCCGACACGGTCGTGGTGACCGTCGGCGCGTGGACCGAGCGGATGCTGCCGGCGATGCCGCTGCCGCGGATGGTCGTCACCGAGGAGACCCCCGCGCACTTCCGCCCGCGCACCGACGTCGCATGGCCGTCGTTCAATCACTACGTCGAAACCGAGCGATACCCGGCGACCGTGTACGGGATGCCCACTCCGGGCGAGGGCGTGAAGGTCGGATTCCACCGCGTGGGCGACGATGTCGACCCGGACGCCCGGCCGCATCGGCCGACGCATCTGAGGGCTCTCGAAGAGTACGTCCGCGAATGGATGCCGGGGCTCGACCACCGATCGGCGGCGCCGATCAGCTGCACGTACACCTCGACCGACGACGGCACCTTCGTGCTCGATCGCCGCGGTCGCATCATCGTCGGCGCCGGCTTCTCGGGCCACGGATTCAAGTTCGCACCCGGAATCGGAGCAGTGCTCTCCGATCTCGTCCTCGATCCCGCCGCCAGGGCAGCGGAGCCGTTCCGTCTTGCGTGAGCCGGAACGGCTCCCCCGCGCATCTCAGCGTGCGCGCACCACCCGCCGCTCGTCCCACACCGGCGCATCGGACTCGTAGACCTCACCCTCCGACCCGAACACCAGGTAGCGGTCGAACGATCGGGCGAACCAGCGATCGTGCGTGACGGCGAGCACCGTGCCCTCGAAGCGGGTGAGGGCCTCCTCCAGCGCCTCGGCGGACTCCAGGTCGAGGTTGTCGGTCGGCTCGTCCAGCAGCAGCAGCGTCGCGCCGGAGAGTTCGAGCAGCAGCACCTGGAAGCGGGCCTGCTGCCCGCCGGAGAGCGACTCGAAGGTCTGCTGCGCCTGGCGCACCAGACCGTAGCGGTCCAGCGCCGAGCTGGCGGCATCCCTCGGCATCCCGTCTCGCCGCTCGTCACCGCGGTGCAGGATCTCGAGCAGTGTGCGTCCGACGAACTCGGGATGCGCGTGCGTCTGCGCGAACAGCCCCGGTACCACCCTGGCACCCAGCGCCGCACGCCCGGTGTGGGGCACCTCCTCCAGCAGCTCTCCGGTCGAGGTGACATGGCCGAGGGTGGGATCGGGGTCGCTGCCGCCCCTGGCCAGCAGCCGGAGGAAGTGCGACTTGCCCGAGCCGTTGGACCCGAGCACGCCCACGCGGTCGCCGTACCAGACCTCGGCGTCGAAGGGTCGCATCAGGCCGGTGAGCTCCAGCGCTTCGGCGACCACGGCGCGCTTCCCCGTGCGAGCGCCGCGCAGTCTCATGTCGAAGTCCTGCGCCGGCGGTCGCTCCTCCGGCGGTCCCGCCTCTTCGAATTTGCGCAGGCGGGTCTGGGCGGCCTGATACCGCGAGGCGAATCCGTCGTTCGCCGCCGCCTTGACCTTGAGGTTCGCCACGAGGATCCGCAGCTTCTCATGCTGCTCGTCCCACCTCCGGCGGAGCTCATCCAGGCGATCCATCCGATCGCTGCGTGCCTGGTGGTACGTGCCGAATCCTCCGCCGTGCACCCAGGCCGTCGCTCCCGCGCCGCCCGGTTCGAGTGTGATCAGGCGGTCGACGGCACGCGCGAGCAGCTCACGGTCGTGCGAGACGAGCAGCACCGTCTTGGGGGTCTGGCGCAGCTGCTCCTCGAGCCACCGCTTCGCCGGCACGTCAAGGTAGTTGTCCGGCTCGTCGAGCAGGAGCACCTCGTCGGGGCCGCGCAGCAGCGCCTCGAGCGCGAGCCGCTTCTGCTCCCCACCCGAGAGCGTGGTGAGTTCGCGGTACCGTGCGCGCTCGAAGGGAACACCGAGGGCGGCGACGGTGCACTGATCCCACACGGTCTCGTGCTCGTATCCGCCGGCATCCGCGTACTCCGCGAGCGCCGAGGCGTAGGCCATCTGCGTGTCGTGTTCATCGCGCTCGATGAGGGCGTTCTCGGCCGCCTCGAGCGCGCGCGCCGCTGCCCGGATCCGCCCCGGTGCGACGCGCACGAGCAGCTCGTGCACCGTCTGCCCGGTCTCGCCGTGGCCGACGAACTGATCCATGACGCCGAGGCCGCCGTCGATCGTGACGACGCCGCCGTCGGGCGCGAGCTCGCCCCGGGTGATCCGCAGCAGCGTCGTCTTGCCGGCGCCGTTCGGCCCGATCAGCGCACTCGTCGACCCCTGGCCGACGCGGAACGTCACCTCATCCAGCAGCGGTCTGCCGTCCGGCAGCGTCAACGAGACGCCGGAAACATCGATATACCCCACGGGTGCACGCCATCCTTCCGCCCGCATGGCGAGCCGACCAGGCTATCAGGTCGGGGACGACGGCGTGCGCCGTGGCTCGAGGACAGGAGAAATCCCCGGGTCAGGACGATTCGGCGGCAATCGTCCTGACCCGGGGACATCTCCTGAACCGGGATCAGCGAGGATGCCGGGGAGGCGGCGGAGTGTCAGGCGAGGACGCCGGCGGTGGGGACCGGGTTCGCGAAGAGATCGAGCACGGGGCAGTGCGCGTCGACGACCTGCCGAAGGTTCTCGTACTGCTCGGGGGTGTCCGGGCCGGTGATGTCGACCGTCACGCGGACGTCGTGGAAGCCGGCGCGGCCCGACTCGTCGATGCCGAAGAGCTTCCTCACATCGAGATCGCCCTCTGCGGTGATCTCGATCTCGTCGATCGTGAGACCGAGCGCCTGAGCGTAGAGGCGGAAGACGACGACCTGGCAGGAGACGAGGGCGCCCAGGGCGTACTCGACCGGGCTGGCGGCGGCGTCGTCACCGGCGAGCGCGCCGGGCTCGTCGACGAGGAAGCGATGCCTGCCCGCCTGGATCTCGGTGGCGACGGATCCGATGCCGCGGCCGGTGACCCGGTAGGTGAGAGCCGCGGTCGCCGGGTCGGCGGCGATCCGCTCGTTCCACGCCGTTCCCGCCTGAGTGAGGCGCTCCGCGCGCTGCTCTGCGGTGACGTCGGCGACGGCGGTGATCTGGTCCTGGAGAAGTGTCATGACGCGACGGTAGCGACGACCGGTCCGCCGCCGCCATGACCCTCGTCACCTCGCGTCATCCGCCGTCATCGAAGGCAACACGCAGCGTGGGGCGGATCGTTCAGGAGGCGGTTCGAGCGGCCCGCTTCTGCTCCTGGAAGACGCGGATGGCCTCGTAGCGCTCGGCCGAGCGGGCCTGGCGCTTGGCGGCCTCTTCCTGCCGGTTCTTCGGCGGAGCCGAGGTGACGAGCTCGTCGAGGAGGCGCCGGGTGGCCTGCGCGATCTCGGCGACGGCCCGGTCGAACGTCGCCTGATTCACCCTCGACGGAGCGTTCGCTCCCGAGATCTTGCGCACGAACTGCAATGCGGCATCGTGGCATTCCTCGTCGGTCGCGGCAGGGGCGAGATTGTTGAGCGGGACGATGTTTCTGCACATACCGGCACCGTACGCGGGAGCGTCGACAAGCGGAAGGGGGCGGATGCCGCAGCATCCGCCCCCTTCACGCAGCCGAGCTTCGGCTCACTTCTTGTAGTTGGGCGCCTCGACCACGATCTGCACGTCGTGGGGGTGGGACTCCTTGAGCCCGGCCGAGGTGATGCGCACGAACTTGCCGCGCTGCTTCAGCTCCTCGATCGTGCGAGCACCGACGTAGAACATCGACTGCCGAAGCCCTCCGACCAGCTGGTACGCGACCGCCGACAGCGGACCGCGGTACGGCACCTGACCCTCGATCCCCTCGGGGATGAGTTTGTCGTCGTTGGGCACGTCTGCCTGGAAGTAGCGGTCCTTCGAGTACGACGTCTGCTTGCCCCGGGTCTGCATCGCTCCCAGCGAGCCCATTCCGCGGTACTGCTTGAACTGCTTGCCCGACTGGAAGACGATCTCGCCCGGCGACTCGTCGGTGCCCGCGAGGAGTGAACCGAGCATCACCGCATCGGCACCCGCCACGAGGGCCTTCGCGATGTCTCCGGAGTACTGCAGTCCGCCGTCCGCGATCACCGGGATACCGGCCGGACGCGCTGCCAGCGAGGCCTCGTACACGGCGGTGATCTGCGGCACGCCGACGCCAGCGACCACCCGCGTGGTGCAGATGGAGCCGGGACCGACGCCGACCTTGACGGCGTCCACTCCCGCGTCGATGAGCGCCTGCGCGCCCTCGCGGGTGGCGACGTTGCCTCCGATGATGTCGATGTGCTCGAAGCTCTCATCGGCCTTGAGCCGCTTGACGAGCTCGATGACGCCCTGCGACTGCCCGTTCGCGGTGTCGACCACGAGCACGTCGACGCCCGCATCACGCAGTGCCTCGGCGCGCTCCCAGGCGTCGCCGAAGAAGCCGATGGCCGCTCCGACGCGAAGGCGCCCCTGGTCGTCCTTGGTGGCGAGCGGATACTTCTCGCTCTTGTCGAAGTCCTTGATGGTGATGAGGCCGGCGAGCTTGCCGTCTTCGTCGATGAGGGGAAGCTTCTCGACGCGGTGCTTCGCGAACAGTGCGATGACCTCGCCGGCGGCAACTCCCACTTTCGCCGTCACGAGGTTCTCGCTGGTCATGACGTCCTTCACGAAGGTCGTCTGCCGCTCGAAGCCCGACACGAACCGCATGTCGCGGTTCGTGATGATGCCGACCAGGCGGCCGTCCGGGTCGACAACCGGGAGACCCGAGATGCGGTACTGCGCGCAGAGCGCGTCGACCTCCTCGACGGTGGCATCGGGGTTGGTCGTGATCGGGTCGGTGATCATGCCCGACTCGCTGCGCTTGACGCGATCCACCTGCGATGCCTGGTCGGCGATCGAGAGGTTGCGGTGCAGGATGCCGATGCCGCCCTCACGAGCCATCGCGATCGCCATCCGGGCCTCGGTGACCGTGTCCATCGCGCTCGAGAGCAGCGGCGTCGCGACCGAGATGCGCCGAGTGACCCGGGAGGACGTGTCCGCCTCGCTGGGGATGACGTCGGTGTGCCCCGGCAGGAGCAGCACATCATCGTATGTCAGTCCGACGAAACCGAAGGGATCGGGCTGGTCCATGAAAGCTCCTCCTGCGCGAGACGCGCGAATCCGAGAACGTGTGGGGGCGACGTCGGCCGGTCCGGGCCGAAACCCGTATGCAGATTCTAAGCGAGACACGCCCGAGAACATTCCCAGAGGACTCACCCCGCGCCCGCATCGCACATTGCCAGATAGGAGAATCGCCGAACGCGCACTACGCTCAAGTGCGTCGTCCATCGATGCGGCGAACACCCGAAGCCGCAGAGACAGCACTCACAGTGGAGGTTGCGTGGGACCCACAACGATCGCCGTTCGGCGAGCGCGAACCTGGTCGGTCGCGTTCCTCGGCATCCTGATCGCGCTCGGTGCGATCCTGATGCAACCTCCGGCGCCAGCCTCAGCCGAGACCACCGATGACGGCCAGGAAGTCACCGACTTCTACTTCGCCGGCGTGATCACGTTCGACGATGAGCCCGTCGAGGGCGTCGAGATGACCGTCGAGGGCAACGGCTTCGACGGCGAGACCGAGACGGATGCCGAGGGCAAGTGGCGTCTGTACGTGCCCGAGAAGGACGTCTACACCCTCACCGTCGACGAGGACACACTGCCGGACGGCGTGATCGTCGATGCGTCGCTGCTGCCGGAGGGGATGCAGCCGGTGGCGGGGACGACGGCCTCCTTCGAGGTCGAGTTCGGTCTCACCGGAACGAAGATCGTGAACCTGTTCCTGGGCGAGGGGGTCCGTGACACGACCTCGTTCCTGGACCAGCTGCTGTCGCGGATCGTCGGCGGACTGAACTTCGGGCTGCTGCTGGCGCTCGCCTCGATGGGCGCGGCGCTGATCTACGGCACCACGCGACTGTCGAACTTCGCGCACGGTGAGATGGTCACCTGGGGCGGCGTCGTGGCGTTGATCGTCAGCTCGTTCTGGGATCTGCCGCTGTGGCTCGGCATCATCGCCGCCGTCATCTCCGGAGGACTGCTCGGCTGGGCCATGGACGCCGGGCTCTGGCGGCCGCTGCGTCATCGGGGACTGGGCATCGTGCAGCTCATGATCGTCAGCATCGGGCTTTCTCTCGCCCTACGCTACGGACTGCAGTTCATCATCGGCGGCAGCACCCATCAGCTGATCGGTGCGAGCCCGACGCCGATGGAATTCGGACCGATCTCGCTGTCTTACATCGACCTGATCGGTATGAGCGCCAGCCTCGTCATCATCCTGGCGATGGCGTTCTTCCTCACCCGCACCCGCCTCGGCAAGGCCACCCGTGCCGTCTCCGACAACCCGCAGCTGGCCGCGGCGTCCGGCATCGACGTCGACAGGGTGGTGCGGATCGTCTGGATCATCGCCGGCGTGCTGGCGGCCATGTCCGGCATCCTGTGGGCGTACTTCCGCCCCGGTGTGAAGTGGGACATGGGCATGCAGATGCTGCTGCTGATGTTCTGCGCGATCACCCTCGGCGGCCTGGGCTCGGCGCTCGGCGCTCTCATCGGATCGATCATCGTCGGCCTCGCGGTCGAGGTCTCGACGCTGCTCGGAGTCCCCTCCGACCTCAAATACGGCACCGCTCTCGTCGCACTGATCGTGATCCTGCTCGTGCGGCCGCAGGGCATCCTCGGACGCAGGGAAAGGCTGGGCTGACGCATGGACTTCGGCAGCATCCTCGGCAACACCGCCTCATACCTCTTCAGCCCCACCACGATGGCGTACGCGCTGGCCGCCACCGGCCTCGCCGTGCACTTCGGCTACACCGGGCTGCTCAACTTCGGCATGGCGGCGTTCATGGCCGTCGGCGGATACGGCTACGCCATATCGATCCTCACGTTCGGCTTCCCCTGGTGGACCGGCATGCTCGTCGGGCTGCTCTGCGGCGCCGTCTTCGCACTGATCCTCGGCATCCCGACCCTGCGCCTGCGCGCGGACTACCTCGCCATCGCGACCATCGCGGCGGCCGAGGTGGTGCGGCTGCTCTTCCTGACCGAGCTGTTCAAGGGGTGGACGAACTCCGCTGGCGGCCTGTCGGGCTATCACCAGAGCTTCCGCGAGATCAATCCGTTCCCGCCCGGCACCTACGGCTTCGGCCCATGGACCTACAACGAGAACGAACTGTGGGTGCGGGTGTTCGGCCTCGTCGTGCTCGCGCTCGCGGTGCTGTTCGTGTGGGCTCTGGTGCGCAGCCCCTGGGGGCGCGTGCTCAAGGGCATCCGCGAGGATGAGGACGCCGTGCGGTCCCTCGGCAAGAACGTCTTCGCTTACAAGATGCAGGCCCTCGTGGTCGGTGGCATCATCGGCGCTCTGGGCGGCATCGTCTTCGTTCTGCCGTCGGCGGTCATCCCGGGCAGCTACTCGACCTCGCTGACGTTCTTCCTGTGGACGATCCTGCTCCTCGGCGGGGCGGCGACCGTGTTCGGCCCGACCCTGGGCGCCGTGCTCTTCTGGGTCGTGTTCGCGTTCCTCGGAAGCCTTCTTCCGGCGATGGCCAACGCCGGCTACCTGCCGATGAGCAGCGCCCAGGCTGACGTCGTGCGCTACATCCTCATCGGGATCGTGCTGATGCTCATCGTGATCTTCCGGCCGCAGGGCATCCTCGGGAACAAGAGGGAGATGACCTTTGTCCACTGACAACGAGATGTCCGCCGCGGTGCCGAACAGCGCACCGCTGGGCGGCAGCGCACCGCGCGCCAAGACGACGGGGCTCGCCAAGGGCCCGGCCGTCCCCGGTGTCGCCAAGAACGATCCCATCCTGATCGCCGACGGCGTGCAGCGCCGTTTCGGCGGCCTCGTGGCGGTCGACGTCGATCACCTCGAGATCCCCAAGGGCGCGATCACGGCGCTCATCGGCCCGAACGGCGCCGGTAAGACGACGCTGTTCAATCTGCTCTGCGGTTTCGACAGGCCCAACACCGGCACGTGGTCGTTCGAGGGCAAGAGCCTCTCGGGCGTGCCGTCGTTCAAGGTCGCGCGGATGGGTCAGGTGCGAACCTTCCAGCTGACCAAGGCGCTGTCTCTGCTCACGGTGCTGGAGAACATGAAGCTCGGCGCTCCGTCGCAGCGCGGCGAGCGCTTCTGGCCGAGCCTGTTCCCGTTCCTCTGGCGCGACCAGGAGGCGGAGATCGAGAAGAAGGCCCGCGAGCTTCTCGCCCGGTTCAAACTCGACGCCAAGGAGAAGGACTTCGCGGCCTCCCTCTCGGGCGGGCAGCGCAAGCTCCTCGAGATGGCCAGGGCGCTGATGAGCGATCCCACGCTGGTCATGCTCGATGAGCCCATGGCCGGGGTGAACCCCGCGCTGACGCAGTCGCTGCTGGATCACATCCTCGACCTGAAGGACCAGGGACTGACCGTGCTGTTCGTCGAGCACGACATGCACATGGTGCGGCACATCGCCGACTGGGTGGTCGTGATGGCCGAGGGCCGCATCGTCGCGGAGGGGCCGCCCGAGGCCGTGATGGAGGACACCGCGGTCATCGACGCCTACCTCGGCGCCCACCAGGACGTGGATCTCGGCGCGGTGACCGGCCGGATCCCCGTCGCGACGACCGCCGAGGCCACCCGGCTGCGTCAGCAGATCGAGAACGAGGCCGAAGCCGAACTGCAGGCCGGGGCCACCGATGAGGAGAAGCCATGACCGATCCGTCGCCGCGCGCGGAGCATGAGTCCCCCGCCGCCGATGCTCGCGTCGTCGTCGAGCTGAAGGGGGTGCACGCCGGTTACCTCCCGGGAGTGAACATCCTCAACGGTGCGAACCTCGTCGCCCGCAAGGGCGAGCTGATCGGCATCATCGGCCCGAACGGCGCCGGCAAGTCCACGCTGCTGAAGGCGATCTTCGGAATGGTCAACGTGCGAGACGGCGACATCACCGTCAACGGTGAGAGCATTCTCGGCCTCAAGGCCGACAAGCTGGTCGCCCGCGGGGTGGCGTTCGTGCCGCAGACGAACAACGTCTTCCCGTCGCTGACCATCGAGGAGAACCTGCAGATGGGGCTCTACCAGAATCCGAAGATCTACGCGGAGCGGCTGGAGTTCGTCTCGGGCATCTTCGCCGAGCTCGGCTCGCGTCTCAAGCAGCGGGCGGGCTCGCTCTCGGGAGGCGAGCGCCAGATGGTGGCCATGTCGCGGGCCCTGATGATGGACCCCGCGGTCCTGCTGCTGGACGAGCCGTCCGCCGGTCTCTCCCCCGTCCGTCAGGATGACGCGTTCATCCGCGTCTCGGACATCAACAAGGCTGGCGTCACCACCATCATGGTCGAGCAGAACGCGCGGCGCTGCCTGCAGATCTGCGACCGCGGCTACGTGCTCGACCAGGGCAAGGACGCGTACGAGGGCACCGGCAGGGAGCTGCTGAACGACCCCAAGGTCATCGGCCTGTACCTGGGCACGCTCGGCACCGACGCCGCCTGAGCCGGCTTCGTCCTCGTCCGACACCGCGGACGATCGGCTGACGAGCGTCAACCACGACGAAGGGCTCCGGATGCCAGCATCCGGAGCCCTTCGGTGTTCGCGGTGTTACTTGATCCGCGAGGTGACGTTCTCAGCGTCGAACTCGTAGACGCCGATGGCAGCACCCTCGGGGTCGTGGTCCTCGTTGAACGTGATCTCTCCCGAGAACCCGTCGTAGTCGGCCGTGCCGCCGCCGTTGATGATCTCGGCGCAGTCAGCGTAGCTGGTGCACTTGTCACCCTCGCCGCTGCCGCCCGAGACCTCCTGCATCGCACCGGCGATGTCGGCGCCCTCGACGGAGCCCGCCTTCAGCGCAGCGAGCGCGATGAGGATCACCGCGTCGTAGGCCTCGGCCGAGTAGGTGAGAGCGTCGATCGGCTCGTTGCCGTCAGCCGTCCAGACCTCGTTGAGCTGGTCGATGAAGTCGTCGGGCAGCTCGGCGCCGGCACGGGTGCCCTTCGAACCCTCGAGGCTCACCGGGAGGTCCGGCCAGTCCTTGAGGTTGCCGTCGACCAGGTAGAGCGAACCGGTGCTGACGCCCGCGTTGCCCAGAAGCGGCGCGATCGTCGCGAACTGGTCGTACGACACGATGGCGACGGCATCGGGCTTCGCCGCGGCGACCGTCTCGACCTGGGAGTTGAACTGGCCGTCACCCTGGTTGTACGACGCCTCGGCGACGACCTGGCCGCCGGTGCCCTCGAAGGTCGCCTTGATGGCCTCGAACAGACCGGTGCCGTACGGGTCGTTCTGGTAGATGATGCCAAGGGTCTTGTGACCGTCCTCGGCGATCTCGTTCGCCAGCACCTCGCCCTGCAGGTTGTCGCTGGGAGCCGTGCGGAAGTAGAGGTCGTTGATGCCGGTGAAGTCGGCCGACGTGTTCGACGGCGAGACCATGAGGATGCCGGCGCCGGAGTTTCCGTCGAGGACCAGCTTGGAGACGCTCGACGACGCGGCACCGACCATCGCGGTGATGTCTGCGCTCTGCAGGTTCGTCATCGAGGTCTCGTATGCCTTGTTGTCGAGGTCGCCTTCGTCCTCGCTCGTGAGCTCGATCTGGACCCCGGAGTCGGCCTCGTTGACCTCTGCCACGGCGAGCTGGACGCCCGCTTCCATGGGCGCTCCGAGGAAGGAGAGGGTTCCGGTCGAGGGCAGCAGCGAGCCCAGCTTCAGCGTCAGGTCTGCGGCCGGCTTGTCACCCCCGCCTTCGGACGGCGTCGCTTCCGGCGTGCTTGCACAGCCGGCGATGACCAATGCGGATGCGCTGAGCAGCGCGATCCCCGCGAAGACCCTCGCGGTGCGCGAGTCCTTCAATGCGTTCATGATGCTCCCTTGCGTAACTGAACAGTGGATGTGACCACGGTCGGGTGCTCTAACCCTAGGGCTTCGCAGGAGCGAGAAGAGGTCGCAAGTGTTTCGTTGCGTTAACGATCCGGTACCGAGTGTGGCGCTGGGTGCGCTGACAGATCAGACGAGTTCGGGCCGCAGCCTGCGCTCGCGTCTGCCGGCGAACAGCAGGTCGATCACGAAGACGGCGATCGCGACCCACACGATGATGAAACCCGCCCATCGTTCGGCCGGCATCGGCTCGTGCAGGAACACGACTCCGATCACGAACTGCATCACCGGGGTGATGAACTGCAGCATGCCCACGACCGCGAGTCCGACGCGACGGGTGCCGGCGGCGAACATCAGCAGCGGCACGGCGGTGGCGATCCCGGCCAGAGAGAGCAGGACCGTATGCCACGTGCCGCCTGCTCCCATCGTGATGCCTGTCGTCATCGCGACCGCGACGAGCTGGATGATCGCGATCGGAATGAGCCAGAACGATTCGAGGGTCAGTCCGCTGACGGCGTCCACGGCGGGTCCGATCTTCTTCTTGATGAGCCCGTAGACGCCGAAGGATGCCGTGAGCGACAGGGCGATCCAGGGGAACTCCCCGTAGGCGACGATGATCACCACGACGGCGACGGCCGCGATGACGATCGCGGCCCACTGCAGCCGGCGGATGCGCTCGTGCAGCACGAAGACGCCCAGGAGGACCGTGGTGATGGGATTGACGAAGTAGCCCAGGCTGGTCTCGACGATGCGGTCGCTGAGGGTCCCGATGAGGAAGACCTGCCAGTTGACGTAGATGAGCAGACCCGCCAGCGCCGTCCACCACATCAGCGCCGGCTGACGCATGATCGCGCGGATCGCAGCCCAGCCTCGGGTGACGGTCAGCAGCACGAGGCAGAACACGAACGACAGCAGCACGCGCCAGGCCACGACCTCCCAAGGCCCTGTGGGCGCCAGCAGAAGGAAGTAGAGCGGGAGGAAGCCCCACAGGATGTATGCGCCACCCGCGTAGAACGCACCGGTCATCCGCGTCGCGCGGTCAGTGCTGTCGGGCGTCACCGCACAACCCTATGCGATCGCGGTCGGGGCTCGGGCGCGGGCAGGCAGAGGGGCCCGGATGCCGAAGCATCCGGACCCCTCGAGAGCTGCGCCGACTCAGCGGACGACGACCGCGAGCACGTCGCGGGCCGACAGGACGAGGTACTCGTCTGCGCCGAACTTCACCTCGGTGCCGCCGTACTTGCTGTACAGGACACGGTCGCCGACGGCGACGTCGATCGGAACGCGGTTGCCGTTGTCATCGATGCGGCCGGGGCCGACTGCGATGACCTCGCCCTCCTGGGGCTTCTCCTTGGCAGTGTCGGGGATGACCAGGCCACTAGCGGTGGTCTGCTCGGCCTCGACCTGCTGGATGACGATGCGGTCCTCGAGCGGCTTGATGGAAACCGACACGGTCTACCTCTTCTTTCTTGACGCTGACACGAAAGACTTGTTCGCACTCTCAACCCGAGAGTGCTAATCCAGTCTATGCGCTCGGCTGGCACTCATGCAATGCGAGTGCCAGCCCAGCGCCACTCGCCGCCCGGAGCGGCAAATAGGCTGGCGGGATGGAGATGTCCGAACTGCGCGCCCTGCTCACCACCGAGGGCCTGTCGCTGCTCGAGGGCTCGGGGCCGATCGAGTCCACGACGGACGTCGCCCGTGCCGTTTCTCGACTGCGAGCGGCAGGGCATCCTCCCGAGCTGGTGTCGGCTGTCGTGGGTCAGACGCGACTTCGCGCGCGGGCCGCCGCGAAGTTCGGCGAGTTCGCCCGGCGGATGCTGTTCACCAAGGCCGGCCTCGAGCAGGCGACCCGGCTCAGCGTCGCCGCGCGTCATGCCCAACGGCTGCGCAGCGCGGGCATCGGAACCGTGGCGGATCTCGGATGCGGCATCGGAGGCGATGCGCTCGCCTTCGCCGGAGCGGGCCTCGGCGTCGTCGCCGTCGACGCCGACGAGGTCACCGCAGCCATCGCCGCGTACAACCTCGCCCCGTTCGGCGACGACGTGAGCGTCCGGCACGGCACAGCGGAGGAGACAGACCTCGCCGGTGTCGACGCGATCTGGATGGATCCGGCCCGCCGCACCTCCGGGCACGGGGAAACGCGCCGGGTCGACCCCGCGGACTACTCCCCCTCACTGGACTGGGTGTTCGACGCGGCCTCCCGCATCCCCGCCGGCATCAAGCTCGGCCCCGGCCACGACCGCGACGCGATCCCCGCCGACGCGGAGGCCCAGTGGGTGAGCGCCGACGGCAGCGTGGTCGAGCTGGTGCTGTGGACAGGCGTACTCGCGCGGGAGGGCGTGCGCCGGGCCGCGCTGGTGATCAAGGGGGACCGCTCGTTCGAGCTCACCGCCGGCGCGGACGCCGCCGATGCGCCGGTCCGCGAACTCGGCACCTACCTGCACGAACCGGACGGCGCCGTCATCCGCGCGCGCCTCATCGGCGACGCCGCGCGGGGTCTGGAGGCGGGCATGCTGGACGAGCACATCGCCTACCTGACATCGGATGCCGCGCTCACCAGCCCCTTCGTGCAGTCATTCCGGGTGCGGGAGACGATGCCGGCGAACCCGAAGGCGATCAGTGCGATCCTCCGCGCCAACGGAATCGGAACCCTCGAGATCAAGAAGCGCGGCATGGACATCGATCCGGCGGCCTTCCGCAAGAAGCTGACGCTCCGGGGTGAGAACGCGGCGACGCTGTTCCTCACCCGCATCGGCGACCGGCGGATCGCGATCCTCGCCGACCGCGTGCACGCGGCGGCGTGACCGCACTCGCGACTACGGTTCGGTCCCGACCTCGATCGGGTCGCCGTGCTCTCCGCCGAGCTCGAGGCGTTGTCCCTGGTCGGTGAGCTCATCGGCATCGCCGTCGTAGCGATCGTGCGACTGGTCGAGCCATCCTCCGCCCGCCTGCGTCGACACCCGCTGGATGCTCGCCATCGGGGCCCCCTCCGTGGAGTGGAGCACGACAGCGTGCACCTGCTCGCTCTCACCCGATTCGGCCCCGCGCACCGTCGTCGACACGAACACGGATATACCCTCGGCGCGCACCGCGGCCGTGGGAAGGCATCGCTCGCTGGACCTCTCGCCGACATCGAGGACGACGCAGGTGGTCTCGCCGCCCTCGCGAGTCGCGTACCAGAGCAGCGCGTCCTCGTCCTGACCGATCGCCCGCACCGACCCCGCGTCGTACCCTTCGTCGCCGTAGAGCGCTGACCGTCGGTCCGTCTGTGCGTCGGTGAGCGGCAGGGCATCATCGGTTGCCTGCCCGAAGAGCAGCCAGCCGACTCCGAACCCTGCCAGCACAAGGGTTGCTGACGCCGCTGTCAGCGGTCGCCACCACCGGCGGAACGCCTCTGCCGCCGAGACCGCGGGCGCCGCGGGATCCGCGGTGCTGACCGGCGGCCCGGTGCGCTGGGCATCCGAGTCCGGCGGGCTCTCGACCGGGGCCGTCGCGCCCCGCTCCGAGTTCCACCGAGGCAGTCCGTCGACGAGCACCCGCGCCGTCGCACCCGTGTCCCGGCCGGACACCGGGGTTGTGCGTCCCGGTGAGACCGCCGCGACGGTGTCGGCATCCCTTCGCCGCCGCTCGAGCTCCCGCATCCGCGCGCCCTCAGCGGGAGTGAGCGCGCCGTCGCGGGCGTACGCCTTCTCGTGCAGGGTGCGGAGCTCGCCCGTCTCCGCCGCATCGAGGCTCATGCCGCACCGCCGTTCCTGGTGATCACGAGGTACTGCGGACCGCTCGCCGCGTAGTCGATCTCGGTCACCGCGCCGGTCGCGGGATCCACGATGCTCAGCGTGATGCTCTCGCCGCCGGGCACGAGGTCGGAAGGCTCCTGGCAGGCAGTGAGCGGATCCGGCGTCGAGCCGTCGTAGATGAGGCACATCTCCTGCGTCTCCACGCGCGTCGCCGTCCAGATCGGCACGTCGCCGTCGTACCCCGCCACCCAGATCGAATTCGGCTCGTACCCCAACTCCGAGAGGTTAGCGGCGATCCGCGTCTCCTCCTCGGTCGCATAAGTCATCGTGACAGACCACGCGTCCAGCGCATGCTGATCGATGCGCACGGCCGGCTCTCCCTCCCCCGTGAACAGCACCTGCGCGACGACCTCGATGCGGATGTCGTTTCGGTCGATCGTGTAGTTGCCGTGCAGCCCCTGGTCCTGCGCCTCCTCGACCCGACTGCAGAAGGGCACGGGGCGCTCGCCGGCACTCATGACGAGACAGGTTCGCTCCTCGCCGTCCTTCGTGGCGATCCAGACGACCACACCACCGGCCTCTCCGACCGCCCGGAGGGAACCGGAATCGTATCGGCCGTCCGCGACGATCTCGTTCTGCCACTGCTGTTGCTCCGCGGTGAGCTTCAGCGACGCGGCGCCACCGCGTCCGAACAAAAGCCATCCGAGTCCCACGCCGAGCGCAACGATCAAGACGATCACAGCAGTGACAGGCAGCCAGCTGACCCGACGTGACGGGCGAACCGCTCGTGGGAGCGATGCGGTCGACGCATCTTCTGTCAGCATCAAATCAGAAGCGGTCCGTTCCGCAGCGGTCGCTTCGCCCCCGAAGGATGCAGACGACTCCGACCCTCGACCCGCCGGGCTCTTCGGCTGCGGATTCGAAGGCTCAGAGCCGGGATCGCGCGGCGGACTCGCTTGGGCCTGCCGCCGCCTCTCGAGCTCTCGCAGACGAGCAGCGTCGGTCCCGCTCAGCGTTCCGTCTCGCCCATAGGCGCGCGCCTGAAGTTCGCGCAGTTCCACGAGCTCGTCGGCGGCCAGCATCCGGCTACCCGAGCCTCTCGAACTGCATGCCCGCCCAGACCAGCCAGCCCAGGCTGTAGACCGTCGCGCACAGACCGAGGATCAAGGCCCACCGGGCGATCGCCCGGCTCTCGAGCGGGCGGCGCAGCGACATGATCGAGGCGATCACCGCCACGATGGCGACGGGGATCCCCCAGCCGACGAAGAACGACGTGCCCAGCGCGACGATCGCAGCGAGCAACGCCCACGGTGCGAGCCGGGTGTCATCGACGGCAGTGGAATCGGTCGACGGCTCCCACGAGGTGCCCGGAGCCCCGACCGCGTCCGCGTCGGGTCCGCTGACGACGACCGGCTCGACCCCGACCGGCCCGGTCGGAAGCTTCGTGTAGCCCTCCCGGCGTGCGCCGGGAATGCGCGCGGCACCTGCGGGCCGCTCCACCTCGCCGCTGGGACGATCGACGCTGGCGTGCACCGCGGCCTCGCGACCTCCGACGGCACTCGTCGCGTCCGCGCTCGCCTGCTCGGCTCCCTCGCCTCCCGGTGCAGGACGTGGAACGTCACTCATGACGTCACCGTCTCAGCTTCCTGGATCTCCGCCACCTGGATCTCGGTGACGGGAAGCGTCGAGTCCGCCCCGAACGCGAGGGTCGACGGCTGCCGCCCCGATGAGATCAGTTCCGCGGCGAGGGCCGCGATCATCGCGCCGTTGTCGGTGCAGAGCGACAGCGGCGGGATCCGCACCGTGACGCCGGCCTCTGCCGCCCGCGCCAGCGCCACCTCGCGAAGTCGCCGGTTCGCGATGACACCGCCGCCGAGCAGCAGCCGGGGAACCCCGAGGTCGGTGCAGGCGGCGAGCGCCTTGGTCACCAGGACGTCGACGACCGCCTCGCGGAAGCTCGCCGCGACATCCGCCACCGGCACGTCCGACCCATCGGCCTCACACCGCTCGACCCATCGTGCGACGGCGGTCTTCAACCCGGAGAAGGAGAAGTCGTAACGGTGCTTCGCCATGTCGGACGCCCGCGACAGCCCGCGCGGGAACCGGATCGCGTCGGGGTCTCCGGCGGCCGCCGCCCGATCGATCTCTGGGCCTCCCGGGTAGGGCAGCGACAGCAGGCGCGCCACCTTGTCGAAGGCCTCCCCCGCCGCATCGTCCATCGTCTCGCCGAGCAACTCGACGTCACCGGTGAGATCGCGCACATGAAGCAGCGAGGTATGGCCGCCCGAGACCAGCAACGCTATCGTCGGGTATTCCAGCGGGTCGGAATCGGCGGTGAGGATGTCGGCGGCGATATGCCCGACGAGGTGGTTCACGGCATACAGCGGCTTGCCGAGCGACACGGCGAGCCCCTTCGCGGCGCCGACGCCCACCATGAGAGCGCCGGCGAGGCCGGGACCGCTCGTCACCGCGACCGCGTCGAGATCGCCGAGCGTGACGCCGGCCTCACCAAGCGCCTTCTCGATCGACGGCTGCAGCGCTTCGAGGTGCGCACGGGCCGCGACCTCGGGCACGACGCCCCCGAAGCGTGCGTGCTCATCCATGCTCGAGGCGATGGTGTTCGACAGCAGTGTGCGCCCGCGCACGATCCCGATGCCGGTCTCGTCGCAGCTCGTCTCGATGCCGAGCACCAATGGGGCACTCATGCGCTCTTCTCCTTCGCCGGCGAGTCGGACCCCGGCGTTCCGCTCGTGTTCTTCAGGTTCGCCCGCATCACGATCGCATCCACGCCGTCGGGCTGGTAGTACCGAGGCCGTCTGCCGATCTCCTCGAAGCCCTCGGAAAGGTACAGTCCCGCAGCCACCGGGTTGTCGGCTCTGACCTCGAGGAAGACCTCGCGAGCGCCGCGCTCCGCCGCAGCATCCAGCAGCGCGCGAAGCAGCAGTCGGCCCCGGCCGGCACCACGGTGGGCGGCGTCGTACGCGATCGTCTGGATGTCGGCATCCGTCGCGCCCGGAAGGGATCGGATGCCGCCGTAGCCGATGACGACGCCGCCGACCTCATCGACGAGGTAGATCCCGTGCGGGCCGGTGATCTCGGCCGCCATGAGCTGCTCGCTCCAGGCGTCGGTCGGGAAGGAGCGACGCTCGATACCCATGATGGCCGCGAGGTCTGCGGAGGTCGCCTCACGGAGGGTCATGAGCCGACCCGCTTCGGAATGCCGGGAAGGGTCACGTCGGGGTGGCGGAGGTACAGCGGCTCGGCTCCGGCGAGCGAGCGTCCCGCCTCGAGCGCGCGCGCGCCGACGCGCGCGAGGTCGACGGCGCTGAGCGCGTCGACATCTCGGCGATCGATGCCGGCGAGATGATCGTCGGCATCGGCACGAGGCACGAGGACCGTCTCGGCGACGATCCGTGGGATGCCGTCGTCGTCGATCCCGTCGAACACGGTGATCGCCACCTCGCGTCGGCGGGCATCGGTGACGATCGCGAACGGCCCGGGGGCCGCATCCGTCTCGATGGCGGTGAGAGCTGCCGCGACATGGCTCGGGACGGGGATGACGGGAACGGCTCTTCCCAGCGCGAACGTGCGGGCGGCGGCGATGCCGATACGAAGCCCGGTGAAGGGGCCAGGACCCATTCCTGCCACGACGTGCGTGATGTCACCGGCGCCCGCATCGTGGACGACCTGTTGAAGCAGCGCGCCGATGACCTCGGCATGTCCGAGCGGGTCGTGGGCCGCCGCATCCGCCCGCGGCGAGCCGTCGGCGTCGATGAGCGCCACGGCGGTGCCCAGGGAGGTGTCGACGGCGAGGATCACCTCTCCAGGGTAGTCCGCCTGCAGGGATCAGGAGGTGCGGGTCGCAGACCTGCACAGCGGCATGCGCGGGCTGCCGGGCCGCCGCGCCGGTTCAGCGCGTGGTGCGGGAGATCGTGACGATGCGGGGCGCGTCGGCGTCGAGTCCTGACGGCTCGAGCGGATCGTCGGAACCGGCGCCCACCGGGCGCTCGAACTCGATGTCCCACCAGGCATCGGCGAGTTCTTCCGCCATGCCGCGCCCCCACTCGACCACGATCACCGACCGTGCGACGTCGAGGTCGAGGTCGTCGAGCTCGGAGGCCGAGCCCAGCCGGTAGGCATCGACGTGAACGAGCGGCGCGCGTCCGGTGAGAGAGGGATGGGTGCGGGCGATCACGAACGTCGGACTCTGCACCGGGCCGCGCACGCCGAGCCCGTCCGCGAGGCCCCGCGTGAAAGTCGTCTTGCCCGCGCCGAGAGGACCGGTGAGGATCAGGACGTCGCCGGCCTGCAGCTGCTCGCCGATGCGGAAACCGAGCTGCTCCATGTCCTCCGCCGTCGCGATCGTCCGGCGGCCGAGGAAGGCGGGGTCCACGCTCACGATGCCCGCCGGGGCACCCGGTGACCGATGCGGGTGACGATCTCGTAGTTGATCGTGTCGGCGGCATCCGCCCAATCGGTCGCGGAGGGCAGGCCGAGCGTGGGATCGCCGAAGAGCACGACCTCGTCGCCGACCGAGATGGCCGTATCGCCGACGTCGACGACGAACTGGTCCATCGCGATGCGGCCAACGTTCCGGTACCACCGGCCGGCGATGGACACCTGCGCCTTCCCCGATGCCTGCCGCGGGATGCCGTCGGCATAGCCGAACGGGATGAGCGCGAGCGTCGTGTCGCGCTCGGTGCGGTGGACGTACCCGTAGGAGACGCCCGTTCCGGCCGGCACCCGGCGAACGGCGGCGACAGCGCCGCGCAGGGTCATCGCCGGGCGAAGGCCGAGTTCCGCGGAGGTGCGGTCGTCGAAGGGAGACAGGCCGTAGAGTCCGATCCCGATGCGGACGGCATCGAGACGCATCTCGGGGCGATCGATGGCGGCGGCGGTCGCGGCGATGTGACGCAGTTCCGGGCGGATGCCGAACGACGCCGCGGCCGCGACGCCATCCTCGAACTTCGCCAGCGCCGCCCTGTCGTCGTCGAGGGAGGTGTTGGAGAGGTGGCTGAACAGCCCGACGATCCGCAGTCGCCCGATCCGCTCCAGCCTGGCTGCCTCGGCGAGCACGCGGCCCCAGTCGGCCGGCGCGATCCCGTTGCGAGACAGCCCGGTCTCGAGCTTCAGGTGCACTCCGACCGGGCGCTCGACGTGCGCGGCCGCAGCGGCCGCTTCGAGCTGATCGAACGACGACACGCCCACCTCGATGCCTTCGGCAGCGGCCTGCTCGAAGCGCTCGCCCGGTGCGTGCAGCCAGGCCATGATCGGCGCGTGCACGCCCTGCCGACGCAGCTCCAGCGCCTCGGGGATCTCGGCGACGCCGATGCGCGTGGCACCGGCGGCGAGGGCGGCGACGGCGGCGGTCGCGGCGCCATGCCCGTAGGCGTTCGCCTTGACGACGGCGATGACCTCGACGCCGGTGAGGCGGCGGAAGTGGCGGGTGTTGTCGGCGATCGCGTCGAGATCGATGGCGGCTTCGCGGAACGGCACGCTCACAGCGGTTCTCCTTCGGCGACGACGAACGCAGCGGCGAGGCCCGCATCGTGCGAGAGGGTGAGGTGCAGTTTCGTGATGCCGCGCTCCTCGATGACGGCGGCGGTGGACCCGGAGAGCACGAAGTGCGGGCGTCCGGACGCTTCGGAGGCGATCTCGATCTCGGTCCAGTGCACGCCGTCCGAGCCGCCCAGCGTCTTGATGAGCGCCTCCTTCGCGGCATAGCGCGCCGCGAGCGACGGCAGGCGCAACGTCCGCTCTGCCGGGGCGAAGAGCCGCTCTCGCAGACGCGGCGTGCGCTCCAGGGTCCGCTCGAACCGCGGGATGTCGACGAGGTCGATTCCGGTCCCGATGATCACCCGCTCAGCCTACCTTCGGTGCCCCGACGTCTCTCCGCAGCCCGCCCGCAGGAACCCACACTCCGCGCCGAAACCCACGCCGAACTGCGCCCGCGATTGCGGGTCTGGGCCCGAAGTGCGGGTCTGCGCGAGGGAGCCTACCCTCGCCCAGCGACGTGAGAGCCGCGCGGCTACTCGACCGTGACGGACTTCGCGAGGTTTCGCGGCTGGTCGACGTCGAGCCCCTTCGCGGTGGCGAGTGCCATCGCGAAGATCTGCAGCGGGACGACGGCAAGCAGCGGCTCGAACATCGCGCCGGCGAGCGGGATGCGGATGACCTCGTCGGCGAACGGCAGCACGGCCGCGTCGCCCTCCTCGGCGATCACGATCACGCGGGCGCCGCGGGCACGGATCTCCTGGATGTTCGAGACGACCTTCGCATGCACGAGAGCGGAGTGGCGAGGCGAGGGCACCAGCACGAACACGGGCTGGCCCGGCTCGATCAGTGCGATCGGGCCGTGCTTGAGCTCACCCGCGGCGAAGCCCTCGGCGTGGATGTACGAGATCTCCTTGAGCTTCAGCGCGCCCTCGAGGGCGATCGGGTAGCCGACGTGGCGGCCGAGGAACAGCACCGACCGCGTGTCGGCCATCCAGCCGGCGAGCTGGGTGACGTGCTCCTGCTCCTCCTCGAGCACCTTGGCGATCTTGTCGGGGAGGGCGGCGAGCTCGGCGACGTCGTCACCGGCATCGCTCACGCTTCCGCGTACCCGTCCCATGTGCAGTCCGAGCAGCAGCAGCGCGGTGATCTGGGCGGAGAACGCCTTCGTCGACGCGACGGCGACCTCGGGACCCGCGTGCGTGTAGACGACGGCGTCCGACTCCCGCGGGATCGTCGCGCCCTGGGTGTTGCAGACCGAAAGGGTTCGGGCACCGCGCTCGCGGGCGTACTTGACGGCCATCAGGGTGTCCATGGTCTCGCCGGACTGGCTGATCGAGATGACGAGGGTGTCGTCGCCGATGACGGGGTCGCGGTAGCGGAACTCGTGGGCGAGTTCGACGTCGACCGCGACGCGCGCCCACTGCTCGATCGCGTACTTGCCGACGAGGGCGGCGTAGGAAGCGGTGCCGCAGGCGGTGATGATCACGCGGTTGATGCCCATGAAGAGCTCGTCCAGGCTGTCGAGTTCCGGGATGACGACCTGATCGCCCTGGATGCGGCCGCGGATGGTGTTCGCGACGGCCTCGGGCTGCTCCGCGACCTCCTTCGCCATGAAGCTCGACCAACCGCCCTTCTCGGCGGCCGCGGCATCCCAGGAGACGTCGAACGGTTCGGCCTCGACGGGAGTTCCATCGAAGTCCGTCACCATGACGGCATCCGGGGTGATCGAGACGATCTGGTCCTGACCGATCGCGAGAGCCTTGCGCGTGTGCTCGACGAAGGCGGCGACGTCGGAGCCGAGGAAGTTCTCGCCCTCGCCCAGGCCGATGACCAGCGGCGAGTTGCGGCGAGCGCCGACGACGAGTCCCGGCTTGTCCTGATGCATGGCGAGCAGCGTGAAGGCGCCCTCGAGGCGGTTCACGACATCGCGGAAGGCGCGCTCGAGGTCGCCGCCGTTGCCGGCGTACTCACGGCCGAGGAGAGCCGCGGCCACCTCGGTGTCGGTCTCGCTGCGGAAGACGACGCCGTCAGCCAGCAGCTCCTCGCGGAGGGCGGAGAAGTTCTCGATGATGCCGTTGTGGATGACGGCGAGCTTGTCGTCATCGGCGAGGTGCGGGTGGGCGTTGACGTCGGTCGGGCCGCCGTGCGTCGCCCAGCGGGTGTGCCCGATCCCCGTGGTGCCATCACCGAGGGGCGCGTCGGCGAGCGAATCGCGCAGCATGCTGAGCTTTCCGGCCTTCTTGCGCATGCCGAGAGCGCCCGCCCCATCGATCACCGCGACGCCCGCGGAGTCGTAACCGCGATACTCCAGTCGGGCGAGACCGGCGAGAAGGATGTCCTGGCTGGGGCGCGGGCCCACGTATCCGACGATTCCACACATGAGATCAAGGGTAAGCGGGAGTTTTTGCGAGGGTTCCGAACGAAAGCGCGGAGGCGGGGAAGCCCCGGCGCGCGGCCGCTCAGAGCTTGCGCAGCAGCACGCTCTCGACGTCGTGATCGGCGCCCTTGTTGAGCACGAGCCGTGCGCGGTGCTTGGTGGGCAGCACGTTCTCGACGAGGTTCGGCATGTTGATCTCGTTCCAGTAGCCGAGTGCCGTCGCGATCGCCTCGTCGTCGGTGAGATGCGCGAACACGTTGAAATACGACGAGGGGTTGCTGAACGCCCCCTGGCGGAGGGCGAGGAACCGGTCGACGTACCACTTCTCGATGTGGGACGTGTCGGCGTCGACGTAGATCGAGAAGTCGAACAGGTCGCTCACGGCGACGTCGTGCGGCGCCGGCGGTGGCGAGAGCACATTGAGCCCCTCGACGATGACCACATCAGGCCGGCGCACCACGACATGCGCGTCGGGCACGATGTCGTACCGCATATGCGAGTAGAAGGGCGCCCGCACCTCGTCGGCACCGCTCTTGACCTTGGTGAGGAACTCGATGAGCGCGCGACGGTCATAGGACTCCGGGAAGCCCTTCCGCTCCATGAGGCCGCGCCGCTCGAGTTCGGCGTTCGGATACAGGAAGCCGTCGGTCGTGACGAGCTCGACCCTGGGCGTTCCGGGCCATCGGCTCATCAGTTCGCGCAGCAGCCGGGCGATCGTCGATTTGCCCACGGCGACCGATCCGGCGACTGCGACGACGAAGGGCGTCGTGGTGTCGTCCTCCTGCAGGAACGAACTGGTCGCGGCGCCCAGGCGCTTGGTCGCGGTGGCGTAGAGGCTCAGCAGACGGCTCAACGGCAGGTACACCTCACGCACCTCCGTGAGGCTCAGCCGGTCGCCGATTCCGCGGATCTCGACGACTTCCGTCTCCGACAGCGGCTGGTCGAGGTCGGCGGCGAGGCGCGCCCATTCGGCTCGATCGATCTCGCGGTACGGCGAGAGCGGCAGTGTCGGGTCGACGGTGGTCACGGCATCCATCGTATCCGCGCACGAGTAGTCTCTAGCCGTGCGCTTGGGAGTCATCGACATCGGGTCGAACACCGTCCATCTGCTGGCAGCCGACGTCCGCCCCGGCGGCCGGCCGCTGGCGACCTCGAGCGACCGCAGCGTGCTGCGCCTGATGCGCTACCTGACCCCCGACGGTGCGATCTCCGAGGAAGGGGTGCAGGCGCTGGTGGCGGCGGTCGAGCAGGCGCGCGTCGTCGCCGAATCGGAGAAGGTCGATGCCCTCCTCGCCACGGCGACCAGTGCGGTGCGCGAGGCGCGCAACGGCGACAACGTCATCGCGCGCATCGAAGCCGCCCTCGGACACCCCCTCCAGGTGCTCGACGGCGAGACGGAGGCGGAGCTGACCTTCCTCGCCGTGCGTCGCTGGTTCGGCTGGGCGGCAGGTCAGCTTCTGCTGCTCGACATCGGAGGCGGCTCCCTCGAGATCGCCGCCGGGGCGGATGAAGTGCCCGATGCCGCGGCATCCGTGCCACTGGGCGCGGGACGCATGACCGTGCAGTTCCTCCCCAGCGATCCGCCCGGCGTCGACGAGGTCGACAGGCTCCGGGCGCACGCCGTCGAGACTCTCGCCGAGGTGATCCCGCGGTTCGCCGCCTTGCCGAAGCCGGATCACGTCGTCGGGTCATCGAAGGCGATCCGGTCACTCGCCCGGCTCGCCGGCTCCCCCGCTCCGGGCTGGTCGGGGTCGGAGCGGATGCTGCTGCAGAGATCCGCGCTGGGATCGTGGATCCCGCGGCTGGCCAAGCTCCCGGCATCCGCCCGGCAGGAGCTGCCGGGGATCACCCCGGATCGAACGTTCCAGATCGTGGCCGCGGCGGTCTCGCTGCACGCAGCGATGAAAGCGCTCGACGTCGATGAGCTCGAGGTGTCGCCGTGGGCGCTGCGGGAGGGCGTGCTGCTGCGCTACATCGAGGCGCTCGATGGGGGCGGCGCGCAGCGGTGAGCCGCGACGCCGCCCGCAGATCTCGCGTCAGAGTGCCAGTCGCTCGCTGACGACCGCGGCGAGCCGCTCCGCGTGCCGCTGGACCGACTCTGCATCTGCAGCCTCGACCATCACGCGCACCAGCGGCTCAGTGCCGGATTTGCGCAACAGCACACGACCGGTGTCGCCGAGCTCGGCCTCGACGTCGCGGACGGCCAGCTGCACGTGCTCATCGTCGGCCAGGCGATCCTTGTCGACCCCGCGCACGTTGATCAGCACCTGCGGGTAGACCGTCATCACCGATGCGAGCTCGGCGATCGGCTTCTGCTGTCTCGCCATCTCGGCGACCAGGTGGAGACCGGTGAGCAGGCCGTCTCCCGTCGTCGCATACTCGCTCATGATGACGTGGCCCGACTGCTCGCCGCCGAGCGCATATCCGCCCGCGGTCATGTCCTCGAGCACGTAGCGATCGCCGACCGCGGTCTGGCGCACCGTGATGCCGTGCTCGCGCATGGCGACATGCAGTCCGAGGTTGCTCATCACGGTCGCTACGAGGGTGTCATCGGTGAGGCGACCGCGCTCCTTCATCGAGACTGCGAGGATCGCCATGATCTGATCGCCGTCGATGACCCTGCCCGAAGCGTCCACCGCGAGGCACCGATCGGCGTCGCCGTCGTGCGCGATGCCGATGTCGGCGCCGAGGCGGACGACGGCCTCTGCCAGATTGTCGAGGTGCGTGGAGCCCACGCCGTCGTTGATGTTCAGGCCGTCGGGGTCGGCACCGATGACGGTCACCTCGGCGCCGGCGTCGCGGAACGTCTCGGGCGACACTCCGGATGCCGCGCCGTGCGCGCAGTCGAGGACGACCTTGATGCCGTCGAGACGGTTGGGCAGCGACGCGAGCAGGTGCATGACGTAGCGATCCTCGGCATCAGAGAACCGATCGATGCGGCCGACGCCCGCCCCGGTGGGCAGGAGTTTCTCGCCGGACATCGCCGCCTCGATGCGCGCCTCGACGATGTCGGGCAGCTTCACGCCGCCGCGGGCGAAGATCTTGATGCCGTTGTCGGGCGCCGGGTTGTGAGACGCCGAGATCATGACGCCGAAGTCGGCATCGCGGTCAGCGACGAGGAAGGCGAGGGCGGGCGTCGGGATGACGCCCGCTTCGAGAACGTCCACACCGGAGGAGGCGAGTCCAGCGGACACCGCAGCGGTGAGGAAGTGACCGGAGACGCGGGGGTCGCGGGCGACGACGGCTGTGAGCCGCTTGCCCTCGGCCTTGCGTGCCTCCGCCGTACGCCCCTGGCCCAGGACGACAGCAGTCGCCTGGGCCAGGGAGAGCGCCAGGTCGGCGGTGAGGATGCCATTGGCGAGTCCTCGTACACCGTCCGTGCCAAAGATCGGCATCGGAAGGGCGGACCTTAACGCTTCGAGTACTGAGGCGCCTTGCGGGCCTTCTTGAGACCGGCCTTCTTGCGCTCCTTGACGCGGGCGTCGCGCGAGAGGAAGCCGGCCTTCTTCAGGGTCGGACGGTTGTTCTCCTCGTCGATGCCGTTGAGCGAACGGGCGATGCCCAGACGCAGCGCGCCGGCCTGACCCGACGGGCCACCACCGGAGATGCGGGCGATGACGTCGTAGGAACCGGCGAGGTTGAGCACGGTGAACGGGTCGTTGATCAGCTGCTGGTGCAGCTTGTTGGGGAAGTAGTCCTCGATCGTGCGGCCGTTGACCGTGATCGTGCCCGAACCGGGGACGATGCGCACGCGGGCGATGGCCTGCTTGCGACGGCCGACAGCGGCGCCGGGAACGCTGAGCACGGGGCGGGGAGCCGCCTCGACCGCTTCGGTCTCCGGGGTCGACGTCGAGAAGTTCTGGAGGTTTTCGGTGGTGTCCTGGATGTCAGCCACGAGTATGTCCTTAAGCTTTCAGTGCGGCGCTTACTGGGCGACCTGGTCGAGGGTGTACGGCTGGGGCTGCTGCGCGGCGTGCGGGTGCTCTGCACCGACGTACACCTTGAGCTTCGACAGCTGCTGACGGCCCAGGCTGTTCTTCGGGAGCATGCCACGGATGGCCTTCTCCACGGCGCGGACCGGGTTCTTCTCGAGGAGCTCGGCGTAGGTGACCGACTTCAGGCCGCCCGGGTAACCGGAGTGGCGGTAGGCCAGCTTCTTCTGGAGCTTCTGACCCGTGAGCGCGACCTTGTCGGCGTTCACGATGATGACGAAGTCACCCGAGTCGATGTGGTTGGCGAAGGTGGGCTTGTGCTTGCCACGCAGAAGCGTCGCCGCGTGGGAGGCGAGGCGACCGAGAACGACGTCAGTGGCGTCGATGACGACCCAGTCACGCTGGACCTGCCCGGCCTTCGGGGTGTAAGTGCGCGTCACGATAGTGCTGCTTTCTTGTTCGAACGGAGAAGTTCGTGAATCCCACTCCGGGGTGGTTCATCCCGAGGGGGAGGAACACGCCAGTGGAGGGCTCACGTTCGGATGATGGCCTCATCTCGCAGCTCCGGAGAGCGCGCGGACACGGGCACCAAAGATCCAGCATACGCCATCCGAGACCCATCCCCAAACGTGGCTCAGCCGATCGCGATCCGCTCCCCCGGCGGCAGGATCCGCAGACGGTCGGCCCGGCCGGCGAATTCGAACATCAGGCGCAGCCGATCGAGCGTCTCCGAGAAGTGGAACCATCCCTCGGCGTGCACCGGCACGATCACCGCGTCCCCCAGCACCTGCGCCGCCTCCAGGGCGGTGCGCGCGTTGAGCGTGAGGTCGACATCGCCGAAGCGGCCGACGTTCGCGGCTCCGGCGAACAGCACGGCGACGTCGATCCGCGGGAACCGGGCGGCGATCTCACGCACGAGGTCGACCGAGGCGTTGTCGCCCGAGACGTAGACCGTCGGCTCCCCCTCGCTCTCGAGGACGAAGCCGGTCACAAAGCCGCTGAGCGCCTCGGCTCCCTCGGGCCCGTGCAGCGCGGGGACGGCGGTGATGGTGACGACTCCAGCCCGGTACTGCTGCCAGGGTGCGAGCCCCGTGAGGTGCGGGATCCGGGTCGCGGAGTCCTCCGTACCCAGCACCACCGGCACGTCGGGCAGCAGCGCGCGCCCGGCGTCGTCGAGGTTGTCGAAGTGCTGGTCGTGTGAAAGCAGGACGACGTCGATCGGTCCGAGTTCCGACGGCTGGACCGCGGGCCCGGTGAACTTGCGAAGGGTCACGGGACCGGGGTACGCGCCGGGCTCGTCGAAGGTGGGGTCGGTGAGGAAGCCGAGTCCTCCGTAGGTGAAGTGAAGGGTGGGTCCGCCGACGAGAAGAGCGCTGAAACTGGTCATGGAATGAGTGTTCCGCACCGACGGTGGGCACCCCAGTGGCCCGGAAGCCCTCTTTCGATAAGATCGGGCCATGACAGAGTCATCGTGGCGCGGTCGTGTGGCGGTGCTCGCTTTCCCGCAGATCAGTCCGTTCCATCTCTCGGTTCCGACACTCGTGTTCGGCGGTGCCGGGCTCGACAGCGTGGACGGGCTGTACGACGTCACCGTGTGCGCCGAGGAGCCGGGATCGATGCCGACGGGGGCCGGCTATACGATCCAGGTCGACGCCGGGTTGGAGGCCATGGCCATCGCCGACATCGTCGTGATCCCGAGCTGGCGAAACGGGTGGACACCGTCCCCCGCCCTCCTCGACGCGGTGCGTGCCGCGCATTCCCGCGGCGCCCGCATCGTGGGCCTGTGCCTGGGCACATTCGTCGTGGCGGCATCCGGCATCGCCGACGGCCGGGAGGTCGCGACGCACTGGGCCGCCGCCGAGCGGCTGACGGGAGAGCAACCCCAGGTCGGCGTCCGCGAGGACGTGCTCTGGTCTGATCTCGGCGACGTCATCACGTCGGCCGGGGCCGCAGCCGCCCTGGACTGCTGCCTGCACATCGTGCGCTCCGATCACGGCAGCGCGACGGCGGCCCGGCTGGCTCGGGCCCTCGTGCTCGCCCCGCACCGGACCGGATCTCAGGCACAGTACATCCCGGCGCCCGTCGTCGCTGCGACCGCCGACGACCCCATCGGCCGCGCGATGCTGTGGGCGCGGAAACGGATCGCCGACCCCGTCGACATCGACCGCTGGTCGAGTGCTGTGCACCTGTCGCGCCGCACCTTCACGCGGCGTTTCCGTGAGCGCACTGCCACCAGCCCGCAGCAGTGGCTCCTCGATCAGCGAGTCGACCTCGCACGCGAACTGCTCGAGAGCACGACGGATACGATCGAGCGGATCTCCGAGCTGTCCGGCTTCGGCAGCCCCGTCTCGCTTCGGCTGCATTTCCGCCAGCGTCTGGGGGTGAGTCCGGCGGCGCACCGGGCCGCCTTCCGGACAGTCGCCGCGTGACGTCACGATCGAGCCGGTGACCGCCGCGCCGGTCAGTCCGGCCGCACGGTCACCAAAATCGGCCGGTGATCGCTCGATCCCTGCGGCAGCGTCGTGATGCGCTCGATGTCGAAGCCCACCGAGGTCGCGAAATCGTAGTGGCCGCGGAAGACGCGGTAGCGGGTGTAGGTGTGGTCATCGCTCAACGTCATCGTGTAGCCGTGATCGCGCACCGTCTGCCCGAGGTTCTCTTTGAAGACGGGATAGTTGTAGTCGCCGACCATCAGCACCGGGAGCCCCTCCCCCAGCATCTGCAGCTCGGTCAGCGCCGCGCGGATCTGGTGTCGACGAAGCCGGTTCAGCGCGGTCAGCGGTGCGGCGTGGAAGGAGGCCACGATGAGGTCGCGACCCTGATCGATGTCGCGCAGACGCACCCCGAGCACTCGTTCATGCGCGGGCTTGAGCAGCCGGTCGTGCAGCGACTTCTTCAGGCCGATGGTGCGGATCTGCTGTACCTGGAAGGTGTTCGAGCGGTAGTAGAGGGCGAGTCCGAGACGGTTGCCCTGCGTCGCCTGCGCCATCACCAGGTCTCCGACGCGCTCCGGCAGATCCTGCACGTCGCACTCCTGCAGGCACAGGATGTCGGGGGCGTGCTCCGCCTCCAGGGCGACGAGTTCCACCGCCGCCCGGTGCTTGCGGAGGTTGTAGGAGATGACTTTCATCGTCGCCACGCTACCGGCATCACCGGTGATGGGGTGGGGCGTTGACACGCCACGGTCGGCTGTCCAGAATCCCGAGCCGAGGCGATGAGGGCGGCCTTCGGAGTCACTCGCTCGTCGACTGACCGTCACGGCGAGCCCGGGTCTGCGCGGCGCGTCCGGCGAGCAGGTCATCGGCGGGATAGCCGACCTCCACGAGCGTGAGCCCGCGCGCCGCGAGCACCTTGAATTCGCTCGTACGCTCCAGCGCATCGCGCAGCACCACCGGATCCCCGACGTCGAGTCGCCCCTCGCCCACCGCTGCGCACGCTCCGACGAGCGCACGCACCATGCTGTGGCAGAACGCGTCGGCTTTCACCTCTGCCACGAGCACGCCGTCGGCATCTCGCTCCCACCGGTAGTCGAGCAGAGTGCGGATGGTCGTCGCCTCCTCGCGAGGCTTGCAGTAGGCGGCGAAGTCGTGCAGCCCGATGAGAGAGCGTGCCGCGGCATCCATCGCCGTCTCGTCCAGCGCTCCCCGGAGCCGTGTGGTGTCGTGTCGACGTAACGGATCGAACCCCGCGCCGTCGTCGGCCAGTCGGTAGCGATACCGGCGCCAGACGGCGGAGAAACGGGCGTCGAAACCTTCCGGAGCCTCGCACGAACGCTGCACCGTGACATCGGGATATGCCCCGAGCACGCCGCGGATGCGGCTTGCGATTGAACCGGCCGGGTCGTGCGCGGCCTTGCCGTGGCGGGTCTGGATGCGCGACCATTGCCCTTCGTCGAGGTCGACGTGAGCGACCTGGCCTGCGGCGTGCACCCCGGCATCCGTTCGTCCGGCGACCACCAGCTGCGCCTCGGAGCCGATGATGCGGGCAAGAGCCGCCTCGAGGGTCCCCTGGACCGTGCGGAGTCCCGGCTGCTTCGCCCACCCGCGGAAGTGGGTGCCGTCGTAGGCGATGTCGAGCCGGATGCGCACGGAGCAAGCCTAGGACACCGCGGGCGTCCCGCCGCGGAGCGGTGCGGATACCGCGGGCGTCCCGCGGCGGAGCGGTGCGGATACCGCCCGTCGACTGCTCGCCGAGGTTCAGATCCCGCCGTCGATGGACCGGATGAATTCGCCGGGCTCGTCGGGCACCATGACCTCCGTGTCACGGTTGAGGCTCTCACCCCGGAAGAACCGCTTCGACCGTGGGAACAGATACCAGATGAACATCAGCACGATGCCGACGGCGAGCGAGCCCACTCCGACGACGAACGTGCCACCGATCCCGAACAGCACAGTGTAGCCGTAGTCGACGTCCCACATGTCGATCGCCGACTGGATGAACGCATAGGTGAGCATCAGAGCGCCCAGCAGCGGGAACAGCCCTTTGAAGAAGAACGCGTGCGCGGACCGGAAGAGTTCGTCACGGAAGTACCAGACGCAGGCGAAGCCAGTGATCGCGTAGTAGAACGCGATCGCGAGGCCGAGCGAGAGGATCGAATCCTGCAGGATGTTGTCGCTGATCAGTGTCATGCCGACGTAGTAGGCGATCGCGACCACGCCCATGACGAGGGTGGAGAACGACGGCGTCCGGTACTCGGGGTGCACCTTCTTGAACCTCTCCGGGAGCGCCCGGTACACCCCCATGGCGAGCGTGCCGCGGGCGGTCGGAAGGATCGTCGTCTGCGTCGACGAGATCGCCGAGAGGATGACGGCCACGACGAGCGCCCACCCGAAAGGACCGAGCAGGCCGTCCTTGATCGCGAGGAAGAAGTCGTCGGCGTTCGCCTCGTTGCCGAGGCCCGTGCTGTCGTCGCCGAGGCCCGCGTACATCATCGCGGCGATCGTGACGGAGACATACGTGACGAGCAGGATGACCGTCGTCAGCAGTGCTGCCCGGCCCGGGATGCGCTTGGGGTCCTTGGTCTCCTCGTTGAGGGCGAGGCAGGTGTCCCAGCCCCAGTAGATGAACAGGGCGAGCAGGATGGCCTCGATGAACCCCGACCATTCGGTGAACGCGAAGGGGTTGAGCCACTCCCAGTCGAACGGCGTCGGGTTCGGCGCGGTGCCGGCGGCGAACTGCCAGAGGGCTGCGACCACGAAGATGCCGAGCGCCAGATACTGGATCGCGAGCAGGACGTTCTGGATGCGCTCGCCGATCTCGACCCCGCGCCAGCTGACCCACGTCATGGCCGCGATGAAGGCGACGGCGAGGGCGACGACGCGCAGGTCGTTGTTCTCGAGGTCCATGCCGAACAGCGACCAGAAGTACACCGATGCGATCTGCGCGAGGTTCGCCAGCACCACCATTCCGGCAACCGCGACTCCCCAGCCGCCCATCCACCCCACCCAGGGTCCGAACGCCTTGGTGCCCCAGGTGAACGTCGTGCCGCAGTCGGGCACCGCGTTGTTCAGCTCTCGGTACGCGAAGGCGATCAGCAGCATCGGGATGAACGCGATGATGAACGCGATGGGTGCCTGCGCTCCGACCGCGAGCACCACCCAGCCGAGCGTCGCGACCAGTGAGTACACCGGTGCGGTCGAGGCCAGGCCGATCACGGTGGACCCCCAGAGGCCGAGGGTGCCGGTGGCGAGGCCCTTGCCTTCAGGGCGTTGCAGATGAATGGGCGTCGTTGCCATGTTGTGAACAGTAGGCCCACTGCCGTTCTCGGGTCAAATGTTTCTTATTCTCAACCGAATCGTTTGATTACGACCCGAAAACGATGGAATCCGTTGCTCCCGATACGCGACTTCGCGTCGCGCTTCGGCTGCGGCAGCGTGGGGCGCTCTTGACATACATACAACTCTGTTCGTATGTTCGCTCCATGGGAGCGCCGGAGTGACACCCCGCATCGCCACCCGAAGCGCCACCCGCGATGCCATCATGGCCGGGGTTTGGCTCGTGATCGGCACACTCATCGCGATCACCCTCGTCTTCGCGGGCATCCGTGTCGCGACCGATCTGCCGATGATCCTGAGCGGACAGCCACCGGAGTCCGACGACTTCGAGGCCAGGTACGTCGCAGCGAGCTGGCTTGCGTACCTGCACATCATCCCGGGCGTGATCTACCTGGTGGGGGCGCCGATCCAACTGCACCGCGGATTCCGGCAGCGGCACCTCTCAATCCACCGAGCACTGGGCCGCGTACTCCTTCTCTGCGGACTCATCAGTGGCGTGTTTGCGCTCGCCTTCGGCATCCCCTTCTCGTTCGGCGGTGCCTTCCAGTCGCTGGCCACCGCCGTCTTCGGCTCGTGGTTTCTGGTGTGTCTTGTTCGTGCCTACACGGCAATACGCCGCAGAGATGTGCAACAGCACCGACGGTGGATGATCCGAGCCTTCGCGGTCGGGCTCGGTGTGGGCACCATCCGACTGTGGGTCGGTCTCTTCGTCGCAGTGGACGCCATGCCGCTCAGCGACAGTTTCGCCGTCGCCTTCTGGCTCGCCCTCGGCATGCATGTGATCGCCGGGGAGGTCTGGCTGAGGTGGGCGCCGAGCGCGCCGCGGGGCGCGCGCAGCTCGTCGACTGGTTGAGCGCTGTCAGCGCGAGCGGCCCAGCATCCCGTCGGCGTTGTGCGCCACCCATTCGATCAGCGGCAGCATGCGCTCCATGAGGTCGCGCCCCAGCGGAGTCAGACTGTACTCGACGTGTGGCGGCACGGTCGGAAGGGATTCTCGATGCACCAGCCCGTCGGCGGCGAGCGTGCGCAGCGTCGAGGCGAGCATCTTCTCGCTGATGCCGTCGACCTCACGTCGGAGCTCGCCCCAACGTCGGGTGCCGTCCGACAGCGAGGCCAGCACGAGCACACCCCACTTGCTCATGATGTGGTCGAGCACCACTCGAGTGCCGCACCCTTGATCGAAGATCTGGGGTGACGACTCTCTTATTCCCGCAAAACTAACCATGGCGTATGTACCTTACATCAAAGTGGGTACCTGTCACGTGGAAGGTTTGGCAACCGGCGCCGGTTGTCCCCGACGATCATCCACGAAAGGACTTCGCCATGACCATTCTCATCACCGGTGCGACCGGTCAGCTCGGTCGCCTCGTTATCGACAGCCTGCTCGCGCGCGGCGTCGACGCGAGCGACATCGTCGCCGGAGCGCGGGAGGTCGGCAAGGGCAATGATCTGGCAGCCGGCGGTGTACGCGTCGTCGAACTCGACTACGACCGGCCTGAGACCGTCACGGCCGCCGTCGACGGTGCGGCGAGCGTGCTGCTCATCTCGGGCTCGGAGGTCGGCAAGCGCGTGCCGCAGCATCGCGCGGTGATAGAGGCTGCGGCCGAGGCCGGCGTCTCGAAGCTCGTCTACACGAGTGCGCCGAAGGCGACGACCAGCGATCTGATTCTGGCGCCCGAGCACAGGGCAACGGAGGAGCTAATCGCCGCCTCCGGTCTTCCCGCGGTGATCCTGCGCAACAACTGGTACACCGAGAACTATGCGGCGGCCGTCGCGCAGGCGACGCAGTCCGGGGTGCTCGCGGCAAGCGTGGGTGAGGGCAGGGTCGCCTCGGCCAGTCGCCGGGACTTCGCGGATGCCGCCGCGGTCGTGCTCCTCGAAGACGGCCACATCGGCGCTGTGTACGAGCTCGCCGGCGACGTCGCCTGGGACTTCGATGATCTCGCGGCCGCCATCACCGAGGTGACCGGCGCGCCCGTCGCGTACACGTCGCTTTCGACAGAGGAGCACGCACGGATGCTGGAGGCGGCGGGTCTCGATGAGGGAACGATCGGGTTCGTGACGGCGCTGGATGCCGGCATCCGAGGTGGCGCACTCGGCGATACCGACGGCACGCTCTCCCGCCTCATCGGCCGCCCAACCACGCCCCTCGCCGAAGGGCTGCGCGCGATCGTGTAAGGGGCGGCCGCGCAGCCGCCGGGGGCTTTCAGGACAGCTGCAGGCCGAAGTGGTGTGCGTCGATGTCCAACCGCTCCCGGAGATAGAACCGATGGGCGGAGTGACGGTGGACGGCCGAGTTCAGCTCGACGCGCCCGCATCCGAGATCTCTCGCCCGGTGGATGAGCGCGTTGAGGAGCGTCGAACCGTACCCCTTGGAGCGTTCGCCCGAAGCGGTTGCGAGATCGTCGATGTGCAGCTTCCGCAGCACGTGCGTCGTGACCAGTACACGCCACCCCGCGACCGCGACACAGCGATCTCCGTCGAAGACGGCGGTGAATCGCAGACCCTGCGCAGTCCCCTCGGCGAGCACCTGCCGTAGCAGTTCTTGCGTCAGGTGCGGGCGGAGCTCCTGCAGCACCGGAAACGCGAGCGCCCAGCGTTCGTCGTCGGTGTCGAGATCGATGAGTGTCATGTCCGTGTTTGGCATAGGTCATTGTTAGCAGACGCCAGGCGAGGTGTCCACGAGACCTTCTGCCTCAATCCCCCGCGCTTCGCGGGAGGACGTCGCGCTCCGACCTGACCGTTGCGCTATCGATGCGTGGGTCGTTACGCAGCTGCCGGAAGATGGGCAGCTCGGCGGCGACGATGAGCGAATCCGGATACAGCCGACTGCCCCATACGAGGCGCCCGGCGGAGTCCCACGCGAACTCCGGGACTCTGCGATCCGGGCGCACATCGTCAGGGCCGAGGTCGGCCTCGAAATAGTCCTCGTCGAACACGCGGGTTGCCGGGGAATCAAGCGGAGTTTCGCCATAGCCCACCCATCGGAGGCAGCGCATCGCGATGTCGCCGATCGCGTCGCGGAGCGCGGCTGCGGTGGAAGCGTCCAGTTCGCCCATGCATGAGGTCAACTCGCGGACGCCGGAATCTTCATCGGCGATGTGAGCGGTGGCTTCAAACCAATCGACCGACGCTGGCTGTTCCTCGACGTCGACGTACCGCGACCAGCGACCCAGCTCTGTGTCGACATCGGCTGCGCCATCGTGGAACGGAAGATACAGCCGCAGCATCGGCAGATGTCGGTGGGTTTGAGGAATGAAGTCCCTCGCGAACTTCCCCCAGCCCGACTTTGAAAGTCCGCCGCTCTCGTCATCCATGTTCAAAGCGTAGCGACGGAGCTGTTGGCGGCTGCTGCCCGATTGTTCGGCCTGTGTCCGATCTGGTCGTTTCGAACGACCTATGGTCTGCGTGAAGACCTGTTTCGGCCAGCGTGTCCGCGAAGCTTCTCAGCGGGGCCTTATCCCTCGCATGAGACGCCAGTATGACTATGTCGGTTTCCACCGACCGCGGGCACTCCTCATCGGTATGAGGGACTTTCTTGCGACCCGGAACCCGCAGACGATCGCCGAACTCTGCCATCCGCCGACCAGTGCGGGCGAGTGGGCGCATTGGACACTCTGGCTCATCATCGCGATCCTCGAATAAAGGGTGCGATGCTGCGGCCGGCGGAGCCAGAAAAAGCCCCGGACGAATCCGGGGCTTCATCAACACTTCTGTAGCAGGAGCGGGGCTTGAACCCGCGACCTCACGATTATGAGTCGTGCGCTCTGACCAGCTGAGCTACCCTGCCGCGAGGCATCCGTCCCATGAGAAGAATGCTTGCGAGCCCCGAGTCAGGATTGAACTGACGACCCCTTCCTTACCATGGAAGTGCTCTGCCACTGAGCTATCGGGGCGTGCTGCCCCTCGCGGGGCAACCACACGAGAATACCATCACTCCGGCGTTCTCATGAAACCGAGGCGGTCAATACGAGTATCGACCGGCGTTCTTGTTGAGCCACGGCATCGGGTCGATCGTCGACCCGTTGACGATGAGCTCGAAGTGCAGGTGAGCGCCGTAGGAACGGCCGGTGTTGCCGGTCAGACCGACGATGTCGCCGACCTTCACGGTGTCGCCGGCCTTGACCTTGAGCGAGCCGTACTGCATGTGCGAGTAGTGGCTCGTGATGACCTGTCCGTCGATCACGTGATCGATGTAGACCGTGACGCCGTAGCCGCCGCCCTGCTCGGTCGCCGTGCGCACGGTGCCGTCGGCGATCGCCTGGATTGGAGCGCCGTTACCGGGCACGAAGTCAATGCCGGCGTGAAGCCGCCCGTCGCGCATGCCGTAGCCCCAGGTCATTCCGACGCCGACCATGAACGGCCACTGGATCGCGGCCTCGGGGTCGTTCGTGTAGACGTCGCTCGAGAACTTGATCCCCTGCTCGGCGGCGATGTCGAGCAGCGACACCGTGGTGAACTCCTCGGCGCGCGCGAGCGATTCGTTCTGCACGTCGGACGACGCGACGTAGGCCTGGATCTCCTCGTCGCTCGCTCCGCTGCGGCCGTCGACCTTGGATGCGGTGACGAGTGAGGTCGCGGCGGCGGCCTGCGGATCGCTCGCAACCGCCAGCGCCTCCGCCGGGAGTGTCATTGACACTGCGAGGAGACCCGCGATGCTCATGACACCGAGGGTCGCGCCGATGGTGACGAAACGGCGCGTGCCACCCGAACGCCGCGGAGCGACGTGCACGGGTGCGGCGGCAGTCTCCGTCGTCTGAGGCTCGGGGGCAGCAGCAGCCTGGGCGGGCTGCTCACCGATGCGGAATGCACGGGCAGCCTCTTCGAAGGCGTCGATCTCCTCAGAGGTCGGCATCCCGGCGACCGGGGTCTCGGCGACCGGAGTGTCCGCGGTCGGAGCCTCGGGCGCGACAGCATCCGCCGTCGCGCCGGTTGAACCGGCGGGCTCGGGGGCGACCGACTCGCCCGGCGTCGTCTCAGACGCGGCGGCGGCCGCGCGGAGGCGGGCGGCGCGGCGGGACATTACGAACGCGGATGCCGAGGACTCTGAACCAACGGGGGCGGGGGCCGGCGCGGCGAAGCCGGCTGCCGTCGTTCCCGCCGCAGGGGCCTCTGCGGCCGCGTTGCGGAGTCGGCTGGCACGGCGCGTGGGCGCAGGGGCAGCCTGGGAATTCTCGAAGGGCAAAACTGTTCTCTCGGGGTCGTACGTCAAGCTCAGGGGCGCTTACTCAACTCTCACCTCTCGGGAAGGCGAAAGTAACGATCGGATAAACACTACCCTGCTCGTGCTGGGAATGCCATGAGCGCGCTCATGATTCCTCGGCGAGCAGGTTCAGAAGGCGACCATGCACGAGCGTACCGCCCGCGACCAGCATCGGCCGCGGCGACTCGACGTCGAGCAGCGACACTCGTCCGCCCGCCTCCTCGACCAGAAGAGCCCCGGCCGCCATGTCCCACGGCTTCAGCCCGCGCTCGAGATAGCCGTCGAGCCGCCCCGCGGCGACATACGCGAGGTCGAGCGCTGCAGCGCCCATCCGGCGAAGATCGCGCGCCATGGTCATCACGCGTCGTACCGTCAGCAGATCGCCGTCGTGCGTCTCCGGGTCGTACCCGAAACCCGTCCCGAGCAGGGCGCCGGCCGGCACCTCGGTGGAGACCGCGAGACGGACCCCGTCGAGCCATGACCCCTCGCCGCGGGCGGCGGTGAAGAGTTCTCCCAGAGCGGGAGCGACGACGGCCGCGGCCAGTGCTTCCCACGACCCGGGTTCGACGACTCCGCGCACGGCCGCGATGCTGACGTTGTACAACGGGATGCCGTAGGCGTAGTTCACCGTGCCGTCGATGGGATCGACGACCCAGGTGATGCCGGTCTCGCTGCTCGCCGCGCCCGACTCCTCGCCGAGGAAGCCGTCTCCCGGGCGCTCGGCGCGCAGTCGCGTGCGGATCAGCTCTTCGACCTCGCGGTCGGCCTCGGTGACGATGTCGGAGAGCGTCGTCTTGGTCGCGGCCAGACTCACGCCCTCCTGGCGTCGCCGGCGAGCGAGCTCCCCCGCCTCACGTGCGATGTCGGCGGCGAGATCCCGCAGGTCGAGTTCGAGACTCACTGCTGCGCGGAAGGGGCCGCGGGCGGAGGAGGCGGGAACGCCGTGTGATCACCCGCGGCGGGAGCCGGCGGTGCGGGTGGCACCGGAGGCGCGTCGGGAGCAGCGGGCGCCGGCGGTTCCGCCGACACAGGTGCCTCGGGCGCCGGCGGCACGGCCGCGGGAGCGGCTGCGACGGGAGCCGCCGGAACGGTCGGGAACTGCGGAGCCGGTGCCGCTGGAAGCGACTGCTGCTGCGGTGCCGTCGGGTAGCCGGTGTAGTACGCGTTCCAGTCGGGCTGTCCGTCCGCGAGCACGGGAAGCGGAGTGAACCCGTCGGCGTACGTCGGCCACGACGGAGCGCCAGTGGGCGCGCCCGCGGCGGCGACCGGCCGCTTCTTCGGGGCGAACAGCGCGTTCAGCAACGGCACGAGCGTCGTTCCGACGGCGGCGAGGATGGTCAGCGCGACGACGATGCGCCAGTACAGCTCGACGTAGTCGAAAGTATGCGGGAAGGTCAGGAAGAAGACGAGCATGGCGACGAGCGCGACCAGGAACACCAGCGTGACGATGTAGATCACCCGGGTGAAGGTCGTGACGTGGCGCTTTGCCGCCGGGGTGTACAGCCGCACGTGCAGCAGCGCCAGCTGCAGGATGCCGACCACCAGCAGCAGCTGGAAGAACCGCTCCGCTCCGCCGAAGTAGTCCTCATCATCCGGGAGCCAGATCTTCACCGCGCCCACGAGGAGCGCGACGATCCACGACACCATGCTGGCCAGAGCCAGCCAGTCGGGCCGATTGGGCGCGAGCCCCGCCTCGAGGATCGCGATCCCGGCGAATGCGGCCAGGAGCAGGATCGTCAGGAACGCCCGGGCGATCAAGCCGTCCTGATCGCCGACCAGCACCCAGATGACGCACACGATGGCAGCCGCGATCAGCGCGCCGATCGCGATCCAGATGGCGCCTCTGATGAGCAGGGACGTGTTCTTCTTCTCGGCCTTCGCGGTCTCCGGCTGGGACATGGCGATCCTCTCGTTGAGCGGCGGTGCCTTCATACTGCCACGCGCAGGGGTCGAACCCGTGTCGGCCCTGCCGCCTGGGGAGAGTTCGCCGCTGCGCGGCATCCGCTCAGCTCTTCCTGGACTGCGCCGCGAAAGCGGCGATGCGTGCCTGCGCGTCGGGAGTCTCCATGAACGCACCGATCGAGCGGGCCTCTTCGCTCAGCTGCTCCGCGAACGTCCGCTGCGGCTGCGACCGCACGAGCTGCTTCGCCTTGCCGTACGCGTCGGCTGCTCCCGCGAGCCAGAACCGGGCGATCTCCTCGCCGCGGGCGCGCACGAGATCGGCTTCAGAGACGGCATCCGTGCCCTCGACGACCTCAGCGACCAGCCCCCAGTCGAGAGCCTCCTGCGCGGTGAGGAGGCGGTCCTGCAGCACGAGCTGCAGGGCGCGGCGCTCACCGACCGCGCGGGCGAGCTGGGCTGACACCGACAGGTCGGGCGTCAGGCCGATATTGGCATAGAGACTGCCCAGGCGCGAGCGCGACCCCACAACGGCGTAGTCGCTGCACAGCATGATGCCGAGCCCTCCCCCGGCGGTCGTGCCGTATGCTGCGGCGACGACCGGGATGGCGGACTCGGCGAGCGAGCGGATGCCGGCATTGATCACCTCGGCGAGCGCGGTGATCTCGGCTCCCGAGCCGGTTCGCGCCGCCATGTCGATGACATCACCGCCCGCGCAGAAAGCGGGACCGGCAGCGTCGAGGAGGATTGCTTTCACATCGGACCGTGACGTCGCCTCCGCGGTCGCGTCGCGCCACGCGTGGGCGAGATCGGCGTTGAAGGCGTTGAGACGCGTGGGGCGGTTCAGCGTGAGCCGCGCCATCCCCTCGGTCACAGACAGCAGGATGGCATCGCTCACGGCTTCTCCTTCGAGCACAGGACGGATGCCCCCAGACTAACCGCGATCAGGCGTGCTCCAGCGCGCGGACGAGGAACGCCTCCATGCGTCGCCGGGTGCCGTCGAGTCGGGAATCGACCTGGCCGGCCGCGCGGATCTCGTTCGGGGCGAGCGGGTGGGCGAGACGGACGTTCTCATGGCACGACAGATCCGCGCACATGTAGGTGCCGACGGAGTCGCCGCGCGCTCCAGCGCTGCCTGCTCGGCGGGCGGACAGCAGGGCCACCTGGTTGCCGGGCTGCATGGTGTGGCAGATGTTGCACATGCCCGAACGGCCGCGCCCTGGCTCCGAGATACGCAGGACGACGCCGATCACGCGGCCCTCGTGTTCGATGAGCACGTAGCCGCGCCGGCCGGCACTCGGATCGCGCCAGGCGAAGAAGTCGAGGTAGTCCCAGTCGACCAGCATGAAATCGTGCGGCATCTCCATGACCCGGAGCTCGGCTTCGTCCGCATTGACGAACGAAGCCCGGACATCGGCTTCGGTGAGCGCTCGCATCGCTCCAGTCTATGAACTCCGCCGGTGACGACATTCCATCGGATCCGTCGTGCGGAGTGCGTAGGCTCGGATCACATCTCATCACGAGGAGAGAGCACATGATCACTCGCACGCTCGGCGACGGCCTCGAGGTCTCGGCCATCGGTTTCGGATGCATGGGTCTCAGCCACAGCTACGGACAGGACATCGGTCGGGCCGAAGCGATCGACGTGATCCGCCGCGCGGTCGACCTGGGGGTCACCTTCTTCGACACCGCCCAGGTGTACGGGCCGTTCACGAACGAGGAGATCGTCGGCCAGGCGCTCGCACCCGTGCGGGACCGGGTGGTCATCGCCACCAAATTCGGCTTCGATTACGACGGCGTCACCTCCTCGGGCCTGAACAGCCGGCCGGACTACATCAGGCAGACCGTCGACGCATCACTGCAGCGGCTCGGAGTCGACCGCATCGACCTGCTCTACCAGCACCGTGTGGACCCGGACGTGCCGATCGAGGACGTCGCCGGCACCGTGAAGTTGCTCATCGACGAGGGCAAGGTCGCCCGCTTCGGACTCTCGGAGGCGGGAGCGGCGACGATCCGCCGGGCGCACGCCGTGCAGCCCGTCACCGCCCTGCAGAGCGAGTATTCGCTGTGGTGGCGCGAGCCGGAGGCCCAGATCCTGCCGACGCTCGACGAGCTGGGCATCGGGTTCGTGCCCTTCAGCCCACTCGGCCGCGGGGTGCTCACCGGCGCCATCGATGCGTCGACGACCTTCGGCGACGACGACACGCGTTCGACCCTCCCCCGCTACACGCGGGAGAACCTGCGGTCCGGTCAGAGTCTCGTCGACGCCCTGACGCGGATCGCGCGCGGCCGCGATGCCTCGCCCGCGCAGGTCGCGCTGGCCTGGCTGCTCGCGCAGCGACCGTCCATCGTCCCCATCCCGGGCACGACGAAGCTTCAAAGGCTCGAAGAGAACGCCGGCTCCGTCGAGATCGAGCTGGATGCCGGTGAGATCGCAGAGCTCACGGAGGCATCCGACCGGCTCGACACCTCGGTCGACCGCTACCCCGAGCGGATGCAGGGCTGGATCGACCGCTGATCAGCCGACGGCCGGCCGATCGGCCGGCGCTGTCTCGACGGCAGTCGGGGTGCTCGCGGACCGATCGCGGATGAGGAAGCCGAAGCCGAACGCGACGAAGAACATCAGCACACCGTAGACAGCCGCGGGCAGGCTAAGCTCCACCGACCCCAGCACCGATTGCGCGATCACAATCGCCAGCGTGGCGTTGTGGATGCCGATCTCGAACGACGACGCGATCGCCTGCCTCTTTCCCACTTTCAGCAGTCGTGGCATGAAGAATCCGACAGCGAGACTGATGAGGCAGAACAGCAGGGTGATGAGCGCCAGCCGGGCGAAGTTGTCGACGAGCAGCGCCCAGTTCGAGGCGACCGCACCTGCGATGACGACGATGAGGATGACGACCGAGGCGATCCGCACCGGCTTGTCCATCGCATCGGCGAAGCGCGGCTTGAACCGCCGGATCAGCATGCCGACGGCCACAGGCAGCAGCACGATCGCGAACACCTCGAGCGCCTTCGCCCACTGCAGGCCCAGTCGATCGTCGAAGGGCCGGAAGTACGCGATGGCGAGGTTCGTGATGATCGGCAGCGTGATGACCGCGATCACCGAGTTGACGGCGGTGAGTGAGATGTTCAGGGCGATGTCGCCGCGGAACAGGTGACTGTAGAGGTTCGCCGTCGTGCCACCGGGAGACGCCGCGAGCATCATCATGCCGACGGCCAGCACCGGCGGCAGCTGGAAGAGCAGCACCAAGCCGAAGCAGATCGCCGGCAGCAGGATGAGCTGGCACGCCAGCGCGATGATCACCGCCTTCGGCTGCTTCAGCACCCGCGCGAAATCGGCGAGGGTGAGGCTGAGCCCGAGGCCCAGCATGATGATGCCCAGTGCGACAGGCAGTCCGATGGTGGTCAACGCTGATCCCATGGGACTCAGTGTGGCGGATGCGGGGCCTCGGTGTCACGCATTCCGACGGCTTCGGAGTGGGACGACGAAGGGCCCCGCGCTGCGGGGCCCTTCGTCGAGTGTGGTGGCGAGTGAGGGATTCGAACCCCCGAAGGCTGAGCCGTCTGATTTACAGTCAGATCCCTTTGGCCGCTAGGGTAACTCGCCAATGCGCACCCGTCCGACTTGAACAGCCAACCGGGGGCACGAAGAATCATCATACCCGCCCCGGGCAGGTGGATGAAATCGAGCCTCAGCTGCCGAAGACGCCGCGCTCGGCGTCTTCGAGCGACTCCGGAGTGCGCAGCAGACCGCCCTCGCCGCGGCACGTCGCGGCAGCGACATCCATCGCTCGGCCGAGGAGCGATCCCCACTCCTCCAGGTTCTGAGGAGACGCGTCGACGAGCCCCGCGGCCACCGCCGCCAGCGTCGCATCGCCCGCTCCGACCGTGTCGACTACGGCGCCGGGCAGCACCGAGATGGGAGCTTCGACCGTGCCGGCATCCGTCTCGATGATCGCTCCGTCCGCGCCCGCCGTGGCCAACACGGCCCCGGCGCCGAGAGACCGCAGCCGCGATCGCAGCGCGTCCAGTTCGCTGCCGTACAGCAGCGTGGCGTCATCCGCACCGACCTTCACCAGGTCGGCGCCGGCCGCGACCCGCTCGAAGCCCCGCACGAATTCCTCCCTGTCGGCGAGCATGCCCGCTCGCGGATTCGGGTCGATCGCCAGCCGTGCACCCGTCACGGCGTCGGCGAGAGCATCGACCTCAGCCGGTACGTCGAAGGGGAAGCAGCTGACGGCGACGACACCGGCACCAGCGATGGCCCGCTTCGCCTCGTCGGAGTACCGGATGCTCCGCTGCTGCGCCGCCTCGTTGAAGACGTACTCGGGCTCGCCGTTCGACGTGCGCTGCACGATCGCGCGGGAGGAACCGGCGGGCGCCGCGCTCGAGATGAGCTTCACGTCGTGATCTCGCAAGTACTCGCGGATGTGATCGCCCGCCTCATCATCGCCGACCATGGCGATCAGGGTGCTCGAGACGCCGAGACGCCGCAGGCCCACCGCGACGTTCAGCGCCGCGCCGCCGACGAGTTCGCGCACGCCGGCGTGATCGCGGATCTCATCGATGAGGGCGTCGCCGATGACGACGACGCGGGAAGCAGGCTGCGGGAGACTCATCCGCCGAGACTATCGCGACGCGCTGCCGGGCCCTATCCCCCGCCAGTTCCGGGAGCGGTACGGTGTGCCCATGAATGCACGAGTCTCCGCAGGTGCTGTCGCACTGCTGCTCAGCGTCGTCCTCGTCGGCTGCGGCACCCAGGCGCCGGGCGGAGTGGATCCGAGCGGGTCGCCGAGCGCGACATCGACGCCGTCACCGGACCCGGAAGAATCGGCATCCGCGACCCCGAAGCCGACCGCGACGAACAAGGCCACAGACCTTCCCACCGACTGCCGCGCCATCCTCTCGGAGGACGTGCTCGCCCAGCTCGACGGCGTGCCGCTGAACGACGCCGCCTTCGGCCCGTCGGGCGTGGGATCCGACGGAACGCTCACCTGCGTCTGGGCAGACCCCCGCGCAGACACGACCCGTCTCGTCACGACGATCTCGGCGATGAACCGCGGGCCGGCGCTCGACATGCTCAACGCCCTGGCCGACGACGAGGGCTTCTCCTGCTTCACCCCCGACGGCGGCACGCGCTGCGAGAAGACCTGGCCGAACGAGCAGTATCCGGTCACCGACGGGCGCACCCTGTTCTGGCGCGACGACGTGCTGATCGACACGCGCTATTCGAACCTGTCACCGTCGGGATACACCTCCAGCATCGTGGAGCACCTCTTCGAGTAGCGCCGACCGGGCTCGCGCGCGACGCCGGCCAGGCTCCCGCGCGACGCCGAGTGCACGGCATCCTGCCGAGTGCACGCGTTATAGACGCGAATTTGGCGCGCACTCGGCGACATCGCGTGAACTCGACGACGCAGACGCGAGACCGACGCCGCAGACACGAGACCGACGCCGCAGACGCGGGACCGACGACGCAGACGCTAGACCGACGCGCCACGCGGCATCCCCGAGAACACGAAGAAGGCCCCGGGGCGAACCCCGGGGCCTTCGTCACGTCGTCACACCTCAGTTATAGGTACCGGGGGTGATGTCGTCGGTCGAGAACGCGTCGAAGTCGACGTAACCGAAGTCGCCGTCGGCGTACGCACCGTCGGATGCGAAGATCCGGTTCGGGTAGCGCTCGCTCTTGGCTTCCTCGGTCGCCTCCACCGTGACGTTGCGGTACTTCGCAAGGCCCGTTCCCGCGGGGATGAGCTTTCCGATGATGACGTTCTCCTTGAGACCGACCAGCGGATCGCGCTTGCCCTGCATGGCGGCCTCGGTGAGCACGCGGGTCGTCTCCTGGAAGGAAGCGGCCGACAGCCACGACTCCGTCGCGAGCGACGCCTTCGTGATACCCATCAGCTCGGGACGACCCGACGCCGGGCGCTTGCCCTCGGCCACGGCCTCGCGGTTGATCGCCTGGTAGCGCTTGAGGTCGACCATCTCACCCGGGAGCAGGGTCGTGTCGGCGTGATCGACGACGGTGACCTTGCGGAGCATCTGACGGACGATGACCTCGATGTGCTTGTCGTGGATCGGCACACCCTGCGAGCGGTACACGCCCTGGACGCCGCCGACGAGGTAACGCTGCACCTCGCGGGCGCCCATGACGCGCATGATCTCCTTCGGGTCGAGCGTTCCGACCAGGATCGGCTGACCGACCGTGACGTGCTGACCGTCCTCGACGAGAAGCGTCGCACGCTTCAGCACCGGGTAGACCACTGCCTCGTCGCCGCTGTCGGGCGTCAGGATGACCTTCTTGCCCTTGTCGGTCTCGTCGATCGTGATGCGACCGTCTGCCTCGGCGATCGGCGACGCGCCCTTGGGAGTACGCGCCTCGAACAGCTCCTGCACACGGGGCAGACCCTGGGTGATGTCATCCGCCGATGCCGAACCGCCGGTGTGGAAGGTGCGCATCGTCAGCTGGGTACCGGGCTCACCGATCGACTGGGCCGCGATGATGCCGACGGCCTCGCCGATGTCGACGGTCTTTCCGGTGGCCAGCGAACGGCCGTAGCACTGCGCGCAGACACCGACGGCCGAGTCGCAGGTCAGCACCGAGCGCACCTTGATGCTCTCGACGCCCAGGGCGACCAGCTTGTCGATGAGCACGTCGCCCACGTCGTCGCCGGCAGCGGCGAGAACCTCGCCGGCGTCGTTCACGACGTCGGAGGCGAGCGTACGGGCGAACACCGAGTTCTCGACGTTCGCGTCGCGCACCAGCTCACCCTGCGAGTTGGGAGCGGCGATCGGGAGCGCGAGGCCCTTCGACGTGCCACAGTCCTCTTCGCGGATGATGACGTCCTGCGAGACATCCACGAGGCGACGGGTCAGGTAACCCGAGTCGGCGGTACGCAGAGCGGTGTCGGCCAGACCCTTACGGGTACCGTGCGTCGCGATGAAGTACTCCGCCACCGACAGACCCTCGCGGTACGAGGAGATGATCGGAC
>NZ_JAPSHY010000016.1 GCF_031179285.1 Microbacterium sp. | reverse complement strand
GGATCCGAGAACGGCTGGTCTTCGGCCAACCACTCCACGGGCACGTGGCCGTGCGGCGAGATGATGGGGGCCGCAGCGACGAGGTCATAGAGCCGTCGAGCGACATCCCTCAGTCGCGGGTCGGTGGGCAGAAGGCGATCAGGGTCGCGCCGTTGCGGGTCGAGCATGCCCCTATTCCACTCGGAGTATGCGTTTTTGTCAATCGATTGCCACCAATCGATTGTCACCATGTGCCAAGATGTCCTGAGGAGGACGGATGACGCGCACCAACGGCGAAGAAGCATGGGGCCGCACCCCGCCAACGATCTATGACGTCGCTCAGGCAGCAGGGGTGAGTCCGTCGACCGTGTCCCGAGCGCTCAACAAGCCCGGCCGAGTCAACGCGGCGACTGAGAAGAGGATCCGTGAGCACGCCAGCGCTCTGGGCTATCAACTCAATCCCATGGCCCGAGCGGTGATCACGGGCCGATCCGACACCATCGCCCTCGTGCTCTCCGACGTCACGAACCCGGTCTACTTCGATCTCATCCGAGGCGCCGAACACATCTCCGCGTCCCATTCGCGCACCCTGGTTCTGGCTGAATCGCAGGAGTCTCCGGAGGTCGAGCTCGCCGTCACCCAACGCCTGCGGGTCGCTGTCGACGGCATCGTCCTCGTCGGCTCCCGCATGCACGACGATGAGATCCGATCCCTCACTCAGAGCAAACCCGTCATCGCGGTCAATCGCAGAGTCGACGGGGTGGCGAGCCTCGTCCCCGACATCGACGCCGGACTCGGTGAGGCGCTGGATCACCTCCGCGACCTGGGGCACCGAGCGGTCGGATATCTCGCCGGCCCTGAGACGTCGTGGATGAACCGATCGCGATGGAGCGTCCTGTTCGACGGCGCGATCTCCCGCGGCATGTCCATCGTCGAGATCCCCGCCTCGGCGCCGACCCTCGACGGTGGGCGGAGCAGCTTGAGGCGGGTGCTGGCCGCCGGGGTCTCGGCCGTCGTGGCGTACAACGATCTGATGGCACTCGGACTCCTGACGGCCGCCAAGGAGGCATCCGTCTCCGTACCGGGCCGGCTCAGCATCGTCGGTTCCGATGACATCTTCGGCGCCGATCTCGTGACACCGTCTCTGACGACGATCCGCAGCCCGCTCCGAGAGATTGGCTCGCGGGCCATCGAGATGCTGGTAGCTCCCCGTTCCGAAGATGAAGAGGAGCCCATGCCGGCGACCACCTTCATCCGCCGCGAGTCCACGGATGTCCCTCTTGAAAGCACGTCGACATGGTGATGCCGAGCGAGAGTCTCACCCCCATGATCCCCTCGATCGTCGTGATGGGTGTGTCCGGCACCGGCAAGACGACCTTCGGGAGCGCGCTGGCAGCGGAGATGGTCATGGTCTTCGTGGACGGCGATGATCTTCATCCGCCGGCCAACGTCGCCAAGATGTCGGCGGGCATACCGCTCGAAGACCTCGACCGCATCCCCTGGTTGGAAGCTGTCGGCGCGGTGCTGAGCTCGGGCGGCACCGTTGTCGCGTGCTCCGCGCTGAAGAGGAAGTACCGCGATGCGCTCAGGGGCTTTGCTCCGTCCGTGCGTTTCGTCCACTTACGGGGCATGCCGTCACTGATCGCGTCTCGAGCGTCGAGCAGGATCGGTCATTTCATGCCACCCGCTCTGGTGCAGTCGCAACTGGACACCCTCGAGCTTCCAGAACCGGATGAGAACGTTCTCGAGCTCGACATCGCCGCCCCCGTCGTCGATCTCGTCCGAATGGCCGCGTCAGGACTCCGAAACGACCATGGCAGCGCTCGGCAAGGACTGAACGTCCGCGGCTGACGGCCTCGCATCGCGGCTTCACGGCGGCTTGCGCAGGCTTCTCGTCCGGCAGTTCGAGCAGCACCCATTCGGCCGATCCGCCAACGGTTCTCATTCGTCGTGGGGTCCTTCGACGGCGCCCGGGATCAGGTGCTCGGGAGCCCCGTATCAGGGAGCGAGGAAACGGACGATCTCCTCTGCCATCGCGGCCGGGTCCCAGACGTGGTTCGAGCCTTCGACGCTCCGATGAGTGGCTCCGGGAACGGCACGGACGATCGCGTTCGCCGCATCGATCATCATAGGAAACGTTGTGGTGCCGGTGACGCACTCGACCGGCATCCGTAGCCCGCCGACCAGGTTCTCGAGCGCATCCGACTCGATCCAGGCCAGAGACTGAGCGTCGGCGACGTACGAGACGACACCGGCGACCATGGACTCCCACGCCGGCGGCCGCCTCGCGTCCTCCAGCCATTCGGGCGGCATGTCCTTCATGTAGTGGACCAGCGCGCCCTCCAGATCGCCTTCATCGATACGTCGCAGCACCTCGTCGGCCCATCGCCCAGCGCCGCCGGACTGTCCGCCGATCGGCGCCTCCCAGAGCAGCAGCCCCGTGACGGGCAAGCCGCGCGCGGCGGCGGCAAGCGCGATCGTGCACCCAGACGAGTGCCCGCACAGCGCAGCCCGGCCGCCCACCTCGTCGATGAGGGCACGGATCGCCTCGAGCTCGCGGTCGAGGTCTGGCACCGTCGTCGTCGCAGACTCCCCGCGCCCGAGCCGGTCGTACACGATCGTCGTCACCCCCGCCTGCGAGGCCAGTTCGGCAGTCTCGGTCGTCCACGGATCGACTTCGCGGTACGGCCCTGCGCCGGCGATGAAGATCATCGCCGGCCCCCCACCGCGTCGATCGAATGCCACCCGGTCGCCGAGGCTCGTCGTCAGCACTGAAGACATCGTCAGCTCACCCGCTCGACCAGATGCACGGCGACGGGGTCGCCGCCGCCTTTCGCGATCGCTTTTCGCAACGCCGCCTTCACGGGCAGCATGTGCGTGCCGTCACCCGTCGGAAGGAGCGTGGCGGCGAACTCTCGACCATCGATCGTTCCGGTCACCTTCACCGGCTTGCGTGTGCCGAACAGTTCGGCTGAGCCCGGAACGATGAGGGTCGTCCAGCCGCCGGGGCCGTCGCCTTCACGCAATGTGCCCTCGAATCGGTGGTCGATGGATGCGGACATCGTGCTCCTCCTTAGACTGGACCGTCCAGTACTGCGAAACTAGACCGTTCAGTACTACGATGTCAAGCAGGAGGCCCCACCATGAGTGACAATCGGCCCGCTACACGGATGTCGCCGGCCAAACGCGACAGCATCTTCGACGCTGCCCTCCAGGTGTTCCTGCGCGACGGCTACACCGGAGCGAGCATGGACGACATCGCCGCCCGATCCCAGGTGTCGAAGCAGACCGTGTACAAGCACTTCGGCAGCAAAGAGGCGCTGTTCGTCGAGATCGTCAGCTCGATGACCGCGAAAGCGGGCGACGGCGTGCACACCGAGCCGCAGGTGAGCGATGCCGACGAAGCCACGACCTACTTCAGCGACTACGCGATGCGCCAGCTGACCGCGGTGCTCACTCCCACGCTCGTGCAGATGCGCCGATTGGTCATCGGCGAGGCCGGCCGGTTTCCCGACCTCGCCCGGGCCCTCTACGAGCAGGGACCGCAGCGAGCGCTCGCGTCGATGACCGCGGCATTCGCTCGCCTCGACGCCGACGGCGTGCTGCGCGTGCCCGATCCGGCGCTGGCTGCCGAACAGTTCAACTGGCTGGTCATGTCGGGACCGGTGAATCGTGCGATGTTCCTCGGCGACAGCGCCATACCGCCGCGGCGCGAGCTGCAGCGCCATGCGGACGCCACTGCCCGGCTCATCGTCGCGGCGTACCGGTAGATCTCACCCGCCCTCCACCGGTCGCCACCCGGCGAACGTGGCGTCGACCGCCCCTTCTCCTCGGGTAACGCCGGGAAGCGCTCGCTCGAGGGCGAGCAGACGTGACGCGGGGAGGGTGGCGGTCACAGATACACGCGCACCGGCATCCTCGACGTTCTCAATCGCGGCACCGCCCGCGACTGTGGTCGAGATCAGGGTGGCGAGTGTTCCCTCGGGACCCTCGATCACCACGCGCTGGAGGGGCTCGCACAGCACGGTGCCCGCTTCGCGCAGACCCCGGTGGATCAGTTCGCCCATCAGCCGCCGGAAATCGGCAGCGCCGGTGCCCGGCGATTGATAGCCCGACCGCGTGACGGTGACCCGGGTGTTGATCACTCCCCAGCCGCGCAGTCCTCCGCGTCGAAGAGCGGCTTCGGCATATGCGCGCATCGCTGCCGAGAACGCCTCGACCGTGCCGTAGACGTACAACGGCACATCCTGGTGCGGTACGAGCACCTCGACGTGATTCCCATCGGAACGCTCGATCACCAAGCCGAGGGTGGCCAGGTGATGGTTGCCGTCTTCGTTGATGGCCGCGCCCACGGTCACCGCTCTCGCGACCTGCTCGCGCAGCATCACGGTGACCTCACCGAACTCGACCTCGATGCCGAGCTCGTCTTCGAGGGTGTCGCGCAACACCTCCTTCTGCACCTCGCCGTACAACGACACCGAGAGTTCGCCGGTGTGCTGATCCACGCGGAGATCGATCAGCGGATCCTGTTCCGACAGTCGCTGCAATGCCGAGCGCAGGTCGCCACTGCGCTCCGGATCGCGTGGCACGACGAGAGCCGACAATGTCGGCGGCGGGATCACGCTGGGTTCGCGCCCGCCCACTCCGAGCACGTCGCCGATGCGAGCCGAGCGCAGCCCGCGGACGCGTCCGATGCTCCCCGCCGGGATCGCACCGGCACGGCCGCCGTCGATGGCGGTCACACGGTCCTCGCCGATGCGGTCGCGCAGCCGTAGCGTCCCCGAACGCACGCGAACAGACGCAACGTGTTCCTGGTCGATGGCGAACACGACCGCTTCGAGATCGTCAGCGACGTTTTCGGGTGCCCTCGGAAGGAGCGATGCGATCGCGTCGAGCAGTTCGCTGATGCCCTCCCCCGTGACGGCCGACCCGCGATAGGCAGGAAGCACGCGAGCGCCGGCGACGAGCCTCGGGAGCACATCGGCCGGAGTGGCTCGATCCTCGGCGAACGCTTCGAGGGCGCGCTCGTCGTACTCGGCGAGGGCTTCTCGGGTCTCGCCCCACATCGGTATCGCGGTCGGGATGCTGTGTACGACCGCAGGTGCATCGGCACCCGTCCGGTCGGTCTTGTTGATGAAGAGCAGCGTGGGAACGCGGAGCCGCCGCAGCATCCGCAGGATGACGCGGGTCTGCGCCTGCACCCCTTCGACCGCAGAGACGACGAGAACGGCGCCGTCGAGTGCGCGGAGCGCTCGTTCGACCTCCGCGATGAAGTCGGGGTGACCGGGTGTGTCGATCAGATTGACGATCAGGTCGCCGCGCACGAATGATGCGACGTTGTTCTTGATCGTGATACCGCGACGCCGCTCAAGGGCGAGCGTGTCGGTGGCGGTGTCACCACCATCGACTGATCCGAGCCGGTCGATGGCTCCGGTGTCGAAAAGGAGGCGTTCGGTGAGACTGGTTTTACCGGCGTCGACGTGCGCGAAGATGCCGAGGTTGAGCGTAGGCAGGGCTTTGATCCTTCTGAAGCGAAATGGTCAGGGTTCGGAGCAAAGCAAGTCGCCGCATGACCGTTCCTTTCGCTGAGTCAGATGGTTGCCACCAGTGTTCGCCATGCTATCCGCCCGATTGGCCGTGTGACTAGGGTGATTAGGGCGGGACCTCGCCAGACGGCGTCTCGGCGTCGCCACTAAGTGAACTGACGACGCCTCCGCCGATACGAAGGAGCACCCATGCCGCAGTTCGCCGTCCTCATCTATTCGCAGGACTCCGCGCACGCCCTCGACGCGACCGACGAAGACCTCGCCGAGCCGAACGCGCACGGCGATGCCCTGGCCGCATCGGGTTCTCTGCGCGCAGCCTATGCGTTCACGCCGCGCGACATGGCCCGTTCGATCCGCGCGGACGGCGTGAGTAAGGGACCGTTCCTCGACGCACCGCAGGCCGTCGCCGGCGTGTACGTCATCGAGGCGCGGGATGAGGACGAGGCGCTCGCCATCGCCGGGACCAACCCCGAGGTGCGCGGCACGGGCGGCGTGGAAGTGCGGCTCATCCACAGCGGCGGTACCGTCGAGTCGTGACTCCCGAAGCCTCGCGGCTCGCGCCGCCGACGATACGTCCATACGCCGCCGACGATGCCGAGCCGACGCTGCGCATCTTCGAGCGTGCGATCCGCGTCACCGCGCTTTCGCGTTACACGGCGGAGCAGACTGCGGCCTGGCTCGGCGGGCCGCGTGACCTCGAGCAGTGGGCCACAGGTCGGCAAAGCGTGCACACGTTCGTCGCCGAGATCGACGGTGTCGTCGCCGGGTTCACCGACCTCTCGGATGCCGGCTACGTCGACCGCTTGTTCGTGGACCCCGAGTTCGGGCGCCGCGGGGTCGGCGCGGCATTGCTCGAGCATGTCGTCGACGAGGCGGATCGGCGCGGCATCCGCTCGCTGTCGACGCACGCGAGCCTCGTGGCCGAGCCGGTGTTCGCTGCCGCGGGATTCACAGTGTCGTACCGCGAGACCGTCGAGAAGGACGACCAGCGCCTCGACCGCGCCTTCATGGTGCGCGAGAGTCCACCAGCCGAGGATTGAGCGTCGGATGAGAGCGAGACAGACGACAGGGAAGTTGCGCAAGAACCCCAACGCCCTGGCGAAGGGCATCGGGCTTCTGATCGTTCAGGGCATCCTCTCGTTGTGCCTCAACTTCTGGATACTGCTCACCAGCCTCAAGATCGCGGGCTGCGGAGACTTCTGTGATTACGCGCTGGCCGGCGGCGCACTTGAGGCGCATCGTTGGATTCACATCGGCGCCTTCACCGCGGCAGTACTCGCCGTCATCGTCCTCTCGCTGCTGGGCAAAGAGAGCTGGTGGGCACCTGCCTTCGGCATCGCCGTCATCCTGCTGACGACCGTGGCGGCCACCATCGCCATAGACGTCGCAACCGCGGTGTAGCCACGGGCGGCTTTACTGGCCTTCTCAGTTCCCCGCCCCGCCGAACCTCTCGGCCGACGCGACCTGCTGGGCTACGCGCCGAAGCGCCAGAAGCAGCGGTTCGACGAGCACGGATCCGAGCACGACGTAGCGCACGGCAGCCTCGGCCGATTCGGTCGGGACGCCGGCGATCTCGGCATCCGCGATCCGCCGGATGTTCTCGAGGTACACCGGCATCACCGGGTCCGGCACGGTGAAGCCCGCACGTTTCAGCCCCTGCAGCGCTCGAGCGACGGCATGCAGCACGGCTTGGCTGCACATCCCCGGCTCCCACCCGAGCTGCGTCGCCAACTGCTCGGCCTCGGTGAGATCGAGGGCGTCGTCGACGGGCGGGGTGATGGCAGCGTGCGCGGTGCCCAGCAGGTCGTGCGCCTTCTCGGGCGGAGTGTCGAGAGCCTCGAGCACGCGCCGGGTCTCGGCAATGGTCACACCCGAATCGAGCAGGGCGCGGATGACCCGCAACCGCTGCATATGCACGTCGCCATACGCCGCTTGCGTCGGAGCGCTCCGCTCGCCCTCGGGCAGCAGACCCTCACGCAGGTAGTACTTGATCGTCGGAACCGTCACTCCGGTTACTGCCGACAGTTCGGAAATTCTCATCGCCACCTCTTGACTTCGATAGTACTGCTATCCAATATGGATAGTGCAGCTATCCAAGAAAGAAGGACCCCATGTCGCGCGTCATCAAGGGACGAATGACCCACCGCTACGACGGCGAACTCGTCGTGTTCCACATCGGCATGCAGATCAACCGCTGGTGGCGACCGGATCTCTGGATGCCGGCATTCTTCGCCATGCCGCGGATGCTCCGCGAGCTTTCCACCGACGAAGATTCCGGGTTCCTCGGCTACGAACTGCTGATGGGCAGCGGCGGACCGTACACCGTGCAATACTGGTCGTCGATCGACAAGCTCTACGCCTACGCCTCGAGTCCGTCGCAGGAGCACCGGCCGGCGTGGACCCGCTTCAACAAGGCCGCGCGCAAGGCGCCGGGAGCTGTCGGCGTCTGGCACGAGACGTTCCTCGTCGAGCGCGCGGAGAGCGTCTATGTCTCGACCAAGCCGATGGGGCTACCGAAGGCGACGGAGCTCGTCGAAGTGACCCGCAACCGCGATCGGGCGCGGGCCCGGTTCGAGGGCGGACGCACGACCGCGGCGGCGGCGGAGAAGGCCGTCGCGCCATGATCGCCTGAGTTACGGCGTCCGCCGCGGCGGAAGGCGGCAGATCGGCATACGCTGTGATCGTCGCAGAACGAAGGAGTCACCGTGTCTTCCCACCAGGACCACATTCCCGCCCCGGACGAGGCGACCGTGCCGGAGCTCGAGGTCGACGAGAGCATCGCGCCACGCCCGGAGGAAGAAGCCGCCGACCTGTTGCGCGCAGAACCCGACGTCGAGGATCACAGCCGGCGTCAGGAGTGATGCCGGCCAGGCCGAGGCGGTCACTCTCCGACCAGACTCAGCGCGCCCGGCGTGTCCACGCCACCGCGAACAGCACCGCTGCGGCGAGGAACGCGACCCCGTAGGCCATCCGTCCGCCCGACGGCAGTGCGAACTGCGCGAGCACGAGGGCGCCAGCACACTCAGCGGCCGCGCACCCCAGGCCGCGGCCCCGGCCCGTTTCGCCACGGCCGCGCGAAACCGAGCGCGCTGGGCTGATTCACGAGGTCGGTTGTGCCGACAATCGCCGCGTATCGATCGTCACCGTATCGAAGCGATTCCGAGCGTCTTCGATCCGGGGCAGATTTCCCAGGACCCACGTGGCCAGCACGCGCAACTGCTCGGCCATCTCACGACCGAGATCCGTGAGCTGGTACTCGACGCTGGGCGGGTTCGTCGGGAACACCGTGCGCGAGACGAAGCCCTCTCGCTCGAGCCCTCGAAGCGTAGAGGTCAGCATCTTCGATGAGATCGTGGCGATCTCACGCCGCAGCTCACTGAAGCGCTGCGGCTCGATCTCCAACCGCATGAAGATCATGACCGACCACTTCTCGCCGATTCTCGCCAGCACTTCGGCGGCGCGTCGGCAGTCCTCGGTTACGAGCAGGTTATCTGGTTGCACGAAAGTGCCTCCTTCACAGCTTGTGGTCTCCTTCATACAGTAGGTAACTCAGGGATACCAGCTCGAGCTGGCGGATCAAGGGGTCATCTCATCAACATGCAGCGCGTCGTCCTCATCACCGGCGGCACCTCGGGCATCGGACTCGCCCTCGCAGAAGCCTTCCTGAGCGAAGGATCCGCTGTGGCCGTCTGCGGCCGGTCACAGACGGCCCTCGATCGCTTCGCGCTGACACATCCCGACGCCCTCGCCATCCGGGCAGATGTCACCCGTGCCGAGCACCGAGCCGCGATGCTGCAGGCCGTCGCCGATCGCTTCGGCAGACTCGACGTTCTGGTCAACAACGCCGGGACCTTCGTCGCCCGTGACTTCACAGCGGGCGAGGACTCCGAGATACAGACGCTCGAAGAGGAGGTGGCGTTGAACCTGACGGCCCCCTTGCTCCTCACGGGCGAGACACTCCGCCGTTGGAGGGGGCTCGATGCGATCGTGTTCGTGACGTCTGGCCTGGCATTCGTCTCCCCCGCCCGCGCACCGAGCTACGGCGCGGTCAAGGCCGGGTTGCATGGTTTCGCTGAAGGCCTGCGGCGACAGCTCGCACCGCACGGAACACATGTGCTCGAGCTCGCACCGCCCACCACGGCAACGCCGATGACGGCCGGACAGAGCGGCAAGATGCTGACACCCGCCGAGGTCGCAGCGGTCACCCTCAAGGCGCTCAGGAACCGGAAGCGCGTGGCTCTTCCGGGCACGGCCAAGTGGCTGCCGACGCTGTTGCGTATCGCGCCGAATGCGGTCGGCAACGCCGTATCGCGGCTCTGATCAACGGATATGCAGGCTACGCCGCCGGTGCCGGCGTAGGCCTTCGCCGCCACGCCACGGCGAACAGCACCGCCGCGAGGAGGAACGCAACCCCGTAGGCCATGCGCCCGGCGGGCGGCAGTGCGAACTGCGCGAGCACGAGGGCCGCCAGCACACTCAGCGGCCATGCGCCCCAGGCCGCGGCTCCGGAGCGCTTCGCCACGACCGCGAGACAGATCATCGCCGCCGCGACGATGAGCAGCCCCGCGCCGAACACGCTGACCGCCACCAGGTTCATCCGGATGCTGGTGCTCAGCGCCACCACGTCGACGGACGATCCGGTGAGCGCCGCCCGACCGATCTCGTGCAGGGCGAAGGTCTCGGCGCCGAAGTACAGCAGTACGAGCGACGTCCCCACGAATGTTCCGTACCGGGCGATCCGCGCGACCGGCGACCTCCGTCTGACCGCGTGCTGCCGGATGCCTTCGGCCACGACGTCGTTTGCGAGAAGCGTCAGCAGGATGAACACGGCGGCACCCGCGAGGTGGGCGATGACCCACCGCGGGTCGGCGAAGGCCTCGGCCATCGCCTCCGGCTCCTCGGTCACGTCGCCCCAGGGACGCACGAGCTGGAACGCCGCCATCGACACTCCGGCGGCGATGGCGTACACGGGGACCTGTGGCTGCCGCATCCGGTTCTCCTTCATCGGGGTGGCGATGCGGCCAACGGTATGCGCACGAGGTGAACGGCGGAGAACCGGAACGAAGCGGATCGCCGGCGAGTACATGATCGTCATGATCGCTCGCCGTGCGACCGCTTTCGCCGGGCTTGTCCGACGCTCGCGGCGGCCCGTTGTGGCGGGGTCGTGAGCATTCGCCCACGACCCCGCCATCTCAGACCGTTTCGTTCGTGCTTTCGCCGGTGCGACGGCGCCGACGACGGAGCAACAGCACCCCGGCGCCTGCCAACAGAAGCAACAGCGCGAGAGCCCCAAATGTCCAGTTGACCACACCGCCTGTCACAGCCAACCGGACGACGAGTGCTTCTGTGGTCGTGGTCCGCTCCGCGGCGCCCCCTCCCGGAAGCAGGGCGAGAAGTGTCGGATCGCTGGTGATGGTGTTCACGAGCTTTGCGCCATCCGCGGTGCCGGAGTGCACGCGCACCGAGTAGGTGATCGTGGATGTCTCGCCCGCAGCCAGTCCGCCGGACCAGGTGAGGGTCTCACCGCTCACGCTCGCCTGCCCGCTCGTGGGCGCCGGCACGCCGACCAGAGCAGCATCGTCAAGGACGTCACTGAGGTCGTCGGTGACTGTCGCCGCCCCGTCAGGGATGTCCGCCTGGCCGGTGTTCGTGACAGTGACCGTGTAGTTGACCGCCCCGTTGGGCCCGACGACGTCCGCGTCTGCGACCTTCGTCACCTGCAGTGCGGCCAGCGGTGTGAACGTCGACGCGCATGCGTCGGGCTCACACTCATCGGGGGCGATAGCGGTCGTGCTCAGCGGCTCGGCCGCATAAGCGACGTTGTCCAGATCAGCGTCTCCGCCTCGATCCTCGATCGTGGCGGTGTACGTGATCGTGACGGATGCGCCAGTGGCGAGCTCAGAATTGAACCGGAACGCGGTCCCCAGATCCGTCACAGTACCCACCTCCGGGGCCACCACCGGTGTGGAGACCTCGGCATCATCCTGAACGTCCGAGAGGACGTCGACGATCACGGCCGGGAAGAGGGTGGTGAAGTCGCCCTCCCCTGTGTTCTCAATGGAGATGGTGTAGTCCACAGTGTCACCGATGCGCAGGAATTCCGCGGACGGTGTCGCTGTCTTCGAGATCGTCAGCTCGGGAAGAAGCAGGTCAGCCGTTGCCACGGCGGTCGAGGCGACCACTCCATCGACGCCGCTCTCGACTGTCGCGGAGTTCGCCCACCCGCCGTCCACGCTCTCCTGACCGGCGGACAGTGCGGCCCGAACGGTCACATCGAAGACGTGGACGGTGTCAGCGGGCAACGCCGTGCCGTCGTGAACCAGCTGCAGGTCGGTCTGCCCGTCCCAGGCCGGATTCACCGCGGGACCATCCGTACGGGAAGACGCCGATTCGACCGTAACCTCACTCTCTGCCGGGAACGACAGTTCATCCACGAGGCCATAGCTGAGTTGCAGCGAGGACGGGTTCGAGACCGTCATCGTGTACGAGAGCAGCCACGATCCATCGGGCTGCTGCACCGGCACGCCGTTCAGCTCCTTCGTCACGCCGGGATCCCACGCTCGAGCGCACGCCATGCGCTCGAGATCGACGACACCGGTGCCGAGGGTGACGGTGTTACCGAAGCCGGAGCCGGTCTCGCCGGTGTCCATCGTGCAGTCGCCTGCCGGGTCGTCCCCCGTAACAGCTCCTGCGTCGATCACCGCATGCACCGTGTAGGTATGACTGCCCGCTGCGGGAAGGAGCACGTTCTCGGAGATCGCCTCGCCGTTCACGCCGCCCCACGAGGAGGGCTCGACGCCGGCGGGGACATCGACGGATGCCCCGGCGAGGGTGATCCCGTCACCGAGAGCGAACTCGTCGCCGAGGGTGTACCGGCTGGCTGCCGTCGTCGACGGGTTCGCGACCGTGATCGCATAGTCGACCGCCCACGTGCCATCGGCCTGCTGGTGCTGCGCTGCAATGGTCTTGGAGATCACCGGAGCGGGAACCAGTGGGACGTCGGCGCACGCGACGGCACCGGAGACCCGGGCACCGACGACGATCTCGATCTCGTTGCGCAGTCCTCCGGGGCCCTGCTGCGGGTCGCACACCGGCACCGATTCGAGTCCCGCCGGAACGGCGAACCGCACGGAGACCGTCCAGGTCTGCACCTGCGCCTGCGTCACACTCGGTGCGGCTCCGATGGCGTGGCTGCCCAGCGATCTGACTGCGATGCCGTCGAAGTCCTCGTCCACCGATGCGCCGGTCGGCGCGTCGACCGACACGTCCTCGATCACGACGTTCTCCGGGAACCCGAGGGTGTCCTCGAGGCGGTAGGGGATCGCGCCGGAGGTGGTCGCGGAGCGGTTGGTCACCGTGATCGTGTAGTCGAGGGTCCAGGTGCCGTCCTCGTTCTGCTCCGGCTGGCCGACGGCCGACTTCACGACGCTCGGGTCGGTGGCCGGTTCACACGCGTCGGCGAATGCGCTTCGTGTGCCGACCGTCACCGTGGCGATGTTGCGATATCCGGTTCCGGTCTCTCCGTCGTCGACGCGGCAGTCGGCGAGTGGCGACTCCACCTCGAGGACGCCGGGGTCCGCCTCGACCGTCACCGTGTAGACGTCGACCGCTCCGGCGGCGATCGCCTTGGGTGCGGTGAGCACAGCGGTGGCGTCGGTGCCATTCCAGTCGCCGTCGATCGTCGCATCGGCAGGCCCCACGACGCCACGATGGACGACCGTAACTCCGTCTGCGAAGTTCAGGCTGTCGTCGAGCCGGTATGACGAGGCGTACTCCGAATCAGGATTCTGGACCCGCACCTCGTAGATGAGCGACCAGTTGCCGTCGGGGAGGACGGACGACGAGAGGACGCGCTTGCTTACGTCGACCATCGGCTGCATGACTACTGCGGTGCAGGCGTCGGCCGTTCCCGACACGGTGCTGCCGGCGCCGGCGAAGAGCGTCGCCGTGTTGGCGTAGCCGCCGGTGCCCGCCGGTCCGCAGAGCAGGTCTGCCGGCGCCACGGAGCCGAGCGGGGCGTCTACGACCACCGAGAGCGCGTAGTTCTGCGTGATCGATGTCTGCGTTCCCGTCGGCGCGGGAATTCGCATCACGTTCGGCGTGAGCGAGGCAGCGGCGGCGCCGTCGAAGCCGTCGACGGTAGCCCCTCCTGGTCCGGTGGCGGTCACCGAGCGGACGGTGACGCCGGCTGGGAACGCGAACGCATCGTTCAGCGTGTAGGCGAGGTCAGCCGCGGCGCGGCTGGCATTGGCGACCGAGACGACGTAATCGACCCGCCATGTGCCATCCGCCTGCTGCACCGGCGCTGCGGCACGCTTGCTCACCGTGGGCTCGGCGGGCGAGGCGCATGCGTCAGCGGTCACAGCCGAGCGCCCCGGGAGGGCGAGCGAGGCGCTGTTCCCGAAACCACCGGTCGCACCGGAGACGCAGACTGCGGCAGCGGTGCCTGGCGTCGTGCCGGCGTCGGCCTGCACGGCCACTCGGTACGTATGCTGCGCACCGGCGGCAATCACGACGCCGGTGGCCAGGGTGTCGCTCTGCCCCGGTGCCCACGCCGACGTTGAGCCGTCCGGGAGCGAAGCGGATGCGCTGACGACCTGGATGCCCGCGCCAAAGCGGAGGCTGTCGCTGAGCGTGTACGTCGTGCTCCCCTCAGGGGCCGGGTTGGTCACGTCGATCGCGTACACGATCGACCAGGTGCCGTCGTCGTTCTGCACGAGCGACTCGATGCGCTTGCCGAGCTCGGGGGCGAAGACCGATGCGACGACCGCGCAGGCGGTGCCGTTTTCGTCGACGCCGTCCGTGCACGAGTCGCCGACCGTGCCCGAACCCCACGCGGTGTTCGTGAGGCGCATGTCAGCGCCGTCGCCGACCGTCACGGTGTAGTCGAACGTGACGGCCTCGCCGATCGCCAGGGGGCCCGACCAGCTCAGACGCCCGGAGCCGTCCGGCGCGATCGCCGACACGGCGCCTCCGATGGAGACGGTGCCCTCGCCGTACGAGGCGTCGTCGAGAACCGCCGAGAGATCGTCGAGGAGGCGGGCAGGGTTCTCGGCCGTAAAGGCGACGGTGCCGTCGTTCACCATGCTGACGGTGTAAGTCACCACGTCACCGGGACGGACACCCGACGGTGCCGCATTGCTGGACTTCGACACGGTGGTGCGACGGAGGGTGTCGAGGTCCTCGTCCGTCGAGGTGAGCGGGCGGGTCGCGTCGGCGGGGTCGGCGGCGCTGGCGGTCACCTCGTTGACGACGTCACCAGTCGCACCGGAATCGATCCGGACAGTTACGGTGCGTGTGATGGTGCTTCCCGCGGCTCCGGTGCCGTTTGCGCCGTCGCCGTCGGCCGTCCCGGCGCGAGCGAGGTCCACCGTCCACGAGATCGTGCCACCGCGGCCGGCCGCATCGGCGCCGGTGTGCGTTCCTCCGTCGCTGGCGCCGACGAACACGGCGCCAGCCGGCAGCGTGTCAGTGAGCGTCACGGCGGGGATGGCCTCGCCGACGAGATTGTTGGTGGCCGTAACCGTGTAGGTGAGTTCCTGGCCGGGAGTGGCGGTCTCGACGCCGTCGGTCTTCGTCACCGACAATTCTGGAGCCGCGACGAAGACGCGGAAGCATCCCTCCGCCTCATTGTTGTCGCTTTCAGGATCGACCATCACACCGGTCACCGCCGCTCCGACGCAGATCTCCTCGGCTTCGGCCGTCGGACGCACGGGCATGTTCAGCGCGACCGGCGTGTCCAGCGGCAGCGTCGTGACCGAGCCGGCGGCGTCGACGGGCTGACACGACAGCGTCATCGGACCGGTGATCGGGGCCGATGCGCTTCCGGCGGTGCACGACCATCCGGCGGGCGTCAGCGATGTCGCCACGAGACCCGCAGGGATGCGGACGTCGACGGTCGCCGGCGCGTTCGCCGAACCTCCGTTGTTCACCACCGTGAAGGGCACCAGGCCCAGGCGGTCCTCCTGCAGCGGCAGCCGCTCGGGAACGGTGACCTCGAGGTCTGCCTCAGCGGTCACGGCGCACACCGCAGGCGGCTCTGACGGGATGGTCTCTGCGGTGTCGACAGCGATCGAGTTGCATGCGCGGGCGTCGGCCGAAGCGCCTGCGCTCACATCCGCAGTGTACTGAAAGCTCACGGACTGACCCGGAGTCAAAGTCCCGCCGTACTGGGCGCGCAGCGACTGCATGCCCGTAGCAGCGGTGCCCCAGGTGCCGGTGACGGGTCCGGAGAAGACCTCAGGACGCGGCGGATTCTTCGACTCCGAGTACGTCAGCGTCAGCCCAGGACTGACGTTGTCGATCCCGGAGAGTGTCTCGTCGAAGGTCGATCCACGGGGTGTGGCCGCGGTGGCGTCACTGGTACCCATGTCGCCGACGTAGGGGAGCACGTCGTATGCGACGATCCCCGTCAGGCTCTGATTGCCCGTGTTGGTGACGGTGACCCGGTAGCGGATATCGCTCGCGGTCGTGGAGACCGGCACCGGCTTGGTGCTGTCCGTCACCCAGGTGCAGCCGCCGTCGTCCGGCAGACAGATCTCCTTGACGACGTCGACGAGGTGCTGGCCGAAGACCTGCACGTTCTGCGTGTACGTGGCGAAGAACTCGGTCGTGGAACCGTCGTTGTCGACATCCGGAGCGTCTTGCGTCGGGAGGCCGATCGTCGTGTTGGCACCGCTGAGGCCATGACGTGAGTCTCCGACCCACCCTGCTGCGGTGCTGATCGTGCCCGGCGTGACGGCGAACGTCGGCTGCGCGACCACCGTCATCGCGGGCCAGGACTCGTTCTCTCCGAACACGACGGTGCTCGGCCATGTCGCGACGATCGCCTGGCGCGTCGCTCCGGCGATCGTGACGGTCTTCGTGGTGTAGGTCACGCCGGCTGGGACGCTGCCCGCGGGGAACGACGCGGAATCGGGCACGATCACCCAGTCCTTCGGAGCGATGAATGCATACTGCGGCGTGATGTCCATGTCGGCGGGGATGTTCAGCGTCCCTCCGCTCACGGTGAAGGTGACGTTGCGACCAGGAACGGCCTGACCGTTGTTGGAAACCACCCCAGGGGTGAGGTTAGCGTTCAGGACCGGCCGAGCAGTCGTGGGCGGCGGAACGACCGGCCGCGCCTCGAACTTGATCAGGGCAGTCGCCTGGGTCACGACCGGCGCGATCGTCGTGCCGGGGTAGGACATCGTCGTGGTGGCGGTGTTGGTGCGCACCGCGCCGACCGGGGCGGCCTTACTGACCGTGTATTCGAAGCTCGCCCAGAAAGCCGTGCCGATCCCGGTGTCCTGCGGACGGATGTTCCCGGGCGCGAGAGATCCACTAGTGATGGTGGCTGAGACGTAGCGGCATCCGTCCGCCTGCTGCGCTGCGGTCAGCGTGGTGACTGTGACAGCCGTCTTCGTCTCGGTGACTGGCGCCGCTGTACCGCACTGGTAGGTCGCGACGATGGTGGCTGCCCCCGAGGTGCGGATGGTTCGCACAGGAGCATTGGCCTGATCCAGCGTGTCATCGACGATAGTCGCCTGTCCGGGGGCATTGCCGGCGTTGTAGGTCCTGACCGACCATTCCTTGACGTTGTCAGCGAAGGGCGCAACCGGCTGGCCCGCCGTGCACGCGCGACCCCAGTCGTCCCGGTTGTACGCCGGGCAGACATAGCCCGAGGTCTCCGGCGGGATGTATACGGTGCGCGGCCAAGTCGCGGGACCGTCGGAAGTGCTGTCCTTGGTCATGGTGGAACGGCCGAAGGGCTCATAGCACGAGACGGTGGTGCTCGACGGGGCGGCGAGAGCGGTCTTGGTCGTCCGCGCGGTGTCAAGGTAGGTGAAGGTCGCGCTGCCGCCCGTGACCGTGACGGGAGCCTCGAAGTTGCACCCGTTGGCGTCGGCACCGGGGAATGCGGCCGCCGGGTACGTGACGGTGACAAATCCGGGCGGGCTGCTGGGGGTCCACCCACCGGCTGCAGCGAATGCGGGTGCGTCGAGTGTGCCGAGCTTCCACGTGACCACACCACCACGGCCATTCGCGTCGGCGCCCGTGTGCACCCCGCCATACGTGGAGCTCTTGAACACCGCCTGGGGCGGCAGCGGCAGCTGTACTGTGTAGTCGCCGGCGCCGATGAAGGCTGCTTGACCAGCGATGGATCCTGGGCTGATACCGCGTCCCCAGACGCCGCTGTTCATCGCGACCGAATAGGTCGCGTCCGCGCCTGGCTTGACGACGGTAGGGCCGCCCACCGACATGGTGGGCGTGGGCAGACTGTTGTTCCACGTGACTGCCGGGGCCGTGGCGCTCACCGAGGAGACTGCATTCGGGGACGATGCGGTGGCGCCCATCACGATCTGGAAACCGGACGGATAGAAGTTGCCGGGGGCGGTACGTCCGCCGGTCACGCGCGGGAGGATCTGATACTGCGCGTTGAAGCTGCCCGAAGTGCCCGCCGGGATATCACCGATGGGGAAGGTCATCCCGGTGAGGTTGGTTCCCTGCGGAGCGCCGGTGGCCGTCGAGGGCGCAGTCCAGTTTTCGTAATTGAGCAGCGCCTGCCAGGAGGTGTTGATGGCGAGGTTGTAGGGATCGGCCTGCGACGGCGTGAACTGCACCCTGGTGTCGGTGCAAGTGGCCACGGCACACGAATAGCTGACGCGATAGGCGATGCGGTTGTCGTTGGTGTCCGCGGCAGCCGAGGTGAGGGGTGCACCGGTGATGTAGTGCACCGGCGTGACCGTGATGGACAGCACTCCAGGGCCGGCTGCAGCGGCCGGGGACGCAGGCACGAGGCTGAGAACCAGACCCAAGGCGACCAACGGTGCCAACAGCCGCCGCCACCCGTTCCACGGTTTGATCTCACTCCGCGAACGCACATCTAAACCGGACATCGTTTCCCTCCCCGAAAACGAGCGGCCGACGGACATCGTCGGCGGGCGCACTGGTCAGAGCTTTCAGGAAATTCACAGGCGCAGCTTTGTTATACCACGCTCAGGACAACAGGCGCCATCGTGAGCAGAATGGTCGTCATGGATTACGTGAGCATCGACGTGCCGGTGCGGTTGTGGCACCTCGTGGATGGGGCCGCCGATAACAGCATGGCGCTCGATGTGGTGGATGCGATCATGCCATCCGTGCTCGCCGGGGCCTGCGTGAGGGATGCCGGGTGGCGGGCGTCGGCGGAATACTCGGGCCCGCGCGACCGGTACGGGTGGCCCCCGCCGGATCACGCGCTGCGGATCGTCCTGCGGCGCGAGCACTGGGAGTGGGTGCTCGCGCAGCTGTCGCGGTGGCAGTCGGCCGACGCCGCTGACGGCGCAGCGGCCGTGACGGAGTTGATCCACGCGGCGCTGGGTACCCGGTAGCCGCCCTATCGTCCGGCAGGTTCCGCGACCACCGCGGCTGCCGGGACCGGCACCTTGAGGAAGCTCGTGGCCCACGCGACGCCGATCGCGACCACCGAGATGATGATGCCCGCGACGACCGCCGACGAGACACCGCCGGCCTCGATCGCGAGGCCGCCCGTGAAGGCCCCGAACGCGATGCCCGCGTTCACGGCGGAGGCCGGGAGGGATGCCGCCAGCGGCGCACCGGGGCCGGAGAGCGACACGACGCGATGCTGGATCGACGGACCCGTGGCCATGCCGAGCAGCCCGACGCCCAGCACGGCGACACCGGCCATCCACGCGTTCGCTCCGAAGACCAGCATGACGGCGAGCGAGATCGCGACCCCGACCGCGCCGATGATCAGCATCCGTGAGGCATTCGCGTCGGCGAACCGTCCGCCGGCGAACGATCCGACGGCGGTCGAGACGCCGTAGATGAGGAGGTACGCGGTGACGACCGGGCCGGTCAGGCCCGTCACCTCATCGAGGAATGGCACGAGGTAGGTGATGGCCGCGAGCATGCCGGCGAAGGTCAGGAAGCTGACGAACAGCACGGCGAGCACCCGCGGAGCGAACGCATGCTTGGCCTGCCCCACCGCTCCACCGTCGGCGGCGGTCGGCACCGACGGCAGCAGCATGAACAGCAGCGCCAGCACGATGGCCGTGACCACGACCACCGCGATGAACGATCCGCGCCAGCCGACGGCTTGCCCGAGCAGCGTGCCGAGCGGCAGGCCGAGCGCACTGGAGGTGGCGAAGCCCGAGATCACGACGGCCATCGCACGTCCGGTGCGGTGAGGCGGCACAACCGAGGTCGCCGTCACCATGGCCGCCGCGATGAAGAGCCCCTGGACGGCGCCGATGACGACGCGGGCCACGACGAGAACCGGGTAGTCGGCGCCGAGCGCCGGAAGCAGATTGGCGAGCAGGAACACCGACGTCGCGACGAGGAGCACGTGGCGTCGGTCGAATCGCGTGACGAAGAACGTCAGCAACGGCCCGCCGATCGCGAGCCCGAGCGCATTGGCGGTCACCAGAGCTCCGGCCGCCGCGATCGACACCTGCAGGTCGGCGCTCACCAGATCGATCATGCCGACCACCAGCATCTCGGCGCATCCCATCACGAACGCTCCGGCGAACAGCACCGCGAGCACGGCACCCGCCCGGTTCGTCGCCACCCGATTCGACATCATCTTCTGCTCTCCTTCGTTCACTGCAACTCGATAGTTGCAGAACAGAGAGAGGATCGCAACCTTTTGATTGCAGGTTATTGGGGTCGTCGCCGGGCAGGCGGCGATGGAAGAAGGAAACCGCCGGCTTTCGCGCGCTATAACCGGCATCTGTCTTCTTCGCTGCGCACGGCGGCGGGGCGCCAGTGTGTGCGCTTACGGTGCGCCCGGCATCCGCCCGGCATCCGCTCGGAGATGGAAAACGCCGCTCAGCGCGACCTTTCAGCGACGTTTTCCATCTTTCACCAGGGATGCCGGCGGCGGGGTCGCGCCGACGGCTCAGTGAGTTGCGGCCGAGCCGCCGATGACGTCGCGGGGGTGGCGCTCGTAGGCGCTGGCGTCGTCCGACGGGCCCTCTTCGTTCCTCACGGTGTGGCCGACCTGACGCATCACCGCGGCGCTGCGGCCCGCCGATACGGCATCCTCTCGGTTCTCGAAGCTCGACTCGAGCGTGCGCGTCTCGCCCTCGATGCGGTTGAACCAGATGCCGTTCCGATGGAACGTCTCGATGTCGCCGGCGGCCATGTCGTCTCCCATCTGCCGATGCCTCCTTCGTACGCCGTCGCGGTGGCCCGCGGGAGCCCCTTGCGCACCGGCCGTCCCCTCGATAGACGCGCCGGTGATCGGTCAGAAGGCACGTCCCACGCGCCAGGGACGGGCGTTTTCAACCTCGCACGCGACGGCCGACCGCGAGGAATGCCGGACGCAGCGCGCCGGTAGACTGGGACACGCCCGCCGGCCCCTCTCACTTGGAGTGCGCGTGACCACCGCCCCCGAAGCACCCGCCCGTCAGCACGTTCCCGATTCCGTCGACAACGCGATCGCGACGCCCGAGAAGGAGCAGCCGTACGCGGCGCTCGGCCTCAAGCCTGACGAGTACTCCCGCATCAAGGCGATCCTCGGCCGCCGCCCCACGAGCGGTGAGCTGGCGATGTACTCGGTGATGTGGTCGGAGCACTGCTCCTACAAGTCCAGCAAGAACTACCTGCGCCGCTTCGGCCAGAAGGTCTCCGACGAGATGAAGGAACGCCTGATGGTCGGCATGGGCCAGAACGCGGGCGTCGTCGACGTCGGCGAGGGCTGGGCCGTCACCTTCAAGGCCGAGTCCCACAACCACCCGTCCTTCATCGAGCCGTTCCAGGGCGCGGCGACCGGCGTCGGCGGTATCGTCCGCGACATCATCTCGATGGGTGCCCGCCCGGTCGCGGTGATGGACGCGCTGCGCTTCGGCGCCATCGGCCACCCGGACACCGCCCGCGTCGTGCACGGCGTCACCAGCGGCATCTCGTTCTACGGCAACTGCCTGGGCCTGCCGAACATCGGCGGCGAGACCGTCTTCGACTCGGTCTACCAGGCGAACCCCCTGGTCAACGCGCTCGCGGTCGGCGTGCTCCGCCACGAGGACCTCAAGCTCGCGAACGCCACCGGCGTGGGCAACAAGGTCGTGCTCTTCGGCGCTCGCACCGGCGGCGACGGCATCGGCGGCGCCAGCATCCTGGCATCCGATTCGTTCGACGAGACCGGACCCACCAAGCGCCCCGCCGTGCAGGTCGGCGACCCCTTCGCCGAGAAGGTGCTCATCGAGTGCTGCCTCGAGCTGTACCGCGGCGAGCTCGTCGAGGCGATCCAGGACCTCGGTGCCGCCGGCATCTCGTGCGCGACCAGCGAGCTCGCGGCCAACGGCAACAGCGGCATGAAGGTCTCGCTCGACAACGTGCTGCTGCGCGACGCCACGCTCACGGCCGAGGAGATCCTCATGTCGGAGTCGCAGGAGCGCATGATGGCGATCGTCGCCCCCGAGAAGCTCGACGCGTTCATGGCCGTCGTGAACAAGTGGGAGGTCGAGACCTCGGTGCTCGGCGAGGTCACCGGAGACGGCCGCCTCATCATCGACTGGCAGGGCGAGCGCATCGTCGACGTCGATCCCTCCACGGTCGCGGTCGACGGCCCGGTCTACGACCGCCCGGTCTCGTACCCGACCTGGATCGACGCGCTGCAGGCGGATGCCGCCGAAGACCTGCCCCGCTCGAACGACCCCGCAGTGCTGCGCGAGCAGTTCCTCGCGCTGGTCGCCTCGCCGAACCTCGCAGACACCAGCTGGATCACCAACCAGTACGACTACTACGTGCTCGGCAACACCGCGCTCGCCTTCCCGGACGACGCCGGCATGATCCGCGTCGACGAGGAGTCCGGTCTCGGCTTCGCCGTCTCGACCGACGCGAACGGCCGCTACTGCCAGCTCGACCCCTACGCGGGCGCGCAGCTGGCCCTCGCCGAGGCGTACCGCAACGTCGCCGTCACCGGCGCCACCCCGACGGCGATCACCGACTGCCTGAACTTCGGCTCTCCCGAGAACCCCGAGGTCATGTGGCAGTTCGGGCAGACGGTCGACGGCCTCGCCGACGGATGCTACGAGCTGGGCACCCCGGTCACCGGCGGCAACGTCTCGTTCTACAACCAGACCGGCGACACCCCGATCCACCCGACGCCGCTCGTCGGCGTGCTCGGCATCATCGACGACGTCTCGCGCCGCATCCCGTCGGGCTGGCAGGACGAGGGGCAGAACATCTACCTGCTCGGCACCACTTCGACCGAGCTGAGCGGCTCGGCGTGGGCCGACGTCGTGCACGACCACCTCGGCGGTCGCCCGCCGAAGGTGAACCTCGCCGCTGAGAAGCGCCTTGCGGCGCTGCTGGCCGCCGCCCGCGACGAGTGGCTCATCTCGTCGGCGCACGACCTCTCCGAGGGAGGCCTCGGGCAGGCCCTCGCCGAGGGCGTCATGCGCTTCGGCGTCGGCGCGCGCGTCTGGCTGAACGAGATCATCGAGCGGGACGGGGTGGATGCGGCATCCGCTCTGTTCTCGGAGTCAACCGGGCGTGTCATCGTGACGGTGCCGCGCGAGGACGACGTGAAGTTCCGTGGCCTCTGCGAGGGCCGCGGCTACCCGGTGCTGCGCATCGGCGTGACCGACAACCACCCCGATGGTGCGTCGCTCGAGGTGCAGGACGTGTTCACCATCTCGGTCGCCGAGCTGCGTGAGCGCTCGCGCGCGACGCTGCCCGCCGCGTTCGGCCCCACGGTCACCGAGCCCATCAGCGCATGAGCGATCTCAACCGCCGCGAGCCGGACCGTCCCGTGTCGGGCCGAGCGGAGCCGAGCGAGGACTACGGCGATCTCGGCGAGCGCCGCAACCGCCGCATCCGCATCGTGGCGTGGGCGACGATCATCGCGCTGATCCTCACCGGCGGCGGCGCGACCGTGCTGACGCTGCTGTTCGGATAGGCGTCGACCTTCTCTTCGGGCCTCTTCGGTTCACAACTCCTCAGATTCCGGTGCCGCGGGCTGATGGCGCCGTGTGTTGTCGGGCTTGGGTGCCGTGGACCCGCGGTTTTTGAGGAGTTGTGAACGGGCCGCGGCTGAGTTGTGAACGGGTGCGCCGCCCGGCGGAGTTGTGAGCGGGTCGGACGTGACGACCGGCACTGCCGCAGCGGTCGACGCACGACTAGCCTCGACCGCATGACCATCAAACTCGAAAACGTCGGCATCGCCGTTCGCGACATCGAAGCGACGATCTCGTTCTTCACCGACCTCGGGCTCACGGTGCTCGGCCGCGACGAGATCAGCGGGGAGTGGGCCGACACGGCTGTCGGCCTCGACGGCAACCACGCGAAGATCGCGGTGCTGCAGACGCCCGACGGTCAGGGGCAGCTGGAGCTCTTCGAGTACATCCGCCCAGAGGCGATCGAGACCGAGCCGACGCTGCCGAACGAGATCGGCATGCATCGGGTCGCGTTCTCCGTCGACGACATCGACGAGTCACTCGTGATCGCCGCCCGGCACGGCTGCCATCCGCTCCGCGGCGTCGCGAACTATCAGGACGTCTACAAGCTCAGCTACGTGCGCGGCCCCAGCGGCATCATCGTGATGCTCGCTCAGGACCTCACGAAGAGCTGACCATCCCGCCAACTCGGCGGCCGACCGACCTTCCGCCGGTCTGGAGTCAGACCGCGGCCTGCCGGCGGCGCCCTCGCGTCATGAAGAGGATCAGCCCGGCGATGAGTGCGGCGACAGCCAGCAGCGGGGCGGCGCCGACCTCGACACCGCTCTCTGCCAGCTCGCCCTCAGGCCCTGTCCCTCCGGCTCCCGGCGGGGTGACGACGGGCGGCTGGGCCACGGCGGCCGGGACGATGACGATCTCGTACGACGCCGTGACGTCGGGAAGCGTTCCGTTGCTGACGACGACGGTGACGGGGAACGTACCGGCCTCGGTCGGCTGGCCGGTGATGGCACCGGTCGCGGAGTCGAGGACCAGTCCGGGCGGCAGCGCGCCGTCGATGATCGTGACGGTCGGTTCAGGCTCTCCGGTCGTGTCGATCACGTGCTCGTAGTCGACGCCGACCTCTCCGGGCGGCGGAGCAGGCGAGGTGATCTCGGGACTCGTGGTGACGGTGCCGGGCTCGGTGGAACATCCCGTCGGGGCGGTGATGATGTTCGTGTCGAGAGTGACCGCGCCCGTCCGTGCGAGCAGGCGACCCTCGATCGTCGCCGCGGTGTTCGCGGTGATCGATGCGTTCGCCATGACGGTGCCGACGAACTGTGCACCGGTGTTGATCGTGGCGGAGCTGCCCACCTGCCAGAAGACGTTGCAGATGCTCGCGCCGCCCGACATCGTGATGTCCGCTCCGGACCCGATCGTCAGGGTCGAGGCCGCCTGGAAGATCCACACCGACTCCGCGGTGCCGGCGAGAGCGAGCTCACCCGTGACCGAGAGCTCTCCGCCCGAGTAGACGCCGGGGGTCAGGGATAGACCGGTCAGGTCGCCGAGCCCGGATTGGACCGGCGTCAGGCCGGCTGCGGTGTTGTAGGCGACAGTGAGATCGGCCTGCGCCTGTGCGGCGACGGCATCCGTGGCATGGGTCGTGCCGTTGATGACCCCTGGCGGGAAGCCGGTGATCGATGTCTCCGGGCTGAGCCCGACATCACCGTCGATCACCGATGGCCCAGTGTTGGTGACCGTGGATCCGGCGAGCACCGCGAAAGGCGCCGCGGTGCCGAGCCCGATCGGGCCGTCGATCGAGGTGGCAGCCGTGGCTGCGGTGGGGGCCAATCCCAGCGCGAGAACCGCCGCGATCGAGACTGCCAGTACGGACCTTCGTGCGTGCATCGGCGACATCACTGCTCTTCCGCTCGGGGAGAGGCATCGTCATCAACAGTCGTCGACAGTTCACCCCCCATTCGCAGGTTTATCACCGAAACGGAGCGGTTGACCCGGAGGCTTCGGATTGACAGTCGAAACGTGACCTCGCGGACGGTGGGATTCTCGCTGCTGTGCGGTAGGACCTACGCCTGATCGACATCGAGCGAGGCCAGCAGTTCGACCGCAGCGTGCGTGTAGTCGCTGATCCACCTGTCGTGGATGCGCTTGATCGGCAACGGAGCGAGGGTCAGGTGACGCTCGCGACCGCGTCGGGTGCCGATGACCAGTTCGGCGGCCTCGAGGGTGCGCAGATGCTGCAGCACCGTGGTCCGGTCGAGCTCGCTGAACCGTTCGCACAGTGTCCCGGTCGTGAGCGGCGACTCGCGCAGCTCGTCGAGCATGCGGCGACGGGTGGGCGAGGCGAGTGCCTTGAACACGAGATCGTCGTCGCCGATCTTCGAAGGGGTCTTGCCTTCACCGTCCAACATGTTATAAGAATACAACATGTCAAAGGAACTCACTGAACTCTCCTTCACCGTGTCGGGTCGCATCTCCCGCCCGATCGCCGACGTCTACGAGGCTGTTGCCGACCCCGCGCAGCTCTCGAAGTACTTCACGACCGGCGGTGCCACCGGCCGCCTCGAACCCGGCAACGACGTGCGCTGGAGCTTCGACGACTATCCGGATATTGACGCTCCTGTCGAGGTCGTCGAAGCCGATCCGCCGACCCGCATCGTCGTCCGGTGGGATGCCGAGGCTGCTGCCGGGCCGGACGGCAAGAGCACGACCACCTTCGAGTTCGAATCGATCGACGACGGCACTCGTACCCTCGTGAAGATCACCGAGTCGTCATGGAAGGCGACGGCCGACGGTGCGAAGAACGCCTTCGGCAACTGCGAGGGCTGGACCGGGATGCTGGCGGCGCTCAAAGTCTGGGTCGAGCACGGCATCAACCTGCGCGAGGGCTTCTACCGCTGATCTGCGCGGGGAGCGCGCATCGGGGCCGAGGCCGCGGGTCGGCTCGCCTGCTTCGCCGCTGATCGTCGCCCGCCTCATAGAGTCGTGACCATGGACGCAGCGAACACCCGAGAAGAGGTCGTGTCTCGGCTGTGGAGCGAGCTGCAGCAAGTCCGCCCCGACGATCGCGCGTTGATCGCTCTGGATGGCTACGACGGGGTGGGAAAGACCCGCCTCGCCCAGGAGCTCGTGGAGCTGGCCACCGTGCATGGCGCGCGCCCCCTCGCTCGCGTGAGCATCGACGGCTTCCATCGCCCGAAGGCGGAACGGCGCCGAGCCGGGTCTGGTCCCGAAGGCTTCTATCGTGGCTCGTACCGATATGACGCCTTCTGGGAGTGCGTGATCACTCCCCTGCGACGGGGCGAAGCCATCACCCCGGCCGTGTGGGATGTCGCGCGCGACCGGCCGGTCGCTCCCTCCAGATTCATCGTGCCTCCGCGCGGCATCCTCATCGTCGACGGGATCTTCCTGCAGCGCAGCGAGTTGGTCGACGCTTGGGACGCGACGGTCTGGGTCGACGCTCCGTTCGCCGTCTCCGTCCCGCGAGGAAATGGCCGCTTTCCGGGATCACACGACCCTGACCCTGATGCTCCATCGAACCGACGCTATGTCGGCGGTCAGCGCCTCTATGTCGCCGAGGCCGCGCCCGAAAAGCGGGCGACATGGGTCTTCGACAACACTGAGCTCGATCGACCGACCCTCCGAAGAGTCGACCGCTGAGGGCTCGCCCGAGAGACGGAGTCAGGCGTTCGCGCGGCGGATGAACGCGAGCGAGGCGGCGAGGCCGAGCAGCACGGTGCCGCAGATCCGGTCGATCCAGACGACACCGCGTCGACGCAGCAGACGCACGGCCTGGGTGCCCAGCACCGCGTAGGCGAACATCACGACGAAGTCGATCGCGCAGAACAGGATGCCGATGGCGACGTACTGGACGACCTGGGGCCGTGCCGGGTCGATGAACTGCGGTAGCAGTGCGCCGACGAAGAGATAGCCCTTCGGATTCGTCACCGCGACGACGAAGGACTTCAGGAACACGCTGCGCCGAGACCCGCCTCGCGGGTTCTCCTGTTGGTCGACCTGGCCGAGCGTGCCCTTGGATCGCAGCAGCATCACGCCGAGGTACACCAGGTAGGCGACGCCGACCCACTTCACGATCGAGAAGATCAGCTCACTGGCCGCGAAGACGGCGCCCAGTCCCAGTGCCACGGCGAGGACGAGCACCACATCCGACGCCACTGCGCCCAGCATGCCGAACGTAGCGCGGCGCACACCGAAACGTGAACCGTTCGCGAGCGCGAGCAGCACCGTGGGTCCCGGGGTGACGATGGCGACGAGCGCGACGAGGGCGAACGCGGCTGCGGTCAAGAGTTCCATGGCTGCACGCTAGTGCCTCGCGCGGCATTGGCGATACCTCGATGACCGCGCAAGACGTCATCGTGTCAGGCATCGCGTCTACTGTGAGGGGATGCACGAGGAAGCGCGGGAGCGGCTGGGCCGGCTGCGAGTGGATGCCGCCGCTCGCGTCGCCGCCCTGGCTGAGGCGCTCGCCGTGCTCACCGACGCCCGGAGCAGCTCGAATGACGACGACGAGCACGACCCGGAGGGCGTGCCGTTGTCGGCAGAGTGGTCGCGGCTGCAGGGTCTCACCGAGCAGGCGAGTGGTGAACTCACGCAGGTCGAGGATGCGCTCGCACGGCTCGACGCGGGCACCTACGGGGTCTGCGCTTCATGCCGCAACCCCATCCCCGCCGCACGCCTCGAAGTGCGCCCGTTCGCGACTCACTGCGTGGCGTGTGCGGAGAAGCTCGGCCGCTGACCGCATCCACCCGATCGCCGCAGCATGAAGACGCCCGCATCACTCGACCGGCGGGCACCCGGCACCCTGAACAGCGAAGTCCGGGCAGATCCACTGGATCTGCCCGGACTTCACCACGGGTCCGGCCCCGGCCGAAGCTCGAAGGAGAGGTTCGAGCGCGGCCGGGATCGGAGTCCTACTCGACCGTCACCGTCGCGCGGCGCCGGAGGAAGAGGACGAATCCGCCTCCGACGAGGAGCAACACGACCGCGGTGCCGATGAGTCCGGCGTTGATCATGCCACCGGTCTGGGCAAGCGGCGTCTCCGGTGCGGCACACGCACCTGCGGCACCGGTGAGGTCGTTGTGACCCACCCCGGCCGTGTTCGCGAATCCGCCCGCCTGAACGGAGCCAGGGGCCGGGCATGCGAACGTCGATGCGTTCGCCGCTGCGGTGTCGAGCGTCGAGCGCACCTGCACGCGGTACACATGCGTGACGCCGGCATCCAGTGCGCCGTCGGCGACCACGTTCTCCGCCGCGCCGTCGGCGCCCTCGCCCGTCCAGTCCGGCGAGAGGGTGACGCCCTCAGGCGACTGGGTCACCGAAGCGGCCGTCACCTCGAGACCGGCACCGTAGCGCAGGCGGTCGGTGACCTGGTAGTCGCCTGCGACCGCACCCTCGTTCGTGACGACGATCTCGTACGTGACCGTCCACCGGTTGTTCGGGCCCTCGACAGGCTCGCCGACGATCGACTTGGAGAGTGCGATCGAGGGGAGCCCGGCACATGCCTGGTCGTCCTCGGTGTCGCCCGCCGCGTCGGTCAGGGTCGAGACGTTGTTGAACGCGCGGTCCGCGTCATCACCGTCAACCCCGCACTGCGTCGGGTCATCCTCGCCGGATCCTGCGCCCTCGAGCTGCAGGGGCACATCGGCGACCACGGTCACCTCGTAGTGATGAGGCGCGTATCCATCGTCGTCGTTGCCGGCCAGCGGCACGTTCGTCGCGATGCGCACGTTTTCCTCACCGTCCCACGCGGGGTCGGCGAGCGTCACGTCGGCCGGCGAATCCGTCACCGTGGCCGAGGCGATCTCGGCCTGGTCGGTGAAGTGCAGCGTGTCGTCGAGGTTGTACATCGTCGACAGACCCGAATCGTTGGTGACGTCGATCCCGTAGACGAGCTCCCACTGACCATCGCCGATCGGCGTCGCCGAGAGGAGCGACTTCACGTGCGTCGGCTCGCCGTCGAGAACGAATCCTGCAGGATCGCAGTTGATGGTCGCCGGCAGCTCGGGGTCCGGCGGAACATCCGCCGTACCGCAAGCCGTGTTGACCACGTTCTCGCCCATCGCGGCATCCGCGACGATCTCGAACTCGTGGGTCTCGCTCTCACCGCGAGCCAGCGACTCGACCGTGAACGATCCGAGCTCCGGCTGCAGGTCATCCGTGACCTCGAGGTTCGTCAGCGTGCCCTGCCCGATGTTCTCGACGACGATCCGGTACCGGATGGTGTCGCCGACCTTGAACGTCGGGAAGTCGGCCGTCGTGTTCGCGTCGCGCCACTCGCCGTCCGCATCCTGAATGTACTTCTTCAGGTTGGCGGCGTAGCAGCTGCCGATCTCGGTGACCGCCGACGAGAGCATCGGCAGCGCGGTGTGGCCAGCGAAGGACCCTGCCGAGTTGACCATGATCTGCCCCGGCTTGCTGTCACCCTCGGCGGGAGCTTCGCAGCTGCTGCCGGCGGGCGTCTCGAACTCGATGCGGATCGTCTGCGATGCCCCCGGCGCAAGCGCCGGCCCGATCACGCGGATGCCGGTCGGGTTGTCGATCTCGGTCGTGGACCAATCCACGGTGTTGCCGTCGACCGAGCCGGGCGTTCCTCCGTTGGAGGGATCACGCGGATCGAAGGACAGCGACTCCATCGGCGCGTCGGTGTAGTACACCGTCGAGCCCGCAACCGCATCGACACCGGTCACGGTGTATGTGCCGTCGATGTTGGTCCCGCGGCCGTCGCCGACCGCCGGAAGGATGTCGATCGTGTCGGTGAATCCGTTCTCGACCGGATCCTGCGAGTTGATCGTGAGCACCCACGCCGAGGTATCGCCCTCGAAGGAGAGCACATTCGCTTCCGCTGCCTTGCCGAAGATCGTCGCCGACGCGCTCGGCACGGTGACCGTGGCGCTGGCGGATCGACCAGGAGTCCCCGGCGGCCGGTTGTCACCGACCGTGTTGATGACTGCAGTGTTCGTGAGGCGCGTTCCCGGCGGAATGACACTGTCTGCCGGGCGCTGAGCCTGGTAGCCAATGGTCTGGAAGACGTTCGGCGCCACGTTCGCGAAGGTCCAGGTGATCGTGCGCCCATCGGGGCTCACGCTCGTCGGGGCCGGCTCGCCGGAACCTGCCACGTACACCATTCCTTCCGGAAGGGTGTCCACGACCTCGAACGTCGCCGGCGGCGGGCTGGTGATGAGGTTCTGCGCCTGCGCGCGGAGCGTGTAGGTCACCGGAACACCGGGCTGCGCCGTGGTGTCGGAGGCGACCTTCTCGATCAGACCCTGTGCGCCCTGAAGACGATATGCGTCTCGGGAACCATTGGTGTTCGGGCCATAGGTGCTGCCTGGGATCACCGTCCCCCCGTCTATCGTGCTGAGGTTGATCCAGTTGTTCAGGGTGGGATACCCGGGCCAGGCTGCACCGACGTCGTACGGTGCGTTGAAGGCACCAACGGTCCAACCCTCACCCGAGGTCGGGGCGGCCGGGTCGATATAGCCGAATGCCCGGAGGAAGGTCGTCACCGACTGATCCACGGCCGGGTTCCACGTCATCTTCACGGCCGTCACACCGGCGGGGAGATCCATGAGGATGTCGCTCTCGATGCGCGGGTCGGTGAGAGAATCGCCGGCCGGCGGTACTACCTCGACCCACATCGCGCTCGGTGCCACCTGACCGCATGTCTCGGTCTTCGTGTCGATCGCCTGTGTGGTGTAGAAGAAGCGAGCGGACTCGTAGTTCTCGTACCCTTCGAGACCGCCTCCGTTCCAGCCGCCACCCTCGAAGGATGTCGGGATGAACGCGGGGTTCTGGTTCATCGTGCAGACACCGGCCATCTGATCGCCACCGGGACCCTGATAGCCGTTCCACACCTGGCTGTTGGCCTGGTGGTAGAGAGCGATCGGCTCGATGGTGCCGTTCGCGGCTTGTTCTTCCCAGTTCTCGTTCGTCAGACCCGGCTGCGGCATGACCGCGTCCTGGCTCGTGCCGGGGCTCACCCAGAGATTCGCGTCCCATGCGGTCCGAGACGCTGCGGGAGCTCCCGTCCAGTGGTTGCTGAATCCCCCGGGCGGGGTGAGCGTCGCGCTCGAGACGTTGTTGGCGGCGTCGGAATCGGGTTCCGATACACCGTCGTCGAACACGAACGCGCCGGGAGCCGCGGTGAATGTGTAGGTGGTGATCGCGGTGACCGCCGTGGGGATGCTGAACTGCACGGTGCCTGACGCGATGTACACACCGTTGCCGGGAAGCGGCTGACCCATGCTGTCGTTGACCGGGGCATTCACGAGGGTGTAGTCCAGGTCGGAGAGCGACACGGTGTACGTCGTGCCCGCACCGCTCACGCCACAGGTGGGGAAGTTCGTGCGATCTTCCTCGGCTGGGTCGGAGAACGGCTGTCCGGTGGATCGCGACGCGGTGCTGACCGGCACGCAGTCCTCCCAGGCGAGTCCATTCGTCGCGCCGGCGACGTTCGCGCTGACCGTGACGGGGAAGGAGTAGCTCTCCGGACCGGGGCGGCTGCCCGCGTCAAGGATGAGCGAGTAGTTCATCTGGAGGAACGGGCGGTCACCACCCAGACGGCTCTCCTGCGTGAAGCCTTGAGCGCCCTGGCCGGGAGCCTGGACAAGCGACAAATCCATGCCGTGGACGTAGGTGATGGGCAGCGGGCCCGGGTCTGCCGGGCCGGCCTCGGCGACTGCCGAATCGGAGGTGGCGGTACCGACGACGGTCAGATTGCCGCCGACCGTGGATGTGGCGCGCACCGGCGCCTGAATGACCGTCGCGGTGCCCTCGGTGATGGTTCCGAGGTTGCAGAGAAGTGTTGTGCTGTCGTCGGAGATGGATGACACGGGCGTCACATCGCTGGTCTTGCAGACCTGCGGAATGCTCGTGAAGGCTCCGTTGCCGACGGTGAGCGTGGCGCGGACGTTCTCGACCGGCTCATTCGTGTACGGGTCACCGTTGTCGTTGGTGTTCACGTGGAACTCCGCCGTCACAGGCTGGCCGTACGGTGCCTCTGTCGGCACGGGGTCGCCGGCCCAGTTCGCGGTGATCTCATGCACCGACTGCGGGGCGGCTGCTGCCGGCACCGTCGAGCCAGCAAGCACGATCGCCGCTGAAGCCACCGCGGCTGCGATTGCCCGAGCGGATCGAATCAGATTTCGACGTCCGGGACTTTCATGGTCGAGCGTACTTTTCGACGCGACAAATAATGGCACGTTACCCCTCCATCTCCCCCACTACCTCCTGGTAGCGGCAACAAGGGGCACGCGTTCAACCTGAACGATCCCCCCACATCACATATAACCGGAAGTTGTCGCTGCACACATAGCGATTGTTCAGAAAACTTCCAGATTCGTTCTGAGCCGCGCTCAACCCGCTTCGGACTTGCGTGCTCCAGCCTCGAACACATCGCCCGCGGGCAACTCCTGATGGCCACCGAACTGCAGGCGCATGGCAGAGAGCACCTGGTTGGCGAAGTGGTCCTCGCCGCGCGAGGCGAACCGCTCGAACAACGACGCCGCGAGTACCGGCACCGGTACGCCGACGTCGACGGCCGCCTTCACGGTCCACCGGCCCTCGCCAGAGTCCGACACGCGACCGGCCAGGCCGTCGAGGGTCGGGTTATCGTTCAACGCCGCTGCCGTGAGATCGAGCAGCCACGACGAGATCACCGATCCTCGCCGCCACAGCTCGGCGACCTTCGCGGTGTTGATGGGGAACTGGTAGAACTCGGGCTCTTCGAGAGGAGCCACCTCAGCCGAGTGCTCCGCCTCGCGCACACCGGCATCCGCATTCTGCAGTAGATTCAACCCCTCGGCGAGGGCCGCCATGATCCCGTACTCGATGCCGTTGTGCACCATCTTCACGAAGTGCCCGGCGCCCGACGGACCACAGTGCAGGAACCCCTCCTCCTCGGGAGCCAGCTCGCCCTCGCGCCCCGGGGTGCGCTCGATCTCGCCCACGCCCGGAGCGACCGTGCGCAGGATCGGTTCGATGTGCTGCACGGCGGCATCCGATCCGCCGACCATCAAGCAGTACCCGCGGTCGAGACCGAAGACGCCGCCGCTCGTACCCACATCGACGAATTCCAGCCCTCGCTCGCGCAGCGCCGCCGCGCGTCGGACGTCGTCGCGGTAGTTCGAGTTGCCGCCGTCGATGATGATGTCGCCGGGCTCGAGCACGGCTGCGACCTCGTCGACCACGGCGCCGGTGATGCCGGCGGGAACCATCAGCCAGACCACCCGTGGCCCCTCGAGCGCGGCAGCGAGTTCGCTCACGCTGCCGACACCCGTCGCTCCCTCCGCGACCAGCGCGGAGACCGCCTCCGTGCTGCGGTCGTAGACGACGCAGTCGTGGCCGTCGCGCATGAGGCGGCGCACGATGTTCGCGCCCATTCGTCCGAGTCCGATCATCGCCAGCTGCATCGCCACGCCTTCCTGTCGTCCCCGCCCCGAATGGGGCCGGGCGGCTTCATCCTGACACTGTGCCGCCCGGCCCTCAATGCCCGGCAGGCGAATGACAGGCCGGCGGACGGATCAGCGTCGGGACGCGCGGCCGCTCCGAGACGGTGTGACCGCGTCGAAGAGCTCGGGATGCTGGGATCTGACCGCCTCGAGGTCATCGAAGACGAACCGCAGGTGTTCGCGGAGCGCGGCGGCAGCAGCATCCGCATCGCCCGCGGCGAGCGCGTCGACCACGCGTTCGTGATCGTCGACGTAGTCCTGCACGCCCCGCGTCGCACTCATGCCGACATAGCGGGCGCGATCCAGGTGCCCCTTCGCGGCGTTGACCGCCGCCCACGCGTTCGCATGCCCCGCGAGGCCGAGCAGGGCGCGGTGGAAATCCTCGTCGAGCGGATAGAAGGCGTTGCGGTCACGGGCACTGCGTTGTGCGGCGATGAGGTCGCGCAGCATCCGCTCGTCCCGATCCGACGGGGCCTCGCAGGCCGCGAGCGATGCGAGCTCGATCGCCTCGCGGATGAACTGCGCCTCACGCACGCGGCCCGGGTCGATGTGGGTCACATAGGTGCCGCTCTGCGGCCGCACCTCGACGAGACCCTCCTGGGCGATGAGGAGGAGGGCTTCACGAACGGGTTGCCTGCTGAGACCGAGCGATGTGGCGAGCTCGTTCTCAGACAGCAGGGCACCGGGGGCGAACACCCCTCGGATGACGTCGTCGCGGATGCGCCCGTACGCCAGTGACCGCGCAGAGGGGCGGACGGGCTCGGGCATACGGTCACGATAGCTTGACGTCACTGGTATGGCAGTGATTGGATGGCCCTCGTCCCGCTGATTCCGCGGCATCCCGCCGCTCGACCTCCTCAGGAGCCGCCATGGCCATCGACAAGGCAGAGGTGATCGTCACCAGCCCCGACCGGAACTTCGTCACGCTGAAGATCACGACCGCAGACGGCGTGACGGGGCTCGGCGATGCGACGCTGAACGGGCGCGAGCTCGCCGTCGTGGCGTATCTGCGCGAGCACGTGGTGCCGCTGCTCATCGGCGTCGACGAATCGCGCATCGAAGACACCTGGCAGTTTCTGTATCGGAGCGCCTACTGGCGGCGCGGTCCCGTCACCATGGCTGCGATCGCCGCCGTCGACATGGCGCTGTGGGACATCAAGGGCAAGCAGGCCGGGATGCCGGTGTACCAGCTGCTCGGCGGCGCATCACGCACCGGGCTCATGGCGTACGGGCACGCGTCGGGCAAGGAACTGCCGGAGCTGTTCGACTCGATCCGCGCCCATCAGGCGCGGGGATACAAGGCCATCCGGGTGCAGACCGGGGTGCCGACGCTCAAGGCGATCTACGGCATCGCCGCGCAAGGCGCCGACGTCGGCGACGCGACGGTCCGCTACGACCACGAGCCGGCGCGACGCGGTGCGAAGCCGGTCGAGGAGGACTGGGACACCCGTGCGTACCTCAACCACCTTCCCGGTGTCTTCGAAGCGGTGCGCAACGAGTTCGGCCCCGACATCCCGCTGCTCCACGACGGCCACCACCGGATGACGCCGATCCAGGCCGCGCGGCTCGGCAAGGATCTCGAGCCGTACGACCTGTTCTGGCTGGAGGACTGCACGCCGGCCGAGAACCAGGAGGCGCTGCGCCTCGTACGCCAGCACACGACCACACCGCTGGCGATCGGCGAGATCTTCAACACGGTGTGGGACTTCAAGGACATCATCCGCGACCAGCTCATCGACTACGTGCGCGGGGCTGTCACCCATATGGGCGGCATCACCGCGCTGAAGAAGACCCTCGACTACGCCGCGATGTACCAGATCAAGTCGGGTATGCACGGGCCGACCGACATCTCACCGGTCGGGATGGCAGCCGCGATGCACCTTGGTCTCGCGATCCACAACTTCGGCATCCAGGAGTACATGCAACACGGCGAGCGGACGAATCAGGTGTTCGAGCAGTCGTTCACCTGGACCGACGGTTACCTGCACCCGAGCGACAAGCCCGGGCTCGGCGTCGAGCTCAACGTCGACGAGGCCGGCAAGTACCCCTACGAGCAGGCCTACCTGCCCTACAACCGCCTGCTCGACGGCACCGTCCACGACTGGTGAGCAACAGACCGATGAGCCGCTGACAACGCGAAAGAGCCGGGTACCCGACGAACGGGCACCCGGCTCTTTCGATGTATCAGTGTCAGCTCTCCATCAGCGTGCGACGACGCATCGCCATCAGGGTGATGCCACCTGCGAGCAGGATGAGAGCGCCGGCCGACGCGCTGATCGGGCCGAGCATGTCGACACCGGTCTCGGCGAGGTTGCCGTCACCCGGGTCGCCTGCACCGCCGCCGCCACCGGGCGCCGGAGCGGCCAGGACGCGGAAGGTGAGGGTGGTCGGTGCCGAAGCGACACCGTCGATGGTCTGAGTCGCCGAGACCGAGTAGGTGCCCGGCTCGAGAGCCGCGCCGAAGTCCACGGTCCACACACCGCCGACAACGCTGGCGGTGAACGTGCCGCTGACGGCAGCCAGCGCTGCACCCTGGGTCGAGGTCGGCTCAGCGCCGTCCAGTCGCACGGTGATCGTGGAGTCGTCGATGCCCGTGCCCGACAGGGTCGACGGACCCGCGTCGTGCGCGAACTCGGCACCGTCGGCCACCGAGGTCACGGCCGGGGCGACCGGGACGACGCCGAACGTCGACTCGGCTGCATCCGACGTGTCGTCATTCGCGGTCTGCACCGCGCTGACGGTGTGGGTGCCGTACGTGAGCTCGAGGCCCGTGACGGTCCAGTTGCCCGAGCCGTCGACCGTCGCGGGGTAGTCGACACCGTCGATCGTCACGACGACGGATGCCGCCGGGACGCCGGTGCCGCTGATCGACGTGACGGTCTCGGTCACGGTCGAACCGCTGGCGGGCGAGGTGAACACTGGGGCCGGGGTCGGCGCCAGCTCGACAGTCAGCGCATAGGAAGTGGACTCCGAGGTGCTGAAACCGTTGACCGAGGTCAGCGTGTAGCTGTAGTCACCGGGTGCGCCGGGAGCCGCGAACGAGAAGGTGCCGTTGGAGACGGGAACCTCGAACGGCGCGCCGACACCGGTGACCTCGACGAGCTCCGCGCCGGGCGCGGTGCCCGTGATCGTCGAGCCAATGACGACGGTCGAACCCGGTGCGGGGCTGGTGACGACGGGCGCGTCGAGGTCGAGAGCGACCTCGTAGCCGCTGATCTTCGGCAGGGCGTGAACGAGGGAGGTCGCCCAGGTCCACTGCTCGCCGCCGGGACCGTCCTCCGTGCCGCCGCTGATCACGCCGACGGCGGTGTTGCCCTGGATGACAGAGCCACCGGAGTCGCCCGGGGCCGCGATCGTGTTGCTGGAGAAGCCGCGGACCCAGCGATCTTCGATCTGCGCCCAGCCATCGAGCACATCATTGCCGTCGATCGTGCCGGTGGTGAAACCGGTGGTACGGCCGCTCTTCGAGACGTTGCCCGCGACCGGCGAGCCGACACCCTTGACCGAGATGGTGCCGTCGGCGAGCGAGCCGAGGCCGGCGCCTGCAGTGCTCCAGTCGGTGACCTCGGGCAGCAGGGAGAAGCCGCCGAGCTCATTGATGTCGATCACAGAGATGTCGGTGGCGTTCACGTCGCCGTCGCTGCCGGGCGCGTTGCCGGTGCTGCCGAACTGCGCGAAGCCGAACTCGCCGAGAAGGATCGGCACGGCCGGAACCTCGTATCCGGGGCCACCGACGGCAGGCTCCTGGTTCGGGATCGTCAGCGTGGTGTCGTTGACCTTCGCGTTGTTCTGGTCGTAGGCGCAGTGCCCGGCGCTCAGCAGTGCGGGCGAGCCGTCGGGTGCGAAGGCGCTGAACCCGATGGAGCAGGCGTAGGCGTTCTGGCCGACGAGACCGATGTAGCCCTGGCCACCGACGACCTCGCCCTCCGCGAAAGCGACAGGGGCGCTCGCGACCGTGACGACGTTGGCGTCATCGAGGTTCGCGCTGTCGGCGAACGCCTTGACCGCCGCGTCACCCTCGGCAGCGTCGGTGCTCTCAGCCGTGACGACCACCACATCTTCGCCTGCCGCGTTGACGCCGAAAGCGACGATCGCAACGCCCTCTTCCTCCGCTGCCTCGGCGGCCTCGACGATCGCTGCGGGCGGAGCGTCCTCAGCGGGCGTCTCCTCTGCCACGGGCGCCGCAGGCTGCTCCGTGGCCTCGGCCGTCGGCGTCGGCTCCGCGGTCGGCTCAGTGGTCTGCTCGACCGGCTGGTCTCCGGTTTCCTCGGCGTAGGCCGGGCTTCCGAAGAAGAGCCCCCCAAGGGCGATCGTCGCTGCGGCAGTCAATGCCAGCGGGCGACGCGCCATCGCTCTTTTCTTCATCTGTGGTGTCCTCGTTCTGTTCGCGGATCATCGGTCACTCTGGGCACAAGAAATGCTGTGCAACCCGGGGCGGAACAGCGGGCCGCTGTGCTCCCCAGGCAGCGAGGATCCCCGCACTCGTGTGCGATGAGAATAGGGATCTCCTGAACACTATCCAGCAAACTCCCAGCTCACAACGCCGTTCACCCGAATTTCACTATTCGGTGGATATATGTCGGGTTCAGTCGCTTCCTTTCCGGCGACGATCTTCTGGCGATACCGAAGCGTGCAGTTGCAGAGGGCTACGATTGCGCACATGTCCCTTCGCAGCGTTCGTTCCGTGATGACCCTCGCATCGGCGGCCGTCTTCGCTGTGCTCATCACCTCGTGCGCCGCCGGGACAGATCCCGGCCCGGCGCCGACTTCGACCGGAAGCTCGGTGGGTGTCGCGGCCGACGTCGTCGGCGGCTGGGGTGAGGATGCTGCGGGCAAGCCGTACCTGGAGTTCACCGAGGGCGGCGACGTGCGCGGCACCGACGGCTGCAACGGCATCGTGAGCACCTTCAAGGTCGAAGAAGATCGCGTCGAGGTCGCGCCGTTCGCGTCGACACTCAAGTCCTGCCAAGGCGTGGACGACTGGCTCCGTGGAGTGCGGGCTGTCGAGATCGACGGCGACAGGCTCATCGTGATGGATGCGGCCGGTGAGCGCCTCGGCGAGCTCGCTCGCGCGAAGTAAGCGGCACAAACGTTTTCCGCTTGTCGGACTCCGCGGTCGAGCCGCCGGGCTGACCGGCGGGTTTTCCGGGCCGACCGGGGCATCCTGCGTAGGCTGACCGCATGAGCGAGACGATGAGGTCAGACCGCATCCGCCAGGTGATCGTCGCCGTGACGGTGCTGGCAGCGGTCGTGCTGGCTTTCGTGGGTTCAGGAGCCTTCGGCGGCACCTCGATCAGGGACGCCGCCGGCGGCACATTCGCCTCAGACGCGACCGTCGTGGCCCCCGCCGGTGCGGCATTCGGCATCTGGTCGGTGATCTATCTCGGCCTCTTCGGCTATGCGATCTGGCAGGCGTTTCCCGGTCAAGCCGCGAAAGCGACCCATCGCAGCGTGGGCTACGGAATCGCTGCCTCCTCCCTGCTCAACGCGGTATGGATCGCGTGCGTGCAGGCGTCGCGGATCGCCGAGTCGACGGTGATCATCGTCGTGCTGCTCGGAGTGCTGCTGATCACGTTCTCGCGACTGCGGCGAAGGGATCGCCGTGGCACCATCGCCGAGATCGTGCTCATCGACGGCACGATCGGTCTCTATCTCGGGTGGGTCACCGTCGCCACGGTCGCGAACGTCGCCGCGTGGCTCGCGTCGATCGGCTTCGACTCGTGGGCCGAGGCGCCCGGCTGGCCCGGCGTGATCGCGCTGTTCGTCGCAGCCCTTTTCGCCGTGGCGACGGGGTGGAGTGGCGGGCGATGGGCACCGGCTGCCGCCACCGCGTGGGGCCTCGCATGGATCGCCGTCGAGCGCTGGACCGGCGCTCCCGAAGCACCCGCCGTCGCCTGGACTGCGGTGGTGCTCGCCGTCGCCGTTCTCGCTGTCAGTGCATGGTCTTTCCAGCGCCGAATCCGTCGGCAGAAGGACGCCTCCGGCAACTAGGCTGAGGCATCATGCAAGAGTTCTGGCAGTGGGCTGGCAACTTCTGGTGGCTGATCTTCCCGCTCATGGGAATGGCCGGCGGCGCCGCGAAGGCCTGGGAGCAGGCCGCGAAGCGCCGCCACGAGCGCCGCATCGAGACGCTGCGCGTCAAGGCCGAGCTCAAGGCCGCCGAGATCGAAGCCCGCTCGCTCACGCAGGGAAAGCGTCGCCGTCCGTCTCAGGTCGTCGACACCACCGCATCCGTCGCTCCGAACGAACTGCTCGGCAGGCTTTTCGCCGAGCACGACGAGATCACCGCGCGGTGGCTCGACTACGAGCTCGACGTCGCGAAGCTCATCGCGTTCCCGGCGATGAGCGACGGACGCCAGCCGCTCACCGCCGCCTTCCTGCGGGCCAAGAAGACGGCCGACGCGCTGCGGCCGGCATCCGCCGATTCCGATGTCTCGGAACAGCGGATCACGGAATACCTGGATGCCGTCGGCAACTACGCGGTCGCCTTCGAGATCGCCGAGAAGGATGCCAGGCGCCTTCGAGACTCGACGTTCACCGAAGCCGAGCGCAAGCGACTCGACCGTGCGCAGCAGCTGTTGAAGGTCGCGATCGACGAGTCGGCCACACAGGCGGAGCGCAACATCGCCTACAAGCGGGTACGCGAGGAGCTCGACGGCCTGATCCTGCTCTCCGACGACGCCGTGACGGTGCTCGAGAAGCAGGTAGCGCGCGAGATCTCCTCCCGTTCGACGGTGGCCTCCGAGCAGTCCCCCATCCCCGCGGAGCAGGCCGCGTCAGCGGAGAAGGTCGCTGATGCGGCGCCCCAGGCACAGCCGATGCCGCTGCGAGACGACAAGCCATGACTCCCGAGAACATCACCGGCCCGATCAGCGGGCACGCCGAGGCGCCCGTGTGGTGGCCGGGCTGGGGCGGTCTGCGCTGGGTCGACGGCCACGCCGGAGACCTCGTGACCCTGACTGACGAGGGCCTCCGACGCATGCATCTCGACGATGAGTACGCCGCGTTCGTGCGTCCTCGCGTCGGCGGTGGGTTCGCCGCGTTCGGCGCCCGCACCCTCTATCTCTCGGACACCGCAGACGGTCCAGCCCACGCGGCGGCGAGCTTCGATCTCGGCGATGCGCGCTTCAACGACGGCACCGTCGACCCGCATGGCCGGCTCCTCGCCGGTACGATGGCCGGGCCGCATGCGGGGGCCGCCGGGCGGCTGCTTCGCATCGGCCCCGAGCTCGACACGACTCCGGTGCTCTCCGACGTGACGAACTCCAACGGCGTCGGATTCACGCCGGATGCCCGCCAGATGTACTACGTCGACACAGCAACGCAGCGGATCGATGTGTTCGACGTGCGCCAGGGCGACCTCAGCGGGCGGCGCGCATTCGTGCACATCGATGAGGAACAGGGCTCGCCTGACGGTCTGGCCGTCGCCGCAGACGGGAGTGTCTGGGTGGCGCTGTGGGGCGGCTCAGCTGTGCACGGTTACGACGCGGGGGGCACGCTCATCGAGCGTATCGAGCTTCCCGTCTCGCAGGTCAGCGCGTGCACCTTCGGCGGCGACGATCTCAGCACCCTCTTCATCACGACATCCGCTCAGGATCTCGACCCCGATCACGGCACCGAGGCCGGGTCCGTCTTCGCCCTCGACCTCGGCGTGCGCGGAAACCCCGTCACGCCATTCTCCGGCTGACACCCGCGGAGGCGTGCGACCGGCCCTGTCCGCGTGTGCGGCTGCGCGTCGCTCGTCAGCGTCCCGCTCAGATCATCGATACGGCTGCCGCTGACCACAGGAGGCGGGTCACCCATCGACGGTGTCGGGCGCGGCGGAGTGGTCGACTCGCAGGGAGTACAGGTCGCCGCGATACGTCGAATCCGTGACTTCGACCACGCGACTCTCGTCGTCGCTTGCGATGCCTCGCACACTCAGGCATGGCACGCCAGTGCCCAGACGCAGACCCTCCCGATCCTCGGCCTCCGGCAGGACGGCCGAGATGGTGGACGACGCTCGTTGCACCGCGACTCCGTACTGTTCGCGCAGCAGCGCGTACAGCGATCCGGTGAGGTCGTGTCCGAGCAGTCCCGGGAACCGCTCGGCCGCCAGTAGAGTCCGATCTATGCCGACCGGAGTGTCGTCGCCGAAGCGCAGTCGACGGATCCGGTACACCTGCTCATCGGCGGCGATCCCGAGCAGATCGGCGGCTCCTGCGCCTGCCGCCTCCATCGACATCCCGAGCACCTCCGCGCGAGGGATCCGGCCAGTCGCCTGCATCGTGTCAGTGAACGAACCCAATGTCATGCTTCGTCGAATCGCCCTGGGGGCGACGAACGTGCCACGACCGCGTACGCCGACGATGCGCTTGGCGTCGAGCAATATCGTCAGCGCGCGCCGCACGGTCATCGGCGAAGCGCTGAATTCTCGTGCGAGCTCCTCCTCGCTCGGAAGCGCATCGCCCGGCTGCATCGCGTCCACGCGCCGTGAGAGATCGCGAAGAATCTGGAGGTATTTTGCCGTCATCGTGCTCCGGAGCCTACCGCCCGACGCCGTCACTCACTGTGACACCCCATCTGTGCCGTCGACGCCGAGAACGAGCACCGTTGACCGCCTCCACCATGGGTGTTACCGTAGCACGCAACCCTAGGGTTGAATTGATTGCCCTAACATTGCGCAACCAGGACGAAGGAGTCCCCGGTGATCAGACGACGAACCCCCGCCATCGCACTATCGGCCCTGACCGCGCTGCTCTGCGCGTTGGGCGCTTGGGCGGTCGGCCCTGCCGCCGTCGCATCCACCCCCGCCGATCCCGTAGCCGACCTCGGCGAACCCGTGCACAAGGTGCAGACGCTGGCCTCCGGCATCGGCAGCGCACCCGATGGGACGCCACTCAGCTACTTCGTCGGCGCCGGCAACGAGAACGTCAACGCTGAGTTCACCGCCGTCGACCTGCGCACGAACGAGGCGGTCTTCCAGACTCGAGTCCCGCACGGCAGGGAGAGCCAGCGAACCTTCGCTCAATCCCCGAACGATGGCACCGTGTACTTCGGCACGTCGGACATCGGCCACCTCTATCGATACGCACCCGGCAGCACCACGCTCGACTACCTCGGCGCGGTACCCGACGGCGAGCGGATATGGTCGATGGCCGTCGACGCCGACGACACGGTCTGGTTCGGCACATACCCGACGGGCAGTCTGTATTCCCTCCATCCGGAGACGGCTGCTCTCACCGACCACGGCCAGGCCCTCCCTGGCGAGCAATACATCGGCTCGATCGCCCCGTACGGCGACACGGTCTTCGTCGGCACCCAGCCGAACGGCAAGCTCGCCTCGTTCGATCGCGCTTCGGGGACCTTCACCGAGATCGCGATGCCCGCCAGCCACACCGGGACGATCGTGACCGCCCTCGACATCCGAGAGTCACTGCTGTTCGTCAGCTCCACGAACATGTACGTCCGCGACCTCGCGACCGGCGAGTGGAAGGACGAGATCACCGCGGCGAACCCGCGCGTCTCCCCGATCGACCCGAACGACTCCGACGCCGTTTACCTTCGTCAGGGGAACGAGATCAAGAAGTACTCAATGTCGACAGGTGTCCTCACCGGAACCGGGAAGCGTCCGAACGCCACCCCGGAATCGTGGGGATGGGTCGACTACGACGGCACCGGCCCGTTCCTGAGCCTCACGTACTGGAACGAGGGACGTACCTACGGGTGGAATCTGCAGACCGGCAAGGGCTTCTACGCGGTTCCTCCTCTGATGGGTGCGGGCGCACCACTGACCAGCCTCGGCGCCGATTCCGCCGGCGACATCTACGCCGGCGCATTCCTCAGCCCTCCCGGAATGAGCAGGTACAACCCGGACACCGGCGAATTCCAGCTGTTGACGGGAACGAGCCAGGTCGAGGGGTACGGCACTTTCGGAGAGCGGCTCGTGTTCGGCCGCTATCCGCAAGGCTCGCTCTACCTCTACGACCCTTCGGCTCCGTGGGGCTCGGGCAACCCCGGGACCCCGCTCGTGATCGGAGACGAGCAGAGCCGGCCGCAGGCTTTCGTCGAACTCAAGTCGGCTCCCGGAACCGTGGCGGTCGCGTCGGTCCCCACCGGAGGACGTCACGGTGGGGCAATCACGCTGTGGCAGCCGGATGCCGGCACGCACGAGGTGCACCGGCATGTCATTCGCGACCAGACGCCTGTGTCCCTCGTCGAGCACTCGGGAGTGCTGTACGGCGGCACATCGATCGAGGGCGGATACGGCATCGATCCGGTGACGGACGAGGCAGTGCTGTTCGCCTGGGACCCGGTCACCGAAGAACTGCGCTGGTCCCTGACACCGGTCCCCGGCGCCAAGACCGTCTCCGGGCTCGCGCTCGATGAGAGCGGCCGCCTGTGGGGCATCGCCGATGGGCGAACAATCTTCGAGTTCGACCTCGAACGTGCCAAGACCGTCCGCACCATCAGCGTGGACATGGGCACGTCCATCGACCGCTACGGCGACGACCACCGGCTGCTGTTCGACAATGGTCGGCTGTTCGCGTCCCTGGCGCATCGGCTTGCGGTGGTGGACATCCAGACCGGCGAGGTCACTGCTCTCTACGGCCGTGGCAGCGGTCGCGATGACGGCGTCACCAGCGTCCACGAGCTGGCGCAGGATCGGCACGGCGACCTCTACGTGATCGGGTCGGGTACACACCTCGTCCGGTACGACCTGCCGGAAGACGTCATCGCTCCGGTTGTTACCGCGCGCACCGGTGCCTCTCCCGCCAAGAACGGCGCGGTGGTCTGGCTCGATGCGACTGACGACTCCGACGCCGATCCGCGGATCGACTACCGCCTGGACGGCGGCGAATGGCAGGAGTACACGGGCGAGAAGCTGCTCGTGACGCGGGGCTCGTCGCTCGAGTACCGGGCGATCGATGAGGCGTGGAACACATCGCCGGTGGAGCGGTACGATCGCTGATCCACACCGACTGGTGGCCGTGTCGCTCGCTAAGCGGCACGGCCTCCTGGTCTTCAACCGATGATGCGTCTTCGCGCCAGCTCCGTCGCCGCGATCGCGTTGCGGTAGACGGATGCGGTGCGCTCGGCCGCGACGGGCTCCTCTTCTTCGCGCGCGAGCTGCAGGATCGCATCGGCGGTGCCGTGATAGCCGAGACCCTCGGGGTCCTGCGGCAGCCGAACGTCGTGCACGCCGTCATCCGCGGTCACTCGCACCGCATAGCGGTCCGCGCCTCCGACACCCGAGACGGTGACGGAGACGGCCCTGCCTTCGACCTCCGCATGCACAGTCGCGACGAGCTCCGAGGCCGTATCGGCTGATCCCCGCGCGGCGGTGGCCGACAGCATCCGCGCCGTCGACCCTGGCAACAGCACGTCGAGCATCTCCCAAGCGTGGATGCCCAGATTCATCAGCGTCCCGCCGGCACCGTCCGGCGCGTCCTGCCACCGCCGCGCACCGACGAGGAAATCCGCGATGTCGTGCTGCACGTGGACGTCGATGGCGTGCACGGTGCGATCCGCCATGTCGTCCGCCAGGCGGACGAGCGATGGGGCGAAGCGCAGCACGGAAGTGGTGAAGCGCCGACCAGCGGGGAGATGATCCCAGATGTCGAGCCCGGCGGCGTCCGCCGCGACCGTCTTGTTGAAGAACACCGGGATGCCGGCGCTCGCGCACGCACGGGCGACCTCGGCGGCGCGGGGCGTTCTCGGTGTCGCGACGACCACGTCAGGGCCATCCTCGAGCAGGTCGTTCAGTCGGGTGCACACAGGGACGTCGAACCGTCTCGTGAATTCGTCGAGCCGTCGCGGATCATCCGCGTCCCACACCCCGGCGAGGCGCACGCCTCGGGTGCGGAGGTTTTCGGCATCCGTGAAGGGATGTGAGTGGGCCACGCCGGCGAAACCGACCCGCGCGGCCACGATCAGCCCATGACCGCGAGTCGCTCGCGAGTGACGGTGTGCTGCAGCGGCTGCCCGCCTGCGAACGCCGCGAGCTCGTCGGCGACGATCCGGCCCTGGCGCAGCCGGCCCTCATGCGTACCTGCGGCCCGGTGCGGAGTGAGCAGGACGCCGGGGACCGAGCGAAATGGACTGCCCGGTGCCAGCGGCTCCTCGTCGAACACGTCGATCGCGGCTGACAGGCGTCCGCTCTCGAGTTCAGTCAGCAGGGCGCTCTCATCGACGAGCCACGACCGGGCGGTGTTCACCAGCCCTGCGCCGTCCGGCATGAGTGCCAGCTGAGCAGCACCGATCAGGTGATGCGTTTCGGGAAGGGTCGGCGCGTGGAGCGCCGTAATCGAGGCCCGCGTCAGCGCCTCCTCGAGGGAGACCAACGGTGCCCCGAGTGCCTCCGCCTGCGCCGCGGTGAGCGTCGGATCCACGAGCATCGGCTGCGCACCCAGCGCCCGGATCAGCTCGAGGTACGACCGTCCCGTCCGCGACGCGCCGATCACCGCGATCGGAGCGCCGAAGATCTCGTGCTGCACTCCCGTCGGCTCCCACCATACCGAGGTGCGCCGCAGCGCGTCGTGCATCTGCGGGATCCGGTGCAGCAGCGCGAGGGTGAAGGCGAGCGACACCTCGGCGACCGCACGCGCCATCGCAGCCCCGGCTTGCGTGACGGCGACGCCGCGATCCCACAGGGCATCGGTGACGAGCGCACGGATGCTGGCGCCGGTGTGCGCCACGAGCTCCAAGGAGGGAAGCGCGGCGAGCAGCGGCGCGTCGATTGGAGGCGCGCCCCAGCTGGTGATCACCACCCGGACCGTGGAGAGGTCGGGCAACTCCGAGAGCTGGTCCAGGCGGACGAAGGTGCCTCCCAGCTGCTGCGACACCTCCGCCAGCCGCTTCCGATCCTCCGCGGAGAAGAACTCCTGCATCAGCGTCTCGGGCACGGCGGCGACGACCGTGGGCTCACTCACCGCAGCCATGCGTCCCGATGCTCCGCGATGAAGACGTCGTCGTGCAGTTCGGGGTAGGCCCGGCGGACGCGCTCGATCTCCTCCGCCTGCCCGGGCGAGAGCCCCTCGGCCGGGTCGAGGCACCACACCCCCTCGAGCAGCCCCTGCTGTCGCAGCACCTCGTGCACGCCGGCGATGACGCCGTGGAAGTCATTGCCGGGGTCGAAGACCGCCTGGTTCACGTCCACCATGTCGGCGGATGCCGCACCCAGCGCACGATAAGCCTCGAGGTCGCCCTCTGCCGCGCGGTGCGCTTGATCCAGCATCCGCACCGCCGCCCGGGTACCCACGGCCCACTGACCGAGCAGACCGCCGACGAAGCGCATCGTGCGCGGGCCTTCCGGTGAATCCACATGGAACTCAGCGAGCAGATCCGCGACGATCGCGTCGTCGTTGCCGGTGTACAGCGCGATGTCGTCGGCGCGTCCCGACTCGGCGACACCGCGCACGAGCTCCAGCGTGCGGTACCGGTCAAAGGGGGCGGATTTCACCGCCACGACCGAGGGGATCTGCGCGAACGCGCGCCAGAACGCCCGATCGAGTACGGGCCCGCCGATCGCCTCCTGCAGGTAGAACCCGATCACCGGCAGCACCTCGCCGACCGCACGCGCCCGATCCAGCAGCCGCGCCTCGTCGGCACCGGGCACCCGGGGGCTCACCAGCACCGCGTCGTAGCCGAGGTCGCGCGCGAGCTCCGCCTCGGCGACGGCCTGGGCTGTTCCTCCGGCGACGCCCGCCACCCACACCACGCTGTCATCCGCCCGCCCCTCGAGCTCTTCGGCGGCGAGCGCCAGCACCGGCTCGAACAGCGCGTGCTCCGGGTCACGGATCTCGAACTGGGTGGTGTGCACCCCGACGGCGATGCCCCCGGCACCGGCGTCGAGGTAATAGCGGGTGAGGGCTCGCTGGCGGCGTTCGTCGAGCGCACGGTCGGCGGTGAGGGCGAGCGGATGCGCCGGTATGGCCGCCCCGCGCGCCAGGGTCTGCGCGGCCGCCGGACGGAGAGCGGGGACAGCCGTCATCAGAACTTCCCGTCTCTGACGGCCCACTTCGTGGGCTTGCTGATGAGGGGCAGGCCGTCCCGCAGCCATGCCGCCTGCCACTGGATGAGCGTCTCCGCCGGCACGGATGGGTAGCCGAACAGCGCCATGCAGCGTCCGGCGTCGCTGAGCAGCGCCGTCGGCTTCGGCTCGCCGACGAGCGTCACCTCGCGATCCAGCAGCGTGCCGAACCGCCGGGCGATGGACTCCACGCTGAGCAGCTCCGGCCCGGTCAGGTTCACCGTGAACACCTCGGATGACGCGTGCACGAGGCTGCGGAGCACGACCTCGTTGGCATAGCCCTGCCACACCACGTTCACGTTCGACGTGGCGAGCGAGACCGGCTCACCGTCCTGCACGGATCGCCCGATGTCTGCGAGCACGCCGTAGCGGAGGTCGACCGCGTAGTTCAGCCGGATGAGCGAGACCTTCGTGCCACGCTCCTGCGCTCCGAACTCGAACACGCGCTCTCTGCCGAGGCACGACTGAGCGTACTCGCCGATCGGCGCCGGCGGGACGTCCTCCGAGGCTCCTCCTGACGAGGCGGGAAGGAACGGGTAGACGTTGCCCGTCGAGAGCACGGCGATGGTGCTGTCGCGGTAGCGGCGGGCGACGCGATCCGGAAGAGCGGCGTTGACCTCCCATGCCCAAGAGGCGTTGGTGGCTGCGCCGAACTTCGCGCCCACCATGAACACGACGTTCGCGGCATCCGGCAGCGACGAGAAATCGTCGTTCTCGATGAGGTCGAACGGCACGACGGTCACGTTCGCCGCCTTGAGCCGCTCGCGCACCGCGGCGTCCCCGAATCGGGAGACCGCGTACACGGCATCCGCCTGCCTGCCGGCGGCGTCCATCCCGCGCCGGGCGAGCATCGCGAGCGTGGGCCCCATCTTGCCGCCCGCTCCGAGGATCACGAGATCGCCGCCCCCCTTCACGAGATCCTCGACGAGCCCCGCACCGGGTGTCGCCAGTGCCTCTTCGAGTTCGGATTCCGAGCCGAATCCCTGCTGTGTCACGTTCTTCATTCCTTCCGATCAGCCCTTGATTCCGGTGCCGGTGACGCCCTCTTGCACATAGCGCTGCGCAACCAGGTAGGCCATGAAGATCGGGATGAGGGCCACAACCGATCCGGCGAGCATGACACTGAGCGGGACGTCCTGCTGCTGCAGCGAGGAGATGCCCACGGTGAGGGTGAACATCGCGTTCGATTTGGCGACGATGAGCGGCCAGAGGAAGTCGTTCCAGTGCCACAGGAAGACGAAGATGCCGAGCGTCGCGAGGACCGGCTTGCACAGTGGCAGCACGATGCGCAGGAAAATGCGGAACTCACTCGCGCCGTCGATGCGCGCGGCTTCGAACAGCTCGTCGGGCAGCTGCTGGATGAACTGGCGCATGAGGAACACGGCCTGAGCATTGGCGAGCGTTGGGACGATGAGCCCCCAGTACTCGTCGACGCCACCGAGGCCCGCTATGAGGAGGAAGGTCGGGATGAGCGTCACGTGGAACGGCACCATGACCATCGACAGGAAGGACCAGAAGATCACCTCCTTGCCGGCGAAGCGCTTCTTCGCGAAGGCGTATCCGGCGAGCGCCGACAAAAAGAGCACGACGACCACCGACACCAGCGAGTACACCAGGGTGTTGAACAGCCACACCAGGAGGTTCTGTCCCGCGAGCACCTGGGCGTACGAGTCGAACGAGATCCCGCCCCACGGCAGGAGGGATGCCGGGAAGTCGACGACCATGCCCGGCTTCAGGCTCAGCACGACCATTGCGTAGAACGGGAAGAAGCTGAAGATCGCCGCGACGCTCAGCCACAGCCAGCGCAGCACGATCCCGCCACCGGTGGGCTCCAGCGCCCGGAACGAACGGCGCGCGCTCCGCGCCTTCGACGATGTCACGGCGGTCATTTCTGTCTTCCGATCACAAGGCGTTGGATGAGGGCGACGATGAGGGTCATGACGAACAGGGCGACTCCGGCGGCGGCCGCATAGCCGTACTCGAAGTAGCGGAAGCCCTGGTCGTAGATGAGGTAGACGAGCGAGTAGCTCGCATTGGCCGGCCCGCCCTGGGTCATGACGTAGATGACATCGAACACCTGGAAAGCCGCCGTCGTCTCGATGACGGCGAGGAAGAAGACGGTGGGCTTCAGGTGCGGGAGGATGATCCAACGGAACCGCTGCCAGGCGTTCGCCCCGTCGACGAGCGCAGCCTCCTCGAGCTCGCGAGGGATGTCCTGCATGGCCGCGATCATGATCATCATCCCGTACCCGAACCGCGACCAGACGCCGACCACAACGATCGCCGGGACGACGAGAACGGTACTCGCAAGCCAGGAGCCACCGAGTCCGAGCGGCGTCATCAGCGCCGACCACGGTCCGCTGCTGGAGAAGATCCACACGAAGATCGCCCCGGCGAGCACCAGGGAGGTGATGACGGGGAGGAAGAAGATGGAGCGGAAGAACCGCGAGCCGCGGAACGCCCGCCGCACTCCCAGGGCCATGACCGTGGAGAGCACGAGCGACAGCGGCACGGCGAAGAGCGTATAGAGGACGGTGGTGCTCAACGCCCGCCAGAACAGCGGATCGCCCATCAGCCGCTGGAAGTGGTCGAGCCCGCGCCACGCGATCTCCCCGGAGATGTCGTAGTCGAAGAAGCTCAACGCGACACCCGCCAGTGTCGGCCCGAACCGGAAGGCGAGGAAGAGCAGGAAGGCGGGAAGCACGAAGAGGAAGGCGATGCGCGCCTCCCGGCGTGCGAGCAGCCTCGTGGTCACGCGTTGTCGGGGCGCCGTAGGAGTGGACGTCGTCATGGTCGGGTCCTCACTGTGCAGGCCGGATGCGGGTCGAGGCGATTACGGAACGGGCGATCGCGATGGGCTCGGGGGTGCGTGGCGCGGGCATCCTGGGGCGCGCCCGTGCTGCGCCGGGGGAGACGTGGGCACGCACCCCCGAGCCGGAGCGGCTAACGGAGCAGCGGCTCGGCCGCGGTCGCGGCGTCCTTCAGAGCGTCCTCCGGGGACTTCTGTCCGAGCAGGGCGGCCTGGATCTCTGGCGAGAGCACTCCCATGAGGGCGCGGGAGCTGCTCGCCAGCTCACCGACCGTCGTGTTCGGGACGTACTGCTCGACCTGCCCCAGCAGCGATTCGGCCGGGTAGATGGGGTCGGTGTCCAGCGCGGAGAAGAATCCGGAGGCCTCGAGGTAGGGCTTCACGACGTCAGCGCTCGTGACGTACTCCGCGAAAGCACCGGCGGCGTCCTTGTGCTGTGCGCTCTTGAGCATGGCGAGAGACCCCACCGTGCCGTATGCGATCGACTCCTCCGCCTCCAGCGGGGGAAGCACGACGACGTTCTCCTCGCCCCAGAACGGCTCGACCTCGATCACGGAGTTGGTCCAGGTGCATCCTGTCGTGCCCTGGGCGAGACCAGTCTGCTCGATCGCGACCGATGAGGTCAGCGGGTCGGGGTCGATCGCACCGGCCTCGGCGAGATCAGTGAGGAACGTCAGCGCCTCGACGCCCTCGTCGCCGTTGAACGCCAAGTCGCCCTCGTCGCTGTAGACCTCGCCGCCGGCCTGCCAGAGCAGGGGGTAGTAGGTCATGTTGAGCGTGTTCTCCGCGGTGGCGGGGTAGTGCAGGACATGCATGCCGGCCTCGGTGAACATCGGCGCGATGTCGACGATGTCGTCCCAGGTCGCGGGGAACTCCTTGACGCCGGCGGCGTCGAAGGCTGCCTGGTTGCAGATGAGGGTCATCGCGCTCGTCAGCACGGGAGCGCCCAGCATCCCGTCTGCCAGCGTCACCGATTCGGTGACGTTCTCGAGAATGCTCGATTTGTGCTCGTCACTGAGGTGGTCGTCCATCGGCTCGATCGAGTTCTGATAGGCCTCGAGCTGGTCCGGGACCAGGTAGACGAGATCCGGGCCCTTGTTCGCGGCGATCGCGGTCTGCAGGGCCTCGTCGCGGTTGGCCCACGGGAAGATCTCGTAATCGACCGTGATGCCTTCGTTCTCAGCTTCGAAGTCGGCGATCGCCTGATCCCAGAACTCCTTGTGCGCGGCTTCATCGGCGATAACGGGGTAGAGCCAGACGGTGACGTGCTGATCCCCGGATGCGGCTCCGCCGCCCCCTGTCGAACATCCGGCCACGAGGCCGATGGTGGCGAGTCCTGCGACCGCGCCGACGAACTTCTTCACACGCATGATGCTCCTTTGCTGAACCGTGCTGGGTCGAGTCATTATGACACCTCGGTGTGATAATCAGTCAAGCCCTTTTGTGTTACGTAAGAGTTACAGCCGAATTTCAGGGTGTTTCAACGTTGCGCAGCTAGTCAGAACGTTCACACACTGAGGTGTGCTAATTTTGTCGCACTCGCGACGATGGAGAAAGGAGGCGGGCTTGGCCCCTCAGACGTGGTCCGCTCAGCCACCGCCCTCCATTTCCGTCCGCTCCGCCGTGCACCTGCGGGACATCGGCGCGGCGACCGTGAACGACCTCGCTCAGACCCTTGCTCTTTCGCGTACCTCAGTCGAAAATGCGGTGTCATCGCTCGTTCGCAGAGGCCTCGTCGTCGAGGCCCCCGCCACCGGCGGCCGCGGCGCTGGCCGGCCCGCGCGACATTTCCAGTTCCACAGATCCGCCGGAGCGGTGGTTGGGGCGGACATCGGCGTCGCGAGCATCCGCGTCGTGATCGCCGATCTCGCGGGTGCCGTCATCGCCCAGCGGTTCTTCCCCGGGGTGGACCAGCAGGTCGGCGGCGCGGCAAAGCTGTCGGCCGTCATCGCGGACATCCGGGCGACCCTTGCCGATGCCGCGCTCCCCGCTACCCGTGTGCGCGCCATCGGGGTCGCCCTGCCCGGGATCGTGGATGACGCAGGACACGTCGTCACGTCGGTGATCATTCCCGAGTGGTCTGGTGTGGACATCGGATCCCAGCTGCATGCGGCCTTCGGCTGCCCCGTCGCGGTGGACAACGGCGTGCGACTCGCGGCTGTCGCCGAGCACCACCTCGGGGTGGCCCAGCTGGTCGACGACGTCCTCTACCTCTCCGTCGGGAACCGCATCTCCATGGGCCTGATCCTGGGTGGGCGCCCCCGCCGAGGCATGCACAACGTCGCCGGCGACATCGGCCGGCTGGCCTTCCGCGGTCTCAACGCTCAGACCGGCCAGATCCTGTGGCGCACGGCAGCCACCGCGCAGGAGGTCTTCGAGCAGGCGGCGACGGGCGACGCGGAGGCGCAGGACGAGCTCGACGCATTCGTCGACGAGGTCGCCCACGGCATCGCGATGCTCATCATGACCGTCGATCCGGCCATGGTCGTCATCGGGGGCGGCCTCTCGGCTGCGCACGAGCAGTTTCTCGATCCCCTGCGCCGGGCGATTCCGCAGCACATCAGGCTGCCGTTCGAGATTCCCGTCGTCGAGGCGCGACTCGGGGCCGACGCCGCTGCCCACGGCGCGCTCGTGCACGCATTCCGTCGACACTCGGGTGCGGTGCACGGCATCGATGGCATGCCGGTGCCGCTGATCACCCCGCGTGACGCTGCGACAACGAGCCGGACTCGGGCGAGGGAGACAGCATGAGCGACCTGCGAGTGGGACTCATCGGCGCCGGGGGTATCTCCGGCGTCCACGCCGACGCCTGGCGGGCTCTGGGCGTGATGGGGGTCGTCTTCTCACTGGACGGCGCGGAACGACTCGCCGCCGAATACGGGTTCACCGTAGCGTCCAGCGTCGACGACCTGCTCGACCGGGTCGACGTCGTGGACATCGTCACTCCCAGCGGTACGCACGCCGATCTCGTCCGCCGCGCCGTCGCACGGGGACGGCACGTCATCTGCGAAAAGCCGATCGCGCCCACCGTCAGCGAGGCCGCCGCACTCGTCCGCGAGGCGAAGCAGGCCGGGGTGCGGCTCTTTCCGGCGCACGTCGTGCGCTACTTCGGGGAGTACCAGCGCATCAAGCACAGCATCGACGCCGGTCAGATCGGCCGGATCGCGGTGCAGCGCTTCACCCGGATGGGCTCTGCGCCGCAGACCCCCTGGTTCTTCCGCGAGAGCACCGGCGGCGGGGTGATCCGCGACCTGATGATCCACGACATCGACCAGGCGCTCTGGTTCGCCGGTCCCGCGACAAGCGTCTACGCCGTGCAGAACCCCGCGACCGTCGATGACGTCGTGCCCGCCCCTGTCACGGCCCAGGTTGTGCTCACGCATCAGAGCGGTGTCCTCAGCCACCTCCAGGCCAGCTGGGGCGTGCCCGGAATGCCGTTCCGCACCAGCGTCGAGGTGTCCGGATCCCGCGGCCGGCTGCGCTACGACAGCGCTGAGGACCACTCGCTCCGGGCGGACGCCGTGCTCGGCTCGGAGAGCACCGACTACCTTCCGCCGATGTCGCCCGAGGAGAGCCCGTACTTCGCCGAGCTGGCGGATTTCCTGGCATGCCTGCGCACCGGCGCCCAAGCCGCGGTCCTGCCCGAGGACGGGGTGGCCGCGGTGGCAGTCGCGGAGGCCGCGTACGCGTCGCTCGCCGCCGGCGCAGCGGTCTCCCTTCGGTCTGCCGGAGACCGCATCTCCGTCGCACACCCCCGAACCGACATCCTGGAGAGCGCCCGATGACCACGCCGCTGCGTATTGCCATCCTGTCGTTCGCGCACACCCACGCGCTGAGCTACGTCAACGCTCTGCGCGCGATGCCGGGCGTGGAGCTTGTCGCGAGCGACCCGGACGGCGCCTCCGCCTCGGATGACGCGCCGCGCGGCGCCGCCCTCGCCGCCGAGCTGGGCGTGCCCTACGTCGAAACCTACGTCGAGGCGTTCGCCTGGAGACCGGATGCGGTGATCATCACGGCGGAGAACGCTCGTCATCGCGACCTGGTTCTCCGGGCTGCCGACGCCGGCGCCCACGTGCTCTGCGAGAAGCCACTCGCCACCAGCGTCGCCGACGCGCGGGAGATGCGCGACGCCTGCGCGCGTGCCGGCGTCACCCTCATGGTCGCATATCCGGTGCGCTTCTCCCCCGTTTTCCGGGACGCGCGCGCGCAGCTGCGCAGCGGGCGGCTCGGCAGGATCCTCGGCGTGTCGGCGATCAACAACGGCAAGCTCCCCGAGGACCGCGACTGGTTCACCGATCGCGCGCTGTCCGGCGGCGGCGCCCTCGTCGACCACGTCGTGCACTGCGCGGATCTGCTCGACGATCTGCTCGGCGAGCGACCGGCCACCGTGCGGGCAGTGTCGAACAGCATCCTGCACGACGAGCGTGAGCTGAGCGTCGAAACCGGCGGGCTCGTCACCCTCGGCTACCCCAGCGGCGTCATCGCGACGATCGACTGCTCCTGGAGCTGGCCGATGACTTCGCCCACCTGGGGCGGAGTGACGCTGCAGATCGTCGCGGAACGCGGCACGATCACCGTCAGCCCGTTCGCCAAGGGCGTGGCCGGTCATGACGTCGAGGGAGAGACCTGGTCGCCGGTCGGCGCCGATCTCGACGACCTGCTGCTGGCGGAGTTCGTCGCCGCCGTCCGCGAACGGCGTCCCGCGCAGCCGGACGCCGGAGTGGGCATCCGCACGGTGGAGATCGTCACTGCCGCACAGCGATCGGCGTCCCGCGGAGGCGCCGTCGTCGAGCTGACCTGACAGACAACGAGCGAGCGAAGGAGCAGGACGATGAGGACCCGAGCCGCGACACCCGACGAGAGCGAACTCCCGGTTGAAGCATCCAGCGGGCCGAGCTGGCGCAAGCGCGCCCTGGCGGTGATGCCGGTGGGCTCGAGCACGAACTCAAAGGCGCCCGCGCTGCTGCCGGACGAGCCGGAGGTCATCGTCCGCGGTCGTGGATGCCGGGTGTGGGACGATCGCGGACGCGAGTTCATCGACTACCGCAACGCGCTCGGGCCGATCACGCTCGGCTACGCCGACCCGAGGGTGGATGCCGCGATCACGAAGCAGCTCGCGGACGGCATCCTGTTCGGGCATCCGCACCCGCTGGAGACGACCACCGCAGAGCTGTTCTGCGCGCTCGTCCCGGGGGCCGAGGCCGCCCGCTTCCTCAAGACCGGCGGTGAGGCGCTCGCGGCCGTGATCCGCATCGCCCGGGCATTCACCGGGCGCGACCGGGTGGTGCAGATCGGCTATAACGGCTGGCTGAACTCCCTCGCCGACGGCGCACGCGTGCTGCCGGGCACAGTTTCCGCGTCCGTTTCCGGCGTCCCCGCCGCTCTCGCCGCGCTGCATCATCAGGTCGACTGGGAGGATCGTGATCGGCTGCGAGCGCTCTTCGCCGAGCGCGGCGGCGATATCGCACTGGTGCTCGTGGCGGCCGACTACACCGCACTGCCCGACGTCGTGGACTTCTACCGGTTCCTCCGTGACCTCGCCGCCGAGCACGGTGCCCTGCTCGCCTATGACGAGATGGTCACCGGCTTCCGTGTGGCGATGGGCGGCATGGCCGAGGCGACCGGCGTGCACCCCGACCTGTCGGTGTTCGGCAAGGGCGTCGCGAACGGCATGCCCTTGGCCGTGTACTGCGGCCGGCGTGACGTGCTGGGCGTGCTCGACCGCGGCGAGGTCGTCGTCTCGTCGACGTACGGCGGCGAGACGCTGTCGCTCGCCGCCGCGACCGCCACGATGACCGCGCTCCGCGATGACGGGGTGTTGCCGCGCCTGCGTGAGTCCGGCACGCGGCTGCGCGATGGCCTGAACGCCGTTTTCACCGCTGCGGGCCTGGACATCCGCGCGCAGGGTCACCCCGCCTGCCCGCAGTTCGTCGCCCAGGACGAGCAGATGCTGCGGGCGTTCCTGCGTGCGGCGTTCCGGCACGGGCTGTCGTTCTACCGGGTCGTGTATGTCAACGCCGCGCACACGGATGCCGACATCGAAGAGACTCTGCGACGGGCGGCAGCCGCTGCCGCGGAGGTGCCCGGGGCATGACCGGCATCGACGCGCACACCCACCTCGATCAGGGACGCTTCGATCCCGAAATCCTCACGCTCGGCGAGCGGCTGGGGATCGACCTGTTCCTGTGCAGCAACATCGGCGCTTTCCAACCGCATCCCGGTGTCGAAGAGGTGCGCGAGATGAACCGCGTGCTCGTGTCGGAGCTGCGACGCCACCCCAAGCATCTGCGCGGCTACTGCTACGTCAATCCGCGCTACGGACGCGCCAGCCTCGAGGATCTGCGGCGGAATGTCGAGGAATACGGCATGATCGGCATCAAGCTGTGGATTGCCACCCTTGCGGACGATCCCCTGTCCGACCCGATACTGGAGTACGCCGCCGAGCGCCGGCTGATCGTCCTCGCCCACGCGTGGCGGAAGACGGTCGGGCGGTTCCCTTATGAGTCGACGGCCGCGCACATCGCGGCGGCGGCGCGACGGCACCCGGAGGTGCGGTTCATCATGGCGCATCTGGGCGGGCAGGCCGAATCCGCGATCAACACGGTGCGCGACGTGCCGAACGTCGCTGTCGACACTTCAGGCACGATCATCGGAGCCAGCGAGGTCGCTCTCGCCGTGGATCGCCTCGGTTCGTCGCGGGTGGTGTTCGGCTCCGATCTGCATCACATCGACCTGGCGGCGAACGTGGGCAAGGTGCTCGGGGCAGGACTGAACCCCGAAGCCTCGACCCGCGTGTTCGGCGGCACGGTCGCCGGCTGGCTCAGCGAGGTCGCGGCATGACGGACCGGTCGCGCACGATGCTCATGGAGGAGTTCCCCGTCCTCGGCGCGGTGGACACCACGTGCCACCTCGGCCAGTGGCCCTTCCGGCTTCCGGCTTCCGCTGCCGTCGACGACCTGAGGGACTACGCGCGGTGGTACGGGTTACGGTCCCTCTGGGTGTCGCACCTCGCCTCCCTGTTCGGCTTCGACACCCGCACCGGGAACGAGGCCGTCTTCGCGGCATGCGGCGACGACCCGCTGTTCCGCGTCTTCGCCGTCATCGATCCGCGGCAGAGCGACTGGCGACAGGAGCTCGCGTGGGCCGCGCTCTCGGGAGCGGCGGGAATCCGCGTCGCTCCTGGCTACCACCGCTATCCGGTCTCCCTGCTCACCCAGGTCGTGGACGCCTGCGCTGAGCTCGAGCTCCCGCTTCAGCTGCTCACGCGGCTCGACGACGCCCGCGTGCGACATCCGCTGTCGCCCGCGGAGGATCTCGAGCCGCATCACCTCGCCGACCTGATTCGGGCGCGCCCGGCGCATCCGATGCTTCTCAGCGGGCTCAACCACGCCGATTGGCAGGAAGTTTCTCGGCATCTCGGCGACGATGCGCCCTCCGCCGTGCGGCTCGATCTCTGGCACGTCAACGGCCCGACTCACGTCGCCGACGGGCTCGCACGCGACCCTGGGCGATGGGTGTTCGGCAGCGGGTACCCCGTGCAGACGCCCGAGGCGACCATGCTGCAGCTCGCGGCCTCCGCTCTGTCCGGCGATGTGCGCGGAAAGGTATGCAGCGGCAATGCGGTGGCGATGCTCGCCGGCACCGCAACATCACTCGGAACCTGACCGGGCCGGTTCGCTGTCGCAACCCGACCCCTCGACGGGCTGGTACGCATCGCGGCGAGCGTCCCGCTCAGATCAGCGACACGGCTGCCGCCGCTCCCGCGGCGATCGACAGCGCGCAGCGCACGGCGTTGGCGCGCGCCCACACCCGCGAGAACTCCGTCCAGATCGTCTCCTGGCCCCGCTCGCGCTCGAGCCGGTCATTCCAAGGGATGTTCACCGTCACGCTGACGACGAAGGCGAGCAGACTCGCCGCGATCGCCCCGATGACCCACGGCGCCGCGGCGGTCGCGGCGCCACCGGTCACGAGGAGAATCCCGGCGACGATCGCCGCGACCGGGGCACCGAGGAAGGGCACCATGAAGATCGACCGCGGTGCACGCACGTTGACGTCGCGCATCACGGTCGCGGCTGCGTGCGGATCACGGGCGCCCCGCAGTGCCGGGATGACCATCGTGGTGAATGCCAGGAACACTCCGCCGTTGATGAAGCTGAGCGCCTGCAGGATGAGGACGGTGGTCACGAGAGCGGTCATGTCAGATCGCCCCCCGGGGTCCAGGTGCCCGCTGCGGCGTGAGCGCGGGCGAAGTCGGCGAACCGGCGCGGCTCCCGGCCGAGTGCACGCTGCACGCCGTCGGCGAGAGACTCGTTGCGCCCGTCGAGCACGACGCGGAAGAGGTAGTCGAGCAACCACACGACGGGCTCGGGCACACCCTCGGCGCGCGCGGCGGTGGCGTACTCCTCACGCGAGATCGGCACGTATGAGATCCGCCGCCCGAGCGCCGACGAGAGCTGCTCGGCGATCTGGTCGAATGTGAGCAGTTCCGGACCGGTGACTTCGTAGACCTCGCCGGCGTGGCGGTTGTCGAGCAGGGTCGCCGCGGCGACGGCGGCGATGTCGTCGGCGTCGATGAACGGCTCGGCGGCGCTGACGGCCGGCAAGTACAGCGTGCCCTCGAGGATCGGATCGCGCAGGTAGCTCTCACTGAAGTTCTGGAAGAACCATGATGCCCGCACGACCGACCACGACAGGCTCGAGCGCTGCAGCGCCTCTTCGGCATCCTGCGCTTCCGGTTCGCCGCGCCCCGAGAGCAGTGTCGCGTGTTCGATACCGGCGCCCTCGAGCCGGGTGAGGAGTTCGGCGATGTCGTCACCAGAACCGGGCACGGCGAGGTCGGGCGAGTATGCGATGTAGGCGGCGCGCGATCCGGAGATGGCCGCGTCCCACGTCGAGCGGTCCGCCCAGTCGAAGGGCAGCGACGTGCTGCGACCGACGGGGCGAACGGCGACGCCCTCGGCACGGAGGTGCTCGACGAGGCGGCGCCCGGTCTTGCCGGTGCCGCCGAGGACGACGGTCGGGCGAGCGGATGCCGAGGAGACGGCCGGAGTGTGGAGGGTGTCTGTCGTGGTCATGAGTCCATCCAACGAGGGGACGACGTGACGCGGAATGGGTGATGATCGCAATAACATGCGCGAACGTCTACGGTGACGCTATGGATGGCATGACGGCGATTCTTGACTCCGCGCGAGCCAACGGCGCGTTCGTGCTGCGTTCGATGCTCGCCCCGCCCTGGGCGATGCGGATCGAGGATGATGCGCCGCTCACCCTCCTCGCCCCCACTCGCGGCGACGCATGGATCGTTCTCGATGACCGCCCACCGGTGCGCCTGCAACCCGGAGACGTCGCTCTCGTGCGGGGGCCCGATCTGCGGTACACGGTCGCCGATCCCCCCTCGACGCCGCCGCAAGTCAGGATCGATCGCTTGCAGCAGCCGCATCCGGTCGGCGATGACGTCATGGCGATGTTCGGGGAACGCTCGTGGGGCAATGACGCCGCGGGCGCGACCGTGTTGTTCAGCGGCACCTATCAGGTGCGCGGCGAAGTGAGCGACTCGCTGCTTCGCGTGCTGCCGCCCCTCGCCGTCGTCGAACGCTGCACCGCCACCCAGCACCTGATGCAGATGCTCGAAGCCGAGATCGAGGGCACGGATGCCGGGCAGGACACGGTCCTCGATCGCCTGCTCGATCTGCTGCTCATCGCGACATTGCGGACGTGGTTCAGCCGGAGCGACCGCGCCCCGGGGTGGTTCAGCGCGTACGGCGACCCGATCGTGGGAGCTGCTCTCCGCTTGATGCACGGCGACCCCGCGCACCCGTGGACCCTCGCGGAACTGGCACGCCGGTCGGGCACGTCACGAGCCGCGCTCGCCCGGCGATTCACCGATCTGGTGGGGCAACCGCCCATGACGTACCTGACCGACTGGCGCCTCAAGCTCACCGCCGACCTGCTGCGTGACGGCGACCTCACCGTCGGCGCGATCGCCGCGCGTGTCGGATACAGCACACCCTTCGCGTTGAGCGCGGCGTTCCGGCGCGAGCGCGGCATCAGTCCGCGGGACTACCGCAGGCGAATGCGTGCTGCATCCGGCGATGCCTCGGGGTGACCCGCGCCGTTCCGACTCCCGGGACCGCAGGTGTCAACCCCGTGTCCGGGTGACCGGATGCCACCTATCGTCAGCGCAATGAGCAACGCAGACGCGGCAGACGCGACCCGTACGCACCGCATCCTCGTGATCGGCGGAGGAAACGCCGGACTCTCGGTCGCCGGCAGGCTCCGCCGTGCCGGCATCACCGACATCGCGGTGATCGATCCGAACGAGACGCACTACTACAAGCCGCTGTTCTCGCATGTCGCGGGTGGGACGGCCCGCGCGAGTGAGGCTCGGCGCCCGCAGCGCGATGTGATGCCGAAGGGTGTCGAGTGGATTCAGGACACCGTGATCAAAGTCGACCCGAAGGCGCACGAGGTGAAGCTGGCAGCCGGCGGCACGGTCGGCTACGAGCAGCTCGTCGTATGCCCCGGCATCCAGAACCGATGGGACGGCATTCCGGGCCTCGCCGATGCGATCCGCACGCCGGCGGTCGCGTCGAACTACGAGTTCGACCTCGCGATCAAGGCCTCGGCGCTGCTGCGCGAGGTGCGAGAAGGAACGGTCGTGTTCGTGCAGGCGCAGGGCCCGGCGTCGTGCGCGGGCGCCGCGCAGAAGCCGATGTATCAGGCGTGCGCGTACTGGCGGGCGAAGGGTGTGCTCGACGACATCCGGGTTGTGATGCTGGTGCCGGATCCCACGATCTTCGGCATCCCCGAGATCGACGCAGAGCTCGAGCGCAAGATCGCCGAGTACGGCGTCGAACTGCACACCGAGGCGGAACTCGTCTCGGTCGACGGCAACCTCCGCACGGTGACCTACGGCGCCGACCGGGAGCAGATCACTTACGACGTGCTGCTCGTCGAGCCGCCGCAGTCCGCGCCGTCGTGGATCGCCGACAGCGGCCTCGCTCAGGCGGCGAGCGGATTCGCCGATGTCGATGTGCGCACGCTCCGGTCTCCGATGCACCCCGACGTGTGGGCGCTCGGTGACGCGGCTGCGACGACGAACTCGAAGTCGGGTGGCGCGCTGCGCAAGCAGGTCAAGGTGCTCGTCGAGAACCTCCTCGCCGTGCTGGACGGGCGTGAACCCACCGCCCGCTACGACGGATACGGCGTCTGCCCGTTCACCGTCTCGCGCTCGACCGCCGTCTTCGCCGAGTTCGACGACGCCCGGCGCATGGCCCCGACGCTCTGGCGCACCTCGTACCGCGAGAGTCGCCGCAACTGGTTCATCGACAGGTGGATGTTCCCGCAGGTGTACTGGCACGGGATCCTGCAGGGGCGCGCCTGACGGGGGCGGGCACGCCGGCGTGACATCCCTTACGCGCGAGACACCACGTTTGGCCTGAGACACCACCTTTCGCCTGAGACACCACGCGACGTGGGGTGTCTCACGCAGCATCCGTTGTCTCACGCGGCATCCGTCGTCTCACGCGATTCGGCATCGCGAGGTGGCGAGCGCGCGTACCATTCGACGATGGCCATGGCACCGAGAGAAGTCGACGAGCGGGACACCCGGTGGGAGCGCTCCACGCTCGACCTGCGGGTCTTCATCCAGGATTCGCGAGCGTGGCGCGAGGTCTTCGACATCGACGGGGTCTCGCTGGGCGAAGCTCACGAGTGGGCGCAGTCCCGCGCAGACACGGACTCGGCGATCGCGATCGCACTGCGATTCGTCGACGAGAGAGGCAGGCCGGGGTTGATCTGGCTGGTGGAGGATCCGCTGATCAGCGGCGCCTCGAACGGCGACAGCTCGCCAGCGATCGCATTCGGGGCGTGATCCGGGCCTGTACTGTGGCATCGATCATGTCTGACCAGAGATCCCGCACTCGCACCGGCAGGCGGCCGACCGTGTACGACGTCGCTCGCGCAGCCGGAGTGTCGACGGCCACCGTGTCGTTCACCTTCACCAAGCCGGACCGCGTGAAGGAGGAGACGAGGCAGACGGTCCTCGCGGCCGCGGAGGCGCTCGGGTACGTGCCCAGCGCCAGCGCGCGAGGGTTGGCGCGGGGAGCGACCGGGGCGCTCGGCCTGTACGCGTTCGACTATCTGCTGGAAGGCGAGGCATCCGCCACCGGCTCGGCGGAGGACGACGCCATCGAAGCGTCACTGCGGATGCCGGACGGTCGACTGTTCCCGCTCTACGCCGACGAGGTGCAGCGCGGGGTGCAGCTCGAATGCCGCCGACGCGGCTACGCGCTGATGCTGGGCGCCGGTGACTTCGCCCAGTCCCGCGACGTCGTCGATGTCGCGGGACGCGTCGATGGTCTCATCGCCTTCGCGGGAGCCGCTCCCGGCGAGACTCTCGCGCAGTTGAGCACTCGCCTCCCGGTGGTCGAGCTGGGCGGGGCCGTGCGACGACCCGGCATGCACACCGTCTTCGTCGACCAGGGTACGGCCATGGCCGAGCTCGCCTCGCACCTCATGACCGCGCACGGCCATCGTCGATTCGCCTATGTCGGCGCGCTGAGCACGCCGGAGTTCGAGTCTCGCTACGCCGCGTTCCGAAACACGCTCGAGGCAGCAGGTCTTCCTGTGCCGGCGCCCACTGACAGCCATCCGGGAGACGATGCCTCGACGGAGCGCGTGGTCGAGCAGCTGCTCGCGAGCGGCCCGCTGCCGGACGCGTTCGTGTGCTCGACCGACCAGGAAGCGCTGGTCACGATTCGCACGCTCCGCGCCGCCGGGTACTCGGTACCGGCAGGCACCGCGGTCACCGGCTACGACGGCGTGATCGCCGGCCGGCTCAGCTCCCCGACCCTGACCACGGTTCGGCAGCCGATGGAGGCGGTGGGGCGAGAGGCCGTTCGCATCCTGCTCCGCGCGCTGGAGGGGGACGGTTCGACGGGCCGCGACGTCACACTGCCGTGCCGCCTGTGGATCGGCGAATCCTGCGGCTGCGCCGCGGACAGCATCCGCCACTGATCGCACCCCGGTTTCAAATTGATGCTTGCGTTCTCAAATGTTATGCGCGTAGATTTCGGTGAATCACATCACCGGGATAGCTCCCGACAATCGACGAGTAGGAACGACGATGATCCGAAAGAGAGTGCTCAGCGGTGTCGCGATCACCGCGACCGCCGCGCTGCTGCTGTCCGGCTGCGGCCGCCCCGACGAAGGAGAGGGCGCGGGTCCGGAACCCGTCACGCTGGGCGACGGGCCAGCCACCGGCAAGCTCACCATCTGGGCGCAGGGAACCGAAGGGGAAGCGCTGGCCGACTTCCTCGCGCCGTTCGAGGAGGAGAATCCCGACGTCGAGATCCAGGTGACGCCGGTGCCGTGGGACTCAGCCCAGAACAAGTACCAGACGGCGGTCGCGGGGAACACCACCCCTGACATCGGGATGCTGGGCAGCGACTGGATGCCGGCCTTCGGTTCGGCGCTGCTGCCGACACCGTCGGAGATCGACACGAGCGACATCTTCCCCGTCGCCCTGGAGACCACCGACCTCGGAGGCACGCACTACGGCGTTCCCTGGTACGTCGAGACGCGAGCACTCTTCTACCGCACCGACCTGATGCAGCAGGCAGGCTTCAGCGAGTTCCCGACCGACTGGGAAGGTTTCAAGGCTCTCGCCAAGGGGTACCAGACCGGCGCCGGCGCGGAGTTCGGCGTGACCCTTCCGTCCGGCGGGTGGAACTCGTTCATCGGCAACCTGCCTTTCATGTGGTCCAACGGCGGAGACATCATCAACGCCGAGCAGACCGAGTGGACGATCGACACCCCCGAGAACGCCGAGGCGCTCGACTACATCCGCAGCTTCTTCGACGAGGGGATCGCCGATCCCAACCCCGACAACGAATCCGGCTCCCAGGTGTCGCGGTTCGTGGACGGTTCGACGCCGATGTTCATCAGCGGACCGTGGGACATCCCGGGCCTGGCGGCGGCCGGCGGGGACGGGTTCGCCGACAAGTTCGCTGTCGCGCCGATCCCGGCCTCGCCCTCCGGCGAATCGATGTCGTTCGCGGCTGGGGCGAACCTCGCCGTGTTCAAGGGGTCGAAGAACCCGGATGCCGCGTGGAAGCTCATCCAGTGGCTCACGAAACCCGACGTCCAGGTGGAGTGGTACAAGACCGTCAACGGCCTGCCGTCGCAGCAGTCCGCATGGGACGACCCGGCGCTGACGGAGAACCCGAAGACCGCGGCGTTCGGCGAGCAGTTGCAGAGCACCAAGACGGCACCGGCGCTCACGGTGTGGCCGGAGCTCTCCGCCGCCGCCGACACGCAGATCGAGCAGATCATGCGCGGCGTGATCCCCGCAGCAGAGGGCCTCGCGGCGATCCAGTCCGAGGCGGACTCGCTCGGCTTCGGCGACTGACGATGGCCGTCGTACCCAGCCCCACCACCGTGGCGCACCGGCGCCGCGGTGGCGGGGGGCCAGGGGGCGCACGCAGGCGCACCACCGTGGTGGCGTACCTGTTCGCCCTGCCGTTCGTCGCGAGCTTCGCGCTCTTCATGCTCTATCCGCTGCTGTCGTCGCTGATCATGTCGTTCACCGACTTCACCAGTCGCGACATCAGCACGCCCTTCGGCGTCGACTTCGTCGGGCTCGAGCAGTACGCGGCCCTCTTCCAAGACGCGCAGTTCACCCGGTCGCTGCTAAACACCCTGTACTTCGTCGGCGTCGGGATCCCCCTGACCATGGCGGTCGCCATGGTGCTGGCCGTCGCTCTCAACAACGGGATCACGCGGTTCCGCACGGCATTCCGGGTCGGGTTCTACGCGCCCGTCATCACCAGCATCGTGGCGATCGCGGTGGTGTGGCGCTTCATCCTGCAGCCGGACGGCCTGCTGAACATCGTGCTGGGCGGTGTCGGCATCCAGGGCCCGGACTGGCTGAACGATCCGGCCTGGGCGATGCCGGCGATGATCCTCATGGCGGTGTGGCGGAACATGGGCACGCTGATGATCATCTTCCTCGCGGGATTGCAGACCATCCCGCAGGACGTGATGGAGGCAGCCGAGGTCGACGGTGCCGGAGCGTGGCGGCGGTTCACGCGCATCACTCTCCCCCTCATGCGTCCGACCATGCTGCTGGGCGCGATCCTGCTGTCGGTCGGATTCCTGCAGTTCTTCGAGGAGCCTTTCGTGATGACGAAGGGCGGGCCGCTGAGCTCCACGCTCTCGATCAGCTACTTCACGTACAACGAGTTCGGCTTCGGCAACTACGCGACCGCCTCGGCGGCCAGCTACATCCTGTTCATCGCGATCGCGTTGCTCAGCATCCTGCAATTCCGGTTCTTCAAGACGAAAGCCTGAGAACGTCATGTCGACACAACTCTCATCGAGAACGACGGCGGTCGAAGCCGTCGCGGTCTCCCCCGCCCCGCGCCCTGACGTGCGGCGGCGCGGGTCGAGGCGCAGGCCGCGGATGTCACGGGTGCTCGTCTACGCCGCGCTGCTCATCGCCGTCCTCGTCACGATCCTGCCGTTCGTGTGGATGTACCTCGGTTCGGTGAAGACGCAGCAGGAGCTCATCCGGCGGCCGCCGACCTGGTGGCCGGAGACCATCACCTGGGACAACTTCGTCGCCTGGTTCACCCGACTCGACTTCGGCACCTTCTTCTACAACAGCGTCGTGGTCGCCGGGTTCACGGTCATCGGGACCCTGCTTTTCTGCTCGCTGGTGGGATACGCACTGGCGAAGCTCGAGTTCGCCGGCAAGCGCGCGCTGTTCGCGCTGGTGCTCGTGACGCTGATGGTCCCGGGCGTCGTGACCTTCATCCCGCTGTTCGTCGTCATCAGCAACCTCGGGATGGTGAGCACCCACGCCGCGCTGATCCTGCCGTTCCTGGCCGGACCGCTCGGCGTCTTCCTGATGCGCCAGTTCATCAACGAGATCCCGGACGCCCTCATCGAAGCGGCGCGCATCGACGGCGCGAACGAGTTGCGGATCTTCGCGACGATCGTGCTGCCGCTTTGCAAGCCGGCGCTCGCGACGCTGGCGATCCTCACATTCCTCGGCTCCTGGAACAACTTCCTCTGGCCGCTCGTCGTCGCACAGAGCGAGGACATGTACACCCTGCCCGTAGCGCTGTCGCTGTACTCGGTCGGACAGAACGCCACGAACTACGGAGTCCTGCTCGCGGGCTCCGTGCTCGTCATCACACCGGTGCTGCTGCTCTTCATCGCACTGCAGCGGTACTTCATCCAAGGAATCGCGGTGACCGGAATCAAATGACCACCTCCACGAACGACCTCCTCGCCGCCGAAGAGATCGACATCGCAGTGCGCACCGCCTCCACGAGCGAGGAGCCCATCGTCGCGGGCTTCCACCCCGATCCGAGCATCTGCCGCGGTGACGACGGCTTCTACCTCGCGCACTCTTCGTTCGAGTACTCGCCCGGGGTCCCCATCTGGCACAGCACCGATCTGCTGCAGTGGACTCAGATCGGGAACGCCCTCGCAGGGGAGGAGGCGGCGACCGCAGGGCGGTTCCCCTCCAGTGGCGGCATCTATGCGCCGACACTCCGGTTCCACGACGGCCGGTTCTGGCTCATCACGACCGACATCGGTACGTCGGGCGGTCAGGTGATCACCTCCACCGCCGATCCGCGCGGCGGCTGGGAACCGCTCCGGCGGCTCGACGGGCTGCAGGGCATCGACCCCGACCTCGCCTGGGTCGGCGACGACTGCTACGTCACGTACTGCTCGACGGATCCTGCGCTGCCGGGCATCGCACAGGCACAGGTGGAACCCACCGGGGGTCGCGTGCTCACTCAGCCGCGGGTCATCTGGCGCGGAACCGGGATGGCGCACCCCGAGGCGCCGCATCTGTACCACCACGACGGCTGGTTCTATCTCGTGATCGCGGAGGGCGGGACAGAGCGCGGTCACGGGGTCTCGGTCGCCCGATCACGCCGGCACGACGGACCGTTCGAAGCGGCACCCGCCAACCCGATCCTCACGCACCGGAGCACGACGCACGTGGTGCAGAACACCGGTCATGCCGACTTTGTGCAGACCCCCGAGGGAGAATGGGCCGCCGTGTACCTCGGCGTCCGTCCGCAGGGCGTCACACCGATGTTCCACGTGAACGGCCGGGAGACATTCCTCTCCGGAGTGCGCTGGCAGGACGGGTGGCCGGTGTTCGACGAGTCGCGATTCGTCATCACGGTGCCAGACCGTTCCTACAGCGAGACGTTCACGTCGGCCCCATTGCACCCCCGCTGGGTCTCGCCGGGCGCGCCGGTCGGCAGACAGCTGCGAGCGCTGAGTGACGGGGGCGTCGAGGTGCTCGAGGATTCGCAGCCGACGCGTGCCATGAGCGCCGTTGTCGCGCGGGTCACGGACCGGCGATGGGCGTTCGACGTCGAGCTCGATCCGCGGGACGGTGCGGCCGGAGTCCTGCTGAGGCTGGATGACAGCCACTGGGCAGAGGTGCGAGTCGAGAGCGGCAACGCCGAGGCGGTGCTTCGCGTCGGGCCGGTGCAGCAGCAGCTCGCACCGGGTGCGCGTGTGGACGCCGGGCCGGTGACCGCCCGGATCGAGAGCGTGCCGGCCACATCGGGCGGGCCGGACGACCTGCTGTTCTCCGTCGAGCAGGGCGGTGTGCGGCATCCGCTGGGCAGGGCGGACGGCAGATACCTCTCGACGGAGGTCGCCGGAGGGTTCACCGGGCGGGTTGTCGGCTTCCGGTCCCGCCGCGGCAGCATCCGCGTCCTACGGGTGGAATACACCGCGATGGATTCGCTGACTGATGCGGGCGGTGGCCGCTGACGGACGCGATCGTGTTCTCGGGCATGATCTGAGCGGGCGCGTGGTTGCACCCTCGGCAAGCGACCGCGCCAGCGACTCGGAATGAAACGGAGCACCATGCGCATCGACCTCACCGGAAAGACCGCCCTCGTCACGGGATCGACACAGGGCATCGGCCGCGCGATCGCGGTGGCACTGGCGGATGCCGGAGCCCGCGTCGCCGTCAACGGGCGGCGTGCCGACACCGTGGCTTCGGTCATCGACGAGCTGCGGGCCGAATCCAGCGACCGCGATCTGGTCGCGGCGGCCGGAGACGTGAGCGATGAGGCGGGGGCGGTAGCCGTGCTCGACGCGGCCGGTGACGTCGACGTACTGGTCAACAACCTCGGCATCTTCGGCACGACCCCGGCGCTCGAGATCACCGACGACGAGTGGCGTCGGTACTTCGAGATCAACGTGCTGACGGCGGTACGGCTGACCCGCGCGGTACTGCCCGGCATGAAGGAGCGCGGGTGGGGCCGGGTGATGAACATCGCCAGCGACTCGGCCGTCGTCACCCCCGCCGAGATGATCCACTACGGCATGTCGAAGACGGCGCTCCTCGCCGTCAGTCGCGGCTTCGCGAAGGATGCCGCCGGCACTGGGGTCACCGTCAACTCGGTGCTCGCCGGACCGACGCACACCGGCGGCGTGGAGGACTTCGTCTATGAGCTGGTCGACCGCGCGCTGGCGTGGGAGCAGGCGCAGCGCGAGTTCATGAAGCTGCACCGTCCGCAGTCCCTGCTGCAGCGACTCATCGAGCCGGAAGAGATCGCGAACATGGTCGCCTACCTCGCCTCGCCGCTCGCGTCGGCGACGACCGGCGCTGCGGTCCGCGTCGACGGCGGGTACATCGACTCGATCGTGCCGTGACCGCGCGCTGACGCGCCGCCGGGTCGGCCGCTCTGCGGCGCGCGAAACACACGTCGCAGCGTGAGACACCACGTCTCACGTGATGTCTCACGCCGCATGCGGCGTCTCACGCGAGACGTGGTGTCTCACGCAGAAACTGCGCTCTCACGCGCGATGCACGATCTCACGCAGCATCCGCCGTCTCGGGAGCCTGCGCAGGTAGCTCGCGCACCGCGGGCAGGGCGGAGGTGAGCACCAGCACCAGTTGCGCGGCGAAGACGACAGCAGCCACGGCGATGCACCACTCGATGCCGGCGCCGGCCGCGATCACAGCCCCGAGTCCTGCACCGATCGGCCGGGCGCCGTATGTCGAGACGACCAGCAGAGACGACACCCGCCCGATCATCGGCATCGGCGTGACCGCCTGCCTGAGCGACGTCGTCGATATCGACCAGAGCACCGGCCCCAGGCCGAACAGGAAGAATGCCACGTAGGCGAGAGCGGGCAGCGGCATCCAGACCGTCGCGGCCATGAGACCTGCGGCGATGAAGCCTCCGATCGGGCCCAGCACCGACATCGCCCCCAGAGTGATGCGTCGAGACAGCCGGCGCGAGGCGAAAGCGCCGATCACCATGCCCGCTCCGTACACTCCCATCACAGCGCCTACGGTCGCCGCCGTCATCCCGAGCCGATCGATCGCGTACACCACGAAGACCGACTGGATGAGGAACCATCCGACGTTGAAGACCATCGACGTCACGATCATCGGCCGCAGCAGTCGATTCGATAGCACGAAGCGCACACTGCTGACGACATCGCTCCATGCCTTCGTGCGCGGTGAGAGCGCGCGAGGGATGTCGACCCGCAGGAGCAACGCCGCGGCAGCCGTACACGCGACGGTGGCCACGACGAACGCCGTCTCCGCTCCCGCGAGAGACACGATCGCACCGGCGATGACCGGACCGCTGATGAACGCGACGCTGCGCCCCAGCTCCAGCCACTGATTGGCGTCCACGAGGCGCTCCCGCGTGACGAGCTGCGGCACAGATGAGGGAATGGCCACGCTCACCCCGACCGTGCCGATCGCACCGACGAAGCCCAGAGCGAGCAGGGCGCCGAAGGTGAGCGAATCGAGCAGGATCAGGGCGACTGTGCACGCCAGGGTCGCCGCACGCAGCGCTTCGCATCCGACGAGCACGCGTTTCGGCGAGGACCGATCGATGACCAGTCCGAACGGGATGGAGAGCAGCAGGAAGGGAAGGGTCTGCGCCACCTGCAGCAGCGCGGTTTCGGGGGCGCCCGCACCGAGCACGAGCACCGCCGCCAGGGGCGCCGCGACGAGGGCCATCTGCTCTGCCATCTGTGTCAGCACGCTCGCCCAGGCGACGCGCACGAAGGGGGAAGAGAGAGAAGGGCGTTCTTCAACGGGCATCTTCCGAGTCCAGCAGGGATGGCCCCGCCCGTCCGGCGGGAATCGGCCATCGCATCGCACCCGGCCCGTGTCCCGAGACGAACATTCGGGTCAGGGACAGGACACGTGAGGCCGGGTATCGCGCAGCAGTCGCCGCACCACAGACCCGCGGAGTCACACCCGCCGGGGCGCGGCCTCGGGCCTGTCGATGCGCGAGATCACGTGCAGCGGCGGATCGATGGGGTTGTCCGGTTCCATGTCTCCCTCGGCGATGCGCCGGAAACCGGCCTTCTCGAGCGCACGCCACGAGGCGATGTTCCCTGCGACCACGCTGACGATGATGGCAGTGCACTCGGGATACTTCGACCACGTGTCCGCGACGACGGCGCGGATGATCGCCGTGCCCAGCCCCTGGCCGATCCGAGACTGATCGGCGATGAGATAGTCGATCGTCACCGCACCCGGCGGCACGTCGACGATGCGACTGAATTCTTCGAGGTCCTCCGGGTAGTCAGCGATCCGGGCTCGCTGCACAAGAGCGGTCGGGGCACCGTCGACGAAGACGAGCAGATCTTCGCCCGCCTCTTCACCGCGAGTGCCGGGGCCGAAGTCGGCCGCCACACCCTCGGGTGTGTGGTCATGGTGCCAGTACCGGTGGACGTGCGGCCTGGCGAGCCAGTCGGAGAGCAGCGGAAAGTCCGCCTCTGCGACCGGTCTCCATTCGATGCTCGGGACGGCGTCGTTCTCAACCATGAGCGAAGTCTCGCACAGCGCGACCGAGGGATGAGTTTCGAGATTCTCACCCTTTCAGGCGAGGTCCCGTCACCTCTGCGGGCGATGCCTGCTGTCGCGGCGACTTGCAGGCTGGAGGCATGGAACAGCACTCCGCGACCGAGAACATCCCGCTCCGCGTCCGCGTGACCGCAGCGACCGCTCACCCCGCGCGCCGCGCCGACCGCCTGACCGTCGCCGCCGCCGTGACTCTGCTGCTGATCAGCGTCCTTCACACCGCGGTCTTCGTGGCACACGGGTGGTGGGACTCATGGCTTGCCGGCCCTCTCCGCAGCGAGCAGATGCCGATCGACGCATTCGTGCACTTCTGGGCGCTGCCGGGCGGTTTCGTCGTTCCGATCGCACTGCTCGCGCTGCTGATCCTCGAGGCAGGTCGACGGGGCGCGACCGTGCCGGCATACGTCGGGTTCGCCCTGGCGGCGTGGGCAGTCGTCTGCGTGTGGATCGTCGGCCCCAGCGGATTCCTGCTCTTCGCAGTGCCCGCGCTTCTGCTGATCATGGCGGGCAGCAGAGCGCGGCGCCGGCAGTCGGTGTGACCGCCGGCACCGCGCCCGCTCATCGCCCGGACCGCGTCTGATTTAGCGCCGGCGCGAGCGCCCAGACGGTGATCATCACGGCGGTGGCCGTGATGATCACCGCCGTCCATGGCACCGCCGCGGCCTCAGAGCGCTCGTACACGATGCCGGCGATGAGAGGCCCAGAGAAAGCGCCGAGATTCAGCGCGACGGTCGCGTACGCTCCGCCGAGGACGGGAGCGCCCCCGGCCTCGCGGACGATCCGTCCGATCAGGGCGGATCCGACGGCGAACGAGAGCGCGCCGCAGAGAACCGCCAGCAGTGGCAGGGCGATCGGCGACGCGACCAGCAGAGCGAACGCTGCCCAGGCGCACATGAGCATGGCCGTCCCAGCCGTGATCCAGGCCCGCTCGCGCCCCGGCGCCCAACGGCCCGTCGCGGTGACGCCGGCAAACGCGCCGACCCCGAACCCCGCGAGCAGCAGCGGGATGAGAGGTGCCTGGATTCCGGCATCCGCCCCGAGCACCCCGAGGAATGTGAACACCCCGAAAGTCGCGGAGTTGACGAGAACGGCCAGCACGACGGATCCCAGCACGGGCCGGCGACGCAGCTCGGACAGTTCGTCTCGAATGCGGATGCCGGGCGCCGCTGCCGCCTGCCGGAGGGAGCGATCCCGCAGCAGTGCGATCAGCGCGGGGATGCAGAGCAGGACGACTCCCCAGAACGTCGCGCGCCAGCCCAGCAACGTCGCGAGCAGCGCTCCGGCCGGCACGCCGATGATGGTGGCGAGTGTGGTGCCGGCAAGGAGGGTCGCCACTGCGCGCGTCGTGCGATCCGGCAAGACCAGCCGCCCGACGGTCGCCAGCGCGACGGCGAGGAATCCTGCGTTCGCCAGCGCGGAGATCACCCGCGTGATCAGCAGCACCTCGAACGTCGGGGTGACGGCCCCGACGACGTGGGAGAGGAGAAACAGGCTCAGCAGGGCGATCAGAGCCCGGCGGGGACTCCAGCGAGCGCCGATGAGCGCCATCGCGGGAGCGCCGATCACCATCCCGACGGCGAAGGCTGATGTGAGGGTGCCGGCGACGGCCGGCGTGACGCCCAGCTCGGCCGAGATGGGAAGGAGCAGTCCCGCGAGCATGAACTCGCTGGTGCCCTGGGCGAAGACCGCCAGGGAGAGGACCAGGATCAACAGAGGCATGGTGAAGCATCCAGACGTACGGCGTCGCGTCACCCGGGGGGCGCGACGGAGTGATGAAGGGTCGACGAGATGCGGGGAGCGCACGATGTGCGACTCGACCCGCGATTTAGCGTCTGTCTGCCTCAGGACTCACGACCGACAGCATACCGGCCGGCCGGTCGACATGCCGGAGCTTCGAACTTCTGCGGCCATCCCGAACTTCTGCGGCCAAAAGAGGTATTTCTGGCCGCAGAAGTGGGAATCGGCCGCAGAAGTTGAGGGAACCGAGGCCCCCGCGGCCGAACGATGTCAGTGGTTTACGTCGTAGATGACCTTGACGACGCCATTGGCGTACGCAGCCGATTCGCGCAGCGTAAGCTGCTGGGCGCGCTGCGCCGGCGGGAAGATGGTCTTTCCCGAGCCGAGCAGCACCGGAAACACCAGCAGGTTGTAGCGATCGATGAGATCGGCCTCGCCGAGGTGTCGACCGAGCTCTGCACTGCCGTGGATGAAGATGCCGCCGCCCTCACCGTCGCGCAGGGCCGCTACCTCGTCGGTCGAGCGCAGGATGCGGGTCTCTCCCCAGCCGTCGAGCACCTCGTCTTCGGTGAGTGTCGTCGACACGACGTACTTCGGCAGATCGCGATAGGCGGCGTGATCCTCGGACTCCCGCCACATCGGGGCGAACGCCTCGTAGCTGCGACGGCCGAACAGCAGCGCCGTGGTGTCGGCCAGTTCCTCGCCCTTGAGGGAATACGCGTCGGGGTCGAACGGAGTGCGGAACACCCAGCCGCCGCTCGGGTGGCCTTCGACCACACCGCCGGGGGAGTCGACGATGCCGTCGGCGGTGATGAATCCGGTGTAGACGAGTTCGCGAGTCATTTCGTGCTCCTGCTCCAGGTCGCTGTTCGACCCTCTCATCATGACGTCGAACAGAAATCCACGGAATCGACATAGGACGCCTCGAACTTCCGCGGCCATCTCTGACTTCTGCGGCCACGGCTGCGATCTTGGCCGCAAGAGTTGGGATCGGCCGCAGAAGTTGACCCGAAACCGTCGCGCACCAGGGCACCGCGACATCTGGCCCAGCCTAAGTGCCTTCGCCCGGTTGCGGTTGAATGTCGTGGAGCGTGGAACTTCGGAGAAGATCCGCCGTTCGGTGGTCCGCCGGGTAGTACAACTCAATCGAGATCTCTTCGAGTGTCACGTCTTGCGGGGTCCCGAAGGTCGTGATCGTCGAAAACAGCTTGAGCTGGTGGCTGCCGTGGGTGACGATCATCGGTATCGCGATCTCCGACTCGATCGGGGCAGCAGCTACTTCGACCCCACTAAGACTCCCGAAGAACTCGTCGTAAAGCGCCTGAACTTCCGGATCGGGTGCGGCAGCCAGTTGCCTCGCAATGCGCGCTTGAAGCAGTGCACGTACTTGAGAGAGATTTACAATGCGCGGCGCTAAGCCGTGCGGATGCAGCCCGAGGCGAACCCAGTTTGCGGGCGGCCCCAGCAACCCGGGAGCAACACCAGTGAGGAATGGCCCGAGAGCGCGATTCATCAAAACGATGTTCCAGCGCCGGTCGATGACGAGAGCCGGATACGGCTCGTGCGCACTGAGTACATCAACCACCGCCTGGTACGCGCGCTCCAACTCCTCGGCGCCGATCTCACGCTCGGGGTAGCGCGGAGCATAGCCAGCGGCGAGGAGCAACTGATTGCGGTTTCGTAGGGGCACGTCGAGGCCGGCGGCAAGTCGGAGCAGCATGGACGGACTGGGCGTCGCTTTTCCTGTTTCGACCAGGCTGACGTGTCTGGGAGAAACGTCGATCGAGTGAGCGAGCTCCATCTGGGACATGCGCCTTCGCAAGCGCCACTCACGCAGCAGTTCCCCTGCCGCTACCAAGGCACGAGCTTTCCCAGGCGAGAGACGCCATCGGGAGCCGCTGTCGGCTGGAACACTTCTGCATGCTCCGCGATCGCGCCGTCCTTGAAACGGAAGATGTCGACAACGGCGATCCACCCCTCCAGGGCGGGCACCCAACGCCGCGAGAGCATCGTGACGTCCTCGCCGGCCTCGTGCAAACTGTGAATCTCGATCTTGAATCCGGTGAGTGGCAGCGCTCGCGCCTTGGCCAGCCACTCCGACTTGCTGGCGGCGACGATGCCAGGCCCGTGGTCGACGAAATCGTCCCTCAGCCACGGCTCTACCGCGTCAACGTTTCCCCGTCCGATCAGTTCACCAATGACTACCTCCACGATGCGTTTTCTCATGTGCTCGATCTTTGCCGTCAGCAGGACTCGTGTCGATGACATCGCACTTCATGAGACCTGCACGCGGCAGGAATGGCTTGACCGATCTGGACGCATTCGTTCCGACGCTCAAGAGGGTCAAGAACAGGTCAAGGCGCCCAGACACCGTGGACGGTGCCGTCGAGAAGATGTCGTTGGTACGTAGCGACCTTGCCCTCGATTATCTCGAGGCAGTCCTCGAGTTCAGCGATCCTCTCGCGGACCGCACGCTCGTGCGCCTCGAGCAGGTCGAGGCGCTCCTGTTCGTTTCCGGGCCCGGACCGGACTAGGTCGACGAAGTCTCTGATACGGGCCAACGGCATCTCCGACGCACGCAGGCGATTCACCAGGGTCAACCATTGGACGTCCGCCGGTGTGAAGACGCGATGGCGTCCCGCGTTGCGGGGGATGTCGCGCAGGAGCAGTCCTTCGCGCTCGAAGAAACGAATGGCGTGAACGCTGAGCCCTGTCGCGATGGCGACGCCGCCGATGCTCCACGCGTTCGAGGAGACGGCTGGGACGGAAAGGGGGCCGCCCGCATCGGACATGGGTTCGCTCGATCCGGATTCAAAGTGCTTGACCTAGAGTTGGCTCTAGATCTTACCGTGGGGGCCATGACAGCTCCAGATCTGAACCAGCAGCCCCTCGGAACCGGCTTCGGGGGTGCCACCACCACTCACGATGTGCTCGCCGGAATCGACCTGACCGGAACGACGGCGATCGTCACCGGGGGCTACTCCGGGCTGGGCCGCGCAGCCACCTCCGCTCTGGCCGCGGCGGGCGCCGGAGTGATTGTGCCGGCCCGGCGCCCGGAGCTCGCCCGCGCAAACCCTCGCGACCGTGCCGGGAGTGGAGGTCGTCGCAATGGACCTGTCCGATCTCGACTCTGTCCGCTCGTTCGCGCGAGGAGTGGTCGACAGAGGAACGACCATCGGCCTTGTCATCAACAGCGCGGGCGTCATGGCGAACCCGCTCACCCGGGTTGGCCCGGGGTGGGAATCCCAGTTCGCCATCAACCACCTCGGCCACTTCGCACTCGTCGATCTCCTTATGCCCGCGTTCGATACGGGAGGCGCGCGTGTCGTTTCAGTCTCGTCTGGGGCGCATGCCATTTCGCCCATCCGCTGGGATGACATCCACTTCACTCGCCGCGAGTACGACCCGTGGGTCGCTTATGGGCAGTCCAAGACGGCCAACGTCCTCTTCGCCGTGCAGCTGGACTCAGTAGGTCGTTCGCTCGGGGTCCGCGCGTTCTCCGTCCAGCCCGGTAGCATCATCACCCCGTTGCAACGACACATCCCGCGCGATCAGCAGATCGAGATGAGATGGATCGACGGCGACGGCGTACCGTCCCCGGAGTTCAAGACCCCTGCCCAGGGCGCCGCGACCGCTGTCTGGGCGGCGACGTCCCCCCTGCTCGAGGGCCGTGGGGGCGAATACTGCGAAGACTGCGACATCGCCCCGCTTGCGAAAGAGGGCGCCCCGGGCGGGGTCGCCGCCTGGGCGATCGACACCGATTCTGCCAACGAGCTCTGGGCGTACTCGGCGGACGCGACCCGCGCGAAGGTCAATTGATGCGTCGTCTCGCTGGTCTGGAACAGCAGCTGACCGCCGCTCACCGCAGCGCGGCGGGCCCGAGGATCACGCGGCGCCCGGTGCGCACCCAGCGGACGCCCTCCGCACGGCGCTCGGCTCGCGTCGCGAACCGGTAGCGGTACGACACCGCACGCACCCACCGCGGCCGCTCCCCCCTGAACGGGTCGTCGCGCAGCAGCGCCAGCGTCGGCGCATCCGCCTCGAGCAGCCGGATGACGAAGACCGTGAACCAGTCGTCGAGCGAGTGGCCGAGAGGCAGGAACCACATGAGCCAGTCGAGCCGCAGATGGTACGGCGCGAACTGCCGCGGGATGCGGCGTACATCGCCGGGCTTGCCCTTGAATTCGTACTCTCGCCAGTCCGCGGCATCCGGATCCTCATCGACCGTTCCCTCGACGACGATCTCGACGCGGTGCTTGGTCACCGTGCCGAAGGCGCCGTAGGCGTTCGCCAGCTGCCAACGGTTGAAGCTCGCGTTCATGAGCTGGCGGCGCGCGAACAGGTTGCGGACCGCCGGCCAGCTGACCACGACATACAGCAGTCCGACGGCACAGGTGATCACGAGCCAGTACAGCGGGATGCCAGGCCACGGCCCATCCGTCGCAGAGGTGCTGCCGATCCCCGGCAGGCCGATCGCCGAGAATCCGATCACGATCGTCGCCCAGTTCAGCCACGCGAAGTTGCCGGTGATCACCAGCCAGACCTGCGTCGCGATGACGATGCCGCCCGCCACGGCACCGATCCACTGCGGCACCGGTCCGTCGATCCACAGCGACAGCAGCGGCGCGAAGAGGAAGAAGGGAACGACCAGCTGCGCGAAATGATTGCCGACCACCTCGACCCGATGGATCCATCGCGGCAGCAGGTGGGCCTGCCGGCTGAGCGGCCCCGGCATCGGCTGCGTCTCGTGGTGGTACATCAGCGCGGTGAGGTCGCGCCACTCGCGGCCGCCGCGGATCTTGATCATGCCGGCGCCGAACTCCAGGCGGAACAGCAGCCACCAGAACAGCACGATGACCACCGTCGGCGGAGGCTGGTCGTTCGAGCCGAGGAACGCCGCAAGGAACCCCGCCTCGAGCAGGAGCATCTCCCACCCGAACGAATAGAAGGTCTGGCCGATGCTGACCACTGACATATAGCCGAGCCAGAGGGCGAGGAACAGCAGCATCGGCAGCCACGGCGGGCCCAGCTGCGGCAGGCCGAGCACGAGGGATGCCGCGACGATGATGCCCGCCCAGCACAGCACCGCGAGCCTGCGGTCGGTGTAGCGGATATGGCGGAACAGGGTCGGATGCAGCATCCGTTTGCGCTCCGTGCGGGCGGCGACCCAGTCGAGCAGCGCGGGGGCGGGAAGCAGCCCTCTCTCACCCGCCAGCGCGCGGAACTGGTTCAGCGTCGACAGGAACGCGACGAGGTACAACGCCGCGATGCCCCGCTGCAGCACCTCCCGCGCGAACCCGAAATCGACAGCCGCGATCCCGTCCATGCTCGTCAGGGTACGCGCGCCTTCGAAACGCGAAAGGGGGTTGCGGCGGCGCAGACGCAGCCTGCATGGGTGAATGCGTCGCCCCGGATGCTGCGGTGTGCTCAGCATCCGGGGCGACGCCCTGCGCGACCTGCTCAGGCGTCGTCGCCGCCCGGGGTCAGCCCTGGGGCAGGGCGGCGACCACGTCGATCTCGACGAGGATGTTCGCCAGCTGCGAGCCGACGGTGGTGCGCACCGGGAACGGAGCCGTGAAGAACTCCTCGTATGCGGCGTTGAACTCCGCGAAGTCGGCGAGGTCCTGCAGGTGCACGGTGGCCTTCACCACGTCGTCCATGGTCAGGTCGTGCTCGGCGAGCACCAGCTGGATGTTGCGCAGCACCTGGCGGGTCTGGTCACCCACGTTGTCGGCGATCGCGTGGTCGTCGGCGGCGTCCTGCGGGCCGAATCCGGCCGTGTACAGGAAGCCGTTCGCGACGACTCCGTGGCTGTACGGGCCCGCGGGGGTGGGGGCGCCTTCGGCGTAGAAACCTGTCTTGGGCATCTTTCTCTCTTTCCTTCTCGATTCGGTCTTCTTCACCCCAGCTGGTGTGAGATCTCGGCGGCGGTCTCTCGCAGCATGGGTATGCGCTGCTCGAGCTGCGTGCGGTTCTGGGCGGCGCGCAGCGCCGTCAGTGACAGGGCTCCGACGACGCCGGCGGAGGTCACGATCGGCACGGCGACGCAGCCGACGAAGTCTTCGAACTCGGCATCGTCGAAGGCCCATCCGCGCCGCGCGGTGAGGGCGAGATCGGCGTCGAGCGCGGCGCGGGTGGTCAGCGTGTTCGCCGTGTGCGGGTGCCAGTCGCAGCCGGCAAGCACGGCGTCGCGGCGATCGACGGGCAGCTCGGCAAGGATGGCCTTTCCGATCCCGCTGCAGTAGGGCAGCACAGACGCTCCGACGCGGGAGTACAGGCGCACGCCCGCGGCGTCCTCGACCTTGTCGACATAGACGATCTCGTCGCCGATCAGCGCCCCCACATGCACGGTGTTGCCGACGATCCGGTGCAGTCTGCGCACGTGCGCGAAGGCCGCGCCGCGCAGGTCGAGCTGCTCGAGCGCCGCGCCTCCCAGCACGGCGAGTTGCACGCCGAGGGCGTAGCGCCCGTCACTCTGCCTGCGGACGAATCCGACCTGCTCGAGGCTCTGCAGCTCGCGGAACATGGTGGAGCGGTGGATGCCGAACTCCTCGGCCAGCCCGTTGACCGTCGACGGCTCGGTGGCGAGCGCACTGAGGATGCCGGCTGCGCGCGTGACGCTCTGCGACATCAGGCACCCCCTCGGCGGACACCCCGACCGGGCAACGCTCCGGTCAGCTCGCCCGCGGCGAGCACCTGCACACCGGCGACGAAGACATCGTCGATGCCGGTCGCCAGCGTGCGAGGCTGCTCGTAGGTGGCGCCATCCGCCACCGTCTCCGGATCGACGAGCAGCACATCGGCGACCGCGCCAGGCTCGATCACGCCTCGGCGCCCGAGCGCGAACCGGCGCGCCGGCTGCGCGGAGAGGTGGTGCACGGCATCCGCCCATGTCCACGCACCCAGCTCGCGCACGAACTCGCGCAGGTATCGCGCGAACGACCCCGCGGCCCTGGGGTGCGGATGCGCGCCGACGAAGATCCCGTCGGAGCCGCCGATGTGGCCGGGGTGGGCGAAGATGCGCGCGAGTTCAGTGGCCGGGCGCGGATTGCGGACGGCCATCACCGCGCTGCTCTCCAGGCGCGAGGCGGCGAGCAGGTCGAAGGCGAAGTCCATCGCGTCGACGCCGGCGCGTTCGGCGGCCGCGCGCAGCGTGAGACCGTGCGCCCAGGCGAAGTCGGACGCCGCGATGTGGGCGAGCGTGATCATCTCGGGCCACTCCGGGCCGAGGCTCGGACTGTTCGAGGCGCGCTGCGCGCAGGCGTCGCGCAGGGCGTCGCGACCGAGCGGGTCGCTGAGGAGCGTGACGATCTCGTCGACCGGCAAGGCCGAGATCTCGGGCGGCAGCAGGGGCATCCCGAGCAGCGTGCAGCCGCGGATGTACGGGTACGCGTCGAAGGTCGCATCCACTCCGGCCGCGGCGAAGGCGTCGAGCTGCTCGAGCACGATGTCGGCATCGGCGTGCAGGTGCGAGACGTGCACGGGCAGGGCGGCCCCTGCTTCCGCCGACGCACGCCGGGAGATGTCGACCATCTCCGCCACGCCGGCTGCCGTGTTCGCCTCGTAGCCGCCGCGCATGTGACTGACGTACACACCGCCGGCGCGCGCCACCGGCGCGCACAGAGCCGCGATCTCGTCGGCATCCTGGAAGATGCCCGGTACGTAGTCGAGTCCGGTCGACAGTCCCAGCGCACCGTCGGTCATGCCCTCCGCCACCAGGGCGACCATGGCCTCGCACTCGGCGGGCGACGCCGCAGCACTCCGGCGTCCGCACACCTCGAAGCGCACGGTACCGGCGGGCACCAGGTAGCCGGCATTCAGCGCAGAGGCGCCGTCGACGGCATCCAGCAG
>NZ_JAPSHY010000015.1 GCF_031179285.1 Microbacterium sp. | reverse complement strand
GCCGGGATCTTGATCTCGGCGCCGGTCTGCGGGTTGCGGCCGGTGCGAGCGGCGGTGTCGACCTGCTCGAACGAGATCCAGCCCGGGATCGAGACCTTGCTGCCCTTGGCAACGGCGTCGGAGACCGTGGAGAAGAGTGCGTCGAGGACACCGGAGACGGTGGCCTGGCTCTGGCCCGTGGCGCTTGCGATGCTCGCGACGAGCTCGGTCTTGGTGATGGACTTGTCAGCCATGTCATCCTCCAGCGACGAAGATCCCGTCGCATCGTTGTTGGTGTCGGGGCGGATGCCCCTGGTCGAGTGACCGCCTTGAATGTACCAACCACTGCCCTCATTTCCGCGTCATTTCGCGGGTTTCCGTGAATTCTGCAGCGTGTCGTGTCACATTGGTCACTCTGGTCACAGAAATCAGTGGCTCCACAGCGTTCACAAGACGGGCGTCGTGGTTTGTCAAGGGCTGCGCGCCGGCCGGCACCGCGGCATAACGTCGCTCTCATGAATGCTGACGATCGATCCAGATTCGCCGCCGGTGAGACCGGTGAGCTTCCCCCCGCGCCTCCGCAGGCGTCTGACTCGGCCGGTTCTGCGGACTCGGGTGCTTCAGAGAGCGACATCGTCCGCAAGGACATGTCCTACAGTCCCGCGAGCGAGACCGAGACCCAGCAGAAGCAGCGCGACCCGCTCCCCGAGACCCTCGATGACGACATCGACCCGGACGACGTCCGGGTGACGCCCGGTACCGGCGGGCCGGATGACGTCGGCGATGTCGAGGTGGACCCGGACGATCTCAATATGCCCGGCCAGCGCTGACCGCCGCCCCGGGCACGCGAAAGGGGCGAGGTTCCGAAGAACCCCGGGCACGCGAAAGGGGCGAGGTTCCGAAGAACCCCGCCCCGTTCCAACAGCGTGGTGGTGCTTACCAGCTCGACTTGGTCACACCGGGCAGCTCGCCACGGTGGGCCATGTCACGGAAGCGCACACGCGAGATGCCGAACTTCGTCAGCACGCCGCGCGGGCGGCCGTCGATGGCGTCGCGCGAACGCACGCGGGCCGGCGATGCGTTGCGCGGCAGCTTCTGCAGGCCGACACGGGCGGCCTCGCGGGCCTCGTCGGTGGCGTTCGGGTCGACGAGGGTCTTCTTCAGCTCGGCGCGACGCTCGGCGTAACGCTCGACGACGACCTTGCGCTGCTCGTTACGAGCGATCTTGCTCTTCTTCGCCATGATTAACGCTCCTCGCGGAATTCGACGTGCTGACGGATGACCGGGTCATACTTCTTCAGCACAAGGCGGTCGGGGGTGTTGCGACGGTTCTTCTTGGTCACGTAGGTGTAACCGGTGCCCGCCGTCGAACGGAGCTTGATGATGGGACGTACGTCCTGAGCCTTCTTGGCCATTAGAGCTTCACACCCTTCGCCTGGAGGTCCTTGACGACGTTCTCGATGCCGCGGACGTCGATCACCTTGATGCCCTTTGCCGACACGTTCAGCGTGATCTTACGACCGAGCGACGGCACGAAATAGGTCTTCTTCTGCACGTTCGGGTCGAAGCGGCGCTTCGTCCGACGGTGCGAGTGCGAGATGTTGTGTCCGAAGCCGGGAACAGCTCCGGTCACCTGGCACACTGCTGCCATGATGTGACTCCTTCATTACCGTGAGACCGACGGCCTCACCCAAGATCCCTTGTCTGCACACCTCTCCCTGATCCGATCACTCGGTCTTCAGGAGGGAGGCACACGAACTGCGCACAGGAGTGTGCGCAGACAAAGAGTCAGTCTAGCACGGGCGATCCCGTGCCGGCATCCGCTCGTTCTGCCTCTCCGGGTGGCCCGCGGGGTCAGTCATGAGCGGCGGTGGCGGCGGCTTCGGCGGCACCGCGCCCCCATCGGAACGGCGACACGGTCGGCTCATCCGGGATCCAGAACCGCCAGGGGAACGCCGCCGTTCCGGCGACACCCGCGACGCCCACGCGCGGTCCCGATGCGACATGCTCGAGCGGTTCGGCGAGCCACAGTTCGGCGCTCGCGCCGTGGAGCGGCTCGCCCGTGACGAGGTCGATGCCGTCGTGGAGCGGGTGACGCAGCCCCGACGCCTGCCCGAATCGGCCGGGACCGCGCGCGAGGTCCCGCAGTGCCGTGCGGCTCAGCGGCTGCTCGACCCGGCGACGCCGGACTGCGGCATCCACCCCGCCGATGACCTCACCGGCACGCAGCAGCACACCGCCCGCCTGGCCTTCGGGTGCGCAGACGACGTTCACGCACGAGTGGATGCCGTGGCTCAGGTACACGTACAGATGCCCGGGCTCCCCCCACATCGTGGCGTTGCGGGCGGTACGGCCCATGCGAGCGTGCGAGCCCGGATCCGCGACCGGCCCCGTCCCGTGGCCGTGATACGCCTCGACCTCGGTGATCCGCAGCCGCACCTCGACGGCCGGCTCGTCACCGATCGCGACGGACGTGCGCAGCTGGCCTCCGAGGAGCAGTGGCGCGACCTCGAGGGGCAGGCCGCTGAGCTCGGCCCGCGTGGCGCGGCGAAGCGGCGCGACGGCAGCCCGTGGTTCCGCCGGCATCTCAGAACCTCGGCGCCGTCTGGCACCACGAGGCGTCGAACCCCGTGAGGGCGACGAGTTCCTCGCCCGAGTCCAGGTCGATGAGGTGCGTCTCGAGCTTCTGCGGCAGCGGCAGCAGCATGTCGTCGTAGTCGTTGTCGGCGAGGTTCGGGGCGATGACGACAGCGGCGTACTGCCCGCTCGGCGATGCGCAGGCCTGCAGGATCGAATCGGTGGCCCCCACCTCGACCAGTGGCGTGGCCGCGCCTTCCTCATCGACCCGGATGATGGCCTGGCCGGTCGGCATGCCGACATCATCGCGGGCGACGACGTGCCGGAGCGTGCCGCCGGGGAACGGGGTGATGGTGGTCGCGAGGCCGTAGTCGGGCTCGGATGCCGCGAGCGGCTGCTCGGAGCCGTCGGCGAGGTTCAGCTCGACGACCGTGCCGTCGAGGCGCTCGACGATCGCCGTGTAGGTGCCGCGGGAGACCCCCTGGATCGTGGCCGCGAGACCGAGCGATTGCACGCCGGCATCGCCGGAGTGGTCGACCAGCGAGAGCGCACCGTCGAAGTCGATGAACAGCACGGCGGCGCTGTCGGGCACGAACTGCCAGGAGAAGATGCTCGCCTCGACGCCGCCGACCTCGACGATTCTCGGCTCGTCCTCGCCGCTCAGCGACTGCGTCACCAGCACGCTGGCGCGGCCCGAGGTGTCGCTGAGTTCGCGGTCGGAGTAGCTGTATCCCACCAGTCCCCCGCGCTCGGACACCTGGATCTCGCCGACGTACCCTTCACCGGGAAGGGTGAGCTCGCGCTGATCATCCCCGTCGCGGCTCATGACGAGCAGCTGCGAGCCCGCATCGCCGTCGTCGACAGAGACGACGAGCTGCGACGACGTGGCGCGGAAGTCGTTGATGCGCTCGTGCGTGAACACCGGAACACCCTTGCCCGCGAGGTCGGTGCGGAAGATCGTGTCGTCGCCCTCGGCGTCGCGGCGGAGGAGGAACAGGCTGGATGCCGGGGTGGTGAAGCTCGTGGTCAGATCGGCGCTCGGTCCGCCGCCGACACCCCTCGCGTCGGCGACGGTGACGGTGTACGTCGTCGAGTCGTCGAGCGGAACGGTGAAGCGGATGCCGATGCCGCGTCCGGCCGCATCGATCGTGAACGGCACCGCCGGCTCGACCGTCACCTGCGCCGGGTCCACCTCGGCGAGCGCCTGGTTCGCCGTGAGGATCACGCGGCTGCCGGAGGAGTCGATCGCCTGGGCCGGGTCGACCTGGGTGCCGGTCAGGCGTGGGCCCTGCACGAGACTGGCGAACCCGAGCCCTGCGCCGACCAGCACGAGGATTCCGAGTACCGCGGCGAGCGCGAGCAGGAACCGGCGGTGCGGGCGGGGGGCGGATGCCGGCGGTCGTGCGCTCTGACCGGCCGACGCCGTCGAGGACGCGGCGGCGGCGGGCGGCTCGTCCGGCATGGCCGGCGGCTCGGCAGCGGTCGGCTCCTCTGGCATGGCCGGAGCCTTCGCAGCGGTCGGTTCGTCGGGGGCGGCCGGAGCCTCCGCAGCGGCCGGCTCGTCGGGGGCGGCTGCCTGCGCCTCCGCAGCTGCCTGTGCGGCCGCTGCTTCTCGCGCCGCGCGCATCTCGGCTCGCGTCCGGGGCACCGGCGAGGGCCCCTGACGCTCGTCGTCAGTACTCATAGGGGTCACCCGGCTCGTCGATCGCGACGACCGAGGTCGGATCGATGCGCAGCGTGCCGTCGGCATCCGCCTTCACGGTGCCCGTGACCTCCACCCACTGCCCCGTCGGGTACTCCCCGGCATCGACGCTGACCGGCACGGCCGCCGGCTGGGCGTCGATCACGCAGTGGGTGATGACCATGCGGGTGAGGCGCACGCCGTCGGCGTTCGAGTCCGCGGGCGTCACGAACCCGGTGAGGGTGACGGAGGAGCCGTCGTAGGCCTCTGGTCGCGTGGCCGTCGCGAAGACGCTCGCCCACTCGCCGACGCCGAACGTCGTCGTGTCGGCGACACCCAGCGAGACATCGTCGGCCCCGGCGAAGAGGGTGCTGTCTTCGCCTGCCCGCGACATGGCGAGGTCGACCGAGAGCGACGCCGGCGGCAGGACCACGGCGGCCATCACCATCCCGGTCGCCACCACACCGGCCGAGATCGTGCCGGCGAGCGTGAGTGTTCGGCGGCGAGAGCCCTCTGTCGTGATGTCCGGCTCATGACCGTGGTCATGGCCGTGCTCGGTCTCGCTGCCCAGCGGAAGAGTGCACGACCAGATCGCGCCCGCCAGCGTCACGACGGCGGCCGCGCACGCGAACCACACCGTCTCAGGGCTGATGTAGAGCGTCAACTGACCGGCGAACCCGAGCCCCAGGGTCACGATGGCGATCGCGGCGGCGAGCCCGACACCCAGCCACCGGGTGGCGAGAGCGCGTCCGCGTGAGGAAGCATGCTCAGACAAAGACGTTCACCCCGATCCCGATCACGAAGGCCGACAGCAGCACTACGCCGACGACACCGGAGAGGGTGCGGGCGGTGAAGGTGGTGCGCATCAGCGCGAGCATCTTGATGTCGACGAGGGGGCCCACCAGCAGGAAGGCGATGAGCGCGCCCGACGAGAACGTCGAGGCGAATGACAGCGCGAAGAACGCGTCGACGTTCGAGCAGATCGCCACCGTCATCGCAAGCGCCATCATCGCGAGGATCGACAGCACCGGGTTCGAGCCGATGGCCAGCAGCACATCGCGCGGGATCAACACCTGCACGGCGCCGGCCAGTGCCGAGCCGATCACGAGGGCGGGCATCACCGCGCGCAGCTCGACGAGGAACTGGGTGAGGCTCCGGCGCACCGGGGTGCCCGGCTCGTGTGAGACGCGCTCGCACGTCTCGACGAAGCGCTCGGTGAGGAGGGCGTCGGGTGAGGGATGCCGGCTGTAGATCCACCCGATGAGGTTCGCGATCAGGTAGCCGCCGACGAGGCGGGCGATGAGGATGCCGCCGTCCCAGCCGAACGCTGCGTGCGTGGTGAGGATCACGATCGGGTTGACGATGGGCGCAGCGATCAGGAACGTCATCGCCTCGGCAGGAGCGAGCCCCCGCATCATGAGGCCGCGGGCGAAGGGCACGTTGCCGCACTCGCACACCGGGATCAGCATCCCCAGCAGTGAAAGCACCGCTCGGCGAGCCCACGCGCGCCTGGGTAGCCAGCGGTGGATGACGTCGGCGGGCAGCCAGACCTGAACGACGATCGACAGCAGCACGCCGAGGATGACGAACGGCAGCGCCTCGATCAGCACGCTCAGCGCGAGGGTGAGGCCGTCCTGAGCGCGCGTCGGAAGCGTCGCGCTGAACAGCGTCGGCAAGAAGAGGTCGATGAGGAACAGCAGGGCGACGATGCCGGCACCGAGACCGACGCCCACCCAGGGAGAGCGTCGCGGCTTCCGGCTCCCGGGACCCGCGGAAGCGGGTCGGGGCCTCAGGATGGTTCCTGAGCTCGTCGGACGGCTCACGCGGCCGGCGCTCCCTCGGCCTCGCGCTTGTTCGCACACGGGGTGCAGAGGCCGAAGATGTCGACGACGTGCGCCGCCTCGGAGAAGCCGTGCAGCGCTGCGGTGCGATGCGCCCACTGCTCGACGTCCTTGGCTTCGATCTCGACGGTCAGGCCGCACGATCGGCAGATGAGGTGGTGATGGTGCTCCTGCGTCGAGCAGGCGCGGTACAGCGCCTCGCCCTCCGGGCTCTGCAGCGAGTCGGCATCGCCGGAGGCGGCGAGCCCCGCGAGGGCGCGGTAGACCGTGGCAAGGCCGATGCCGGTGTTCTCGCCGCGGAGCGTCGCGTGCAGGCTCTGAGCGCTCACGAATCCGCGCGCGTCGCCGAGTGCTTCACGCACTCGTTCGCGCTGCCAGGTGTTCCGTTGAGCCATACCGAGAGTCTAAACGGCGCGGCTTACCTGCGGCTGGGAGCGCAGTCACCGCGGTGCGATGCGCGAGTTCGTCGCCGAGCGCACGGCTTGTCGCCGAGCACACGGACTGTCGACGTCGATAGGCCGTGCAGTCGGCGAGTACCCGTACTCTCGGCGCGTGCGGGTTCTAGAGAGCCACTCGACGCACCCGCGAGCGCAGTCGGTGAACGACCCAGCACACCGCGTAGATGAGGAAGGAGAGTGTGGTGATGTAGGGGCTCACCGGAAGGGTGCCGGCGAGCGCGAGCAGGATGCCGCCGACGGCCGAGACGAACCCGAACAGGGCGGCCAGCAGCGGCACGGCCACCGGTCCCGCCGTCACCCGCATCGCCGCGGCGGCAGGCGTGACCAGCAGCGCCATCACCAGTAGCGCGCCGATGATGTGCACGCTGACGGCGACGATGAGGCCGAGAAGCACCATGAAGACGAGACTCACCGCCCGTGTGGGCACTCCGCGTGCCGCGGCGGACTCGGGGTCGAGCGATTCGAACCGCAGTGGGTTCCACATGACGAGCAGCCCGAGCAGCACCACGAGGCTGATACCGACCAGCCACCCGAGGTCCGGGCTCGAGACCGACACGATCTGACCGGTGAGCAGACTGAAACGGTTCGCGCTTCGGCCGTCGTAGAGCGACAGGAACAGGATGCCGAGGCCGAGGCCGAACGGCATCAGCACGCCCACTATCGAGTTGCGGTCCCGCGCTTTGGCGCCGAGGATCCCGATGAGGATCGCGGCGACCAGGGCACCGCCGAGCGAACCGGCGACGACACTGCCGCCGAAGAGCAGCGCGGCGGCCGCTCCGGCGAATGACAGTTCACTGACGCCGTGGACGGCGAAGGCGAGGTCGCGCTGCATGACGAAGACCCCGATGAGTCCTCCGACGATGCCGAGGACGGCGCCCGCGACGATCGAGTTCGCCAGCAGGGCGACGAGCTCGCCGTAGTCCTGGAACGAGAAGACGTCGCTCCAGTCCAGCAGTGGCCTCATGCCGCATCCCCGTGCTCGTGATGCGGTTCGGCGTCCGGCACGCCGACGACCACCAGCCGGTCGCCGGCGCGCAGCACGAACACCGGTGTGCCGTAGAGCTCGGTGAGCACGCGGCTCTGCAGCACCTCATCGGGCGTGCCGAGCACGAACCTCCCGCCCGCGATGTAGAGGATGCGGTCGACGCGGCCGAGGATCGGGTTGATGTCGTGGGTCACGAACAGCACCGCGGCTCCGCGTTCGCGGCGCTCGCGATCGATGATGTCGGTGATCCCGCGCTGATGGGCGAGGTCGAGGTTCGACAGCGGCTCGTCGCACAGCAGCAGCGACGGCGCGTCGGCGAGGGCCTGCCCGACCCGGAGCCGCTGCTGCTCGCCCCCCGAAAGCAGTCCGACGGGGCGATCCGCGTAATGCGCCGCTCCCACCCCCTCGATGAGTGCGTCCACGCGCGCGCGGTCACCGCGTCGAGGCACGGGGAACCCGAATCTGCTCCCCTGCACGCCGAGAGCCACGACATCGCGCGCTCGCATGCTGGTGTCCGGCGCCATGGGGCGCTGTTGCGGGATGTATCCGATGCGCGCGTTGCCGCGGTGCACCCTGTCGCCACCGACCCGGATGGTTCCCGCAGACAGCGGCTGCAGGCCCAGGATGCTGCGCAGCAGCGTGGTCTTGCCCGAGCCCGATGGGCCGAGCACGGCGATGAACTCACCGGGGTCGACGGTCAGATCGAGGCCTGCCCAGAGCTCACGCTCGCCCCGGTGAAGAGCCGCCCCCGAGATCTCGAGAACCGGCGCGGTGGGGCGCTCGGCCGGGTCTGCGCCCGGCGCTCCGGGCCTGGCTGCGTGCGCGTTCGCGCCCGCGCTCACGACTGGAGCGCGTCGGCGAGGTTCTGGATCGCGTCACGCATCCACTCAGAGTACGACGATCCGTCCTCCAGCAGCTCGGTGAATGCGACGACCGGGATTCCCGCTGCCTCTGCCGCAGCCTCGACGCGCTCGGTCTCCGAGCCGCCGGTCTGCGCGTTGGTGAGGACTGCCGTGGCCTCCCCGCCGTCGATCACGGCGAGTGCGTCCAGCAGGGTGGCCGGTGCCACGTCGGCGCCCTCCTCGACCGCCTCGGCGAAACCTTCCGGTGTGACATCGGTGAGGCCGGCGGCGGTGGCGATGTAACCGGGAAGAGGTTCGGTGATGAACACGGAGGCGCCGGCGGCCGCGGCCTTCAACGTCTCGAGGTCGGCTTCGAAACCCTCGAGGTCGGCCATGAGCTCTTCGGCCGAGGCGGTGAACTCCGCCTCCCCGTCGGGGTCGAGCTCGGTCAGCTCGGCCGCGATCGCCTCGACGACGTGCACCATCGTGTGCGGGTCGAACCATACGTGCTCGTTGAAACCCTCGATGTGGTCGTGTCCCTCGTGGCCGTCTTCGGCGTGGGCTTGGGCATCGGCCTCGCCCTCGTGCTCGTGGCCGTCCTCGGCATGGGCCTCGGCATCCGCCTCGCCCTCGTGGCCGTGACCCTCCTCGGCGTGCGCGTCGGCTTCGGCCTCGTGCTCATGACCTTCCGTCTCGTGCTCGTGACCCTCCGCTTCGTGTCCTTCGTTCCCGGGGAAGTCATGCGAGAACTCGACCGCAGTGACGATCTCGGGGTCGGCGCCTTCGAGCAGGTCGTCGATGAAGGAGTCGTAACCGCCGCCGTTCTCGATCACGAGGTCGGCCTTCTGTACCGTGAGGCGATCGCGCGCGCTCGCCTCGTAGGAGTGCGGGTCCTGTGAGACGGACGTGATGATCGAGGTCACCTCGACACGGTCACCACCGATCTGCTCGGCGATCGAGCCGTACACGTTCGTGCTCGCAACGACCTGCACGACCTCGTCGCCCGAGCCCTGCGTCGCCGCGGTGGGCGCGGACGAGCATCCCGCCAGCGTCAGGACGGCGACCGATGCGAGGGCGAGAGCGGGGACAGACGTGTGCATGCCCCCACTCTAAGCGCTAATGAGAACCGTTATCAAATCTGCGGCGCGATCCAGACCGTGGTCTCGGCCGGCAGCGAGGTGCCGATGAGCGGACTGCTGGCCAGCACGGCATCCGCGGCGTCATCCCCGAGGTCGAACGGCTCCGTGCCGAAGTTCGCCACGGCCTGCCAGCCGTTCGGGCGCGTGAAGCGCAGCACGTCCGCACGGCCGGTGTCGGTCCATTCCAGGGTCTCCCCGCTCTGCAGCCGGTGCCGCAGGCGCAGTGCCTCGCGGTACAGCGAGAGCGTGGATGCCGGATCGGCGGACTCCGCATCCACCGCGTACCGGGCGAACCATTCCGGCTGAGGCAGATGCGCACCGCCGGCGCCGAAGCCGAACGATGCGCCCTCGCCCGTCCAGGGCAGCGGGACGCGGCATCCGTCCCTGCCCAGCCCGTCGAACTCGCCTCCGCGGAAGAAGGCCGGGTCCTGCCGCTCTTCGGGTGAGATCTCGGCGACCTCGTGCAGGCCCAGCTCCTCGCCCTGGTACAGGTAGGCGCTCCCCGGGAGGGCCAGCATGAACAGCGTGGCCGCGCGCGCCCGGCGAAGGCCTCCCTCACGATCGAGCTGTTCGGCGGGGCCCCCGGCGGCGACCCATTCGACGCCCTGCTTCACGGGACGCCCACCGAGCGGAGGCAGCCCGTATCGCGTGGCGTGGCGGGTGACGTCGTGATTCGAGAGCACCCACGTCGTCGAGGAGCCGGTGGTGCGTGCCTGCTCGAGGTTCTCGTCGATGATGCGGTGGAACTGCGCGGCGTCGAAGTCGGCCTCGAGGAGGTCGAAGTTGAACGCCTGCCCGAGTCCCTCAGCCGAGGCGTACTTCGCGCGCCGCTCGGGGGTCTCGACCCAGGCCTCCGCCACGGCGGTGCGCGGCGGGTCGTACTCGTTGAACACGCTCCGCCATTCGGCATACACCTCGTGCACGTCGTCCCGGTCCAGCAGCGGATGGTTGCCGTCGCGCGGGATCTGGGCGAGTTCCTCGCGGGACGGCAACGGCTCGGTGAGGTCCTTGGTGAGCATGTGGGCGACATCGATGCGGAATCCGTCGACGCCGCGATCCGACCAGAAGCGCAGGGTGGTGAGGAAGTCCTCACGCACCTCGGGGTGGGCCCAGTTGAGGTCGGGCTGCTCCCTGGCGAAGCTGTGCAGATACCACTGCCCGTCGTCGACGCGCGTCCACGCCGGTCCCCCGAAGGCCGACACCCAGTCCGTCGGCGGGAGCTCGCCGTCGGCGCCGGCGCCCTCGCGGAAGATGTAGCGCTCGCGGGCGGCGGATCCGCGTCCGGCGCGGAGTGCCTCCTGGAACCACTCGTGCAGGTCGGAGGTGTGGTTCGGCACGATGTCGACGACGACTCTGATGTCACGCTCGTGCAGCGCCGTGACCATCGCGTCGAAGTCCGAAAGCGTACCCAGGCGCGGGTCGATGTTGCGGTAGTCCGCGACGTCGTACCCGCCGTCAGCCAGGGCGGACGGATAGAACGGGCTGAGCCACACGGCATCGATGCCGAGCTCGGCGAGGTAGTCGGCGCGAGAGAGAACGCCGGGGATGTCGCCGAGTCCGTCGCCGTTCGCGTCAGCGAAGCTCCGCGGGTAGATCTGGTACACCGCGGCCTGGCGCCACCAGGTGGCGGCGGGGTCGACGGGGCGGGTCTCGGTGTCGGCGAGAAGTGCATCGGTCATGACGCAGGGGCTCCTTCTTCTGGGGTTCCGGGTCGGGACGGTGGTTCGGACGGTGCAGGCGCGGTCAGCCCTTGACGGCGCCCTGGGTGACGCCCTCCATGACGAAGCGCTGCGTGAACAGGTACGCGAGGATCGCCGGTGCCATCGCCATGAGGTACGACGCGAAGGCGACGTTGTAGTTGTTGCTGAACTGGTTCTGGAACAGGTTCTGCCGCACCGGAAGCGTCTGCAGCGCCGGATCCGAGATGATCAGCGAGGGCATCATGAAGTCGTTCCAGGAATAGAGGAAGGCGAAGATGCCCACTGTGGCGCTCATGGGCGCGAGCAGCGGGAAAATCAGCCTCCAGAACGTCTGCCAGGTCGTCGCGCCGTCGATTCGCGCACTCTCTTCGAGCTCGATCGGGATCGAGCGCAGGAACGCCGTGAACAGCAGCACGCTGAAGCTCAGCTGGAACATCGTCGCAAGGATGATGACGCCTGCGGGGTTGTCGAGTCCGACCCGCCCGGTGAGCTGGATCTGCGGCAGCGCGACGACCGGGAACGGGATGAACATCGCCGCCAGCAGGTAGAAGAACGAGTAGCGGAACAGCCGCCGGTCCCAGTTGCGCACGATCGCGTACGACGCGAAGGCGGCGAGCACGATGGTCGCGATCACGGTGCCGGCGGTCACCAGCAGGGAGATGCCCGCGCCGACGGGGAACTTGGTGAGGTTCCACGCCTGGACGAACCCGTCGATGCTGAACGGTGCCGGCAGCGAGAAGGCGTTGCCGTCGACGGCCTGACCGCTGGTTTTGAACGCCATCGAGATGGTCACGTACAGCGGTAGCAGCACGGTGACGGCGCACAGCATCAGGATGATCGTGCCCGACCAGTTCGGCCGCTCCACGCGAGTACGGGGCTTGCGGCCGGCCGCCGTGGCGGTGGTGAGTGTCTCCGTCGACATCAGAGCCCGCTCCTTCCGCGAGTCATGGAGAGTTGGAGGATCGAGATGAGCACGGCGACGATGAAGAAGATCGTCGCGTTGGCCATCTGGTAGGCGTAGTCGCCGCCGTTGAAGCCCGCGATGATCGTCATCGCGACGCTGCGGGTCGCGGTGCCGGGGCCGCCGTTGGTGAGCCCGACGATGATGTCGTAGGCGTTGAGGAAGCCCTTGAATCCGAGGATGACGTTGATGACGACGTATCCCGCGACCAGCGGGAGAGTGATCCGCAGCAACTGCTGCCGCTTGCCCGCGCCGTCGATGCTCGCCGCCTCGTAGACCTCGCCGGGCACCGACAGCAGTCCCGCGATGTAGATCAGCAGGGTGCCGGGGACGGCCTGCCAGGCGGTGACGATGACGATGGCGATCCACGCGAGGTCGGGGTTGGCGAGCAGGCTCGTCTGAAGCCAGGGGATGCCGGTGGCTGCTCCCGCGGCGGGGATCGAGTTCGAGAACAGGAAGTTGAAGACGTAGGCGATGATGATGCCCGAGATCACCATGGGGATCACGAAGATCGTCCGAAGGCCCGTCTTGAAGCGGATGCGGGAGGTGAGGCCGACCGCGAGGAGGAAGGCGATCACGTTGACCACGATCACCGTGGCGATCGAGAACCCGAACGTGAACAGATAGCTCTGCAGGATCGCCGGATCGCTGAACATCGCGATGTAGTTGGTGAGCCCGTTGAAGTCCCATTCGCCGAGTCCGATGGAATCGGTGAAGCTGAAGAAGATCCCCATGACGCCAGGGACCGTGATGGCGAGCGTGAAGATCACCAGGGTCGGCAGCAGGAACAGGTAGTAGATCGGCTCGACGCGACGGGTGTGGCGTCGGAGTTTGCGGCCCTCCCCGGTGAGAACCGCGGTCGTGCTCGTCGGGGGCCTGGTCGTGGTGCTGGTCATGGCGCGGACTCCTCTGTCTGGCCTGATGCCGATTGCTCGGTCGAAGGTATGGGAGCGCGGAACGCGATCCGCGCCCAGTCGGCATCCATCGTGCGGAGGATGGATGCCGGTGACTGGCCGAGCACCATCGCCTGCGCGTAGTTGAACATCGGCAGCGTCCGCGGGACGAGCACCGACGGGCCCTGATAGACCTGGCCGGCGTCGTAGTACTCCACCATCCCCTCGATGCGGGGGTCATCGGGCGCCGGCGCATCCTCGGTCGGGGTGAAGCCGAGCTGCGAGGCGTTGTACTCCTCGATGTTCTCCGGCAGGTAGAGGTACTCCAGGAAGTCCAAGGCCGCCTCGTGGTGGCGCGATTCCTGCGGGATCATCGCGGCGAGATCCATATTGACGCGGACGGCTAGGTCGGCCGGATCGTCGGTCATCGGCAGCGGGAAGGTGCCGAGCTCCAGATCGGGATCGGTCTTGGCGATCTCGCTGAACGCCCATGGACCCTGCAGGTACATTGCCGCCTCACCCTTCGCGAAGGCGAGGTTGCCGTCGCCGTATCCCCTGCTCGCGGCATCCTCGTTGGTGTATTCGCTCGCCAGCTGCATCATCCGGTCCATGGGTTCGGCGAAGTCCTTCTGGAACGAGACCTCGGAGTCGGGACCGACCTCGGTACCCTCCTCGGCGAGGGCGTCGAAGAACTCGATCACGTCGACCGAGCCGCCCGCCGTGTAGTCGTACCAGCCCTGGGCGACGGTCCAGTCGTCCTTGAAGGTGCCGTAGAACGGGTCGATCCCGGCCTGCTTCAGCTGGTCGCAGACGGCGATGAGCTCGTCCCAGGTCTGCGGGATCTCAAGGCCCTGCTCCTCGAAGATCTGCTTGTTGTAGATGACCGACGCCGCCATCACCGAATAGGGCAACGCGCTCACGCGGCCGTCGCAGGAGCCGTACTGCTCCATGAGGGGCTGAAGGTCTTCGCGGATGCCGGCGGCGGCCTCGGTCTCGGAGAGATCGATCAGGGCACAGCGCTGCACGAAACGCGCGATCTCGTAGTTGTAGTTGCCGAGCATGATGTCGGGCGGATTGCCGCGCACGAAGCTCGCCGAGACCACGTCCACACCCGAGGTGTCGATCTCGACCTTCACCTCGTCCTGCGAGGAGTTGTATTCGGCCACGAGTTCGGTCATGAATTCGATCGCCTCGCGTTTGCTGAACGTGAAGCGAATGGTCTCCGCTCCGGAGCCCGCCGCACAGCTGGTCAGTGCCGCGCCCATCAGGGCGAGACCCATCCCTCCGGCGATGAGGCGCACCGCGCTCTTCGGTTTCACAGACACCGTCGTCCTTCCGATCCTTTAGATCCGCAAACTAAATCTAATGAGCGAATTTACTCTGTCGAACGGTACTCTCTCATCGGAGGACAGGGGAGGTCAAGCCATTGACAGATGTGTCCGCAGACCTCGGCACCGGTCGCGCGAGCGTCGGTGCTGTCCTCGACGTCGCCTGGACGGCCGGTGAGTTCACCGCGACCGAGGTGATGGCGGCGACCTCGCTCACCCGCTCCACCGCAATCGACGCGATCGACACGCTCGTCGCCGTCGATGTGCTGCGCGAGCTTCCCAACGCGCGCGCCGCGGGCAGCTATCGCTCGGGACGACCCGCCCGGCGGTTCGCCCTCTCTCCCGAGCTGGGCGTCGTCATCGGGATGGACGCGGGCGACACCCACCTCGCCGTCACCGTGACGACCGCGGTGCCGGACGCGCAGCTCGACCGCACTCTCGCTCACCGGCGCATCGACCTCGACCCCGCGCACTCCGCCGTCGAGCGTCGCCGCACGATCCTCGATGCGTTGCACCGGGCGCTGGGCGAGGCGGGGGTCTCACGCGATCAGATCCTGGCGATCTGCGTCGGCGTGGCAGCTCCCGTGGACCGCGACGGCATCTCTCCCCCGCACCCGCAGGGCTTCTGGGAGCGCACGAACCCCGGGCTGGCCGAGGCGCTGCGCGAGTGGGCGCCCGTCGTCGAGATCAAGAACGATGCCCAGCTCGCCGCGATCGCCGAGGGGTCGACGGGAGCCGCGATCGGATGCCGTGACTACGTCGCGCTGCTCGCGAGCGAGCGGTTCGGCGGCGGAGTCGTCGTCGACGGACACGTGCTGCACGGCGCGCATGGCGGTGTCGGCGAGGGCGTCGTCTTCGACCACATCATCGGAGTGGGGTCGGCGTTCGGCCTCCGCTACGCGCTGCAGGATCAGGTGCGCGCGGCCGTCGAGGGCGGCGAGATCGATCGCGCCGGCGCCATCGGACGGATAGTGGAGAACGGCCGCGTCGACCCGCGGCTGGTGCTCACGCTCGCCTCATCCGGCGACGCGGATGCCCAACTCGTGACCGAGCGGGTCGGAGCGACGGTCGCCCGCATCGTCGGCGTGCTCGGCAGCATGTACGACCCCGCACGCGTCATCGTGTGCGGTGCCGTCGCGGAGAGCGTCGAGCCGGTGCTCGCGGCGGCCCGGCGTCTCCTGCCGGAGGAGCTGCATCTGCCGGCGCCCGAGCTCATCGCCTCTGCCCTGGGTGCCGAGGTCGTCACGATCGGCGCGGTTGCCACGGCCCGCCGAGCGGCGAGGGAACGGGCTGTTCCGCAGCTCGCCGAGCGCCGCCTGCGCGCGCTGCGGTAGGGCGCGGCATCCTGGCCCGACAACCGGTCCATATCCCCGCGCATCCCGTCCGCTCCGCCCGCCGGTCCCGGAATCAGGAGAGATCCCGGGCTCAGGAGAATCCGCCCGGAATCGTCCTGTTTCGGGGATTCCCCCTGTTCAGGAGCGGCATCCCCCAGCATCAGCCCCTGCATCAGCCCCGGCTTCCGCCCCAGTCCTACGCCAGTCCCAGCTCAGGAGAGATCCCGGGGTCAGGAGAATCCGGCCGGAATCGTCCTGTTCCCCGGATTTCTCCTGACTCGACGCCGGCGAACCCGCCGTCAGTCGACGAGCAGCGCCGGCTCCTCGAGCACGGATGCCACGTCGGCGATGAAACGGCTCATGCCGTCGCCGTCGATGACGCGGTGGTCGAACGACCCTGCCACCGTGGTGACCCAGCGGGGGCGCACTTCGCCGTCGACGACCCACGGCTTCTGGCTGATGGTGCCCATCGCGACGATCCCGGCCTCGCCGGGGTTGATGATCGGGGTTCCAGCATCCATCCCGAAGACGCCGATGTTCGTGATCGTGATCGTGCCGCCCTGCTGGTCGGCCGGCGTCGTCTTGCCCTCGCGCGCCGTGAGGGTGAGCCGATTGAGCGCCCGGGCGAGATCCTTCATGCCGAGGTCCTGCGCGTCCTTGATGTTCGGCACGAGCAGACCCCGCGGAGTGGCGGCAGCGATGCCGAGGTTCACGTAGTGGCGGAGCGAGATCTCCGCCCCACCTTCGGTGTCGACCCAGGCCGCGTTGACCATGGGCGTGCGCCGGACCGCCCAGATCACGGCGCGGGCCATGATCAGCAGCGGCGAGACCCGGATGTCGGCGTAGTCCGGTGAGGCCTTCAACCGCTTGACGAGCTCCATCGTGCGGCTGGCGTCGATCTCCTTCCAGACCGTGACGTGGGGTGCCGAGTATGCGCTCTGCACCATCGCGTTCGCGCTGGCCTTGCGTACACCCTTCACGGGGATCGCCTCGGTGCGCTCGGCATCGGATGCCGGTGGGTCGGTGAGTCCTCGGGCGATGCCGACGGATGCCGCGGCGGGCGCCGGCACCGTCTCCTCACGCACCGCGCCCCATTCGGGGGTTTCGATGTTACGGAACACACTCGCCTGCGAGGCGTGCTTGACGACGTCGTCGCGCGTCACCTCGCCGTCGGCGCCGCTCGGCGTGACGGCGGTGAGGTCGACGTTCAGATCGCGGGCGAGTTTGCGGATCGGCGGCTTCGCGATCACCCCGACCGACGACCGCACCGGCCGCTCGGCGGGCTTCCGACGACGTGAGTGAGCTCCGCCGCCGGTGCCGTATCCGACGAGCACCGAGCCGCCGCCCTCTTCGGCCGCCGGCGCCGGTGCTGCCGGGGCGGGAGGGGCGGGAGGCGCGGCATCCGTTACGAACGTGATGATCGGCGCGCCGACTTCGACGGTCGTCCCCTCGCCCACGAGCAGTTCGTCGACGATACCCGCGTGGGGAGACGGCAGTTCGACGAGCGATTTCGCCGTCTCGATCTCGCAGATGACGTCATTGATGGCGACGGTGTCGCCCGGCGCGACCTTCCACGCGACGATCTCCGCCTCGGTGAGGCCTTCGCCGACATCGGGGAGGTTGAAGTTCTGCGTGCTCATTGCGAGTCCTTCCGGACGGTGGTGTCAGTAAGCGAGCGACCGGTCGACGGCCTCGAGGATGCGGTCGGCATCCGGCAGGTAGGCGCCCTCGAGCTTCGCGGGCGGGAAAGGAGTGTCGTATCCCGACACGCGAAGCACCGGCGCCTCGAGAGCGTAGAAAGCGCGCTCCATGACGGTCGCCGCCACCTCGCTGCCGATGCTGGTGAAGCCCTGGGCCTCCTGCGCGTAGACCATCCGGCCGGTCTTGCGGACGGAGTCGAGGATTGGCTCGTAGTCGATCGGCGACAGCGAGCGCACGTCGACGACCTCGCAGCTGGTTCCCTCGGACTCGGCGAGCGCTGCGGCCTGCAGCAGAGTCGTGACCATCGCGCCGTGCCCGACGAGGGTGACGTCGGTTCCGGTGCGGACGACCCGGGAGGCGTGCAGCGGTGCTGCAGAGGCGTCGAGTTCGACCTCACCCTTCTGCCAGTACCGGCTCTTCGGCTCCATGAAGATCACGGGGTCGTTCGAGCGGATGGCTTCCTGGATCATCCAGTACGCGTCATTCGGCGTCGACGGCGACACGACGCGCAGGCCCGGCGTATGCGCGAAATAGGCCTCCGGGCTCTCCTGATGGTGCTCGACCGCGCCGATGTGGCCGCCGTACGGGATGCGGATGACCACGGGCAGCGACAGGCGGCCCTCATGCCGGTTGGTGAGCTTCGCGAGCTGTGTAGTGATCTGGTCGAAAGCGGGGAAGACGAACCCGTCGAACTGGATCTCGCACACCGGGCGGAAGCCCGCCATGGCCAGTCCGATCGCGGTGCCCACGATCCCGGATTCGGCGAGCGGAGTGTCGAGCACGCGCTGATCACCGAAGTCGCGCAGCAGGTGCTCCGTCACGCGGAACACACCGCCGAGCTTGCCGATGTCCTCACCCATCATCAGCACGCGCGGGTCGTCTTCCATGGCCTTGCGCATGCCGGCGTTGAGGGCCTTGCTGAAGGGCATCGTCTCGAGTGTCATGCTCGCCCCTCCGTCTGCTCAAACGATGCCTCATACCGGTCGCGCCAGGCGCGCTGCTCGTCGATGAGGGGGTGGGGTTCGCTGTAGACGTGATCGAACATCCGCGACGCCGGCGGCGGGCCGAGCGCGACGGTCCGGGAGCGCAGATCCTCGGCGGCATCCGCCCCTTCTGCCTCGACATCGTCGAAGAAGGCGGCGGAGGCTCCGCGACCCTCCAGGAAGGCGCGCATCCGCGGGATCGGGTCGCGGTCGGCCCAGGACTGCTCCTCGGCGGAACCGCGGTACTTCGTCGGATCGTCGCTGGTGGTGTGCGCGCCCAGCCGATAGGTCACGGCCTCGATCGCCCTCGGCCCCTTGCCGCTTCGGGCCTCGTCGAGCGCGATGCGCGAGACGGCGTAGCTGGCGAGCACGTCGTTGCCGTCGACGCGGATGCTGGGGATGCCGTATCCGGCGCTGCGCTGCACCAGCGGCACCGGCGACTGCGTCGAGACGGGCACCGAGATCGCCCAGTGGTTGTTCTGGAGGAAGAACACCTCGGGCGTGCGGTAGCTCGCGGCGAACACCATCGCCTCGTGCACGTCGCCCTGGCTCGAGGCGCCGTCGCCGTAGTACGCGATGACCGCCTCGTCCCGCTCGGGGTCACCGGTGCCGGACCGGCCGTCGAACGCGATGCCCATCGCGTAGCCGGTGGCGTGCAGCGCCTGCGAACCGAGCACGAGTGTGTACAAGCGGGTGTTGCCGTTCTTCGGATCAGACGGGTCCCAGCCGCCGTGCGAGACGCCGCGCATGAGCTTGATGATGTCGAGCGGGTCGACACCGCGGATGCGGGTGACGGCGTGCTCGCGGTAGGAGGGGAAGATCGTGTCCTGTGGGCGGGCGGCGCGGGCTGACCCGACTTGAGCTGCCTCCTGCCCACGGCTCGGCGGCCAGAGCGCCAGCTGGCCCTGCCGCTGCAGATTGGTGGCCTGGGTGTCGATGGCGCGGATGACGACCATGTCGCGGTAGAACTGCTCGAGCTCTGCATCCGTGATCGCCTCGATCAGGGGCAGGTACTGCTCGGCCGCATCCGAAGGAGTGAACTGTCCGGTCGCGTCGAGGACGCGCACGAGGGGGGTCTCGGAGGTAGTCACGGCTCTTACGCTACCCGCGACGGCATGCCAGGGCACGCATACTTAGGACTCCCTCGTATCTGTCGGGAACGCGGAGAATCCGCCGATCAGCGGGTGGCAGCGGCGACCTCGATCACGCGGGCGACGGACGCTTCCTCACCGACGGATATGCGGATGCCGTCGCCTGGGAAGGGCCGCACGATCAGGTCGGCTGCGGCGAATGCCGCCGCCACTTCGTCGGTGCGGTCTCCGGTGGGGAGCCAGACGAAGTTGCCCTGGGCGTCGGGGATGTCCCACCCCTCGGCGCGCAGGCCGTCGGCGAGACGGGCGCGGCGCTCGACGATGACGGCGACGCGCTCGAGCAGCTCCGCCTCGGCATCGAGGCTTGCGATCGCGGCGTTCTCGGCGGCGGACGTGACCGAGAGGGGGATGCCGGTGCTCCTTGCGGCATCGAGAACACGGGCGTTGCCCACCGCATAGCCGATGCGCAGGCCCGCGAGGCCGTACGCCTTGGAGAACGTCCGCAGCACCACCACGTTGGGATGCGTCTCGAACACCCGCTCGGCGAGGCCGTCAACGGCGCCGGGTGCGGTGACGAACTCCGCGTACGCCTCATCGAGGATGATCAGCACGTCGCCCGGCACCCGTTCGACGAAAGCCGCGAACTCGGCCGCCGTGACGATCGGACCGGTCGGATTGTTGGGGGTGCACACGATGACCGCTCGGGTGCGCTCGGTGACGGCGGCGGCCATGGCATCGAGGTCGTGCCGGGCGCCGGCCGTGAGCGGCACCTGCACGCCGGTGGCCCCGGCGACGAGCGGAAGGCTCGGGTACGCCTCGAAGGAGCGCCACGCGTAGACGACCTCGTCGCCGGCGGACGACGTCGCGAGGATCAGCTGATGCAGGATCGACACGGACCCTGCGGCGACATGGACCTGGTCGGGGTCGACGCCGAAACGCGCGGCGAGGCGCGCGCGCAGCCGGCCCGCCGTCGCATCCGGATAGCGATTGATCGGCGTCGTGTGCTGCAGCGCTTCGGCCACCGACGGCAGCGGGTCGAAGGGATTCTCGTTACTCGAGAGCTTGAACGCATCGGGGCCCGCCTGCTTGCCCTGCCGGTAGGGAGCGAGGGCGGCGATGGCCGGACGGATGCGGGGCAGGAGCGGTTCGGTCACGCCCCGAGTCTATGAGCAGGCCCTCGCCCGGTCAGCCGGTGAGGCGCTCGACCGCTGACATCCGGGATGCGGCATGCCAGACTGGACGAACCATGCGCTTCATCATCCGAGTCGTCGTGAACGCCTTCGCCCTCTGGGTCGTGACGCTGATCCCTGTGCTGCAGGTGGTCGTCACCGCCTTCCCGCCGGGCGAGACCCTGCAGTTCGTGCTCACCCTGCTCGCGGTCGGGGCGATCTTCGCTGTCGTGAACACGATCATCGGCACCGTCGTCAAGATCGTCGCCTTCCCGCTCTACATCCTCACCTTCGGCCTCATCGGCTTCGTCATCAACGGGTTCCTGCTGTGGCTGACCGCGTGGATCACGAGCGGCTTCGGCTGGGGCCTGACGGTCGGGCATTTCTGGTGGGGCGTGGTCGCCGCGCTCATCATCTCAGTGATCAACGGCATCTTCGGGTTCGTCCTCCGGCCGCAGAAGCGCAAATCCCGCCGTCACTGACAGCGCCGCACCGGAATCATCCGGAGCGCTCGGCGCGGTACTCGGTGGCCTCGATCGCCTCGGCCTTGCCGAGTTCGCGCCACGAGTCACGGATACCCTCGAGGCGCACATCACCGGAGGAGTCGACCATCTCGGCGGTCTCGATGTACGGGTCGAGCCAGTGCGTCGCGAGCCACACGTCCTGCACCCCTGATCGCGAGTCGCCCACGCGCTCGGCGATGAAACTGTCCGGCGATCCGGTGCCGCCGGGGGACCCGCCGCCGGCGAGCGACGACACGACATCGTCGGTGTGACGAAGCTGGATGAGCAGCTGATCATCGCGCAGCGTCGGCTCGACCGGGCTTCCCGCTGTCACCTGCACCTGCACGTCGAATTCGCTCCCCATCGCGAGGTGAGCCGCGACCATACCGGCCTGCGAATGGGCATACACGTCCACGCGGTCGCCCGGCTCCGCACCGGCGGCCGCGAGCGCGTCGAGCGTCGCCTGGTACGACGCCGAGGTCTCACCGATGTAGAGCTCCTTGTTCGACTTCATGTCCCACGGGTCGCCGCCGCCATAGCCGAAAGACTGCGTGCCCTTGATGTACGCGGCGTAGCGGCTGGTGCCGTCCGGCATCGTGTAGCGCTCGACCTTGAGCTGGGCGTCGGGCGCCGCGGGGAATCGGCGGAACGCCTCGGCGAGGTTCGTCGGTGGGCCGACCGGTCTCGACGTCGCCACCGGGCGCACCGTCACGGGGTCGGCGGTGCCCCGCAGCGTCATCCCGGGGAGCACGGTGCCGACGCCGAGCCTCGCTCCGACCAGCGCGCCGCCGAGGAAGAGCGGCGACAGCGCGCCACCCAGATCGAACTGGCGGTCGAGCCCGTCGAAGCGACCGTTCTCCCAGCCGGCGACGAGCATGTCGGCCATCGGTGCCAGCCGCTCGTCCGACGCCTCCAGCCGTTCGATGCGCAGCTGCAGCGCCTCCGCTGCGGCGGCGTCGGAGAGCGCGACGGCGGCCGCCTGCGCGCGCAGCTCGACGAGTTCATAGGCGTCGGCCATCAACAGCGTCCCGGTGCTCGCCTCATCGCAGCGCACGCGCATGTCGCGGGCGTGCACGCCGCTCGCCCAGAGGGCTGCCGTGTCGACATGCGCGCTGAAGCCGGGAGCGCCGACGGTGATCTCGTGCGCCCTGCGGATCGCCGCCTCGGCGCGATCGAGGTGCGACCCGACCCCGGCGATGCGTGTCGCCACGGCGCGCAGCACCTCGGTGTCGACGGCGATCGCTCCGCCGTACCGGATGTCGAGGTCGTCGCTCATGCGCCGGTCATTCTCTCGAGTTCCCATTGCCGCGCACTCAACCGCCCTCGCTCGCTCTCGGTCTGCCTCCGGAGATCCTCGAGCAGGGTGTGCAGTGCCCGCACGCCGTCGGCGTGCCAGTCCGTCTCGGCGACGAGAGGCACGAGCGCAGCTCCCGCGGCGTCGAGTTCCGAGAGCGCTTCGTCGACCTCACGACCGGCCGCGAACCAGGCCCACAGCGCCTCGGAGGAGCCGGTCTGGGCGATGTCGATTGCGTACATGCGACCAGCATCCGTGATCCGCCCGGCTCGCACTCCGCCGATCCCCCCGCCGGTGCACAGGTTCTTCGAGGCCGCGTCGGTGCAGAGAGAGTGCCCGCGCAGCGGACTGTGCAGAAGCGGCGCCGTCGGTCACAATGGTCTGTGTGACATCCCCGGATCCCTTCCGCGTGATCTTCGTCTGCACGGGGAACATCTGCCGCTCGCCGATGGCAGAGGTCGTCTTCCGCGATCTCGCCGAGCGCCAGGGGCTGGGATCGCGGATCGTGTCGCGGAGCGCGGGCACCGGCGACTGGCACCTCGGCGAACAGGCCGACCGTCGCACCATCGATTCGCTCGCCCGCCGAGGCTACGACGGCTCCCATCACCGCGCGCGGCAGTTCACCGCGGCATCCTTCGCCGACAACGACCTCATCGTCGCGCTCGATCGCACCCACGAGCGCATCCTGCGCGAGTGGGCGCACGATGAGGACGAGGAGGGCAAGGTCACCCTGCTGCTCTCGTTCGCGCCGGATACCGGCCTCGACGTGCCGGATCCGTACTACGCGGGCGAGGACATGTTCGATTCCGTGCTCGGTATGATTGAGGCCGCGGCCCGGGGCCTGTTCCGCCAGCTCGAACCCGCCCTGCGTCTGAACCGCACGACGTCCCGCGTGATGCGGGACCCCGATCACGAGGACCTCTCCTGAACTTCCAGCCTTCGCTCCCGCCGCAGCCTCTGAGTCCTCTCGACGGCCGCTACCGTGCCGCCGTCACGGGTCTCGCCGACTTCCTCTCCGAGGCGGGCCTCAACCGCGCGAGGGTCGAGGTCGAGGTCGAGTGGCTCATCGCGCTCACCGACCGGTCGCTGTTCGAGACGTCGCCGCTCGCCGATGCCGACAAGGAGCGGTTGCGTGCGCTGTACCGTGACTTCGGGCAGGCCGAGATCGACTGGCTGGGTGAGAAAGAGGCGGTCACCCGCCACGATGTGAAGGCCATCGAGTACCTCGTGCGCGATCGGCTGTCGACCCTGGGGCTCGACCACGTCGCCGAACTCACCCATTTCGCCTGCACCAGCGAAGACATCAATTCGGTCTCATACGCGCTGACCGTCAAGCGCGCCGTCGAGAACGTGTGGCTGCCCGCCCTCGACGCGGTCATCGAGAAGCTCCGCGAACTCGCGGTCGAGCATGCGGATGCCGCCATGCTCTCTCGCACGCACGGCCAGCCGGCCACCCCGTCGACGATGGGCAAGGAGATCGCGGTGTTCGCGTGGCGCCTGGAGCGAGTGCGCTCGCAGATCGCGGCATCCGAGTACCTGGCCAAGTTCTCCGGCGCGACGGGCACCTGGTCGGCGCACCTCGCGGCCGACCCCGACGCGGACTGGCCCGGGATCGCACGTGAGTACGTCGAGGGGCTGGGGCTCGGCTTCAACATCCTCACCACGCAGATCGAGTCGCACGACTGGCAGGTGGAGCTGTACGACCGGGTGCGTCACGCCGGCGGCATCCTTCACAACCTCGCCACCGACATCTGGACGTACATCTCACTCGGGTACTTCGCTCAGATCCCCGTCGCCGGGGCCACCGGCTCGTCGACGATGCCGCACAAGATCAACCCGATCCGCTTCGAGAACGCCGAGGCGAACCTCGAGCTCTCGGCGGCGCTGCTGGGCTCGTTGTCGCAGACGCTCGTCACCAGCCGCCTGCAGCGCGACCTCACCGACTCGACCACGCAGCGCAACATCGGTGTCGCCTTCGGGCACTCCCTCCTCGCGCTCGACAACCTGCGTCGCGGCCTGAACGAGATCTCGCTCGCGCGTGACGTGCTGCTCGCCGATCTCGACGTGAACTGGGAGGTGCTCGCCGAGGCCATCCAGACCGTGATCCGCGCCGAAGTCGTCGCCGGCCGCTCGAGCATCAGCGACCCGTACGCGCTGCTCAAGGAACTCACCCGCGGGCACCGGGTCGGTGCCGCCGAGCTCGCCTCGTTCGTCGAAGGACTGGAGATCGGGGATGCTGCGAAGCAGCGCCTGCTCGCGCTGACCCCGGCCTCGTACACCGGCATCGCGGAGCGACTCGCCCGCTGAATCGGCACCCGAGCCGGTGAGCCGTGGCTCGCTCCGTAGGCCGAGGCTCGGGCGGTGGGCCGTGGCTCGCCTGCGTGGTGGTGCGCACTCGCACCGCGCTCACTCGCGCGGTGCTCGCCTGCGTGGTGGTGCTCACGCGTGAGGAGAGGCGGGTGAGCTATTCCTCGCGCTTGTCGTCGCCGGTCTCAGGATCGACGGGATCCGCGGGGTCCTCTTCGTCGTAGAGCACGGGCCGGTCGACGGTCTTGGTGACGTCGGCGGGATCGACGGCGAGGATCAGCATCGCGAGGATGAGCAGCGTCGCGATGAACGCGCCGCCGCCGACGACGAGGCCGAGCGCAATCGGGGTGAGACCGTCGTAGGTTCCCTGCGAGATGGCGATGTTGACCCGCGCGGTGAACGCTCCGGTCGTGATGAACGTCACGACCATGGCGAACACCCCGCACGCCAGCGCGATGCCGAGCAGATGCAGCGGCCGCAGGATGTCGCGGCGGGTGGGCTTGTCGTCGCTCATCGCTCTCCTCCGCGGTCGGCCGGCGCTGCGGCCGTATCGATCTCATCGACGACAGGCGCAGCATCCGCCTCCGCCCTCTTGTCGCCTTCGACCTCGGAACGCGGGCTCGGCGTGAGCCCGGCGATGCCGAGGAAGACCGCGACGACGGCCGCGTAGCCGCCGAACATGCCCACCCCCAGGATGATCCCGGTGAGCTGGAAGGTGCCGGCGCTCTCGATCGAGTACTCCTGTACGAGTCCCGCGGGAATGAGCACGAGCAGAAGGCCGAGGAGAACGCCGAAGGCCCCGACGGTGATCGCGTCGCGCGCTGTCGGATCGCCGGTGCGGCGCGTGCGGATGCCGCCGAACAGCTCGATGCCTCCGGTGAGAAGCGCCCAGGAGATCACGACGATGAAGAACAGGTCGTCGTTCCGCCAGGGCGGGATGCCGCTGATCATGCCGGCGGCGAATCCGAGCACCGCGATGATCACGTACGGCCAGCGGCGACCCGCGGGCAGCGCGAGCCAGGCGGCGAGAACGAGGACGAAGGCGCTGACGAAAGCGAATCCGCTGAAGACGGACAGGCCGACGGCCGCCGAGTGGTCGGGCGAGAACGTGATCATCAGCGCAGCGGCTGCGGCGAACAGCGCACGAAGCAGCTGAACGGTGCGCACGGTGATGGCGCGGGCAGGGGCAGACATGACGATGCGGAGTCCTCCGGGGTGTTCCCCCCAGTCTACGCGCGGGCGCAGAGCGGATGCGCCGGGCAGGAGGGCTTCGTGAAGCCCGGCGGATCTCCCCAGATCGATCGCCGGGCCCCACGAATCACGCAGCAAGGGGGCATCACTGCGTCTGGCCGAATCATTCGCAAAATCAGGCACCCTGCATGCATCGAAACAACCACGTGACCCCACAACTCACCCTGGTCCCCAGAAGTGTGCGCGTGCGGTCCTATGCTCAGACTAAAGGGGCGTTCTTCACATACCGGAGGGGGTCTGTGATGAAGACGGAAAAAGATGGACGCGAGGCTGGCGCCGAAGCGGTCGCCGGCGCACTTCGCGATGCCATCAATGCGCGCGGTGTCACATTGTCATGGCTGCAGGAGCAGCTCAGAGCCCGCGGAAACACCGTCTCGATGGCGACCCTGAGCTATTGGCGGTCCGGTGCGCGGCGTCCCGAAGGGGCGCAATCACTCGCAGCGCTCGCCGACATCGAAGACCTGCTCGGCCTCGAGGAGCGCGCTCTCACTCGGCTGCTCGGACGCTCGAACCGGACGGGACCCATCGCGTCCGCGCAGTTCCCCATCGACGAGATCGAACTGGAACGAGCGGTGATGGACGCGTATTCCGCCCTCGGCGCCACCTATCCCGACACCTCCCGCGAGCTCACGACCCACTCGGTGACCGACGTCGGTGCCGACGGCAGCGTACTCGGCTGCACGACCCGCAGCATCGTGCAGTCGACCTCGGGCACCATCACGGCGACGCCGTTCCTCGAGATCAACCCCGGCGTGTCGACTCCCGCCCCGATGATCACCGCCGTCTCCGGCGGCCGCATCGCGGCCTGGTACTCGCATCCGAACGGCGAGGTGCACGGCGCCCTGTTCGAGTTGGAGGTGCCGCTGACGGCGCCGAACACGACCGTCGTCGAATGGGCGGTCGCCTATCCCCCGGACCACCCGCCGACGCACGACACCGGTCATGCCGTCGACCGGCAGTGCCGGGAGCTGCTGGTCTGGACCCGGTTCCATCCCGACGCGCTCCCCGACTGGTGCGAGGAGCATGAGCAGACACCCTCGGGCACGGTCGTGCGGCCGATCGCGCTTGATGGGGCGACTTCGGTGCATCAGGTGCGCCGCGGGTTCGGCCCGGGGGCGCTGGAGCTGCGGTGGGGCTACGGACCTCGGGGCTGATTCGCTCCTGCCTTGCGCCTGAGACTGCAGATGCAGCACGAGAAACCACGCCACACGTGGTTTTTCATGCGGAAAGTGGTGTCTCGCGGCGAACGTGGTGTCTCAGCCGGGCTGCGGTCCCGTCGCCACCGGGCGCCCAGGCGTGTTCGACCATTGACTCCACGATCCGGGGAACACCTTCGCCGGGATGCCGATCGCATCGAGCACGAGCGCGGTGTGCGCGGCGGTGACGCCCGACCCGCAGTAGGCGGCCACCGGTGTTCCCGGCGTCACGCCGGCGGCGGCGAACGTGGCCCGAAGCGTCGCGGCATCGACCAGCCTGCCGTCGGCATCCAAATGAGAGGTCATCGGCACGTTCACGGCTCCCGGGATGTGTCCGGCGACCGGATCGAGCGGTTCGGTCTCACCGCGGTAGCGTTCGGCGGCGCGCACGTCGAGCAGCACCCCGGATGCCGGGAAGGCGGCAGCCTCGTCGATCGAGATCGCATCGGCGCCGATCTCGGTCAGGACGACATCGCCGCGGTCGAGTTCGACCTCGTCGGAGGAGAGTTCGTAGCCGGCGCCGACCCACGCCTGAAGGCCCCCGTCGAGCACGCGGACGTCGACGCCTGCCTGGCGAAGCAGCCACCACGCGCGCGCGGCGGACACACCCTTCGCGTCGTCGTACGCGACGACGACGTCGCCACCGCGAACGCCCCAGCGGCGCGCGGCCTCCTGCAGGCTCTCGGTGCTCGGCATCGGGTGGCGGCCTTCATGCGCGCGACCGTGCGCGGCGAGCTCCTGGTCCAGGGGCACGTACACCGCTCCTGGGATATGGCCGGAGAGGTACTCGGAGTGGCCGTCGGGACGGTCGAGCCGCCACCGCACGTCGATGAGCCGCACCGGGACGCCCGACGCGAGCAGATCGATCAGTTCGTCCACCCTCAGGAAGTTGCTCATCCATCGAGGCTATCGATCGCTGAGACCGCGTTGAAGCACGTCAGACAGCGGATGCTGCGTGAGGCACCACCCGACACGTGGTGTCTCACGCGGAAAGTGGTGTCTCATGCTGAAAGTGATGTCTCACGCGGAAACTGATGGCTCAGATCGGCAAGGTGTCTCACGCAGAGCGTGTTGTCTCACGCGGAACCAGACGTCATTCTGCTCTGAGCAGAACCGCTGGAGGCGCCGGGCGGGGCGGAGTTACCGTGAGGCATGGCCGAGCTCGTCCCGTTTCCCCGCAGTTCCCGTCCCCCGCGCCCGACGCTGACCGACCCGGAGCCGCTCTGGCGCCAGCTGCTCGGCGACCAGCTGCGTCGCCGGCGCCACGATCGGGAAGAGACCCTGACCGAGACCGCCGAGAAGGCCGGGGTGTCGCCGCAGTATCTCTCCGAGGTCGAGCGCGGGCTCAAAGAGCCGTCCAGCGAGATGATCGCGGCGATCGCCGGCGCTCTCGACACGACGCTGATCGAGCTGACCAGCGGTGTGGCCGACGAGCTGCGATCCGCGGCGAGCCCGGCATCCGCTGTCGTCTCGGCTTCCCGCGCGTCCTTCGCTCTCGCCGCCTGATCACGGCATCCGCTCGTCCTCCTCGCACCGCCCGCGCATCGCGCCCCCGGTGCACGGTCGAATCGCGATGATCCGACCCTGCACCGGGTGCAGCCGTGCAGTGAGCGTCAGGGACCGGTGCGCGCGCCCAGCACGGTGTCGATGAGCCCGTATTCGAGAGCCGTCGATGCCGTGAATACCCGGTCACGATCGGTGTCGGTGCGCAGTTCCGCCACTGAACGGCCGGTGTGCCTGGCGAGGATCGCCTCGAGGTCCCCCCGCATCCGCACCACCTCGTCCGCGGCGAGGATGAGATCGGGGATCGCACCGCGCGACTGCCCGGCCGGCTGGTGCAGCACGATCCGCGCATGCGCGAGAGCCGCCCGCTGACCCGGCGCACCAGCCGCGACGAGAAGAGCCGCCGGACCGATCGCCTGCCCGACGCAGGTCGTGGCGATGGAGGGGCGGATGTGCTGCATGGTGTCGTAGATCGCCAGTGCCGCCCCGGGGTCGCCACCCTCGCTGTTGATGTAGAACTGCACGGCTGCTTCGGGGCTGTCTGCATCCAGGTGCAGCAGCTGCGCGATCAGCGCGTTGGCGACGCCCGCGTCGATGCCGGTGCCGAGGTAGATGACGCGCTCCGCGAGCAGGTGGGAGTACACGTCCATGACGCGTTCTCCACGCGGATGCTGCGCGATGACGTTGGGGATCGTGTAGCTGCTCATGCCCCCACCCCCAGCCCGACCTTGGCGCGACGGCGCGGCATGACATCCGCCATCGAACCGACGATCTCGTCGATGAACCCGTACTCGAGCGACTGCTCCGCGGTGTACCACCGGTCGTGCAGCGAGTCCTCGAAGATGCGCTCCCGCGGCTGCCCGGTGTCGTCCGAGATCAGACCGAGCACGGTGTCTCGCATGTGACGCAGGTCGTCGGCCTGCGCCTCGATCTCGACCGCCGACCCGCCGATGCCGGCGGAGCCCTGGTGCATGAGGATGCGCGCGTGCGGCAGGGCCCGCCGCTTGCCCTTGGTGCCGGCCGAGAGCAGGAACTGACCGGCGCTGCAGGCGAGTCCCAGGGCGAGGGTGGCCACGTCGTTCGGGATCAGTCGCATGATGTCGCGGATCGCGAGCATCGACGGCACCGACCCTCCGGGCGAGTGGATCCAGAGGGCGATGTCGGTCGTGGCGTCCTCTGCCGAGAGTGCGAGCAGCTGCGTCATCAGCAGCGTGCCGTTGTCGTCGTCGAGGGCTCCGTCGAGCACGAGCACGCGCTCGTGGAAGAGGGCACGGCGGGCCTCCGGCCCGAACTGCGGAATGGGTTTGTCTTCGCTCATGTCCCCATGGTGTGTGGCGCCGGTCAGCCGCGGCCCCGTTTCTGCCCAGGGCCGATCTGCCGAGAGCGGATGGGGCGATCGATCCGCGCCCTGTCACCCTCAAGCGGGCGCCTTCAACCGGCCTCGGACATCGCGGCGCGCTCGGATGCCGGAGCGTCTGCACCGCCGAGGTCGGCGAACGCCCGGGCGAGATCGGCGATGAGATCATCGACGTTCTCGAGCCCGATCGACAGGCGCAGCACGTCTGCGGCCGGGCGCGCCTCCGGCGGGACCGGGCGGTGCGTCAGGGCGGCCGGATGCTGGATCAGCGAGTCGACACCGCCGAGCGACACCGCATGGGTGAACAGCGCGGTGGCACCGGTCACCGTGGCCGCGGCGGTGTATCCGCCCCGCATCCGCATCGCGATCATGGCGCCGGTGCCGCGCATCTGTCGACCCAGGATCCCGCGCGGGTCGCCGTCGAGACCCGGATAGAAGACCTCGGCGACCTCGGGCCGGTCGATCAGCCACTGCACGATGCGCCGCGCATTCTCCTGCTGCTGGCGCACTCGCACCGGGAGCGTCGTGAGGCCGCGGTGCAGCAGATAGGCGCCGAGGGGGTGGAGCAGCCCTCCGGTCACCGCTCGCACGCGCCGGAGCGCCTCGGCCGTGCTCTCGCTGCACGCGACCACGCCGGCGATCACATCTCCGTGTCCGCCGAGGTACTTCGTCGCGCTGTGCAGCGACATCGTCGCGCCGAGATCGATCGGATTCTGCAGCACCGGCGTGGCGAAGGTGTTGTCGACGACCACCGGAACGCTTCCCGCCTGGGCGACGATCGCGCGGATGTCCGCCAGTTCGAGTGTGGGATTCGCCGGCGTCTCGACGACGACCACTCCCGTGTCAGGACGGATGCGAGATGCCACCTCGTCCGGCTGGCAGTACGTGGTCTCGGCCCCGAGCAGCCCCGAGCCGAGCAGGTGGTCGGTGCCACCGTAGAGCGGACGCACCGCAACGACGTGGCGTCTGCCGACCGCGCTGGTGTGTGCGAGGATGACGGCCGTCATCGCCGCCATACCGGAGGAGAACGCGACCGCGGCCTCTGCATGCTCGAGCTCGGCCAGAGCGTCTTCGAAGCGCGCCACGGTCGGGTTCCAGAGCCGCGCATAGACCATGCTGCCGTCGGCCGGCGGACGGCCCCCGGTGGCCATCGCCTCGTACGACTCTCCCCCGCGCTCGATGTCGGGCAACGGGTTGGTCGTCGAGAGGTCGATCGGCAGGGCGTGAACTCCCATACCCTCGAGGTCGGCTCGACCGCCGCGTACGGCGACCGTGTCAGGATGCAGCGGCGCAGTCATCCTTCCAGGTTGCCGGAAGCACAGCAAGAACGGTGCAACTCGGCAGAAAGTGCGGGAAGTGTGCGTGAGTTCGATATTCTGTGCAACGAACCGGCCGCCGGAGGGGACGTCGTTGATGAGATCGCAGGACAGCGGCAACGCCCTCGACGAGATCGACCTGCAGCTGCTCGCCGCTCTCACGCGTGACGCCGACATCACGAACAAGGCGCTGGCGCACCGTCTCGGCATCGCGGAGTCGACGTGTGCGCACCGGATAAGAGCGCTTCGCACGCGAAAGGTGATCCGCGACACGCGCATCCGCGTCGACGAGGCTGCTCTCGGCTACCCGCTGCAGGCGATCATCAAGGTGCGCCTGGCGAACCACACCGGACCAAAGGTCACCGCGCTGTTCGACGCGCTCGCCGGCATCCCGCGCGTGCTGCAGGTGTTCCACGTGGCGGGCGTCGACGACTTCCTCGTCCACGTGGCAGTCGAGGATGCGACGGCCCTGCGCGACATCGTGCTCGAGCACATCACGATCCACCCGGTGGTGCGCGGCACTGAGACGCAGCTGGTGTTCGAACTGCGCGACGGCAGCGGTCTGCTTCCGGGCTAGACGCGCTGGGCGCTGGCGCCGATCAGGTGGAGCGGACCGGCCTGGTCAGCGCCAGGCCCCCCGTGCTCGTCGTCACCTGGCCGACGGCGGACGTTCGAGGGGATGGCGCAGCGGGCTTCCGGGCCGCCGGAGCGGGCGTCGTCGATGCGTTGCTGCGGGGGTAGGCGGGTTCCGGAGCCTGAGCCGTGCTCACGATCGCCCGCACCGTGCCGCCGAGCACCAGCATCGCGACGAGCGCGCCGGTCGCTGCCACCAGCGGCATCCACTCATTCGCGAAGGATGCCGTGACACTCAGCATCGTCGTGGGGATCCAGAGCCCCACGGCACCCCCGCTCAACCCTCCGGCGCCACGCGCGACGGCGATGCCGGCGATGACCGCGCAGATCACCGCCAATGCCGCGCCGACCCAGCCGATCGGAACCAGCACGGCCGACAGCGAATTGCTGACACCCAACGACGTCATGACGCCCCCCGTCCGCGGAATCTCCGCACTCTTCGACACTATGAAGCCGTCGAGGCGGCGGCATCCGTCTCAGGTGCGACGCGCGTCATCCTGCAGGAGGATCTTTCGTGCCGAAGGGCCGGCGAGGGGATGCCGAGGACGGCGCCTGGATGCCGGGGAAGACGCTCGAATGCCGGTTAGCGGCGCTTGAGCAGACGCCGGCGAGACGGCACCACCGGTACGGGCTGCGTAATGACCGCTTCGACATTCATCGACCCGTCGGTCGGGCCGACGATCGCGATCGCCGAGGTGAGTGTCGCCTCGGCGGGGTCGATCGGCAACCGGGCGAGTTCGCGATGCGCACGGATGTAGGCCGGCACCAGGAGCACGATGGCCCCGATCCAGGCCAGCGGGTTGCTCAGCGCGACACCGGTGAAGTCGATCAGCGCACCGAGGATGACAGCGGCGGCGACACGCATGACCAGTTCGATCACACCGGTCACGGTCGGCACGAGGGTGTGCCCGAGGCCCTGCAGGGCGCCGCGCAGGACGAACAGCATGCCCAGAGCCCAGTAGCCGCAGCCGTTGATGATCAGCATGAGGTGCGCCATCTCGACGACCTCGTCCGACCCCTCGCCGATGAAAAGGCGCACCATCGGAGTGCCGAAGGCGATCAGCAGCCCGCCGAGCACGACGGAGGCGCCGACCGCGAGCCAGGTGGCTTCGACCACGCCACGGCGGATGCGGTCGGGGCGGCGCCCGCCGTGATTCTGCGCGGTGTACATCGACGCGGCCAGACCGAGCGATGCCAGCATGGCGACGGCGAGGCTGTCGACGCGCGACGCGGTCGTGTAGGCGGCGACGGCATCGGCGCCCAGCGTGTTGAGGGCGACCTGGACGGTGAGGGTTCCGATCGCGATGATCGAGGCCTGGAAGCCCATGGGAAGCCCGAGGCGCAGGTGCTCGGCGATGTCGTCTCGAGAGACGCGCCAGTCGTTCTTCTTCAGGTGCAGCACCGGCACGCGCCGGCGCACGAACTCGAGGCAGAGTGCGACCGAGACCGCCTGGGCGACGACGGTGGCGAGCGCCGCGCCGCCGACACCCCAGGCGAGGGGGCCGACCATGAGGACGACGAGGCCGACGTTCAGGCCGCACGACACGGTGAGGAAGACCAGCGGTGTGCGCGAGTCGCCGATCGCGCGGATGATGGCTGAGAGGTAGTTGAAGAACATCGTGGCCCCCGCGCCGAGAAAGCTGATCTGCGTGAAGACGGTGGCTTCGGCCATGAGTTCGGACGGCGTCTGCAGCAGTGCGAGCACCGGAGCCGCGATCAGGGGCGCGCCGATCGTCAGGATGACGCTGGTGGCTCCGGTGAGGATGACTCCGGTCGCCACCGACCGCCGGACGGCGGCATCGTCGCGGGCGCCGAAGGCCTGGGCGACCGGGATCGCGAAGCCGCTCGTCAGGCCCCACGCGAATCCGAGCAGCAGGAACAGCAGGCTGCCGGTCGCACCGACAGCGGCGAGCGAATCGACGCCGAGGTGTCGTCCGACGACGATCGCGTCGGCGAACTGATACAGCTGCTGGACGACGTTGCCGAGCAGAAGCGGTATCGAGAAGGCGAGGATGACACGCCACGGGCGGCCCGTGGTGAGGGAGGTGGCCATGAGGGAGAGCTCGCAGGACTGGGGTGCGGATCGGGGGATGCGGCGCCGCGAAGCGCCGGTATTCGATTCTATCGAATCGATTCGGTGCCGCGCACCCGTGCGGCCTTGGCCGAGGTGCCGGGTGCGGCGGGATAACCTGGATGCCGCGGCGCCGGAGGGAGTGCGATGTTTGACAGTCCGCTCTCCGCCTCGGCGTATGAGGTGCTCGGCGTCGACCCTTCCGCGGGTCACGACGAGCTGCGGCGCGCCTATCGGCTGCGACTGCGCCAGACGCACCCTGACACCGGCGGCGATGCCGCCGTCTTCATCCAGGTGCAGCGCGCGTGGGAGTTGGTGGGGACGGCCGAGGCGCGCGCCGCCTACGACCGAAGGACCGGCGTCGCCACCGAGACGGTGTGGAGCGGATGGCGTCCGCCCGCCGCGCCCAGCGACTCCCGGCCTCGTGCTCGCTCCTACGGGCATCCCGGCGGCTGGCGCCGTGAGCGCTACCTCACGCTGATCCGGGAATGGGCAGGCCGTGGGGTCGAGGTGCCCGATCCGTACGACCCGGCACTGGTGCGCTCCGCGCCGCGGGAGCTGCGGCGCCTGCTCGCCGATGCCCTGGCCGAAGAGGCGACGGCCCGCACGGTCGCCGACCTCGGGATCGGCTTCACGGTGTGGCACGACGTCGCCGCCGGCGCGAGCGCAGAGGACAAGCTCGATCACGTCGTGCTCAGCCCGTCCGGCCTCTACGGCGTCATGTCGGAGGACTTCGGCGGCATCGTGGGCTTCCGCCGCGGCGAGATCACCGGCCCGAGCGTCGGCCACCGCGCGCCCGTCACGTCCCTGCTCGGGCGGATGCGAACGGTGGCGCGCGCGGCGAAGGTGAAGTTCGGGGGCGCGATCGTCGTACTGCCCGACGACGACCTCGCCCAGGCGGTGACGCCGCTCGGCGGCATCCGCGGTATCCCGGTGGTCGTCGTGCGCCGCAGCGCGCTGGCGATGGTGCTGCGCCAGGGGGTGCCCGGCGCCAGGGCGATCGGGGGCAATGAGCTCTTCGACGTGCGCACGCGACTGCAGCACACGGTCTCCTTCGTCTGACCTCTCTTTCCGCGAGACTGCACTTTCGCACCGAGGCCCTGGCTTTACGCCGCCCTCTCGGCGCGCAAGTGCAGTCTCGGTGCCGGACGGTGGCGCGGTACGGTACGGGCATGGTGATCGCATCCCGCGTGCTCGATTGGCTTCTCGACTCCGATCCTTCACTGCGCTGGCAGGTGCAGCGGGACCTCGTCGGTGCGCCCGCCGAGATCTGGCAGGCGACTCGAGTACGCGTCGCGCTCGAGGGTCACGGCGCCGCCCTGCTTTCGGCACAGGACGCGGACGGTCAGTGGGCAGGCGGTGCGTTCTTTCCCGCCGGCTTCTTCGGCAGCGCCGAGGCGGAACGTCCAGGGCAGCCGTGGGTCGCGACGACTTGGGCGCTGAAGGACCTCCGGGAATGGGGTCTTGACGCCGAAGCGCTCGTCGGCACCGCCGAAAAGCTTGCGGCGAACAGTCGCTGGGAGTACGACGACCTGCCGTACTGGGGCGGGGAGGTCGATGTGTGCATCAATTCCTACACTCTCGCCGCCGGTGCCTGGCTCGGGGCGGACGTCGACTCCCTGGCGCAGTGGTTCCCGGAGCACCGGCTGGCCGACGGTGGATGGAACTGCGAGGCCGAAGAGGGGGATTCGGTCCGCTCGTCCTTCCATTCCACCCTCAACGCCGCGCGAGGGATGCTGGCCCACGAGCGCATCACCGGCGACACCCGGTTGCGGGATGCGCGTCACGGAGGCGAGGAGTATCTGCTGCACCGGCGTCTGATGCGCAGGGCGTCGACCGGAGAGGTCGTCGGCGACTTCGTCTCGGACTTCATCCATCCCAGCAGGCACCGGTACAGCGCACTCGCCGCCCTCGACCACTTCCGCGAGGCGGCGCTGCACGACGGCGTAGCGCCCGACCCTCGGCTGTCAGAGGCCGTCGAACTCGTTCGACACAAGCGGCAACCGGACGGCACATGGCTGCAGGGCACCCCCCTCCCAGGGCGAACCTGGTTCGACGTCGATGCGTCGGAGGGTGAACCCTCTCGTTGGCTCACGCTGATCGGCACCCGCGTGCTCCACTGGTGGGACACCGCCAGCTGATCCCCTTCCGCCGATCAATTCGGCGCGACTGCCATCGGGGACGAGACGTCTCATTGACAACTGGCGTCAAACCGGTTTACGCTGACGCAAACCGGTTCAATCAGCGCGAGGAGGTGCCATGAGTCGCACGACGATCGCCGATGTCGCCCGCGAAGCGGGAGTCACCAAAGCGACGGTCTCTCACGCCCTCAGCGGCAACCGCCCCATCTCGGACGACACCAGGATGAAGGTCCTCGCCGCCGCCGAGAAGCTGAACTGGGTGCCGAGCCAGAGCGCGAGAGCGCTGGCCACGCGCCGGGCGAATGCGGTCGCCGTGGTCCTGGCGCGCGACCCCGAGGTCATCGCCAACGACTCGTTCTTCCCCGCCTTCATCGCTGGCGTCGAGTCCGTGCTCTCCGAAACCGAGACGGCACTGATCCTCCAGGTGGTGCCGGGACGGGACGCGGAGGAACGCGCGTACCGCACCCTCAGCCACGGCCGCGCCGACGGAGCACTCCTGCTCGACCTGCGCGGAGACGACTGGCGCGTGCCGTTCCTCGAAGAACTCGCGCTTCCCGCTGTGCTCGTCGGCGCCTACGAGCAGCCCACGTCGTTCTCGTGCATCCGCACCGACGATGCCGCTCCGGTCCGCGAGATCGTCGCGCACCTCCGCGCAGCCGGGCACGAACGGATCGCTCACGTCTCCGGTCCGCTGGACTATGTGCACTCGCGAGCCCGCGCCGACGCGTACATCGCCGAGGTCGGCACGGCGGAACTCCTCCGCGAAGGAGACTTCACCGCGGCCAGTGGGCGAGACGTCACCGAAGAGCTTCTGGCGCTGCCCGACCGTCCCACCGCCATCCTGTATTCGAACGACACCATGGCGATCGCCGGTCTGTCGTACGCCCGATCACAGGGCCTCGTGATCCCTCGCGACCTCGCGATCTCGGGCTTCGACGACGATCACCTCTCCGCCCATCTGTCCCCGGCGCTGACCAGTGTCTCGTCCGACCCGGCAGCGCGCGGTCGCGCCGCCGCCCGCATCCTGCGGGAAGTCATCCTCGGTGCGCGCCCGCGCACCGAGATCGTCGACTGCAACGTCGTGCACTTCCGCGAGAGCACTGCGCCGTCGGCATCCGCAACACCCGCCGTGTCGAGGAGGACACCATGAAGAAGATCCGTGCAATCGCGCTCGTCGGTGCTGTCGCGCTCGTCGCCACCGGATGCTCGTCCGGGGGCGGCGGTGGAGACGCCTCGGGTGATGGCACCGGGCCCATCGACGTCTGGCTCTCCAACAACGAGCAGGAGGTCGAATGGGGCAAGGCCGTCGTCGAGGCGTGGAACGCCGAGCATCCCGACGAGAAGGTCACAGCTCAAGAGATCCCCGCCGGCTCCTCCTCGGAGGAGGCCATCACCGCCGCCATCACCGCCGGCACCGCGCCGTGCCTCGTCTACAACGTCGCGCCGGCGGCCGTCTCCGGCTGGGTCAAGCAGGGCGGCCTCGTCGACCTCAGCACGATGGAGGGCGGCAGCGACTACATCACCGAACGCGGCGGTGACGTCGACGCCTACGCGAGTGACGGCAGCTTCTACCAGCTGCCGTGGAAGTCGAACCCCGTGATGGTCATGTACAACAAGGCGCTCTTCCAGGCGGCAGGCATCGATCCGGAAGACCCGCAGATGAACACGCACGAGGCGTTCCTCGAGAAGTCACGCGCCATCGTCGACTCCGGCGTGCAGAGTGCGATCTGGCCTGCGCCGACCAGCGAGTTCTATCAGCCGTGGTTCGACTTCTACCCGCTCTATCTCGCGGAGACCGACGGCACGATGCTCGTCGAGGACGGCAAGGCGACGATCGACTCGGATGCCGGCCGCACGGTCGCCGAGTTCTGGTCGACCTTCTACACCGAGAAGCTGTCGCCGAACGAGGCGTCCACCGACGACGCGATGTCGGCAGGCACCACCGCGATGCAACTCGCCGGCCCCTGGGCGATCCCCTCGTACGCGGAGACCGTCGACGTCGGCTTCATGCCGGTGCCGACGAGCGACGGTCGCGAGAACCCGACGACCTTCGCCGATTCCAAGAGCGTCTCGATGTTCACCGCGTGCGAGAACCAGGCGACCGCATGGGAGTTCCTGCAGTTCTCCACGAGTGTCGAAAGCGACGGCCAGCTCCTCGAGCTCACCGGGCAGATGCCGATGCGCACGGACCTCACCGGCACGTACAGCGACTACTTCGAGGCCAACCCGAACTATGTCGCGTTCGCCGAGCAGGCGGAGGCGACCGCGGACGTCCCCAGCATCCCGAACTCCGTCGAGGCCTGGCAGGCATTCCGCGACGAGTACTCGGCCGCGGTGATCTTCGGCAAGGAGTCCATCGACGACTTCCTGAAGAACGCGGCGTCGAAGATCGACGAGCTCGTCGCCGAGTGATCTGATGACCGACAACCGGCGGTTGCGCACCCGGATACTGGGTGCGCAACCGATCGGCGGGCTCTTCGCGCTGCCGTATCTCGTCTTCGTGATCGCGATCTTCGCGTATCCGCTCGCGTTCGCGGTCTACATCGCCTTCCACGACTACTTCTTCACCGCCCCCGGCACCGAGGTCGAGCGGCCCTTCGTCGGCTTCGAGAACTTCGTCACCGTGCTCACCGATCCCCGGGTGCTCGGCTCGTTCCGCAACACGCTGATCTTCCTCGTGGTCAACGTCCCGCTGACGGCCGTGCTCTCGCTGGTGCTCGCGGCCGCGCTGAACACCGGCATCCGCTGGGTGGCCGCCTACCGGGTGGCGTTCTACGTGCCGTATCTGACGGCGAGCGTGTCTCTCGTGGGCGTCTGGATGCTGCTGTTCTCCGGTAACGGGCTGATCAACACCATCCTCGGCCCGCTCGCGCCCGACCCGTCGTGGCTCGTGAACAGCGCTCTGGCCATGCCGATGATCGCGCTCTATGTGACCTGGAAGCAGCTCGGGTTCTACATCCTGCTGTACCTCGCGGCCCTTCAGAACGTGCCGAAGGAGCTGTACGAATCGGCCGAGACCGACGGTGCCGGAGCGCTCAAGCGCTTCATGCACGTCACGATCCCCGGGGTGCGCAGCGCCACCACGCTCGTGCTGATCCTGTCGATCATCACCGGCGCCAACCTCTTCACCGAGCCGTACCTCCTCACCAACGGCGGAGGTCCCGACGGCGCCTCATCCACGCCCGTGCTGCTCATCTATCAGCTCGGCATCCAGCAGCAGAACCCCGATACGGCCGCCGCGATTGGCATGATCCTCGTGATCCTCGTCGGGATGCTGTCACTCATGGCCAACCGCGCGACGAGGGAGCGATGATGAGACGCACACGCAACGCCCCCCGCATCCTGAGTGTCACCCTGCTCACGATCGCCGCGATCGGGTTCGCGTTCCCGTTCTACTTCATGCTCGTCGGCGCATTTCAGCAGAATCCGACCAACGCGCCGAACGAGCTCTTCCCCACCGAGGGGTGGACGGTCGACAACTTCGTCGCGATCGACTCCCGGATCGACCTCGCAGGTTCGCTCCTGAACTCGCTCATCTTCACCGCCGGTGTGCTGCTGGGGACCGTGGTGTTCGGGCTGCTGGCCGGCTACGCGATCGCGCGACTGGACTTCCGCGGACGCGGCGTCATCTGGGTGCTCATGCTGCTGGTGCAGATGGTTCCGTTCCAGCTGCTGATGATCCCCCTCTACGTGCAGATCACGCGCAGCTACGGGCTAGGGGACTCGTACCTCGGCATGATCCTGCCGTTCCTCATCAACACGACCGCGGTGTTCATCTTCACGCAGTTCTTCAAGGCGCTGCCGGTGGAGATCTTCGAGGCCGCCCGCATCGACGGCGCCGGCGAGATCCGGCTGCTGACGTCCGTGGCGATCCCCCTCATCCGTCCCGTGCTCGTCACCGTCGTGCTCGTCACCTTCATCGGTCCGTGGAACGAATTCCTCTGGCCATTCCTCATCACGAAGGACGCGACCCTGCAGCCGCTGGCGGTGTCTCTCGCGAACTACATCTCCAACGTGGCGCAGTCCACCGCGAACCCGAACGGTGCGATCCTCGCCGGCGCGACCGCCCTCGCGTTCCCCGTCGTGATCCTGTTCATCGTCTTCCAGCGGTTCTTCCGAGCCACCGACCTCGGCGCGGCCGTCAAAGGCTAGCCAGAAAGGGCACCCATGTTCACCGGAGCCTCCTTCCCCCTCGGCCCGTTCACCCCGTACGAGGGCAACCCGATCCTGCGCCCGCGAGGAGACAGCTGGGAGTCCGCGAACCTCTACAACCCGGCGGCGCTCCTCGACGGTGATGAGGTGCTGCTGCTGTACCGCGCGCACGCCGACGACATCATCTCCCACATCGGCCTCGCCCGATCGAGCGACGGGGTGAACTTCACCCGCGAGGACGCGCCGATCCTCTCGCCCGAAGAGGACTACGAGCGATACGGGTGCGAGGATCCGCGCATCTCGTTGATCGACGGCACCTACTACCTCACCTACACGGGGTGGGATCGCCACAGCGCGCAGCTGTGCCTGGCGACCTCGACCGATCTGCGAACCTGGACCAGACACGGGCCGCTGTTCGACGACTTCGACACCTTCAAGACGATGGATCCACGCGGCTTCAACTGGTCGAAGGCGGGCGTCATCGTGCCGCAGAAGATGCATGGCAAGTGGTGGATGTATTTCGGCGAGGGTGCGATCTACTGGGCGACGAGCGACGACCTGATCCACTGGACGCCGGGGACGCCCGACACGGAGCCGATGTACTCCCCGACGGCCGGCACCTGGGACGAGGCGCTCGTCGAGATCGGCACCTCGCCGGTGGTCACTGACAACGGGTTGCTCCTTTTCCTCACGAACGGTGCCACCCGGGTGGTCCACGAAGACGGATCGGTCGAGGTGGACTATCGCTGCGGCCAGATCGCGATCGATCCGGACGAGCCGACGAAGGTCATCGCGCGTCTGCAGGAGCCATGGCTGCGACCGCAGACCTTCGAGGATATGAACGGGCTCGTGTCGAACGTCACGTTCGTCGAAGGACTGGTGAAGTTCCAGGGCAAGTGGTTCGCGTATTACGGACAGTCCGACACCACCCTGGCCGTGGCGATCCACGACCCGGCCGAACCGTGGGGCCGGGTCCTGCGCGAGGTTGCGGCGTAGTCTCGCGGTGGGTGGTCGGCCGGACTACGGTTGCGGTGTGCTCACCGTCGATCTGCTGCCCGACCATCCCGCCCCGGACAACCCTGGCGGGAAACTGGTGCTGCTGCGCCACGGCGAAACCGAGTGGTCGAAGGCGGGCAGGCACACCGGGCTGACGGATGTTCCCCTCACCGCCCGAGGCGAGTCGCTCGCCCGACGCGCCGGTGACCTCGTCTCCGACTACACGTTCTCGCTCGTTCTGACCTCGCCCCTGCAACGTGCGCAGCGCACCGCGGAACTTGCGGGCCTGCGTGCCGAGATCGACCCGCTTCTGGTCGAATGGGACTACGGCGGATACGAGGGGCGCACGACACGCGACATCCGCGAGGAGCTCGGCTACAACTGGAGCGCGTTCACGCACGGTGTGATTCGCGGGCAGACCCCCGGCGAGACGGTGGAGGAGGTGGCCGCGCGCGCATCGCGCGTCCTGACCCGCGTGCTGCCCGCGATGGCGGAGGGCGACGTCGCCCTGGTCGCACACGGTCATTTCCTGCGGATCCTCACCGCCGTGTACCTGCGGTTGGCTCCGCGGTTCGGAGCCCAGATCACCCTGGATGCCGGATCCGTGTCGGTGCTGAGCTTCTACCGGGAGCAGCCGGCGATCCTGTCGTGGAACTACGGACTCGAGCTTCCCCTGGCGCCATCCGAGTCGTGAGTTCCGGCGCGCCCGGCGACCGCTAGTTTTGAGTCATTCAAAACAACTCGTGTATGGTGAAGGCATGGAGACCACGGACCTCGACGCTGCGCTGCATGCCGCCGGGTTGAAGTCCACCGCGGGCCGCGTCGCCGTGCTCGAGGCGCTGGACTCCATGGCCCACACGGATGCGGAGCGGGTATACCGCGCCGTGTCCGACGGGCTTCCGACCACGTCGATCCAGTCGGTGCACAACATCCTCTCGGACCTGACGACGGCGGGCCTCATCCGCCGGATCGAACCGGCGGGTTCCGCGGCGCTCTACGAGCGGCGCATCGACGACAATCATCACCACGTGGTCTGCACCGGCTGCGGCGCCGTGGCCGATGTGGACTGCACCGTCGGCGAAGCGCCGTGCCTCACCCCGTCCGACACGGCGGGGTTCACCATCCAGACAGCAGAAGTCACCTTCTGGGGCCTGTGCCCCGGCTGTCAAACCGCGCGATAGTCGACGCACCCGCACTGCCCCGCCGGGGCAGGGCTGTTTCGTCGCGCCCGCGCATCATGAAGGAGAACAGATGACCGATCCCACACCGACCACACCGGCGACGACCACCCAGACAGGCACGCCCGTCGCCAGCGACGCGCACTCGCTGACCGTCGGAGCCGACGGACCCACGGTCCTGCACGATCGCTATCTCGTCGAGAAGCTCGCCTCCTTCAACCGCGAGCGGGTGCCGGAGCGCAACCCTCACGCCAAGGGCGGCGGAGCCTTCGGCGAGTTCGTCGTGACGGAAGACGTCTCGGCCTACACCCGCGCGGCGGTGTTCCAGCCGGGCGCCACCAGCGAGACGCTGCTCCGTTTCTCGTCGGTCGCCGGGGAGCAGGGCTCCCCCGACACCTGGCGCGACGTGCGCGGCTTCGCGCTGCGCTTCTACACGAGCGAGGGCAACCTCGACATCGTCGGCAACAACACGCCCACGTTCTTCCTGCGCGATGCGATGAAGTTCCCCGACTTCATCCACTCCCAGAAGCGTCTCGGCGACTCGGGACTCCGCAACTCCGACATGCAGTGGGACTTCTGGACCCTCTCGCCCGAGACCGCGCACCAGGTCACCTACCTCATGGGCGACCGCGGCCTGCCCCGCAGCTGGCGCCACATGAACGGCTACGGCTCGCACACGTACCAGTGGATCAACGCCGACGGCGAGCGCTTCTGGGTGCAGTACCACTTCCTCTCGCACCAGGGCGTGGAGAGCATGGGTGCCGACGAGGCGCAGCAGCTCGCCGGTTCCGACGCGGACTTCTATCGCCGCGATCTGTTCGATGCGATCCAGCGCGGCGAGCACCCCTCGTGGGACGTCTATGTGCAGGTCATGCCGTACGACGAGGCCAAGGCCTATCGCTTCAACCCGTTCGACCTCACCAAGACCTGGTCGAAGAAGGACTACCCCCGCATCAAGGTCGGCACGTTCACACTGAACCGCAATCCGCAGAACTTCTTCGCCGAGATCGAGCAGGCCGCGTTCTCGCCCGGCAACCAGGTTCCCGGCACCGGCATCTCGCCGGACAAGATGCTGATGGCCCGGGTCTTCGCCTATTCCGACGCCCAGCGTTACCGCATCGGGGCGAACTACAACCAGCTGCCGGTGAATCAGCCGCACGCGGCCGAGGTGCGCAACTACATGCACGAAGGCCAGATGCAGTACACGTTCAATCCGGCCGAGCACCGTGTGTATACGCCGAACTCGTTCGGTGCGGCGGGCGGCCCGACCGCCGACCCTGCCGTCGGTGTCGAGGCGAGTTGGGAGACCGACGGCGAGCTCATGCGTTCCGCCGCCACGCTGCACGCCGACGACGACGACTTCGGTCAGGCCGGCACGCTCTACCGCGACGTCTTCGACGGCGAGCAGCGCGCCAGGTTCCTCGAGACCCTGACGGGTCAGGGCCAGTCGATCACCATCGACGAGATCCGCGAGCGCTTCTTCCAGTACTGGACGAACGTCGACGCCGAGCTCGGTGCGGCGTTGCGCGACCGCGTCTGACGCCGGCATCCGCGGCGAGCGCCGCGCCGCTCGTGACGGGCGCTTGATGGATGGAAAACGCCGGTGGGACACCGTTCCCACCGGCGTTTTCCATCTCTCAGCAGCGGATGCCGGAGCCGGGCACCGGGCGAAGGACCAGAATGGATCACGTGGCCGCTCCCCTTTCCGCTCTGACCGAGATGCCCGAACCGCAGCAGGTGTACGCCGCCGACGGAACCCGGCTCGCGACCTACACCTGGGGCGACCCCGACGCACCCGTCGTCGTCGCGGTGCACGGATTCGCGTCGAACGCACGAGACAACTGGGTGCTCACCGGATGGGTGCGCGACCTCACGCACGCCGGATACCGGGTGCTCGCGCTCGACCAGCGCGGCCATGGCCTGAGCGAGAAACCGCACGAAGCGTCGGCCTACGGCATCCGCACTCTCGCCACCGACGTCGAATCCGTCATGGACACCTACCTCGTCGACGATGCGTTCTACGTCGGCTACTCGCTGGGAGCCCGCGTCGGCTGGGAGGTGGTGCGCGACCTTCCGCACCGCATCGGTCGCGCCGTGCTCGGCGGCGTGCCGGACGGTGTTCCGCTCGCCCGTCTCGACCTCGGACAGGTTCGGGCCTTCCTCGCCGACGGCACGCCGGTGACCGACAGGACCACCCAGAACTACATCGCCCTCACCGAGCGGGTGAGCGGCAACGACCTGCGCTCGCTGCTTGCCCTCGCGGAAGGGATGCGCAGTTCCGGCACGGTCGATCCGGACCCGACGGACGCACCCGCCCGGCCGATCCTGTTCGCCACCGGGTCCAAGGACGCCATCATCGAGGGCTCACGCGCACTCGCGTCCGCCGCCCCGCAGGGCCGATTCTTCGAGATTCCCGAGCGGAACCACTTCAACGCCCCCGGGTCACGTGCCTTCAGAGAAGCTGCGCTGGACTTCTTCGCCGAGGTCTGACGCCACCGCTACGACGATCCGCAGACCGGCGGATGCCGCCTGACGGGTGGTCCGTCAGGCGGCATCGTTTTCGGCAGGTCGCCTCAGACGGCGGCGTTCTCACGCTTCGGCAGCACCCATCCCGCGCGCGGGAAGTGGCAGGTGTAGCCGTTCGGGTACTTGATCAGATAGTCCTGGTGCTCTTCCTCGGCCTCCCAGAACGGGCCGGCGGGCTCGATCGTGGTGACGGCCTTGCCCGGCCAGAGCCCGGACGCGTCGACGTCGGCGATCGTGTCGCGAGCGACGGCCTCCTGCTCGGGGGTGAGCGGGAAGATCGCCGAGCGGTAGCTCGAGCCGATGTCATTGCCCTGGCGGTCCTTGGTGGACGGGTCGTGGATCTGGAAGAAGAACGCGAGGATGTCGCGGTACGTCGTCACGGTGGGGTCGAACACGATCTCGACCGCCTCGGCGTGGCCGGGGTGGTTGCGGTACGTCGCGTGATCGTTCGAGCCGCCCGTGTAGCCGACCCGGGTGGCCAGCACGCCGGGCTGGCGGCGGATCAGATCCTCCATGCCCCAGAAACAACCGCCGGCGAGGACCGCCGTCTCGGTGCCGGGGGTGCGGGTGATGGTTCCGGTGTCGGTCATGACTGCTCCTCAGAAGGGTGAGTGGTGGTGGTGTCGAAGAGGCGGCTGTAGCGACCGTATCCCTCTTCGTCGAGCCTGTCAGCCGGGATGAACCGCAGTGCGGCGGAGTTCATGCAGTACCGCATGCCCCCGGCATCCCTCGGACCGTCGTCGAAGACGTGGCCCAGATGGCTGTCGGCCACGGCGGAGCGCGCCTCGGTGCGCTTCATGAACAGCGTGCGATCGGTGCGTGTGGTCACCGCGTCCGCATCGATCGGACGGGTGAAGCTCGGCCATCCGGTGCCGCTGTCGAACTTGTCGGTGGACGAGAACAGCGGCTCGCCCGAGACGACGTCGACGTAGATGCCGTCGTCGTGGGTGTTCCAGTAGGCGTTGCGGAACGGTGGCTCCGTCGCCTCCTGCTGCGTCACCTCGTACTGCAGGTGCGTGAGGGCGCTGATCGCCCCAGGGGTCTTGGCGTACTCGGTCGACATGATCTGACTCCTTGTCAGACGTCGCTGGCTGCGGCGTCACTGAAGAGAACCGCGGCCGGTGCGGATTTGGTCCCGCGGGACTGGGAGCGCGCTGTGAGTTTGCGAGCAGTCAGCAGTCGGTAGTCTGACTAACCGGACCACACAACAGGGGGACGCACATGTCGGTTGGACTGCTCGCGGTCGTCGATGACATTCTCAGCGCGGCGATGAAGGCCTCGGCGAAGGCTGCCGGCGTCGTCATCGACGATGCCGCAGTGACGCCGCAGTATGTGCAGGGCATCACACCCGCCCGCGAGCTGCCCGTGGTGGGCAAGATCGCGCTGGGGTCGCTCGCGAACAAGTTCGTCATCATCATCCCGATCGCCCTGCTGCTCACCGCTTTCGCTCCGTGGGTGCTGCCCTACCTGCTGATCCTCGGTGGCGGGTACCTCTGCTTCGAGGGAGCCGAGAAGGTGCTGGAGTGGTTCGGCGTGCAGCACGGCCACGCCGACGAGGGCGCACGAGACGAGAAGAAGCTCGTGCTCGGTGCCGTTCGCACCGACCTCATCCTCTCCACCGAGATCATGCTCATCTCGCTCGCGAACCTCGAACGCGGCCTCGACATCTGGACGACCCTCGCGATCCTGGCCGTGATCGCGCTGATGATGACGCTCGTCGTCTACGGCGCGGTGGCGCTGCTGGTGAAGATCGATGACATCGGCCTGAAGATGGCGAAGAACCCGGTGCAGCGCGTGCGCCACACCGGCATGCGGATCGTGCGGTCGATGCCGGCCGTCTTCCGGTTCATCAGCATCCTCGGCACCGTCGCGATGCTCTGGGTCGGTGGTCACCTGGTCCTGGTGAACCTCGGCGAGGTCGGCGTGCACTTCGGCGCCGACATCCTGCACGGCATCGAGCACCTCCTCGAGCCGCTCGGCGGTGTCGTGGTGTGGATCGGTGACACCCTCTTCTCGGCGATCGCCGGCCTCATCGTGGGACTCGTCATCGTCGGCATCGTGCTCGGCATCGCTCGGATGCTGGGCAAGAAGCCGAACTTCCACGAGGGCGAGGAGTCCCCCGCCGACGTGCACGTCTGAGCGACCTTCTCAGGCTGCGGGTGCGTGGTCCTCGCTGCGCAGCCACTCATCGAAGGTGACCTCACCGCGGAGCGCGTCCGCCCGTCCTCGCAACGAGCCGGACGCCAGCCCCCTGCCGTAGACGCCGGGCAGGCGCACGCTCAGCACCGGGCGACGGATGCCGTCGAACGCCAACTGACGCCGGACGATGTCAGCGAGTTCCTCGTCACGGGGGCCCACCAGGTCGGGTGCCCGACCCACCGGGCCGGCCGCGGCCAGTCGAACGAGGTGCGCTCCCACCTCGCGTGCTGACACGGGTCGGATGAGAGCCTTCGGGATGACGGCGATCGGCCCCTTCATGGTCGCCAGCACCTGGCCCGCGAACTCGTGGAACTGCGCGACTCGGGCGATGGTGTGCGGGACGTCGCCCGCCGACACCGCACACTCCTGCGCCAGTTTGCCCGCATAGTGGGAGCGGTCGATTCCGTCGATGCCGACGATCGACAGGGCGACATGGTGCCCCACACCGGCCGCAGTCTCCGAGGCGAGCAAGTGCCGCGTCGCCGTCTCGAAGAAGGCGCGCGCCTTCGCGCCCGACAACGTCGACACATTCGTGACGTCGATGACGGCATCGGAGCCGACGAGGGCATCGGCGAGTCCGCGTCCGGTCACCACGTCGACCCCCTGCGACCGCGACAGCACCACCACGTCGTGTCCGGCGGCGCGCGCCGCCGCCACGGTGTGTGCACCCACGAGGCCCGTCCCTCCTGCTACCGCGATCCTCATCCGGTTTCCTCTCCTTCGTCTGTCTCCATCCTGTCGGAGGTGCGGGGCGGCTGCGGCGACCAGAGCGCACGATGCGCGCTAAGCCGGCGGCCCGATATCAGTGGAAGGTCCGCGCTCGGTGGGGAAGATGATCGGGCTGAAGAGGTACCGGTCGCGGCCAGCCTGCGGCGCGTTCTGGCGCAGGCGGCTGATGAGCGAGGTGAGCTCCGTCAGGAACTCCTCAAGTTGCTCGCGTGACAGCCAGAGCGCCATCTGCTGATAGACCACCAGGTCCGAAGCCGGCGACGAATCCGCCCGCCTGATGTAGCCTTCGAATTCAGCAAGGAGCGTCGTCATGGCGATCTCGAACGCTCGACGATGTTCGCCCGCGCTCGCGGCCGCGACAGCAGCTGCGTCGACAGGTGGCCGGTCCGACGTGAGACTGTATGACCGCTCGACGACCCCGCGAACTCGTCGCTCCGAGGCAACCCTGACAATACCGCCGTCAACGAGTGCAGCGACTTGCCGGTACACCGTTGCCGCGGACACGTTCTCCAGCTGGTGTTGCAGCTCCGCCACCGTGAGCTGCCGGTCCCCAGTGAGTGCATGCACGATTCGTAGCCGCACGGGGTGGATGAGGAGTCGGGAATGATCCATAGATCAATGATTGCAGCTCTGCTACCATTCTCAATTGTGCAATCATTCGATTATCAGCGCACTGCTGAGCATCTGCTGCAGTCGATGTCGCAGCATCGGTACAGGGCCGCACGGAACCTGTTCACGCGGTCGGTGCGACGCCGCATGTCGGCATCTGTTCTGGCTGCCGGTTGGCGGAGCGTCGTCGTCTCGCTGGGGGACGACGTGGAGGTCGGTCGCGCAATCGCCTACCGCACCGAGAAGCCGATGATCGTCCACGTGCCACTCCGGGTCGGAGACCGCTCCTTGAGCGCATACATTCACTTCGGCGACTCCGATCGTGTATCCGACCTGCAGGTCCGCCCTTCACTCGAGGAGTGGACTCCCCCCCACTACGCACCTGTCGATGTCACCGACACCCAGCTCGTTCTGCGAACACCTCGGACCGGGGTCGGCGCGACGTTGACCGTGCCGTCGGCGCCGACACCGCCGCCGGTCGCCATCCTTCTGATGGGCGGTGGACCGTTCGACCGCGACGGCACCGTCGGTGGCAACCGGATCGGCCGAGATATCGCGCTGGGACTGGCGGGGGCGGGAATCGCGAGCATCCGCTATGACAAGCCATCGTTCGTCGATCCCCAGTTGAGAGAGGATCCTGCCTTCACCCCCTCCCTCGACTACCTTCACCCGGTCCTTTCGTCGATCACCGAGGTCCGCCGTCGCGACGACCTCGACCCGAGTCGGATCTGGCTCGTCGGGCACAGTATGGGAGGGCGATACGCCCCTCGGGTCGCATCCGAGATCGAAGGAATCGCAGGTCTCGTGCTGCTCGCAGCCGATGCGGCACCCATGCAGGAGTCGGCTACGCGCGTAGCGCGCCATCTCGCGGCCCAGTCGGACGCGCCGCGTCACGCATCGGCGATGGTGCGTCGGATGGAACGCGCGGCCGCAGTCGTGAACTCGGATCGGCTCAGCCTCCGAACACCGCGCCGGAAGCTGCCTCTGAATCTGAGCCCGGGAACATGGCTCGAACTGCGCGACGACGATCCTGTGGCGGTGGCGGCGCGCCTCACCACGCCCATGCTGCTCCTCCAAGGAGGTCGGGACTATCAGGTCACCGAGCATGACGATCTTTCTCGCTGGCGAGCAGGGCTGACGGGCAAGCCCAACGTGGAGTTTCGTGTCCTCCCCCGCGACGATCACTTCTTCTTCCCCGGCGATGCCCCTTCCACTCCAGCCGGGTACGAATCAGCGCAGCACGTCGATCCTGAAGCGATCAGGTCGACAGCCGCCTTCATCAAAGCCAAACGCTAGGGAACTTCCATCCTGTCGGAGGTGCGAGCACCCGTGAGAATCGCATGCAGATGGCCCGCGGCATCCAGCAGCGCGACGCTGCGCCTGGTCAGCTCTCGCAGCCGCTCATCGAGCAGGCGTCTCGCCTCGGCCGTGAGCCCCCGGGAGCGCAGCTGATCGAGGATGCGGGAGATCGGCGGCAGGGGGTAGCCGCCGACTCGGAGGGCTGCGACGACGCGTGCCTCGGAGATCGCCCGCGCGCCGTAGCTCCGCACGCGAGCTGCGGTCGTGCGGTCGGGGCTGACGAGCCCCTCGGCTTCCCAGTGGCGAAGAGCGGAGGTGCGGATGCCGAGGGCGCTCGCCAGTTCGCCGATCGTCATCGCATCGCGGTCGTTGAAGACGGCGGTCCGGTCTTCGAGGATGGCGTCGAGGCCGCGCAGCGCTTCGCGCACGAGAGCGCGACCGCGGGCGATCGCGACGTGAAGGTCGTCGATCTTCTCGGCGGCGTCTTCGACGGAGCCCGAGAGGAGTTTCGGCATCAGCTGCCGTGCCGGCACCGGTCCGATGGCTGCGGCAAGGGCGCGGTACGCGCGGAGGGCGTCGAGGTGAGCGCGGTGGTAGCGGCGGTATCCGTTCGCGCGGCGCTCCGCGCTCGGGATGACGCCGAGGCGCTCAAGGTCGCGCACCTGCTGCGTCGAGTACCCGACGAGCCGGCTGATTGCTGCGGTCGTCATTCCAGGGTCTTGAGGGTTGACCATCGTCATCGCCTTGCTTCCGGTGCCGAAGTCCACATAAGCACATCAAGGTGACGATTGAAGCATGAAGATGCAGGAGATCATCGATATCGTTCGCGGCTTCGACGGTTCGCTCGCCGTCACCCCGCACGAGGGCAGCGCATTTCCCGAACTGGCCTGGGGAGACGCGTTCTTCTTCTACGCGCCCGACGGGATCATGCCCGAACGCACTCAGCCATACGGAACCATCATCACGAAGGATTATCCCGACGACGAACGGTCCGCCCTCGGCTCCGCCGGTCGCTTCCGGGTGAACATCCACATCGGACGCGATCGGGCCACGGAACTCGCGCTGGTAGACGGAGATCCGGCTCGGACCGACGCTCTGTTCCCGCATCCGCTCTACGGCGATGCCGGATGGGTCTCGGTGGTGAATCCCGCGGGGATGACAGCGGATGCGGTCATCGGCCTGCTGCGGCAGGCGCACGATGATGCTCGGGTGCGTTGGACCCGTCGCGCGGGACGGAGGTGAAGCGTCCATGGCATCGCCGCAGTCGCTGAGCGAGTCCGACCGCCGTGTTGTCGCCGGCTGGGCAGCCGACTGCGCCGCGCACGTCCTCGCCCTGTTCGAAGCCGAGGCGCCCGACGACACCCGGCCCCGTGAGGCGATCGACCGCGCTCGCGGATTCGCCCGCGGCGAGCGCGGCGTCGCCGAGGAGATCCGCCAGCGCTTCGCCGGGGGCGGTGCGGCCCGTGATGTGAGCGCGCCGGCAGCCGTTGCGGCCGCTCGTGCCGCGACCCAGGCTGCGGCGGTCGCCCACATGGGGGCGCATGCGCTCGGCGCCGCCGCATACGCGGCGAAGGCAGCGGGGCTTGCCTCTCCCGGCCGGTCGGATGCCGTGGCGGACGAGATCCGCTGGCAACTCGACCAGATGACCCCTGAGGTCGCCGCGGCGCTGCGCCGTCTTCCGGCCGTCGGTCATGACTCGGCGGGTCCGCTCGGCCCGGGCTTGCTGGGAAGCGGTCTGCTCGCCTCGATCATCGGCGAGCTCCAGCGCGCACTCGCGGCGTTCGCGTAGCCGGCCCGCCGGCCGCTCGGCGATGTCGCGAGGCGTGCGCTCAATGGTGATGGTGGTCGTGCTCGTCATGGTCGTCGCCGTCGAGCAGCATCCCGACCGACGTCGCACAGGCGTCGCCCCGCCAGGCCTCGAGTCCCTCACGCACGGCGAAGCCTGCGATGACGAGCCCTGCGATCGCATCGGCCCACCACCAGCCGTACAGGCTGTTGAGCACCAGGCCGATCAGTACGGCGGCCGACAGGTAGGCGCAGATCAGGGTCTGCTTCGAGTCGGCGATCGCCGTCGCCGAGCCGAGTTCACGGCCCGCTCTGCGTTCGGCCATCGAGAGCAACGGCATCACCACGACGCTCACGGCGGTGACGGCTATGCCGACCGGCGAATGGTCGACCTCGGCGCGGGAGATGAGCGCGGCCACGGAGCTCACGATCACGAAGGCGGCGAGCGCAAAGAAGGCGATCGCGATCACCCGCAGGGTGGGCTTCTCCCAGCGTTCCGGATCACGCCGGGTGAACTGCCAGGCCACCGCCGCAGCGGAGAGCACCTCGATCGTCGAGTCGAGCCCGAACCCGATGAGCGCCGCCGACGACGCGATCGAGCCGGCGGTGATCGCGATCGCCGCTTCCACGATGTTGTAGGCGATCGTCGCCGCGACGATCCAGCGGATCCGCCGCTGCAGTATCGCGACGCGGACCGAGGGTGGCGCCGTGGTCATGCGCAGCACTCGCACGCCTCGTCGACGCAGGGTGCACCGTCGTCGACGGCGACCACGGCCTCGAGGAGCTTGTGCAGACCGCGGGCCAGATGCGGGTCTGCGATCTCGTACCGAGTCCGCCTGCCCTCGGGCATGGCGGTCACCAGGCCGCAGCCCCGCAGGCACGCCAGATGATTGGAGACGTTGGTGCGCGTGAGATCGAGATCGTGCGCCAGTTCTGCCGGGTAGCCCGGTGAATCCAGAAGCGCCAGCAGGATCCGCGATCGCGACGGGTCAGCCATCGCACGGCCGAGGCGGTTCATGACATCGAGGCGAGACACAATGGTCAGCATGTGCTGACTATACAGCGATAGCTGACCTATTGCTCAACTGGCGCGGTCGCGCCGGCGGAACCGGCGCCGGCTGACGGCATCGGCCTCGCCGGTGAGGGCCGCGATGGCGTTGTCGAACACGAGCGTCTGCATGACCTCGGTCGCCCGGTCGTAGCGGGCGCCGGCCATCACCACGAAGACGGCCCCGACGATGTCGATGTATCCGAGGACGTCGGCTCCGTCGCGCACGACGTAGCGCTCCGGACCCGTGCGCTCCCATCGCACCCTGGCACTGTCTGCCGGCGAGGAGAGCGGACGCCGCGGCGGCAGTGCCTGAAGCGTGGGAAGCATCTCAGACCGCAGTGCGGTCTCTTCGATCAGCGTCATCGTGTCTCCTCGTCCGATGCTCGTGCCTGATCATGCCTCTGAATACGGTTCTGCGTCGCGGGGCTTGACGCGACAGCGCGTCCCGGATAATGGCGTCATGGACGAATCCGAGGTCACACCCGCAACCCCCAACCGAGTACGGCAGATGCGTGTGGTCGTGGAGGTGGAGGACCTCGACGCCGCCGTGGCGTTCTACCGAGACGCGCTGGGGCTTCCCGAGCACCTCGTGGTGGACAGCGAGGGCGGCGCCCGGGTCGTCATCCTCGAAGCCGGATCCGCGACGCTGGAGCTGTCGAACCCGGCACAGGTGAAGCTGATCGATGCGGTCGAGGCCGACGGCATCCCGAGCGCGCGAATCCGCATCGCCTTCGAAGTCGACGACAGCGCGGCGGTCACCGATCAGCTGGTCGAGGCCGGCGCCGAACTGGTCGCCTCTCCCCGTGAGACGCCCTGGCGTTCGCTCAACTCCCGGCTGCAGGCGCCGGCAGACCTGCAGGTCACGCTCTTCCAGGAGCTCGACCCGCCGGCATCCCCCACCCCGTAGTCCGACGCGGGGGATGCGCCGATCATCGCGTTCGCCGGCGAACTCCGAACAGCATGATGACGGTGGCGAGAGCCACTGCTCCGAGCGGCACGACGAGCGCACTGCGGTACACCTCGAGCATGGCTGCGGGGTCATCGACGGCGGAGGCGAAGCCGACGATGCTCGCCACGACCGAGAGTCCGAGCGCTCCACCGAACTGGAACATCGTGTAGAAGATCCCGCCGGCGAGACCCTGCTCTTCTTCGGCGACATCGTCGGTCGCGGCGATCGTGAGCGGACCGTACACGAGCGTGAACGCCAGACCCAGGACGATGACCGAGGGCAGCATGGCGGCATAGGTCCAGTCCATCTGGAGCGGAAGAATCAGCGCATAGGCGAGCACGGCGAGCAGGAGCCCTCCGACGATGACGGGGATCCTGCCGAAACGCTTCACCAGGATCGGGGTGACCGTCGGGGTGAGGACCGTGTCGATCGCGATGACGATGAGCAGCAGGCTGGTCTGGATGGCCGACCAGCCGAGCAGCTCCTGCAGGAAGAGAACGAGAACGAACTGGAAGCTGGAGTAGGCGGCCGAGAAGAGAAGCGACGACGCGTTCGCCCGCAGCAGCGGTCCTGACCTGAGGATGCCCAGGCGCACCAGCGGACTGCGCGATCGGCGCTCGATCACGACGAAGGACGCCAGCAGCACCGCGACGAGGGCGAGGGACCCCAGCGTCAATTCGAGCCCGACGTGCGGAGCGCGTTCGATGCTGAACACCAGCAGCAGTATCGCGCTGGTGATCGCGAGCGCACCGGGGGTGTCGAGCCGTCCGCGCCCGGTTTGAGCTGGGGTCCTGGGGATGAAGACAACAGCGGCGACGAAGATCGCGGTCGCGAGGATCACCGGGACGAAGAAGACCCAACGCCATCCGATTGCGGTGAGCAGACCGCCGATCACGAGGCCGAGCGAGAATCCGCCCGCAGCCGTACCCGAATAGAACAGCAGCGCCCGATCGCGGAGAGCCCCCTCGGCGAACGTCGTCGTGATGATCGACAGGCCGGCCGGAGTCATGAACGCCGCCGTCACACCGGTGACGAACCGGGCGAGGATCAGCATCCACCCCTCGCTCGCGAGCCCCCCGAGTCCGGAGAAGACGATGAACAGCGCGAGTGCGATCAGGAACACTCGGCGCCGGCCGAACAGGTCTGCGACGCGACCACCGAGGAGCATGAATCCGCCGTAGCCGAGCACGTATGCGCTCATCACCCACTGCAGCTCACCGGTGGCGAGTCCGAGGTCGGCGCGGATGGCGGGCAGCGCCACGGTCAGCATCCCCACGTCCGCCCCCTCGAGGAAGATCGCACCGCAGAGCACGAGAAGCGCGCCCCACCCCTTCGCTCCCATCCGAGGTCGCGGTGCCGCGGGAGCGGCGGCGAGTGCGCTTTCTGCCATCATCAGTTCCTTTCACGATGTCCGGTTACTTCTTGTAACCGGACTCATCCTGAGTCACTATTGGGAACTGTGGAAGAAGGCACTTTGAACTCATCCGGTTACTGCCGGGATACCGAGGGCGACGCGCACCAGTGGGACACCCGCGAGGACTGCGACGTGCGGCAGATCCTGGACCGGGTCGCCGACAAGTGGTCGCTGCTGACGATCGCGCTGCTCGAACGGCGTTCGCTGCGCTTCACGGAGTTGCGCCGCGCGATCGACGGCGTCAGCCAGCGCATGCTCACCCAGACGCTTCGCCACCTCGAGCGCGACGGGATCGTGAAGCGGACCGTCTGGGCGACGGTGCCGCCTCGCGTCGACTACGAGCTCACCCCGCTCGGCGCGACGCTGTACGGCACGATCAAGTTGCTCGTCGACTGGACCGAGGAGCATCAGGGCGAGATCGCCGAGGCGCGCAATCGCTACGACGCCCAGCATGCGGAGGAAACCCGGCTGATGGGCGCCGGCCTGCCGCCCGCGGATCGCCTGGTGGCGACGACCGCGTGATCTTCACCGCCTGGGTCCGATGAGCTCGCGGCGCGGAGAGGTGCGCGAAGATGGAGGCAGACCGCAGGATCCGCAGGCGAGGGAGTGAGCATGGCCACGACCGCATCGTTCGTCGTCACCGGAGGAGCGCGCGGCATCGGGTGGGTGATCGCCCAGCACCTCGCCGCTGTCGGGCCCGTGGTCGTGCTCGACACGGATGCCGGTCACAGCGAGGATCCTCGCATCCGGTTCGTTCAGGGCGATGTTGCCAGCGCGGAGGATGCCGTCGCCGCCGCGCGGCTCGCGGAGGAGAGCGGCCCGTTGACCGGCTGGGTGAACAACGCCGCCGTGTTCCGCGATGCGGGACTCGCGACCGCATCCGCCGACGAGATCTCCTCGCTGGTGCGCACGAACCTCGATCTGGCGATCGTCGGCTGCCACACCGCGGTGCAGCACTTCCTCACCCACTCGCGCGCCGGATCGATCGTCAACGTCTCCTCTCACCAGGCGCAGCGCCCGGTTCGCGGCGCACTGCCCTACGCGACAGCGAAGGCCGCGATCGAAGGCCTCACCCGCGCCGCCGCCGTCGACCACGGCCCGCACGGCATCCGCGTCAACGCCGTGGCGTTGGGCTCGGTGGCGACGGCGCGCTACGAGGGCTATCGGAGCGAGCACCCCGAGGCGGATCGACAGATCGCGGCCCTTCACCCGATCGGCCGCATCGGTCAGCCGCAAGAGGTCGCAGAGGCCGTGGAGTTCCTGCTCTCGGCGAAGGCGGCGTTCATCACCGGTACCGTCCTACCCGTCGACGGCGGGCGCGCCGCGCTCGGGCTCGACCCCGAAGCGGTCTGAAGCGGCGAGCGCGGATGGCCACCACTGCCCGCGTCAACCGAGGAGGATCACGCCGAGGCCGCCGGCGGCTGCGGACAGCACAGCGAGCACCGACGGAACCACATAGGCCTCGCTGCGGCGAGCATGGGTGACGGCGGCGCCGACCATCAGCAATGCCAGCGCGAAGGCGACGGAGGGGCCGAGGAATGGAAGGATGCCGAGCAGCACCGGGAGGATCATGCCGGCGGCGCCCACGACCTCTGCGCCTCCGATCAGTTTGATCTGAGCGCGCGTGAAGTCGTCGACGTAGCCCATACCCGCCCCGGCGAGCGCCGCCTTCGACCGAACCAGCTTGCTCAGACCGGCGGCCAGGAACAGCGCTGCAAGCGACCCGGTGATCACCCAGTATGCGATCCACATGACGCGTTTCTCCCTTCTTCGACGGCGCGCTCTGCGCCCATCGTTGCGATCTTCGTTCGGTCGAGCGAAGGCGGCATCCGCCGATCGGAGGATGCCGCCAGGTCAGCGACAAGCCGCCAGTCGAGCGCTCAGCTCTGCCTCACATGATCACCGTTCATGTGTTGCGCGCCGGAAGATTCATGCCGCAAAACTACGCGGGAGGATCCTGGTCCTTCTTCCTCTCTGAGGCGACAGTCGACGTCGTGCGCGGGCGACCGGATGCTCGACATCGCGGCCTCCTGGTCCTGGCGGCCATTCCCACTCGGGGTCGTGCGGGAGCAGGGCAGCACCGGTGCGCCGAGCGCTCAGGCGGTGGCGGCGCCCGTTTCCGCGGCGCGCGGATCGCGGATGCCGTCGATGATGCGCGTCCAGCTGTCCTGTCCCTTTCCGTCGTCCACCACCCGTCGGTAGTGACCGAGCACGGCACGGGGAAGGGCGAGATCGAGCCCTGCCTCTTCGCTGGCTTGGACGATGTGATCGGCTGTCGCTCCCATCATCGTCGCCGTCGCCATCTCGCCAGGGTGGACTCCCGCGTCGATGTCCTTCCCGATCGCCTCGACCATGCCGAGTTCGGGTGTCGCCCGGTGGATGCCGATGAGGTGCGGCAGTGCCTCGGTCGCCGACATCCCGGCAGAGTTCAACAGCGCCGTCGCCTGCATCAGCGCGGACAGACTCGTGAGGAACACGTGGAGCTGCGCCTGATACATCAGTTGCGCCAGGGAAATCTCCTCGCCGAGGTAGAGCGGGGAGGCGATGACCGACAGCGTCTCCTCGATGCGCTCGAACACGTCCGATGGGCCGCTGTAGTACGCCGACGCCGCCTCGGTGCCGATCATCTCCGCCGGCACCATGACGCCGCCGACGATCAGCGTCGCACCGTGCGCTGACGCCCATTCCGCCGCTGCCCTGGTCTTGGCGGGACCTTCCGAGCTGAGGTTCACGAGTGTGCGGCCGCTGAGGGCATCGGTGTGCTCACCGAGGATGTCCCACATCGCCTGGTAGTCGGTGAGGCTCAGCAGCACGAGGTGGCTGGCGCGCAGCGCCTCGGCCGGGCTGTCGGCGCGGACGGCGCCGGCGGCGACGAGGTCATCCGCACGCGAGGCCGTTCTGTTCCACACCGTGACCGGATGCCCCGCCGCGAGAAGGGCACGGGCCATGGCCTGCCCCATCGGACCCAGTCCGATCATCGTGACCGCTTGCTTGTCGTTCGACATTCGTGTGCTCCTCCTTGCCGTGGTGATCGTTTCGTCCATTGTCACGAGAACTCGGCGTGCAGGGGAAGTACCCACTATTTTCTGCGGTACTTACCTTTCGGTGCGTGGTCTTGGCCGGAACGGTCGTCGCGGTGCGAATCCTTTTCCGGCTCCCACGCCTCTTCTCAGTGAGACCCCCGAACTCCGGGGCGTCCCCAGCCGAGAGGATGAGCAGATGATCGCAGCAGGCCAGCTGGTTCCAGACCTGGCGTTGACCGACACTGACGGGGTCAGCTACCGCCTTCGAGACCTTTACGCCGAGAGCGCAGTCCTGATCTACTTCATGCGACACACCGGGTGCCCCGTCTGCAACAGGCACGTCCAGCGCCTGGCGGCGAGCGCGGCGAGATTCACCGAGCGCGGCGTGACAGTGCTCGTCGCGGTGCCGGAAGATGCCGATACGGCGGCTCGATGGGCATCTCGGAAGCGACTGCCCTTCGCTGTCGTCAGAGGCACCGGGCGCTCGCCGCACGAGACCATGGAACTCACGCGCAAGCTCTTCGGCTCGATGCAGCAGTCCGGCACCGTGCTCATCGCCCGCGGAGGCGAGATCCGCTATCTGGAGGTCGCAACCGTCCCCACCGGCGGTTACTCGCCACGAGCCGCCGACGAGGCCGTCGTTGCCCTCGAGGCCTCAGCGAGATAGCGTGCCGATCGTGACGACGAATGCAAGCACCTGGCCACCAGACGGCACTGTCGTCTCGGCGCAGGGCGGCGACGTCGATGCGCTCACCGCCGTGGTGGCCACCTCTCACCCCCACGTCCTCCGGTTCGCCAGAGCGGTCTGTCATAGCGAGCAGGACGCGGAGGACGCGACTCAGGAAGCGCTGCTCATCCTGTATCGCAAGGTCGGAACACTACGCGCTCCTGCTGCCCTCGCCGGGTGGATGTACCGAATCGTCCGCAATGAATGCCTGCGCCGCATCGCCGCGGGCCGCCGGTGGCGGCACGAGTCGATCGACGTGGCCGACCAGCTGCCGGGAGTCCAGTCGACCGAGGACGAGGTGGTCCGACGCCTTGCAAGCGAGCGCATCGCGGTGCTCGTCGCGCAACTGCCGGACGATCAACGTCATGTTCTTCTTCTTCGTGACGCATACGGCTTTTCCGGCACGCACGTCGCCGCCCACCTCGGTCTGAGCATCCCGGCCATGAAGTCACGCTTGCATCGAGCTCGAGCTGCCGTCCGTGAAGGTCTGCTCGAGTACCGGGTGGCGTAGCGCTTCATCAGGTCACCTCGACACCCGGAGCAGCCTTTAGACTCTCACCCCGTGGATGCTGTGATTCGAACGGCGAACGTCGCAGATGATGCCGAATTGGCGCGCATCGACTACGAATCCTGGGCACCGGTGAACTCTCCGTCACCGCTCTGGGAACGCTCTCGTCCTTTCTTCGGCGAGCAGACCCGAACGTCCCCGGCCGACGTGCTCGTGGCGCAACGAACAGGCATCGTGCTGGGATACGTGAAGCTGCGGCGAATCGACGACTCGACTGTCCGCCTGGCTGGTCTCGCCGTCGATAGACGAGCACGCCGCGCGGGGATCGGTCAGGGTCTGCTCTCGGCGGCGCTCGCAGAAGCGAGAACCAGAGGTTACACGCGCGCGGACCTGAAGGTTCTCGGGTCGAATCACGTGGCTCTCGAGCTCTATCGACGCGCCGGCTTCGTGGAGCTCGAGCGCGTGCCCGGCCGATTCGTGATCGAGGGAAGGAAGGTCGACGACCTCACCCTCGCGATCGCTCTGTAGCGCGCCACCGAGTCACCCCGTCTGGCACGCGTCGCGCAACCAGGGATGCGGCGAAGCCCGCGCCCAGGATGATCACGAGCGCGCCGTCCCAGGCCACTGCCTCGAGTGCACCGGGAATCCCGGCTCCCAGCCCCAGGGCCGCCGCGGTGAGCACGAGCTTGTTGGCGATGACGATGAGCCAGAGGGCTGGCGATGTCATCGGGCGGAACGCGATGAAGGTGAAGATTCCGGCGAACGTGAGCAGGCCGATGGCCCGCCAGATCTCGGCCATGAGCACCGATTCATCGAGTGACGCGAGCGAGAGCACGCTGGTCGCTCCGGCCAGGATCGCCAGCACCGCGGCGAGCGCGGCTAGCGCCGAGCTGATGCGCGAGGCGATTACTGCGCGGGCCCTTCCGTGTCGGCATCCACGGTTCGGCGGACGAAGAACCCCATCGCGATCGAGACGAGCGAAACGATCGCCCCGGCGAGGAAGGCCGCGCGTACGCCCATCTCATCAGCTCGGGATTCGGCGACCCCGGAACCGATGGCGCTCGCGGTCACGGCCGTGAGCACCGTGACGAGCAGCGCCGTGCCTGCGGCGCCCGCGAGCTGCTGCGCGGTGCCGATGACGGCTGAGCCGTGCGAGTACAGCTGCGGTTGCAGCGAGCCGAGAGCCGTGGCGAACAGCGGCGTGAACATCGGGGCGAGTCCGGCGCACAGGGCGATGTGCGCGACGAGGACGACCGGCACCGGTGTGGTGACCCCGAACGTGGCCATCGTCCACAGCGCCGCGCTCACGACGACCGTGCCCGGGATCAGCAGCGGCCGAGGGCCGCGCTTGTCGTAGATGCGGCCGATGACGGGTCCGAGCAGACCCATCAGCAGGCTGCCCGGCAACAGCATGAGCCCGGTCGCCAGCGGATCGAGGACGAGCACCGACTGCAGGTAGAGCGGCAGCACGATGAGCGTTCCGAACATCGACGCCATCGCGATCGCCATCATGACGATCGCAATCGTGAAGCCGCTCGAGCCGAAGACGCGCGCAGGTCGAGAAGGGCCCGGTCGTGGCGTTGCAGCTCGATCTGTCGCAGTACGAACGCGGTGAGGGCGAGCACACCCACTCCCAGCGGCAGCCAGAAGGGGATGAGCTCGTGACCGCGTGCTGCTTCGGCGATGCTGCTGAGCCCGTAGATGAGTCCCGCGAACGCGAAGGCGGACAGCACCACCGAGAGTGCGTCGATGCGTGACTTCTTCGGATCGGTGACGTCCACGATGCGCGCGGCTCCGAGCAGAAGAGCCGCGACGGCGATCGGCAGCACGAAGATGAACATCCACCGCCAGTCGAAGAATGTCAGGATGAGTCCGGAGATCGTCGGGCCGACGGCGGGTGCGACCGACATCACGATCGAGATGTTCCCCATGGTCCTGCCTCGGCGCGCCGGCGGGACGAGCGTCATGATGGTCGTCATCAGCAGCGGCATCATGATCGCTGTGCCGCTCGCCTGGATGATGCGGCCGACCAACAGCAGACCGAAGCCCGGCGCGACGGCACAGATGAGTGTGCCGGCGCTGAACAACCCCATCGCCGCGAAGAAGATCGCGCGGGTCGAATACCGCTGCAGCAGGAAGCCGGTGATCGGGATGACGACGGCGACGGTGAGCATGAACGCCGTCGTGAGCCATTGACCCACACTCGCGGTGATGTCGAGGTCGCTCATCAGACGGGGAAGCGCCACTCCCATGATCGTCTCATTCAGGATGACCACGAAGGCCGAGACGAGAAGCAGCGAGATGACGAGGCGATTGCGCGCCGAGTCGTCGGTCGCCGGCGCGACGACCGGGGCAGGTCCAGTCGCGGGGAGCGGGGTGACGAGGTCACGTTCTGGCATGGTTCTCCTTGAACTGTGCGCGCCCGAGCACACGGTCATGTCGGGGCAGTCGCCCATCATGCCCGGTACAGGGGGTCTTGCCACAAGCCCCCGCCTGCGCTATAAATTAAGAAGGGCGGAGAGTTGTCTTCTGACAACCCGCCCTTTGTCATGCCGGGCGTTGCGCTCGGCCGGCTCAGCTGTTCTCGGCCGCTCGGGCCGCCAGCTGCTCGAGGGCGTCCATGGTTCGCTCCAGGCCGAAGCGATACGCGTGATGCGCGTCATGAGCGCTGGCATGCGCGGCCCCTGCGGCTGCGCCGATGCGCTCGGCGAGCGGGTACGCGCTCGTGTCGATCTGCGAGAACAGCGGCTCGACGGCATCCCACCACTGCTGGTCATCGCCGCCGCCTGCCCGTTCGTTCGCACGCGCGCTGTGAATGTCGCGCGACGCGTTTCGCACGAAGCCGAGGAGGTAGGTGAGGGCATCGTCGGTTGCGACGTCGTCCAGACCCGAGCCGGTGAAGGCCGAGAGCTCGTAGTCGTACTTGACCATCTGCCCTGGTCCGAGCGGCGGCCGCTGAGTCGACAGTTCGGCAGCCCACGGGTGACGCTCGAACAGGTCGAGATTGCCGGCGGCAATCGCACGAACCCGTTGCTGCCACGGCACGTCTGCGAACGGCGGCCGGGGCATGGCGGCGTAGGCATCGTCGAGCATGAGGTCGAGGAGCTCGGCCCGGCCGGGCACGTACGTGTACAAGCTCATCGGCCGAACGTCGAGCCTCTCCGCCAGCCGGCGCATCGTCAGCGCGGTCAGACCGTCGGCATCGGCGAGCATCGTCGCCTCTTCGACGATCGCCTCGACGCTGAGTCCCCGCCGAGGGCCTCGGCGGGGACTCGGGTCGGTCGGAAGATGGGACCGCCACAGCAGCCTCAGGGTCGCTGCGGGGTCTCCGGAACCGGTGGCATCGCTCACCTGCTCATTCTCTCGTCAGATGAGCGACCGCGGTCACATGTGCTCGTGCCATCCGCCGGCGACCATCGTCTGGAACTTCCAGCCGTCGGACGTCCGCACCAGAAGATCGCCGTACCGCATCTGCGTCTGCGCCCCGTCGACCACGAAGGTGGCATCGGTGACGACGAAGCACAGTGCCGGCGACAAGAAGATCGGATGCCGGTTCGAGGTCATCTCGACGTCGCCCGAGCCCCCCACGACCTGCTGCATCTGGGCCAAGTACTTCTCGCGATCGCACTGTCCGATGACCGCGAAGCCGGAGGCGTCGTCGGTGACCTCGTTCAGCGGGAACGCCGCCATGTCGGCCATTCCCTCGAGATCGCCCGACCGAACCAGCCCGTCGTAGCGATCGAACCACTCCAGAATCTCCGCCGTGTCACCGAGAGAGGCCGCCCCCGCGGTCGCTGCTGCTGTATCCGTCATCTGTTCTCCGTTCATCGAGATCATCAGCGTACATTATACAACGTACAACGTACAGAGTTATTCCGAAGATTTGATGACGGGCCGCGCCGCCCGCGGCTATCACGCGGCGACGTCGATGATCTGGCGGTTCCGCGGCACGACGCCCCCGAACGAGAGCGGCACGGCGCGGGCGGCAGAGGGGTCAGGGTTGTCGAACGCCTGAACATGGAGGTGCGGCTCGGTACTGTTCCCCGAATTCCCGCATCGGCCCAGCACATCACCCGCCTCCACCTCCTGTCCTGGTCTCACCCGCAGACTGCCGCGCTGGAGATGGCAGAGCGCGACGACGATGCCGCCGCTCTCGATGAGGACGTGATTTCCGGCGAGCGACGGCCAGCCCGCTCGCACCCGACGAGGCTGGGTGAGCGCGTAGCCGATGGACGGCAGACCGCGATGCGCGTGATGGTCGTGTTCAGCGTCGTGCGTCGCGATCACGACTCCTCGAACAGGTGCCAGCACGTCGCGTCCGAAACCGGGGAACCTCTCGGGTGGTTCGGAGCGCACGAGCGAACCCAACCGGACGGGAGCCGTGCGACCCGCGGCATCGACGGGCACGAAGTCAATGGCGAACGAGGTCGCGAACACCGCTGTGCCGTGGCTGGGCACCCGATCGGCCGGACTGTTCTGAACCAGCCATCGCCCGGCGAACGGGTATCTGACCTCGAGTGGTGCGGCCAACAGATCCCTTTCCATGAGGTAGCCACCGCGTCACTGTGCCGGCAGGCATCCCCCGTCCATGATGTACCCGCCGGCTTCGATCACCACGGCATCGGCCGAGACCGCGCCGAAGATGCACCCGCCCTTCGGAGCGCCGGCGCCGAACAACACGGTGCCGTAGTCGTCGAGCATCTGGATGTCGCTGAGCCCTGCCCCTTCGATCGCCTTCTGCACCCCGTCGGCCGATACCGTGCCGCTCGCACGTACTTCTTCCAGAGCGATACGGAGCGGCCCGACCACCTCTTCGGCGGCGGCGCGGCTCTCGGTTGAGAGCTCCATCCGTTCGCGATGGCGGTCGTTCTGCGCCATCGCGTGATCCGGGTCGTAGGGCGCGCACTCCGGCGGCAGCTCGTGACCCTCGACCTTTGGGCACGCGGCTGTCGGTGTCGGTGTCGGGCTCGTTGCCCCCGGTGCCGGCTCTGCCGCGACGCCGGCGCACCCGGTGAGCAGCACCGCGAGCGTAAGGGCCACACCCAGCGGGCGAAATCCCGACGTCGCACTCGTCGCCCGGCCGGATCCGGCACTGCCGTACCAGGGCGGGTTCACGTCTGATCGAGGATTTCGCGGAGCTTGGCGGCGAACGCCTCGGGCTGGCCGGCGTATCCGAACTCGCCGCCCATGAACCCGCCGTGGTGGCTCGGGAAGACGACGGCCTCCTGGCCGAGCTGCTCTGCCAGAGCGATAGCGGTCCGACCTGTGTACACCTTCATCGACTCCTCCCCGACCGCGACCACGATCCGGGTCGGCGCCGCCTTCAACGCCTCGAGATCCGGTCGGAAGAGCGGCACCGCCCAGGATCGGTCGGAAAGCAGCGGGTCTTCGCGCGTGCCGTCGTCGTCGGTCGGCATCCCGAACGCAGCGGGGTCCGGCGCCGGTTGCGCGAGGAACTCATCGGTGATCTCCCCCTCCCAGGAGGTCATCGCGATGAACGCTGCCATTCCGGCGCCCCACCCCTTGTCCTGATACACCTGGGTGTAGGCCACGCGGGCTCGATGGACGGCGTCGGCATCGGGCAGGACGCTGTCGATCGGCGGCTCGTGGGCGACCAGCGTCGCCACGTCGCGAGGATGCGCCGTGACCAGCGCGAGCGCGGTCACCGCTCCGCCGCTGCTGGCGAGCATGTCGACGGGCCCTGCCCCGAGAGCCTCGATGATCGCGTGGACGTCCTCGGCCTGGACCTCCGGCTCGTTCGTGACCACCCCGTCTTTGCGGGTGCTCCGCCCGAGGCCGCGCGGGTCATAGGTCACGACAGTGCGGTCCGCGAACAGGTTCACCTGCGCTTGGAAGCCGCTCGCATCCATCGGCTGGCCGATCATCATGAGCGGCGGGCGACCGTCAGCGGTCGGCAGCGGCCCGTGAACGTCGTAGACCAGGTCGACCTCGGGCAGTTCGAGCGTGTGTTGACTCACTGGCGTCTCCTCCGTGGCGAACGATCTCCCTGGATCGTACGACCCGGACTCCGCCCTGCGCTATGCCGTGTCCTCACCGACCGTCAGCCTGCGTTGTCACGACGGCTGGCGATCTCGAGAGGGGCTGGCGTTCCGACGAAGGTCAGAATGAGTTGGCGCTCTTCGCCAGCAGGCCGCCGTCGCACACCAGGTGGCTGCCCGTGACGTACGCGCTCTCCCCGCTCAAGAGCCACAGGACCGCGTCCGCGATCTCCTCCGGGCGCGCCATCCGCCCGAGGGGGATCTGAACCTTCGCGGACTCCTCGAGTTCAGCGCGGCGAGCGAGCAGCGCCTCCCCCGCCAGGCCGAAGTAGAGGATGTCCGTATCTGTGGCCCCCGGGACGACGGCATTGACGCGCACACCGTACGGAGCGGCGTCCAGTGCGGCCGCTCGCACGAACGCCGAGATCCCGCCCTTCGACGCTCCGTAAGCGGTGTTCGCGCCGCCGGCGAAGCCCACGAACGCGGATGGCGACGAGACGCACACCAGCGATCCCTCGGACTTCCGTTCGCGCCAGTAATCCACCGCCGCACGCGAGGTGAGGAAGGTACCGCGGAGGTTCACGGCCATCACGCGGTCCCAGGAGTCAACACGCGCGGACGCGAGCGGTTCGCTCACCTCGATGCCCGCGTTCGCCACGACGCCCCCGATCGCAGGGAGCCGATCGGCGATCTCGCCGAAGGCCGCCTCCACCGCGCGCTCGTCGCTCACGTCGCACATGAGCGGAAGGGAGGATGCCGCGCCTGCGGCGAGGACCGCTGACGCCGTTCCTGCGAGGGCGCGCTCATCGATGTCGAGGAGGGCGACGTGCTTGCCGCGCTTCGCTGCCCCGAGGGCGATGCCCCGACCGATGCCGGACGCAGCGCCGGTGACCACGACCGTGCTCACCGGTCGCCCTCCGGCACCGCCGACGAGAAGTGCGTTCGAATGTGCTCCGTGATCGCCTGCAAGCCGCGGGCGCTATCGCCGCTCTGCAGCGCGCGGATGAGGTCTCGGTGCTGGTCGGCCACAGCGTGAGAGTCGCTGTAGTAGTTCGCGTCGCGGCGGAAATAGGCACGTACGCGGGGCTGTATCGTGCGCCAGATCTGCAGGCAGTGCTGCTGACCGGACAACACCACGATGGCCTCGTGGAAGCGGATGTCGTCGTCGGCGAGGCGGGCCGGATCCCCCGCAGAGGCCGCCGCATCCATGCTGTCGATGATGGCGTTCAGCCCGGCGATGTCCTCGTCGGTCACCACGGACATCGCCTTGTCGAACGCGAAGCGCTCCAGCGCGATGCGAATGGGCACGAGCACGTTCTCGATCTCCTCCTGGGAGACCCCGAGCACCTCGGTTCCGCGGTACGGATAGGAGACGACGAGTCCCTCCTGTTCGAGTTGGCGCAGCGCCTCGCGCACCGGGGCGCGGCTCGTGCCCAGCTGAGCGGCCAGCTCGAGCTCAGTCAGCTTCTGACCCGGTTCCAGGCCGCCAGTGGTGATGGCCTCACGAAGGATCTCGGCGACACGCTCTCGGCGCGAGGCCGCGGGCACGGAAGGCAGGGAGGAGAGAGCGGTCATCATGTCATCGTACCTGCGCGGGCAAGATTGTCGACAAAGTCCATTCGCATCGGAGCGTAGCTTGGAAGGTCTCGCCGGGGCCCAGCCTTTCCACCTCGTCGGCGTCCATCGCATCAGCCACCCCCAGCCCCGCTGCGGTCGACGGCTCCCACGCGAGGGTGTCGGCGCGCGGCAGCTCGGCGGCCGCGTAGTTGTACCAGTACAGCCAGTGCGGAAGTGTTCCCGCCTCGTCGATCAGGCTGACGGTCTGCCACGGGCCGACGACGGACGCGGTAGCTTTAGGGCCGCTGCGGGAGTTGTGCCCCGCGGCGCCGTTCGCCTGCCCCGGAACCGCTGCCATCCACTCCCCGGCGAAGACCGCGTGGCCTGGGGCGAAGCGGTCGCGTGAGAAGCACGGGTGCTCGCCCCAGGTGAACGACCGGACGCCGTCCCCCGCATTCCTCACGGTGCTCGATACCGTGAGCGCGTCGGGCTCGAGATCGAGGGTCCGCATCACCTCAGCGACGCCTCCATCGAGGAACGGTCCCTTGGCGACGCACACCACTCTCGTCGGGGTGCGGTCGACGACCGTCCACCGGACACGGGGCGCCCAGCCGTGCTGCTGCGTGTTCGGGGTGGGGATGCCGGCGTTGGGAAACATCGGGAACCAGCCGCCCACGAGAACATCGTCGTCGAACTGGCGGGCAGACTCCTCGCCGACCAACCCGGAGGGTTCGAGCAGGCGCGGTCGACGCCCGTCCGTCCACAGTATGTTCCCGTCGCCCGGGTCGATCTGCTCGATGAGGCAGCCATGCGCTGGCGCGATCGTCACGCGAGCACCGTCAGCTCGGAGGAGACACGTCAGTGCCGCCGACGGCGGGTTCGCGGCGTCGCCTTCCCTGATCCTGTGCTGTCGTGCGATCACGACGCGCCTTCCGCCCCAGCGCTCGTGCGCATCTCCTCAAGCGATCGCCCATTGGTCTCTCTGACGCCGAAGTACACGATCAGGAACGACAGGGCCGCCATCACTGCGTACAGGGCGTAGCTGCCGGGCAGCGAGATGTCGCGCAGGCTCGGGAACGAGAAGTTCAGCGCCACGCCCGCGAGCCAGTTCGCCGAGGCGCAGACAGACAGAGCGACTCCGCGGATGTGGTTCGGGAACATCTCCCCGAGCAGCACCCAGACGACTGGGCCCCAGGAGACGGCGAATGCTACGACGAAGAGGTTCGCACCGAGCAGGGTGACGGGCCCCCATGCACCCTCGAGCTGGGGTGATCCATCCGCAATGCGTGCCGTTGAGAACCCCACGCTGACCAGGATGAGGCTGAAGAACATGCCGACCGACCCCGCGAGGAGCAGGATCCGTCGTCCGACTCGGTCGATGAGCACGATGGCGGCGATGGTCGCAGCGACGTTGATGAAGGAGCTGAGCACCGACAGGCCGAACGCGGCGGACTCCTCGAAGCCGACCGACTCCCAGAGCGACGTCGAATAGTAGAAGATGACGTCGATGCCGACCAGCGCCTGCAGAGCCGCTACGCCGATGCCGGTCCAGACCACGGGAAGAAGGCCGCGACGTTTGTCCAGCAGATCGCGGAACCGGCCGGCGTCGTTCTGCTGCAGCGTCTCCTCGATCCGATCTGTCAGGATGCGCGCCTCGGTCGGGTCGACGCGTTGGAGGCGGATGAGCACCTGCCGGGCCGCCGTCACCCGCCCGCGAGCGACCAGATGTCGCGGCGACTCCGGGACGACGAGCGCCAGGCCCAGGTAGATCAGCGCGGGGATCACGCCGGCGATGAACATCCAGCGCCATGCAGGCAGCCCGAGGAACAGCTCGGCGTCCGCGCCACCCAGGGCCAGGGCGATCCCGCTGTCGGAGAGCAGCGCCATGAAGATCCCCAGCACGATCGCCATCTGCTGCATCGAGGCCAAGCGCCCGCGGGCATGCGCGGGAGCGATCTCCGAGATGTACAGCGGGCCGAGCACGGTGGCGAACCCGACCGCGATGCCTGTCACAAGCCGCCACGCCGCCAGGTCGACCACCCCGTGGGCCATGCCGCATCCGATCGCTGCGACGAAGAAGACGACCCCCGCCATCATCATCGTGCGGGGCCGCCCGATGCGGTCCGCGATCCAGCCGGCGCCGAGCGCACCCAGCGCCGCGCCGAGCAGCGTGACCGCGACGACCACGCCGAGGCCGACCGCGTCGAGACCGAGGTTGCTCTCGATCGCCGTGACCGCGCCGTTGATCACGGCGGTGTCGAATCCGAAGAGGAATCCGCCGACCGCGGCAGCGACGGCGAATCCTGTCACAGCCGGCGTGAGACGCCCCCTCTCCTCAAGCCCGGTCGGAGCGGCGGGGTGCATCGTGCGGCGGCGACGGGAGGCGGCGAGGCCGGTCGCCGCGGGTGACGATTCAGGTGACATCTGCTCTTTCCAATCGAGTTCCAGGTCGGTGTACGGTGCGGATCCCGTGCTCGACCACCGGCGTGCCGTTCACCCAGACATGGCGAGCGGCTGTGGCGTAGTGCTCAGGCATGACGAATGTGTCGGTCTCCCGGAGCAGCTCCCGGTCCCAGAGGACGAGGTCGGCGAATGCTCCTTCGGCGACGCAGCCCCGATCGCGGAGACCGAAATGCGCCGCGACCGCCGCCGTCATCTTGTGCACGGCGTTCTCGAGGCGCAGGGTTCCCGCGCGTAGCGCGTGGTGGCTCAGGAAGTGCTGGTAGCCGTGAAAGAAGAGCGGGTGCGGCGTCCGCGCACCGAGTACGCCGTCGCGGCGGGAGGTGAAGCCGTCCACGCCGAGCAGGAAGCGGTCGTGGCTCACAGCCTCCGCGACATGGTCGGGCTCGAACAGCGCCCCCATGAACTGCACCGCGCCCAGGTCTCCGCCCGATGCCGCCATGACGTCGAAGTACGCGTCCCACTCGTCCGTTCCGTTGACCGCTGCGATCTCTGGAAACGTCAGCCCCTCCCATTCCGGGGTGGCAGGGCTCACCGCCAGTCGCACCCGGCCCCACTGTCCGCGGTGCACGAACCGCCAGTATCGGTCGGAGTCCTCACGCACGCGCGCCCGGACCTCGGCGCTCCGGAGCGCGTCGGCCGCCGCCTCCTCCCCCTCGGACAGCAGCCAGTCGGGCAGCAGGCCGGCAGCGAGGCCGATGCCTTCCGGATAGGGCGTCATATCCGCCAGGACGTCGACACCGGAACGGCGCTCGCGCTCCAGACGCGCCACCGCTTTCGCCCAGGCGCCCGTCGCGGCCCCCGTGCCGTGCCGCACGTTGAGGTGCGAGAGCTGCGCGCGCAGGTCTCCCGCATGCACGACGCGAAAGAACTCCTCAACGGCCTCCGCCAGCGCCACGTCTCGATTGCGGATATGGCTCGCGTACATCGCCCCGTAGCGGCCAGCCACGCGCGCGAGTGCCTCCAGTTCCGAGGTCTCAGCGTTCCGACCCGCGCCGTATTCCAGGCCGGAACTGAAGCCGATCGCACCCGCCTCCAGCGCCTCATGCAGGTCCCGCTCCATCGTGCCGACCAAGTCGCCCCCGTGGCGTTCCGCAGCTCGGCGCAGGCCGGTGTGACCGACGAACCAGGCGAGGTTCTGAGCGGTGCCTCCTCCGTGCACGACGCTCAGGAGGTCGGCGAACGATCGCCATGGCACCTCGCCTTCGTATCCGAAAGCGGCCAGCGCCCGGCGGGCAGTCTCTTCGTCACCCTCCGCGATCGGCGCATAGGTCACTCCACAGTTCCCCACGACCTCCGTCGTGACTCCTTGGTGTACCGTGCTCAGCGCATCTCGGTTTCCGAGGATCGACCAGTCGCTATGGCTGTGGGGATCGATGAGGCCCGGAGTCAGCAGTAGCCCCGTCGCGTCGATCTCCTCAACCGCCCCGGCTCCGGGATCGCGCCCGACGAACGCGATGCGCGTGCCGACGATCCCGACGTCTGCCGCGAACTCCGGTACGCCCGAACCGTCGATGACACTCGCCCCGCGGATGAGGAGATCGATCACGGTGTCAGAGCACCTTCCCGAGAAAGGCGCGCGCCCGCTCTGTCTGTGCGTTGGAGAGTAGCTCCTTCGGAGTGCCGCTCTCGACGATCCGCCCGTCATCCATGTAGATCACCCGGTCGGCGACCTCGCGCGCGAACCCGATCTCGTGCGTGACGACGACCATCGTCATCCCCTCCGCGGCGAGCCCCTTCATCACCGCGAGCACCTCGCCGACGATCTCGGGGTCCAACGCCGACGTCGGCTCGTCGAAGAGCATCACGCTCGGCTGCATCGCCAACGCGCGAGCGATCGCGACCCGCTGTGCCTGGCCCCCGGAGAGATTCCCGGGGAACGCATCGGCCTTCGCGGCGAGCCCCACCTTCGCCAGGAGTGCGTCCGCCCGTTCGCGGGCCTCGTGAGCGCTCAACCCGAGGACCTTGCGGGGGGCAAGTGTGACGTTCTCCCGCGCCGTGAGGTGCGGGAACAGGTTGAACTGCTGGAACACCATGCCGACGTCGCGACGGATGGCGGCGAGACTCGAGCGCCGTTCCTTCGCGGTGAGCAGATGGCCGTTCACCTCGACGCTGCCGTGACTCGGGGTCTCGAGACCATTCACGCAGCGCAGGAGCGTGCTCTTGCCTGAGCCGGACGCCCCGATGATGCAGACGACCTCGCCTTCAGCGACGTCGCAGGTGATTCCGTGAAGCACTTCGGTGGAGCCGAAGCTGAGTCGCAGGTCGGTGACGGTGATCATTTCGAGTCTCCTCGGGACGGTGTGAGCGCGTCTCTCACCCGGGGCGGGCGCGCGTGAATGGTGAGCCGTCTCTCGTACCGCCGGCCGGCGACCGAGAGGGCGAAGCAGATGACGAAGTAGACCGCGCCGACCACCACGTAGGCGAGGATCGGCTGCCCCGTCTGCGAGGCGACGATGTTGCCGGCGCGGGTGAGCTCGATGAGACCGATCACGGCGACGAGGGAGCTGTCCTTGACCAGCACCACCAGGAACCCGATCCCCGGCGGCACCATGATGCGCGCGGCTTGCGGCATGACCACGTAGCGGAGCTGCTTCGGCCATGACAGCCCAAGAGCCTGGGCCGCCTCGACCTGACCTCCCGGTATCGCCTGGATGCTCCCGCGGACGATCTCGCTGATGTACGCCGACGCGAAGATTGTGAGCGCGAGCACAGCGGCCCAGTAGTCCGGGACGTTGCTTCCCGGCGACATCAGCGGCAGGGCGAAGTAGACGAAGAAGATGATGAGCAGGACCGGGATGCCGCGGATCGCGCCCACCCAGATCGCGCTGAGCCAGCGCAGCGGGGCGAACGGGCTCACTGAGAGGATGCCGGAGATGATGCCGACCACGCCTCCGAGGAGCACGGCGAGGAGGCAGACCTGCAGTGTGACGAACGCCCCCTGCAGGATGAGTAGAAGATCGGGCAGGTCGAAGGACGTGAACATCAGGACACCTTCCAGCGGATGCCGCGCGTCTCGACGAGACGGGATGCTCCCGCGATCAGGAACGCGACGATGAAATACAGCAGTCCGCCGACGACGAACGTCTCGATCGTGCGGAAGGTGCTCGTCGTGATGCCCATCATCACGTGCATCAGCTCGGGTACTGCGACGATCGACGCGATAGACGAGGCGAGGAAGAGCAGGATCACCTGGTTCGTGAGCGAAGGCAGGACGCTCCGCAGGGCGGGCACGAGACGGACGTGGAAGAACGTGGTGCGCCGGGAGAGCCCGAGGGCGTCCGCCGCCTCGATCTGCCCCTTCGGAATCGCCTCGAATCCGGCGCGATAGATCTCGGCGAGGTAGGCGGAGTTGTTCACGCTGAGGGCGATGACGCCGGCCGTGACGGGGTCGAGGTTCACCCCGACCGAGGGGAGGGCGAAGTAGATGAGGTAGAGCTGCAGCAGCAGCGGGGTGTTGCGGATGATCTCGACGTAGGCGGCGCCGATGGAACGCAGGACGGGGTTGCGGGACGCGCGCAGCAGGTAGACGCCGACGCCGAGCGGCGATCCGACCAGCACCGCTGCGAGGGTGATGAGCACGCTGATGCCGAGTCCGGCGAGGAGTTCGGGTGCGTGGGGGATCAGATCCCCGAAGAAGAGTTGCATGAGTTGTCCGTTCCGGCTGCCCCGCCGACGGGCGGGGCAGCCGAGGAGGTCGCTACTTGATGAGCTCGGGGACGTCGGTGCCGAGCCACTCGTTGTACGAATCGTTCGCGGCGTCGCTGATGTTGTAGTTGAGAATGAAGTTGTCGACGTAGTTCAGCCACAGCTGGTCGCCTTGCTTCAGCCCCATGGAGACGACGGAGGGGCTCAGCTGCGGGGCGTCGACGATCATGAACTCGTCACCCGAATCGGCGAGGATCCCCTGAACCACGGAGTTGCTCTCCATGAGTGCATCCACCTTGTTGCTGCGCAGCGCCTGGATCGAGTCGGCGACGGCTTCGAAGAGGCTCGCATTCGCCTCCGGGAACCGGTTCTCGAGGATGGTCGCCGGCACGCTGCCGCGGGTCGCCGCGACCGTGCGTCCTGCCAGTTCGTCGTAGGAGGCGATGTCGCTGCCCGCCGGCACGAGCACGACCTGCCCTTCCGCGGCATACGGTCGCGACATCGCCACCTTCTGCGCGCGCTCGTCCAGGTTCGTGAGCGCGGCGATGACGATATCCACCTTCCCGGTTTCGAGCAGGGGGATGCGGTTGGCGTTCGTCGTCGACACGAACTCGATCTCGGCCCCCAAAGATCCGGCGAGCGCGCGCGCGGCGTCGATGTCGAAGCCCTCGTACTCGCCCGAGCTCTTCATGACACCGTATGGAGGAGCGTCGGCGAAGACGCCGACCACGAGCTTCTTCTCCTCGAGGACCTTCGTGAGGGTGCTCTCTTGCGCTGCCGCCCCCGAGCTCCCGCTCGAGGTGCACGCGGTGAGAGCGAGGACGGTGGTCGCGGCCACCGCAACGCCGGCCAGGATGCGCGTCAACTTCATTGTGATGCCTTTCGGATTGGGGCCTCGGGCGCTGCCATCGTGCACAACGCTGTGAGTCGCTGGTCGCACCGCTGGTGGGTGCGGAACAGACACTACCCACAGATTGCCGTCTTGTCGACAATCGACTATCTTCGATTTCGGAAGGGGCCCCCTTTCCCTCATCACGGTTGGAAGGTCTTATGCGCATCATCCGAATCGACACGTGCGGTCTGCGAGGTGCGACGCCCGAAGGCGGGTGGTCGCACGAACTGCAGCCGGACGACATCGTCCACACCCTCGTCGCGGTCCACACCGACGACGGCACGGTGGGCATCGGCAGCGCATTCACCTCTGAGAGCCTGGTGCGCGGCGCCATCGATCTGCTGTCCCCCCACCTGATCGGCGAGAACCCGCTCGAGGTCGAGCGACTGACGGAAACTCTGCATCAGACGGCGTTTTGGATGGGACGAGGAGGCTCGCTCACGCACGCGACGAGCGCGATCGACATCGCCCTGTGGGACATCGCGGGGCAGGCGTCCTCCCAGCCGGTCGGCCGCCTTCTCGGCGGTCGATACCGGGATCGGGTGCGCCCCTACGCATCGGTGCTGATGGATGAAGCCGGGCCGATGACCAAGAACCTCGAGGAGCTGGTCGAAGCTGGCTTCTCCGCGTTCAAGATCGGCTGGTGGAAGTTCGGTCGGGTGGACGCAGCGACCGACGAAGCCACGGTAGCCGCGGCGAGGGCCGCAGTCGGCGACCGTCTGCTCGCCGTCGACGCCGGCGGCTCGGAGGCCTTCTTCCCCGGCGACCGCGCATGGGCGAAGCGGACCGCTCGGATGCTCGCCGACTACGATGTCGCCTGGTTCGAAGAGGCACTCGCCCCCGACGACGTCGACGGACTCGCAGAGCTCCGCTCGTCGTCTCCCGTGCGCATCTCCGGCGGCGAGGTGCTGACGAGACGCCAGAGCTTTCAGCCCTACCTCGACCGGCACGCGTTCGACATCGTGCAGCCCGACACCACGAAGGGCGGAGGTCTGAGCGAGTCGCGTCGAATCGGGTGGGCGGCTCAAGACCGCGGCATCCGGCTGATCCCGCATGGCTGGAACACCGGTGTCGGGCTCGCGGCAGACCTGCAGCTAGCTTCGGCTCTCTCCTCGACCGACCTGGTCGAGTACAAGACCGGCTCGGCCTACGTCGACGATCTGATCAAAGGCGGGTGGTCGCTGGACGACGAGGGGTTCCTCGACATCCCTGACACCCCAGGGCTCAGTGTGATCCTCGATGAGGAGGCACTTGCGCGCTACGGCACCCGCCCCGATTTCGCCACACCAACGGCCTGACGTCACCCTGACGACGTCGGGCACCGCCGAAATGCTGTCGCGCCTCATCGCGGGAGCATCGACCGAGAAGAACATCGACCGTCGACCGCACGCCGGGATCTGACTTCCAGCCACCGACCACCAACACGTCTCTGAGAACCCTGCAGCAGCTCTGCTGGAGGGACTGCTCGCGCAGGAGAACGACGTGCTGGGTCGATGGCGCCCACCCGGAGCCTCTCGGTCGCTTGCGTCAGCACTGCCAAGTCACAGTGATCTTGCCAAGCTCGAGCGAAACTTCTCGGTCCCGAGGGCTCATCGGCGGAGGTTCGCGCCCCAGTTCCTACGGCGCGACACTCAGACGAAGTCGCCGCCCGGCGCCATGTCGCGGAAGCGGGAGTAGTGGCCCTGGAACGCCACCGTCAGCGTCGCCGTCGGTCCGTTACGGTGCTTGGCCACGATGAGGTCGGCCTCGCCGGGGCGCACGTCCTTGTCGTACACCGAGTCGCGGTGCAGCAGGATCACCATGTCGGCATCCTGCTCGATCGAGCCGGACTCGCGCAGGTCGCTGATCGCGGGCTTCTTGTCGGTGCGCTGCTCGGGTCCTCGGTTCAGCTGCGACAGCGCGATCACGGGAACCTGCAGCTCCTTCGCGAGCAGCTTCAGGGCACGGGAGAACTCCGAGACTTCCTGCTGACGCGACTCGACGCGCTTGCCGCTGGTCATCAGCTGCAGGTAGTCGATGATGACCATCCGCAGACCCGCACGCTGCTTGAGCCGACGGCACTTCGCGCGGATCTCAACGAGCGTCATGTTCGGGCTGTCGTCGATGTAGAGCGGCGCATCGTTGATTCGGCCGCGGGTCGAGGCGACGGTCGTCCAATCGCGCGGGTCGAGCGTGCCCTTTCGCATGTTCTGCAGCGGGATCGCGCCCTCGGCGCTGAGGAGCCTCATCGCGATCTCGCTCTTTCCCATCTCGAGCGAGAAGAAGATCGACGGGAAGTCGTGTCCGATGGATGCCGCACGGGCGAAGTCGAGGGCGAGCGTCGACTTTCCCATCGCGGGTCGCGCAGCGACGACGATCATCTGACCGCCGTGCAGGCCGTTGGTGAGTTCGTCGAGCTCTTTGAAGCCGGTGGGGATGCCGGTCATCGACCCGTCGCGGCCGTTCGCCGCCTCGATCTCCTCGACGGCGGCATCCACGGCCACGGTGAGCGGAACGTAGTCCTCAGCCGTCTCGGATCCGGTGACGGAGTAGATCTCGGCCTGCGCGTTGTTGACGATGTCCGTCGCGTCGCCCTGGCCGTCGTAGCCGAGCTGCACGATGCGGGTTCCGGCATCCACCAGGCGACGCAGGATCGCCCGCTCCGAGACGATGCCCGCGTAGTACCCGGCGTTGGCCGCCGTCGGGACGATCGAGGTGAGGGTGTGAAGGTAGTCGGCGCCACCGGCTCGCCCGAGCTCACCCGTCTTGATCAGCTCGTCGGTGACGGCGACGACGTCCGTCGGCTCGCCGTGCGAGTACAGCGACAGGATCGCCTCGAAGATGAGCTCGTGCTTAGGGATGTAGAAATCAGCACCTTTGAGGGTCTCGATCACATCGGCGACGGCATCCTTCGACAGCAGCATGCCACCGAGCGCGCTCTGCTCGGCCAGGAGGTCGTGCGGTGGTACGCGCTCGGGCGGACGCTTGCCACCGAGGCGCTCCTCCGAGATGTCCGCGATCGACACACTGCTCCCTTCAATGCGACCCGTTGCTGTCAGTCCCGACTCGAGCTACCGCGGTGCATGTGCGGCGGATCGGCCGGCATGCACACAGCGAAGCAGGTGCCCCTGACATTCGGTCGCTCGACCACGCTAGGAGCGGCGCAATCCACATGCAACAGCGCCTGTGGATAACCATGTGGAAACCGTGCGGACAAAGTCGGAGTGTCTGTGCAGAACGGCTGTGCATAACTCCGTGGACGGAATCCGGAGTGAACCCATATTCACCTCCGCAACTGGGCTTTCTTGTTCCCCCAGCCTGTGGATGAGAATCTCCTTCAATCCTTGATTGAAGGTTTCGCGCTGCGAGGGGGGATGTGCAGAACCTGGGGAAAGTCAAGCGCGAATCGTCTCGGGCGCGTCCGGGTGTCGCCGGACGTGCGTGAGCACGAGAACCGCTGGACAGCGACCCCCACGAGGAGTATCGTCGGCCCGTCGGCGCAACGCGCGTCGGCAGCGTTTTCCTTCAGAGGGGGAGGTGAACGTGACCGCTCAGGCCACCCGGCACCGGCTACGCACCGGCGTCCTCTGGGGTGGCTTCGGCGTGCTCGCGTGGACGGTGCTGACGCTCTTCGCCGGCGGCGATGCGGCGCACGCGGAGGAGTCCGACGAGAATCCCCTCGGCCAACTCGTGTCCCACGTGACCCAGACGGTCACCACTCCGGTCGCCGCGGTCGTCACCGATGTCGTCGCCCCGGTCGTCACGTCGGCTGTGGCCCCGCTGCAGCAGGCGGCACCGGCAGCGGCGTCAGCGGTGACCGAGACAGTCCAACAGGTCCCGGTCGTGGGCCCTGCCGCGGCACCGGTCGTGCAGACGGCCGTCTCCGCGGTCGAGAACGTCACTGCTCCCGTGACCGGTCTGCTGCAGAACGGGCCGGTGACCCAGATCGCCACGCCCGTTCTGGATGCCGTCGTCGGCGTTCCCGTCGTCGGCGACCTGATCGACGACCTCGGCGTCCCCGGCGTCCTCGATGAGACCCTCGGCCTCGCCGACGAGGTCGTCGGTGTCGTGGGCGGAGTGGTCGGCGACACCGTCTCACCGGTTCTCGACGCCATCGACCCCTCGACCCCTGCAACTCCCGGTTCGCCGACTCCGTCACCCGGTCCTGCGACCGATCCGGGTGACGGCCCCGGCGTGGGCGCCACCGAGTCGCCCCTGCCCGGTCAACCGGCAGCATCCGACGACCGAACGGCGAACTCAGCCGACATCGCGCGTGCGGCCGCGGCCGACTCCCCGCGAGCGACCGCCGCACTCACGACCTCACGAGCAGCAGGCGCCGTCGGTGCGATGGCCGCTGCGCCCGACGCTGCCGCCCCCGTCGAGCACCCCGGCCATGGTCCTGCCGGGTCCGCCGCCACCCAGTCTTCCTCGCCGTCCGGCTCCGGTGGGGGCGCCTCCGCCGCTCGCGTCACCGACGGCGGCATCCCTTCCCGGTACGCCTCGGCCGTGGCCTCCCGCGTCACCACCGAGTCTCTGCCACCCTCGCCCCTCGCCGACACCGACGTCTCCCCTGACTGACTGACCGTCGCGCCGCTCGTCTCGAGCGGCAGATGCAGCGCTGCGCGCTTCCGCGCCCGCGCACCCTTCCAGACACCCAGTCGGTCAGGAGACTCATGTCGTGCACCCCTCTGCGGCGCACCCGCTCACGTTCGACGGTCGATGCCGTCGGCTCATCGCGCCTTCTCGGCGCCTCGAGCGACTCCGTCCTGCCCCCACGCCCTACGGCGTGATCAAGCTCCGGCAGGGCGGCGTCCTCGGGGGAGGAGAAGCCGCCCTGTCGGCGCGCACTGTGTGAGCGGCTGACGCGTCCACGACGCCTTCGAGCGCGTGGTCGTCGTCAGTTCTCATGCAATGCGCGAACAGCGGATGCCCCGGGGCACAGCCTCGGGGCATCCGTCGTGTCTTGGGAGGCAACGGGCGGCGGCGAGACTACCCGGCCCTCCCGCTCACATGTGGAGGGAGACCTCCGGTGCGTCCAGGAATCCGGCCAGCCGCTTCCCCTCTACCAGGAGCGCACCCGCCGTCGCATCCTCGACGGGGGCGTACGGCTCGATGCGCATCACCCCTTCCCGCACACGCCAGATCCCCCGAAGACAGCCGTCGACGAGGAAGGTGCCCTCCCGGGCTCCGAAGCCCGGTGGCAGCGGCACGCGTCGGGGGCCGTCGATGATCCGTCGGCGATCCCGGTGCGAGAAGAGCGTGTTGTCGTATTCGGGCAGGAAGCGTGGCGGCGCCGGAGTCTCGGGGTCGGGGCGGGGCGCGTCCGGAAGGTCGTACAGAACGTCGCCATGTTGCGACACGAACACCTCGAGCTTCCCGGACAGACGCTCGAACACCTCGCGGAGCCCCGTCAACCCCGACCAGGTCTGCGCGTCGTTGACGCTCGCGGGTCCGAATGCCGCGAGGTAGCGCAGGACGACCTCGTCGATGGACGGCTCAGCCTCGAGCGGCCGGCCGACCCAGGCATCCAGCAGTGCGAGCTGCGCCGCACCCTGCGGCTTTCCCCACACCCCTCTCGGCGTCGGCTGCACGGTCGGCAGCAGATAGCTCACCGCGTACGCCATCGCGTCGTGGTCGAGCTCGGGCCAGCTCTCGCGGAACAGCGTGCGCAGCTCCGCACGAGTGCGAGGCGCCGCTGCCAGCAGTTCTCGGCCGAGTGCGAGCGCCCTGTTCTCCTCGTCGGCCGACAGACGCTTCGTGAACCCTCCTCGGAAGCCGCGCTCGATGGCGGGTTCGGTCAGCGGTCGCAGCAGCAGGGCGTCCTCTGCCGTCACCAGGTGAACGGTGCCGCGCATGAGGGTCGCCCGCACCAGCCGACGTTCCTCGAGCGCCTGTGCGAGAGCGTCCGGCTCGAAGCCGTCGAGCCGCGACCACAACCCCACGTACGGCGCCAAGGGAGCCTGGCCCTGCATTCCGGCCAGCAGACGGACGGTGTCGACGACGTCGTGCGCGCCACGCTCGAGGAGCAGCTGCCGGGCGAGCAGCGCTCGGTTCAGCGCCCGATCCGTGAGCTGCGGCGCTCCCATGATCAGCGACGCCCGTCGAAGAATCGCCGCATGTCGGCGACGAGGAGCTCGGGCGCCTCCATGGCAGGGAAGTGGCCGCCGGAGTCGTGTTCGGTCCAGGACTCGAAAGCGGACGCCGGGTCGACGACCGATCGCACCGACAGGTCGGCGGCGAAGATCGACGCGGCGGCAGGCGGGGCGGGGGGTGCCTCCCAGCCGCCGCCAGCACCGTCCCACGCACCGGCGGCGGCGTCCGAAGCGGCGGTGTCGGAGCCACCGGCCGCGGCGTCCGACGCGCCGACGTCACTGCCCATGTCCCACTCGCCGGCACCGGCGTCACCGGACGCACCCGCCCCCGACGCGAACTGCCGGTACACCTGCATCCCCTCGTACAGGGCGTGTGCGGACGACCAGCCGGACTGCGTGAACCAGTACAGGCTCACCGTGGTCAGCAGGCGATCGATGTCGACGGCATCCTCCGGGAGGGCGGCGGCCGGGTCGCTCCATTCCTTGAACTTCTCGGCGATCCAGGCGAGCTGCGCCACCGGAGAGTCGGTGAGGCCGTAGGCGATCGTCTGCGGCCGAGTCGCCTGGATGTGCAGATACCCGGCGCCGTCCTCGCGGAACGCGTTGAAGCGAGCAGCCCGCTCCTGTTCCTCGGCCGGGAGGTCGTCTGTGGCGATCGAAGGTCCCAGCGGGAAGGGGCTCGGACCGTTGACGTGCGTGGCGATGATCCTGCCCGGCGCCACCATCGGCAGCATGGCGACGACGCCGGATCCGACGTCGGTGCCCTGAGCGAGGAACCGCTCGTAGCCGAGTCGCTGCATCACCTCGGCCATGGCTCCCGCGACACGGAAGAGGTCGCCCCACCCGGCATCCGCGAGCGGTGAGAACCCGAACCCGGGCATCGACGGGATCACGACGTCCATCGCATCCTCCTCGCGTCCGCCGTGGCTCACGGGGTCGGTGAGCGGTCCGATGACATCGACGAACTCGACGAAGGAGCTCGGCCACCCGTGCAGCAGCAGCAGCGGCCGCGCCCCGGGCACGGTCGACCGGACGTGCACGAAGTGGATCTGCTGACCGTCGACATCGGTGACGAACTGCGGCAGCCGGTTCAGCTGCGCCTCGTGTGCTCGCCAGTCGAAGCCGTCGCGCCAGTATTCGGCGAGCGGGCGGAGGTAGGAGGTGGGGATGCCGCGTTCCCACCCGCTGGTCGGCAGATCACGAGGCCACCGGGCGTCGGTGATCCGACGGCGAAGGTCGTCGACGTCGCTCTCGGCGATGTCGATGCGGAAGGTGCGGATGCTGTTCGGTGTGTGCGTCATGTGACCACCGTAAAGACGATTGCGGAAGGTTCACTTCCGCGATGAGGAATACGATGAACTCATGTTGAAAACCTCTGAGCGCCTGCTGCAGATTCTCTCTCTGCTGCAGGTGCGGCCGTTCTGGACCGGTCGGGCCCTGGCCGAGAGGCTCGAGGTCTCGACCAGGACCATCCGCGCCGACATCGAGCGGCTCCGGGCACTGGGCTACCCGATTCAGAGCACGCCGGGTGTCGCCGGCGGCTATCAGCTCGGCGCTGGCGCGGCCCTTCCTCCCCTTCTCCTCGAAGACGACGAGGCCATCGCGGTGGCGCTCGGGCTGAGTACCGCGGCCGCCGACGGTTCCATCGCCGACCTCGAGGAAGCATCCCTCCGGGCTCTCGCGAAGATGTACCAGGTGCTGCCCTCGCACCTGCGACACCGCATCACCACTCTGCAGTCGACGGTGGTCCCAGTGCCCGCACACGGTCCGGCCGTGGACCCCGGCGTGCTCCTCGCCCTCGCCTCGGCCTGCCGCGATGCCGTACAGCTGCGGTTCGACTATCGCACTCATTCCGATGCCGAATCGCGCCGGATCGTGGAGCCCTATCGGCTCGCTCTTCGGGCCGGACGCTGGTACCTGCTGGCCTTCGATCTGGAGCGCGACGACTGGCGGACGTTCCGCGTCGACCGGCTGACTCCTCGGCTGCCCACCGGCCGGCGGTTCACGCCACGGGAGCTGCCCGCCGAGGGCGCGGCCGACCACGTCGATCGCGGGGTCGCCTCCGCGCCCTGGGAGTATCGCGCGACCGTGGTCATCCATGCGCCGGCCGCAGTGGTCTCGCAACGCCTGCCGAGGGCCGCGGGAGTCGTGACCGTCAGAGACGCGGACTCGTGCGTGCTGGAGAGCGGCTCCGATGATCCGGCGGCCCTGTTGCGGCATCTCAGCATGCTCGACCTCGACTTCTCCGTCGCCGACACCCCGGTGCTGGCCGCGGAGGCGCGGCGGCTCGCCGATCGCTTCGCCCGCGCGGCCGGGTCGACCGGGAGCGGCTGACGCGGCATCCGATCGCGGCCCGCGCCGCCACCTTCTGCGGTGAATCTCACCTTCTGCGGCCAATGTCGGCCGCAAAAGGCCGCAGAACCTGGAATTTACCGCTGATCGTGGGTCGACAGCGCGCCTGAACGCCGAACGCCCCCTGTCCCGAAGGACAGAGGGCGTTCGAACCGGTGTCGCCTACTTGGCGGCGACGACCTGCAGAGTGATCACGGCGGTCACGTCGTCGTGCAGACGAACCGTGGCCTCGTGGTCGCCGACCTGCTTGATCGGGGCGGTGATGTGCACCTTGCGCTTGTCGATCGAGCCGAGGCCCGCGGCAGCGACTGCATCCGCGACGTGCTCGGTCTTGACCGAACCGAAAAGGCGTCCCTCGGAGCCCGCCTTGACGGCCAGGCGCACCTTGGTGCCCTCGAGTGCGTTCTTCAGCGAGACTGCCTCGTCGCGATCGTGGATGGCGCGTGCCTGACGCGCGGCCTGGATCGATGCGACCTGCTTTTCGCCACCGCGGGTCCACGCCGTGGCGTACCCCTGCGGGATGAGGTAGTTGCGGGCGTACCCGTTCTTGACCTCGATCACGTCTCCGGCGCTACCCAGCCCGGCGACTTCGTTCGTGAGAATCAGCTTTGCCATCTCGATACCCCTTACCGGCCGGCGCCAGCGTAGGGCAGGAGAGCCATCTCGCGCGCGTTCTTGATCGCCGTGGCGATCAGACGCTGCTCCTGCACCGACACACCGGTGATACGACGGGCGCGGATCTTGCCGCGTTCCGAGACGAACTTGCGGAGGGTGGCGACATCCTTGTAATCGATGACTCCGACCCGGATCGACTTCGCGGGAGCGGTGGGCTTGCCACCCTTCCGCGGCTTGCGGCGGTCGCCGCTCGACTTTCCAGCCATTGTTCTTCCTTAGT
>NZ_JAPSHY010000014.1 GCF_031179285.1 Microbacterium sp. | reverse complement strand
GCGGCGGCGCTCGGTGGTCGCGCTCGAAGTCATGTCGATCTCTCTCGTTCGGGGTCGGTGGGGCGGCGCACTGGGCGCCGCCCCACCTCGGATCACTGCGAAAGGATCGCTGTGATCTCGTCGTTGTCGGCGTCGACGGAGTCCGCGCCGTCGAGCACCCGGTTGCGTACGAGCGAGAGCCACGGGCTGCCGGGCGCGTTGAACGCCTGCTGGAAGTTCAGCGCGACGGGCGTGCTGCCCTCTGCCGCGACCTCGTTGATCGTCACCAGACGCGGATCCGCTGCGGCGTACTCGTTGTCGGCGAGGTCTCCGCGCGAGACCGCGTTGCCGTCCTTGGCGAGCACCTCGACCTGCGCCTCCTCCGACATCATCCAGTTGAGGAAGTTCCAGGCCTGAGCGGACTTCTTCGAGTCCTTCGAGATGCCGATGCCGTCGCCGCCGACAAAGGTGGAGACCCCGCCGTCAACGCCCGGGATGCCGGCCACGCCGGCGTCGAACTCGAGCGACGGCAGGAGTGTCGCGGGGAAAGGCATCACGCCGACCTTGCCCTCGCTGAACGCCGCCGTCCAGGTGGGGCCGGCTTCATCGGTCGAGCTCGGAAGCACCGCGCCCGCCTCCTGCAGCTCGGCCCACGTGTCGTACACGGCCTGGGCGGCGTCGCCGTTGAGCAGCGACTCCGTGCCGTCATCGCTCATGACCTCATCACCAGAGGCCCAGACCGACGGGAACCAGGTGAAGACGAGGCATCCACCACAGTTCAGGCCGGTGGCCGTGCCGTAGGTGTCCGGCTTGTTCAGCGCCTGCACCGCCTGCGCGGCCGCAGAGAACTCCTCGAGCGTCGCGGGTGCCTTCTCGGGGTCCAGGCCCGCCTCGGCGAAGAGCTCCTTGTTCCAGAAGAGCATCGAGAGGTCGAGGGCGAACGGCAGCACGTACTCCTTGTCGTCGACGGTGCCGGCGGCGAGGTGGCCCTGGTTGATCTCGTCCTTGAAGTCGAGGCCGTCGATCTGTTCGGAGATGTCGGCGAACAGGCCCTGCTCCGCCCAGTTGGGCACGTACACGATGTCTGCGGCGAACAGGTCCGGAAGCCCTCCGGATCCTGCGGCAGCGCCGACCTTGGCGACGTAGTCGTCGTTGGGGACCACGGTGAGCTCGACCTGGTTCTCGTGGCTGGCGTTGTACGCGTCGACCAGAAGCTTCGCCTGGCGCTCGATGGGAGCGCGGGTCCAAAGGGTCAGGGTCGAACCGTCGTCGGTGCCCTCGGCGGTGATGGGCTCTTCGCGAGCGGCCTCGCCGCCGGATGCGCAGGCCGCGAGAGGGCCGGCGATCAGAGCGGTGACCGCAAGGGCCGTGACGGTGCGTCGCAGCGCACGGCGTCGGGTGGTGTGCATGGGGTGGCCTCCAGGACTCGTCGGTGAGCGGATGCTGTCGTCGGGCGACGGCGCCGTTTGTCTCAGGGGCTGTCATCGAAAACTCCGAAACCCCTTTCGAAAAGGTATATCGTGAATGATGAGCGGCGGTCAAGGAACGCTCCGATAACCTTTCAGCAACGGGCAGGGGGCGAGATGGCGAACGGCGAATCTGCGAACAGGGCGGCGACCCTGAGCGACGTCGCCCGCCGCGCCGGAGTGTCGATCGCCACCGCATCCAAGGCGCTCAACGATCGCGGCGACGTCGCCGCGTCGACGCGGGCGAAGGTGCTGGCCGTTGCGGCGGAGCTCGCCTTCACGCCGAACGCCATGGCGAGGGGGCTGCTCGCCGGGCGCACCGGCACCGTGGGGTTGCTCACCAGCGACCTCGAGGGCCGCTTCATGATCCCGATCCTGATGGGAGCGGAGGACGCCTTCGGCGCCGGGCGGATCAACGTCTTCCTCTGCGACGCCCGCGGCGACGCCATCCGGGAGCAGCACCACCTGAAGGAACTGCTCAGCCGCCGGGTCGACGGGATCATCGTGGTCGGACGCCAGACCGACCCCCGGCCGTCGCTGGGACAGGAGATCCCCGTCCCCGTCGTCTACGCGTACGCGCCGTCGGACGACCCGCGAGACCTCTCGCTCACGCCGGACAACTACGCCGGCGGACGCCTGGCGATCGAGCACCTGCTCGCCTGCGGGCGGCGGCGCATCGCGCACATCTCCGGCGAGCCGTCCTACGCCGCAGCGCAAGATCGTCTTGCCGGAGCCAGGGCGGCGCTCGCCGAGGCGGGCCTCGAACTCGTCGGGGAGCCAATGCTCTCGGAGTGGACCGAGCACTGGGGCCGTGATGCCGGCGCCCTGCTGCTGCAGCGGCATCCCGAGATCGACGCGGTGTTCTGCGGCTCCGACCAGATCGCGCGCGGCGTTCTCGATTCGGCGCGGGACCTCGGCCGCGCGGTGCCGGACGACCTGGCCGTCATCGGTTACGACAACTGGGAGGTGCTCGCCACCAACGCCCGCCCCGAATTGACGAGCATCGACGCGAACCTGCAGCAGCTGGGCCGGCAGGCGGCGCTGCGCGTGTTCGACGCGATCGACGGCATCGACATCGGCGAGGGGGCGCACCACCTGCCGGTGCGGCTCGTCATCCGGGGATCGACGATCGCCCGGCGCTGAGCGGGAGCCGGTCAGACGTGGTCTCGCCAGGAGTGCCGTGGCTCGAAACCGAGCACTCGGCGTGCCCTGTCGATCGACAGCAGCGTCTCGTTGGGGCCGACTTCGCGGGTGACCGGTACGCCGGGGAACACCTCGGCGATCAGCTCGGCGTTCGGGCGCGACATCACCGTGTCGGCCGCGGCGATGATGAACCGGTCGAACCCGGGAGCTGCGACCTCGAGTGCTCGCTGCACGGCGTGAGCGCCGTCGCGCGCGTCGATGTAGCCCCAGAGGTTCCACTTACGCAGCCGGGCGTCGGCATCGAACGCGGGGAAGGCGGCATAGTCCTCCGGGTCCATCACGTTCGAGAATCGCAGCGCCGTGATCGACAGGTCGGGGTGCCAGCGAACGAGTTCGTTGGCCAGCTGCTCTTCGAGGGTCTTCACGAGGGAGTACACCGACTCGGGACGGGCCGGATACTCCTCGTCGACGGGGATGTACGGCGGCGGAACGTCGAAGGGCAGCCCCAGAACCGTCTCGCTCGACGCGTATACGATGCGCCGGATGCCGAGCCGGACGGCCGCCCAGAACACGTTGAAGGTGGCCGGCATGTTGTTGTGGAATGTCGCCACATCGCTGCGGATGCCCGGCGCCGGGATCGCCCCGAGGTGCACCACGGCGTCGATGCCGTCATGCCGATCGCCCACCGAGGTGAAGGCGTCGACGACCTGGCCGTAGTCTGTGAGGTCGACCTGCACGAAGCCGGGGCCCCGGGCGCCGGCGATGTCCATGCCGATGACGTCGTACCCGGCGGCACGCAGTTCCCTGGCGACGACGCGGCCGAGCTTGCCCGATGATCCGGTGAGTGCGATGCGCATGTCACCAGAGTGGCACGAACGCCGGCATCCGGCATCCGGCGTCGTACACTCGTCCGCGTGAGTGAGACGAGCAGCGGCCCGGCCCGCGCGGTGGGCGTGCGCGAGGTCGCCGTCCGCGCCGGAGTCTCGCGACAGACGGTGTCGCGGGTGCTCAACGACCATCCGGAGGTCGCTGCCGCCACGAAGGAGCGCGTGCTCGCCGCGATGGCCGAGCTCGGCTATCGCATGAACAACGCCGCCAGAGCGCTGGGTACCCGCCGCACCCGCACGATCGGCGTCCTCGCCTCCGATGCCCTGCAGTACGGCCCTTCTCGCAGCATCGCCGCGATCGAGGCCTCCGCCCGGCAGGCCGGGTACTGGGTGAGCGCGGCGTTCGCCGACTCGGGCGACGCCGAAGCGGTGACCGGCGCGGTCGACCATCTCGTCGGCCAGGGCGTGGAGGGGATCGTCGTGGTCGCGCCGCACGCGCGCACGCTGCAGACGGTGGAGAGCCTGCGCGTCGGCATCCCCGTCGTCACGCTGCACTCGGCGGGGTACGGGTCCCACGGCCTGTGGGTGGATCAGACCGCGGGTGCGCGGCTCGCCGTCGCCGCGCTCGCCGACGCGGGGCACACCCGCATCGCGCATCTGGCGGGGCCGGCCGACTGGCTCGAGGCCGAGTCCCGTGCGACGGGGTTCGCCGCCGAACTCGCCGCGAGAGGGCTCGACGAAGGTCCGGTGATCGCGGGGGACTGGACCGCGGGCTCGGGCTACGCGGCGGTAACCGCGGTGCGAGCGGCGGAGGTCACGGCGGTGTTCGCCGCGAATGACCAGATGGCGCTCGGGTTGCTCAGCGGGCTGCACGAGGCGGGTGTTCCGGTGCCGGGCGAGATCAGCGTGGTCGGGTTCGACGACACCCCGGATTCGGCGTTCTACTGGCCGAAGCTCACCACCGTCCGGCAGGACTTCGACGAGCTGGCGCGCCGAGCGGTGGCTGTGCTGACCGGCGGCTCGGCGGCCGCCGCCTCTGACCTCACGCCCGTCGCACCGCAGCTGATCATGCGCGATTCGGTCGCAGCGCCCCGCCTCTGACACCGCTGAGACGGTCCGTCAGGCTCCGACCGCGTTCACAACTCCTCAAGAATGAGGACGGCTGTCCTGCCGAATCCCGACTTCACGCCGATCCTGCGCGGTCGAACGGTCGGTCCCCACAGATTTTGAGGAGTTGTGCGCGGCTGCTGCTTTGGACCACCCCCGCCTTGACGCTCCCCATGCCGACATGGCACACTGCTGTGACCGGTCACAGTGACCCGCCCCGCACCGATGAGGTATCCGTGAGCAACGAGGCCCCCGCCTTCACCCCCGAGATCGAAGCCGCGATCGCACGCGTGCGCGAGGACGTCGCGCGGCTGCACGGCGAACTCGTGCGCTACGGCCTGGTCGTCTGGACCGGCGGCAACGTCTCGGGCCGCGTCCCCGGCGCCGACCTCTTCGTCATCAAGCCCAGCGGTGTGAGCTACGACGACCTCGCCCCCGAGAACATGATCCTCTGCGATCTCGACGGCGAGGTGGTCCCCGGTTCCGCCGGCAGCGAGCGCTCGCCCTCCAGCGACACCGCAGCCCATGCCTACGTATACCGGCACATGCCGGACGTCGGCGGCGTCGTGCACACCCACTCGACGTACGCCGTCGCCTGGGCGGCGCGCGGCGAGGAGATCCCCTGCGTCATCACCGCGATGGCCGACGAGTTCGGCGGCCCCATCCCGGTCGGCCCCTTCGCGATCATCGGCGACGACTCGATCGGACGCGGCATCGTGCAGACGCTCAGCGGCCACCGCTCCCGCGCCGTGCTCATGCAGAACCACGGGCCCTTCACGATCGGAGTCGACGCGAAGGATGCCGTCAAGGCCGCCGTCATGGTCGAGGACGTCGCGCGCACCGTGCACCTCGCCCGCGAGGCGGGTCCGCTCATCCCGATTCCGCAGGAGGCGGTCGACAGCCTCTTCAACCGGTATCAGAACGTGTACGGCCAGAACTCGGACAGCCGCCGATGAGCGCCCGCGACGACATCGCGGCCGGTCGCACGAGCCTCGGCATCGAACTCGGCTCCACCCGCATCAAGGCCTGCCTCATCGGCAGCGACCCCTCCGAGGTGCTCGCGACAGGGTCCTTCGCATGGGAGAACCGGCTCGAGGACGGCCTGTGGACCTACGACCTCGACGAGGTGTGGCGGGGGCTGCAGCACGCCTATGCGGATCTCGTCGCCGACGCGGACGAGCGGCACGGAATCCGCCCCGACGCCGTCGGCGCCATCGGCATCTCGGCCATGATGCACGGCTACCTGGCGTTCGACGCCGCCGGCGACCTGCTCGTGCCGTTCCGCACGTGGCGCAACACGAACACCGGCCGCGCCGCCGACGAGCTCTCCGAGCTGCTGGGCGTGAACATTCCGCTGCGGTGGTCGATCGCGCACCTGCACCAGGCCGTCCTCGACGCCGAACCGCACGTGCCGCAGCTCGACTTCGTGACGACGCTCGCCGGCTACGTGCACTGGCGTCTCACCGGCCAGCGCGTCCTCGGCGTCGGCGACGCCTCCGGCATGTTCCCGATCGACGCGGCGACGGGCGACTACGACGAGCGGATGCTGCGCGCATACGGCACGCTCGCCGGCGACCGACTTCCCACCACGGCGAAGAACCTGCTGCCGGCCGTGCTTCCTGCCGGCGCCGGAGCCGGCACGCTCACCGCCGAGGGCGCTGCCCTGCTCGATCCGACCGGTGGGCTGACGGCCGGCATCCCCCTCTGTCCGCCCGAGGGCGACGCCGGCACCGGCATGGTCGCGACCAATTCCGTCGCCCCCCGCACCGGCAACGTCTCGGCCGGCACCAGCATCTTCGCGATGGTCGTGCTCGAGCGTCCCCTGACCGCGGTGCACCACGAACTCGACCTCGTCACGACGCCGGCGGGCGACCCGGTCGCGATGGTGCACTGCAACAACGGCGCGAGCGAGTTGGCGGCCTGGGCAGGCCTGTTCACACGATTCGCCGCGGCCGCGGGGCACCCCGTCGATGACGACACCGTGTTCGACGCCCTGTTCCGCGAGGCGCTCCAGGGTGAACCGGATGCCGGCGGCCTGATCGCCTACAACCACCTCGCGGGTGAACCGATCGCGGGTCTCACCGAGGGTCGTCCGCTGTTCGTCCGAACGCCCGACAGTGCGTTCACGTTGGCGAACTTCATGCGCGCCCAGCTCTACGGCGTCTTCGGCACGCTCGCCCTGGGAGTGAAGGTGCTGCAATCCGAGGGGGTGCAGCTTGACCGCATGTTCGCGCACGGGGGCATGTTCCGCACCGCCGGCGTCTCCCAGCGTTTCCTCGCCGGAGCCCTCGGGGCGCCCGTCACCGTCGGAGAGCTCGCCTCCGAAGGAGGCGCCTGGGGGATCGCGGTGCTCGCCGCGTATCTCAGCCACGCCGAGGAGTCCTCGCTCGGGGCGTACCTCGACGAGACGGTCTTCGCCGCGGCATCCCTCGTCACCGCCGACCCCGATCCGGCCGATGTCACGGGCTTCGCCACCTACCTCGACCGCTACCGCGCCGGCCTCGCCATCGAAGCCGCCGCCGTCGACTCGCTCTGACCAGACTCGCCCTGCACAACGAAGGACGCACTCGCCATGACCCGCACCCCGCTCACCACCTCGCTCGACGGCTACGAGGTCTGGTTCCTCACCGGCAGCCAGCACCTTTACGGTCCCGAGACCCTCGCGCAGGTCGCCGACCAGTCGCAGCAGATCGCCCGTCTCCTCGACGACGCCGCCGAGACTCCGGTGAGGATCGTCTGGAAGCCGGTGCTGACCGACGCCGCCGCGATCAAGCGGATCGCGCTCGAGGCCAACGCCGACGACCGCGTCATCGGCCTGGTGGCCTGGATGCACACCTTCAGTCCCGCCAAGATGTGGATCGCGGGTCTCGACGCCCTGCAGAAGCCTCTCGCGCACCTGCACACGCAAGCGAACGTCGAGCTTCCCTGGGCCGACATCGACTTCGACTTCATGAACCTCAACCAGGCCGCCCACGGCGACCGAGAGTTCGGCTACATCCAGACCCGCCTCGGTGTGCCGCGCAAGACGATCGTCGGTCACGCGAGCGACCCGCGCGTGCGGCAGGAACTCGGCACCTGGCAGCGGGCGGCCGCCGGCCTGGCCGCCTCCCGCTCGCTCAAGCTCGCCCGTTTCGGCGACAACATGCGCTTCGTCGCGGTGACCGAGGGAGACAAGACCGAGGCCGAACTGCGCTTCGGGGTGCAGGTGAACACGTGGGGTGTGAACGAGCTGGCGGATGCCGTCGTTGCGGCCTCGTCGGCAGACGTCGATGCGCTCGTCGCCGAGTACGAGGAGCTGTACGAGGTCGCACCCGAGCTCCGCCGCGGCGGAGAGCGTCACGAATCCCTGCGGGACGGGGCGGCGATCGAGCTCGGCTTGCGGTCGTTCCTCGAAGAGGGCGGCTTCGGCGCCTTCACCACCTCGTTCGAGGACCTCGGTGAGCTGAAGCAGCTCCCCGGTCTCGCCGTGCAGCGGCTGATGGCCGAGGGCTACGGCTTCGGTGCCGAGGGCGACTGGAAGACGGCGATCCTGGTGCGCATCGCCAACGTGATGGGGGCGGGCCTTCCCGGCGGCGCCTCGCTCATGGAGGACTACACCTACGACATGACCCCGGGCGACGAGCTCATCCTCGGCGCCCACATGCTCGAGGTCTCGCCGTCGCTGACCACGGGAAAGCCGACGCTGGAGGTCCACCCCCTCGGCATCGGCGGCAAGGCCGACCCGGTCCGACTCGTCTTCACCGCCGACCCTGGACCCGCCGTCGTCGTCGCGCTGAGCGACATGCGGGACCGGTTCCGACTCACCGCGAACGTCGTCGAGAACGTGCCGCCGCGCGCCTCCCTGCCCAAGCTCCCGGTCGGGCGTGCCGTCTGGAAGCCGGCGCCCGACTTCAACACCAGCGCCGCCGCGTGGCTCACGGCCGGGGCCGCGCACCACACCGTGATGTCGACCGCGGTCGGCATCGAGGCGTTCCGCGACTTCGCCGAGATGGCCGAGGTCGAGCTGCTCGTCATCGACGATGCGACGACACTGCCGGAATTCCAGAAGCAGGTGCGCTGGAACCAGGCGTACTACCGGCTGGCACAGGGCCTGTGACCGCGCCGGACAGCAGCGGGCGACGTCCGCGTTCCGGGCGGCAGGTGCGCATCACCGGCCACGGATACGAGGCGGTCATCGCGAGTGTCGGCGCCTCGCTGCGGTCGCTGAGATTCGAAGGTCGCGACCTCGTGGTGCCGTTCGACGCCGACGAGGTGCGACCGAACTACCGCGGAACGACTCTCGCCCCGTGGCCGAACCGCATCGTCGACGGCCGCTACCGTTTCGGCGGGGTCGAGCACCAGCTGCCGCTGACCGAACCCGAGCGCGGCCATGCGCTGCACGGGCTGCTGGCGTGGGCAGATTTCACCGAGAGCCTTCTCGTCGACGATCGGGTCGTGCTGTCGGCGATCATCGAGCCGCAGACCGGGTATCCGTTCCGCGTCGAAGTCGAGACCGAGTACCGCATCGATGCCGACGGTCTGCACCAGACGGTCACCGCCCGGAATCTCGGTGCGGATGCCGCTCCATGGGGCACGGGTCCCCACCCCTACCTCGTCGCCGGCCCGGGTCGGGTGGACGACTGGACGCTGAGCCTGCCAGCATCCGAGGTCCTCACGGTGACCGCCGATCGGCTGAGCCCGGTGGCCCTCGAGTCGGTGCAACGGCATCCGCAGTGGGACTTCCGAAGCTCGCGCCGGATCGACGACGTCTTCATCGATCATGCCTTCACCGCGCTCGGCCGCGTCGACGGCGTCGCGACCGTCGAGCTGCGAGCAGGCGAAGGCGGAGTCGGGATGGCGTGGGACGAGCGCTGCCCGTGGGTGCAGGTGCACACCGCCGACACGCCCGCCGTGCCCGGCACGCACCGCGTCGGCCTGGCCGTCGAGCCGATGACCTGCCCGCCGGATGCCTTCAACACCGGCACAGACCTGGTGGTGCTGGAGCCGGGCGCGATCCACGCGGCATCCTGGTGGATCTTCTCGCTGTAGGAGCGATGCCGGCCCGCACTTCGAAATGACGACCGGACCGCTACCGACCGGCGACCAGGGCAGCGGCCTGGCGGGCTGCCCCCAGCGCGACGTATTCGCCGGGCTCGGGGATCTCGACGGGGATGCCGAGTACCAGCGGGGCGATCTCGCGGACGGCCGCGGACTGCGCCCCGCCGCCGATCAGCACGGCACGCCGGAGCGGCACTCCGAGTTCGCGGAGCGCATCCAGCCCAGCGCCGAGACCTGCGAGCATGCCCTCGACCGCTGCCCTCGCCAGATTCTCGCGCGTCGTCGAGGCCAGCGTCATGCCACTGAGCGTCGCGGTGGCATCCGGTAGGTTCGGCGTGCGCTCACCCTCGAAGTACGGCACCAGTCGCAGCCCTTCGGCGCCGGGGGATGCTGAGAGCGCGAGACGGCTGAGCTCGTCGTGATCGACCCCGAGCAGGCGAGCGGTCACATCGAGGACCCGCGCCGCGTTGAGGGTGCACACCAGCGGGAGGAAGTGCCCGTCGGCCGAGGCGAAACCCGCGACGATGCCCGACGGGTCGACCGCCCGCTCCTCGTGCACCGCGAACACAGTGCCGCTCGTCCCGATCGACACCACGACATCGCCGAGACCGGCGCCCACGCCGAGTGCCGCCGCCGCGTTGTCGCCCGCGCCCGGTGCGACGGCCCGCCCGCGCGCGTCCGCGACCGATTCGGCCGCGCCCAGCACTCGGGGCAACAGGGCATCGTGACCGAGCGCTGCGATCAGCAGTTCACGGTCGTAGGCGCCGGTCGCCGGATTCCAGTACCCCGTTCCCGATGCATCGGAGCGGTCGGTGACGAGTTCGTCGAGCGCGGGCCCGGCCGGCGCACCCGGCGACCCGACGGGGCCGAATCCCCGCAGCCGCCAGGTGAGCCAGTCGTGCGGCAGCGCGACGGCGGCGACCCGTGCGGCGTTGTCTGGCTCGTGGTCGCGCAGCCAGCGCAGCTTCGAGATCGTGAAGGATGCCACCGGCACGAGTCCCGTGCGCTCGGCGAGCGCCTCGGGCCCGAACTCGTCGACGAGGTCGGCGGCGGCATCCGCCGACCGGGTGTCGTTCCACAGCAGAGCGTCGCGGATGACGCGGCCGTCGGTGTCGAGCGCCACGAGACCGTGCTGCTGGCCGCCGATCGACCACGCCTGGACATCGTCCATGCCTCCGGCATCGGCGATGGCCGCGTTCAGCGCCCGCCACCACGCGTCGGGGTCGACGGACGTGCCGTCAGGGTGCTCGGCGCGGCCGCTGCGCACCACCTCGCCGGTGGCGGTGTCGACCACCACGACCTTGCAGGACTGCGTCGAGGAGTCGACGCCGAGAACCAGAGCCATCGCTCAGCGTGCGCCGAGGAGGTGCTCGGTGGCCAGCTGCTGCAGGCGCACGAAGCCGAAGCCGTGACCGCCGAGGTACGAGTTCGCGTCGAAGTCCTCGAACGCCGAGCGGTCGGCGATGAGGTCGTCGTACGACTCGCCGCCGTTGAGTGTGGGCTGTGCGAGCTCTGCGACCTTCGCCTCGGCGAGCGCCTCCTGCACCTCCGGGTCGGCGCGGAATGCCGCTGCACGCTCCTTGAGCAGCAAGTACGTGCGCATGTTCGCGGCGGCCGATTCCCACACCCCCTTCTCGTCTTCGGTGCGGCTGGGCTTGTAGTCGAAGTGACGCGGTCCGTCGTACGCGGGCACGCCGCCGGGGCCGCCGTTCTCGAGCAGGTCGACGAGGGCGAACGCGTTGTGCAGGTCACCGTGGCCGAACACCAGATCCTGGTCGTACTTGATGCCGCGCTGGCCGTTGAGGTCGATGTGGAAGAGCTTGCCGTGATACAGCGCCTGGGCGATGCCGGCGGCGAAGTTCAGGCCGGCCATCTGCTCGTGTCCGACCTCGGGGTTCAAGCCGACGAGTTCCGGACGCTCGAGCGAGTCGATGAAGGCGATCGCGTGCCCCAGCGTCGGCAGCAGGATGTCGCCGCGCGGCTCGTTGGGCTTCGGCTCGATCGCGAAGCGGATGTCGTAGCCCTTGTCGGTGACGTAGTCGCCGAGCAGGTTGACGGCCTCGCGGTAGCGCTCGAGGGCTGCGCGGATGTCTTTTGCGGAGTCGTACTCGGCGCCTTCGCGGCCGCCCCACATCACGAACGTCTTCGCCCCGAGCTCGGCGGCGAGGTCGATGTTGCGCAGCACCTTCCTGAGCGCGAACCGGCGCACCTGCCGGTCGTTGGAGGTGAAGCCGCCGTCCTTGAAGACCGGGGCCGAGAACAGGTTGGTCGTGACCATCGGCACGATCACGCCGGTGTCGGCGAGCGCGCCCTTCAGGCGATCGATTTGGGTCTGCCGTTCGGCATCCGTGGATCCGAACGCGAACAGGTCGTCGTCATGGAAGGTGAGGCCGTACGCGCCGAGCTCGGAGAGCTTCTCGACCGCGTGCACCACGTCCAATGCCGGGCGGGTCGGGCCGCCGAAGGGATCGGTGCCGTTGTAGCCGATCGTCCAGAGACCGAACGAGAACTTGTCGTCACGGGTGGGGGAGAGGCTCATGATGCTCCTTCGCATGGTGCCGGGTGGCGCCCGTCGTGTAAATTGTTGTTGCAGACAACATATAGCGCGTTCGAGGGGATGTCCACCCCTCCTAGACTGAGCGAGGCGCGATGCGGAGGGTGACGTGACGACGGATGCGGTGATGACGGATCCCGTCGACGGCGTGCGGGCACGCAACCTCTCCCGCATCCTGCGCCTCGTGCATCTGCGGGGGCCGCAGTCACGTGCCCAGCTGACGGCGGCGACCGGCTTGAACCGGTCGACCGTCTCCGACCTGGTCGGCGAACTCGTGGCGGACTCGTGGGTCATCGAGCGGGACCCCGACCCGGCCGGGCGTGTGGGGCGGCCGTCTCCGGTCGTCGAGGCGTCGCCTGAGACGGTCGTGATCGCGGTGAACCCCGAGATCGACGCCGTCGAGATCGCCGCGATCGACCTCGGCGGCCGCATCGCCGCGCGCGAGCGGGTCGAGGGGGAGGGGGCGCCGTCGGCCGAGCAGGCGGCCACGCTCATCGCCGAGGTCGTGGCCCGTTGGCGCGGTGGCCCGTTGCAGGATTCTCGCGTTGTGGCGGTCGGCGTCGCCGTGCCGGGACTCGTTCGCGCCGCCGACGGGCTGGTGCGCAACGCGCCGCATCTGGGTTGGGTGGATGTTCCGGTCCGAGCACTCGTCGAGGCGGCGACGGGTCTCCCCGCCGCGGTCGCAAACGATGCCAGCCTCGGTGCTCTGGCCGAGCACCTGTTCGGAGCGGCGCAGGGTGCGCGCGACGTCGTGTACCTCAACGGCGGCCCCTCCGGCATCGGCGGTGGGATCATCGTCAACGGTGCGCCGGTGGGCGGGGTCGGCGGCTATGCCGGCGAGTTCGGCCAGAACCGCGTCCGGCCCGATTCGGCCATCGTCCTCGAGGATGAGGTCAGCCGCTCCCGGCTGCTCGCGGCGCTCGCACTGACGTCGGCGGACGATCAGGCCCTCGCTGCAGCGCTCGCCGCCGATCCCGGCCCCGCCGTGCGTGACGAGGTCGCGCGGCAGCGGGCCGTGCTCGCGCATGCGATCGCGAACGCGGTCAACGTGCTCAATCCGTCCGTGGTCGTCCTCGGGGGTTTCCTGGCATCGCTCGCCGACCTCGACCCGGAAGGCTTCGCGGATGCCGTCGGTGCAAGCGCCATGGCCGAGAATGCCGAAGGGCTCCGTATCCTGCCGGCATCCCTCGCGGCCGACCGGCTGCTGCTGGGGGCCGCAGAACTCGCGTTCACCGCCGTCGGCGTGATCTGACGCTCAGCGCGCGAGCCATCCGCGCAGCATCCTGGTGACCTGGGGCAGCACCCAGTAGGTCATGATCGGGGTGAGCACCAGGGTGGTGATGAGCACCCGCAGCCAGATCGGCAGGGCATCACCCCAGACCGGGATCGGACTCATCAGGTAGGTGAAAGCGAGGTTCACCGGGAAGAAGCCCAGCCATATCGTCACAGCCTGCTTCCACCGAGGTGGCGCCGGCGCCACCTCGGTGGCGCCGGTCGCGGCGTCCACCACGGTGATCGATCCCGTCGCCGGCTCGTCGAACCAGCCCTCGATTCCACTGCGGCGCTTCGAGCGCTCACTGCGGACGAACCCTTCGCCCATCGACAGCCACCACTCGCGCTCCGGTGAGCGCTCCCAGGCCTCGAGGGTCTCGACGCCGGCGAAGCGGTACAGCATGTGCCAGATCTGGGAGTGCTCTCCAGCGCGTACCCAGCCGGAGCCGAGGAACCCCGGGTACTTGCTGGCGAGATTGACCCCTGTCTGCACCCACGCGGTCGCCTCCGCGATGCGAGCGATGTCGACCTCCCGCCGGATGGAGACGGTGATGGGCTCGCTGGACAGCAAGGCGGATTCGCGGGACATGGTGGCCTCAGGAAGAAGGCGCCCCGGATCGCGGAACGCCGAACGTGGATGCGTCAGGGTCTCGACGCCGTCTCGATTCTACGGCCGGCCGGGAGAGTGGTGGTTCGAAAACCACGCGAACCGACGCGCCGGATGCCGCCTGGACGGAGAGGACCCCCGCCGACCCGATTTCGGCGGGGGTCTTGCGGTGTGGGAACCGCGGCGGGAGCGACCCGAGCGCTCACCGCGGCGCAGGACGACCCGATCCGGTCTCCGTCTTCCGCGCACTTGCAGTTATAGGCACTGGAAGTGGACGGCCGGTGAACCAGCGGTGAAGGATGCCGACAGACGGCGCACAAACTGCGATTCGCAGTTAGATGGACGCCCTAGTAAATCTCCGGAAACCCACGTATCCTGATCACTGTGCCAACGACGGCACGGAGGGATGTCACACAATGACTCGCACAATCCCGCACTTCGTGGGCGGATCGCTTCTCACTCCCGACGACGGACGCTTCGCCGACGTCTTCGACCCCAGTACCGGCGCCGTCCAGGCACGCGTGCCGCTGGCCTCGACCGACGACGTGCGCCGCGTGATCGCCGATGCGGAGGCCGCGCAGCCGGAGTGGGCAGCCACCAATCCGCAGAAGCGCGCCCGCGTGCTGCTGCGCTTCCTCGACCTCGTGCAGAAGGATATGACGGCCATCGCGCGTCTGCTCTCGAGCGAGCACGGCAAGACGGTCGACGACGCGAAGGGTGACATCCAGCGCGGCCTCGAGGTCATCGAGTTCGCCGCCGGTGCCCCGCACCTCCTCAAGGGCGAGTACTCCACCGGTGCCGGTGCGGGCATCGACGTGTACTCGATGCGTCAACCCCTCGGCGTCGTCGCTGGTATCACGCCGTTCAACTTCCCGGCCATGATCCCGCTGTGGAAGGCGGGCCCCGCGCTCGCCGCCGGCAACGCCTTCGTGCTCAAGCCCAGCGAACGCGACCCCTCGGTGCCGGTGCGCCTGGCCGAGCTCTTCCTCGAGGCCGGGCTGCCCGCCGGCATCCTCAATGTGGTGCACGGCGACAAGGAAGCCGTCGACGCGATCCTCACCGACCCCCGCATCCGGGCCGTCGGCTTCGTCGGGTCGACCCCGATCGCCGAGTACATCTATTCGACCGCCGCGGCGAACGGCAAGCGCGCCCAGTGCTTCGGCGGTGCCAAGAACCACATGATCGTGATGCCGGATGCCGATCTCGACCAGGTCGCCGATGCGCTGATCGGCGCCGGGTACGGTTCCGCGGGAGAACGCTGCATGGCGATCTCGGTCGCCGTCCCGGTCGGAGAGGAGACGGCGGACGCTCTCGCGGCGAAGCTCACCGAGCGAGCCGCCCAGCTGCGCATCGGACCTGCCCTCTCCGACGACGTCGACTACGGGCCCTTGGTCACCCGAGCGGCGGTCGAACGCGTCGAGCACTACATCCAGCTGGGCGTCGATGAGGGCGCGACGCTTCTCGCCGACGGCCGGGGCTTCCGCGTCGACGGGTACGAGGAGGGGTTCTACCTGGGCCCGACGCTCTTCGATCACGTCACGACCGACATGACGATCTACCGCGAGGAGATCTTCGGCCCGGTGCTCGTCATCGCTCGCGCCGCCGACTACGAAGAGGCGCTGCGGATGGCATCCGAGCACGAGTTCGGCAACGGCGTCTCGATCTTCACCCGCGACGGCGATGCCGCCAGGGACTTCGCCGCACGCGTCGAGGTGGGCATGGTCGGTGTCAACGTGCCGATCCCGGTTCCCATCGCGTACTACACGTTCGGCGGGTGGAAGAGATCAGGCTTCGGCGACCTCAACCAGCACGGCGCCGATGCCTTCCGCTTCTACACGAAGACCAAGACGGTGACGAGCCGCTGGCTGGCCGCCGGCATCCGCGATGGCGCCAGCTTCGTCATCCCCACCATGCACTGACAGCACCGCCCGCCCACAAGGCACCCACACCGCAGGAGCACACGATGACCATCGTCACCACCACCGAGGAGCGCGAGGCGATCCTCGATGCCGTCCGCGAGTTCGCCGAGACCGAGCTCGCGCCGTTCGCCGCCGAGCGCGACGAGAAGCACATCTTCCCGCGGGAGTCGCTGCGTCGCGGTGGCGAGCTGGGACTCGGCGGCATCTACGTCCGTGAGGAGTCGGGCGGTACGGCGCTCAGCCGCGAGGACACCGTGGCGATCTTCGAGGAGCTCGCCAAGGGCGACCCGACGCTGGCCGCCTACATCTCGATCCACAACATGGTGGTCTGGATGATCGACACCTACGGCGACGAGGCGCAGCGAGCGCGCTGGATGCCTGACCTCACCGCGATGGCTGAGTTCGGCGGCTACTGCCTCACGGAGCCGGGGGCGGGGTCGGATGCCGCGGCGATCGCCACCAGTGCGATCCGTGACGGCGACGAGTACGTGCTCACCGGCGTCAAGCAGTTCATCTCGGGTGCGGGCCAGGCGGCGGTCTACGTCGTGATGGCGCGTACGGGAGAGCCGGGCGCGCGGGGCATCACCGCCTTCCTCGTGCCGGGCGACGCACCGGGGGTGAGCTTCGGCGCCCAGGAGAAGAAGATGGGGTGGCACGCCCAGCCCACGGCCCAGGTCGTGCTCGACCAGGTGCGGGTGCCGGCATCCAGCATCCTGGGTGAGGAGGGGCGGGGCTTCGCGATCGCGATGTCTGCCCTGAACAGCGGTCGCCTCAACATCGCCGCGTGCTCGATCGGCGGGGCGCAGTGGGCGCTCGACCAGGCGGTGCGCTACGTGCACGAACGCTTCACGTTCGGCGAGCCCCTCGCCGAGAAGCAGTCGATCGTGTTCGCGATCGCCGACATGCAGACAGAACTCCGCGCCGCGCGCCTCATGGTGCGCGACGGGGCCCAGGCCGTCGATGAGGGGGCTCCGGATGCGACCATGCGGTGCGCCGCGGCCAAGCGTTTCGCCACGGATGCCGGGTTCGACGTCGCGAACAGGGCCCTTCAACTGCATGGCGGGTACGGGTACCTTCAGGACTACGGCATCGAGAGGGTGGTGCGCGACCTGCGCGTGCACCAGATCCTGGAGGGGACCAACGAGATCATGAGGATGATCGTGGGCCGAGAGGTCCTTCGGACCACGGCGAGCACCAGCCAGGGAACGAGCGCATCGTGACCCGCGTCGCGTTCCTCGGCCTCGGTCATATGGGGCTGCCGATGGCCGTGAACCTGGTTCGCGCGGGTCACGAGGTGCGGGGCTTCGATCTCGTCCCCGCCGCGATCGAGGCCGCGGGTGCCGCCGGCATCCGGGTCGCGGCGAGCGGAGCGGATGCCGTCGCCGACGCCGAGGTCGTCATCACGATGTTCCCCGCCGGCCGTCACGTCATCGAGGCGTACCGCTCCGAGCTGCTCGCCGCGGCCCGCCCCGGGACGCTGTTCATCGAGTCGTCGACGATCGCCGTCGATGAGGCGCAGACGGCGCATGAGCTCGCGCTCGCCGCCGGGCACCGCAACGTCGATGCGCCGGTGTCGGGAGGAGTCGTCGGTGCCGAGAACGGCACGCTGGCGTTCATGGTCGGCGGCTCCGACGAGGATTTCGCCGCCGCCCTTCCGCTCCTGGAGGCGATGGGAAAGCGCATCGTGCACTGCGGCGGACCCGGCCTCGGCCAGGCGGCGAAGGTGTGCAACAACATGATCCTCGCGGTGTCGCAGATCGCCGTGGCCGAGGCCTTCGTGCTCGGCGAGCGGCTCGGTCTCGAGCACCAGGCCCTGTTCGACGTGGCATCCAACGCGTCCGGGCAGTGCTGGGCGCTGACGACGAACTGCCCGGTGCCGGGCCCGGTGCCCACGAGCCCGGCGAACCGCGACTACCAGCCCGGTTTCGCCGGCGCGCTGATGGCGAAGGATCTCGGGCTCGCGCTGCAGGCGATCGAGCAGACTTCCACGGATGCGCAGATGGGCAGGCTCGCGCAGCAGATCTACGCGGCGTATGCCGCCGGCGACGGAGCCGGCCGCGACTTCTCGGGCATCATCTCCGACATCCGCGACGATCGCGTGTGACGGCATCCGACCGCGAGACTGCATCTCGCCGCCGAGAGGGTGGCGGAACGCCACTGGCTCGGCGGGAAACTGCAGTCTCGCCGCGACAGGGTGGGCTTGCAGGCCAGAATAGGCCGTGGACGACGATGAAGACGGAGGCACCGTGACCGAGTACGAGACGATCCTGGTCGAGCAGCGAGGGCGCGTCGGATGGATCACCCTGAACCGGCCCGAGGCGCTGAACGCCCTGAACAGCCGACTGGCCTCGGAACTCACCGCGGCGGCTGTCCGCTTCGACGCCGATGACGGCATCGGGGCTATCGTCGTCACCGGGTCGGAGAAGGCGTTCGCCGCCGGAGCCGACATCAAGGAGATGGAGGGCATGTCCGGCGCCGAGATGCACGAGACCGACCACTTCGGTTCCTGGCGCGACTTCGCCGCTGTGCGCACGCCGGTCATCGCGGCGGTGTCGGGCTTCGCCCTCGGCGGCGGCTGCGAGTTGGCGATGATGTGCGACATCATCCTGGCCGCCGACACCGCGAAGTTCGGCCAGCCCGAGATCAACCTCGGAGTGATCCCCGGCATGGGCGGCACTCAGCGGCTGATCCGCGCGGTGGGCTACTACAAGGCGGCGGAGCTGATCCTGTCCGGACGATTCATGGGGGCGGAGGAGGCCGAGCGCTGCGGCCTGGTCTCTCGGGTCGTGCCGGCATCGGACCTGCTCGCGGAGGCGGCGACGCTGGCCGAGGGCATCGCGTCGAAGTCGCTGCCGAGCATCTACGCCGCCAAGGGCGCGCTGGATGCCGCCATGGAGACCTCCCTCGCAGAGGGCCTCGCCCACGAGAGGCGAGCGTTCGCCTCACTCTTCGACACCCTCGACCAGAAAGAGGGCATGGCCGCGTTCCGCGAGAAGCGCACGCCGAACTTCCAGCACCACTGAGCGCAGGGCCGGTACGCCCTCACTTCAGTCGCGCAGCTCCTCCAGCACCTTCTTCAGCCGACGCTGCCTGGTCTCTTCCTGCTTGGCGTCGGCGATGTTGCGCGCCATCTCCTTGCGGCGGCTGTAGGTGACCGCTTCGAATCGCTCGCGCAGCCCTGGCTCGGCATCGAGGGCGACCGCGAGCGCCGGTGGCACGTCAACGGTGCGCTCGGCGGTGTCGACGTCGACGGTCGCTTCGATCTCCTGGCCGAGTTCCACACCGAGCTCCTCCCGTGCGGCCTTGCTGAATCCGATCAGGTTCTTGCCGCCCATCCTCGCCAGGCGAAGTCGCGCGGTGCGGTCGCCGATCGTCACCAGGACGGGCATGGTCTTTCCCGGCCCGAGAGTCGCGACCTGCTCGTCGGTCAGCTCGATGTTCCCTGCCGGTGGCGCATGGTTCAGGACCGTCTCGAGGTGAAGCGCTGTCATGTCCGCCAGGGTAGCCCTGGGTGCGGAGCGGCGCCACAGCCTCAGTCCGTGCGCTGCGTCGTCTCCAGGCGCACGACGCGGTCGGCGGCGGAGATCGTGGCCGGCCGGTGCGCCACGAGGAGCACGGCGCGCCCGTCCAGGTTTTTCAGGATCTCGAGCAACGCGGCGTCCGCCTCGGGATCGAGTGACGCGGTGGCCTCGTCCAGGATGAGCAGGCGGGGGTCTCGCAGTAGTGCACGGGCGATCGCGACGCGGGCGCGCTGACCGCCCGAGATGCCGGAGCCGTGCTCGCCGATCGGAGTGTCGAGCCCCAGAAGCAGACCGCTCTCGGGTCGCAGCAGCCCTGCGGGTCGTGCGGCCGCTTCGATCGCGTCGGCGGACGCATCCGGATCCCCCAGCACGATGTTGGATCGAATCGTGCCGCGCAGGAGCGGCGATGACTGCGGCACGACCGCGACGCGCTTTCGGAGGTCGTTGTTCGCCAGGTCGCGCAGATCGACTCCGTCGAGGCGGATGCTGCCGGCGTCCGGGTCCCAGATCCGGTGGGCGAGCCGCGCGACGGTGGTCTTGCCCGCACCCGTCGCACCGGTCAGCGCGACGATCTCACCGGGTAGGACATTCAGGCTGACATCGTCGAGAACCGGCCGGCGCCCGTCGTACGAGAACGTGACGTGCTCGAACACCAGGCCCTCCTCGGGCCGGGTCGGAGCGCCGACAGCGCGGTCGACGATCGCGGGTGGTTCGGCGAGGACTCCCAGGATGCGCTCTGCTGCCGCACGGAGTGTGCCGGCACTTCGAAGCAGATCGGCGATCTGCGCCGCCGGCGCGATACCCGAGACAGCCACCGTCACGGCCAGCGGGATGCCGGCGGGCGCGACGGAATCCTGGGCCATCAGCACCACGGCGATGACATCGATACTCGCGAGCGCCAGAGTGACGTCGGCGATCCCGCGCTCGGCACCGAGGCGGGAGGCCTCGCGTACCTGGATACGGGCGAGTGCGCGGGTGTCCTCGCTGAGGCGATCGATCTGCCTCCCGAGCGCGTCGGCGCCTATCAGCTCGCGAAGCCCGCGCACGGTGTCGAGAATCTCTGCGCGCAGCGCTGCCGCCCCGGCTGCGTGGGCGTCACCTGCGCGCCGAGCGCGACGAGCGGTGATCGTGGGAACAGCGACGCCGACGGCGAGCAGGGGCAGCCACACCAGCAGCAGAAGCGGCGTGATCAGAATCGAGACGGTGACGCTCGTCGCCAGGACGAGTGCGGCGCTGAGCGTCTGTGCGGCGGTGTGCGCATAGAGCCACTCGAGAGTCTCGATGTCTGCCGTGACGGCTGTGACGAGGTCGCCGCTGCGGCGAGGGCGGCGGCGAGAGGGGAGCGCCCGCCGCAGTGCGTCGAAAACCCGGCGACGCAGATGCCCGATCAGCCGGTACGCGAGATCGTGCGAAACCCAGGATTCACGCCAGGCTGCCAGCGCGACCAGCACGCCGGCGACGAGCAGGGCCGGTAACAGCCAAGGCGGGATCATCTCACCGGCGAGGCCGTGGCCGACCGCCAGGGCGAGCCCCAGAGCGATCAGCAGGATCCCCGTCTGTGTCAGGGCGCTCCACAACACGGTCTCGATCAGAAGCCCTGGTCGCGTGGCCATGACGGGCAGCAGCCGCAGGATGGGCTTCACGATGTGCCCTGCCGGACCAGAGCGCCGACCGGTGGCGGTCCGTCGCCCGCGTCGGCGATGCGACCATTTCGGAGGGCGATCCACCGGTCTGCATGCACGCAGGCGCTCTCACGGTGAGCGATGAAGACGATGGTGCGCCCCGGAGCCGCCGCGACCACGCCGTCCATCACCCGCTGCTCGGTGTGAGCGTCGAGGGCGGAGGTCACCTCGTCGAGCACGAGCACGGGAGCCGTGGAGACAAGCGCCCGCGCGACGGCCAGTCGCTGACGCTGACCGCCGGAGAGCTGCTCGCCGTTCTCGCCGAGCACGGTGTCATAGCCGCGAGGGAGATCGCCGATGACGTCATGGATGCCGGCGCTCTTCGCCGCTTCGAGCACCTCCGCTTCTGTCGCCTCGGGCCGGTAGAGGCGGAGGTTGTCGCGGACCGTCCACGCGAACAGGGTGGGATCCTGCGGCACGACCACGACGCTGCGAATGCGCGCGCTCGGGCTCAGGTCTCGAAGATCCGAACCGCCGAGCAGGATGCGTCCGGACTCGGGGTCTGACTCTCGCTCGAGCAGTCTGGCGAGGGTGCTCTTGCCGGACCCGGACGGGCCGAGGATGGCGACCTTCTCACCTGGTTCGATCCGCAGACTGACTCCGTGGAGACCGGCGTCTGTTCCAGGATGCCGATACACGATGTCGTCGATGTCGACGCCGCCGTCGGCGGCAGGTTCACGGATCGCGGCGCCGCGTCCGACAGGGACAGCGGCGGACATCAGCTGCTCGAGACCGTCGACGGCACTGAGGCCCAGGTATCCGGCGTGCCAGTGCGCCCCGAGTTCCTGAACGGGGCGGAAGCACTCCCGCGCCAGCAGCAGCACGGCCACGGCTTCAGCCGCCGGCGCGTTTCCGGCCGCGGCTGTCAGCAGGACTACGCTCACGGCGAGGATCACCCCCAGGTGCATCGCGAGAGCACTCACCCCTGTTTCGACGAGCGAGACCCGCAGTTGCCTCATCGTCGACAGCCGCAGCGCGTCGGCATCGGCCGCGAGACGCTCCGCGGCGCGAGCGTCCGCTCCGAATCCGCGCAGGAGGGGGATGCTCTGAAGGGCCTCCACGTAGTCGGATGAGAGTCGGGCGAAGCGTTCCCAGCGCGCGCGCCCGTTCTTCAGCAGCAGCGCGTCCCAGGCGCGCGGCGCGAGGACGGCGACGGCTGCGGCGAGGGCGAGGACGATGCCGGCGGGCAACGAGATGATGCTGATCACGACGACGACCGTCGCAGGCACGACGAGCACGACAGTCAGTTGAGGAAGGTAGCGGGTGTAGTAGCCGTCGAGCCCGTCGACACCGTCGATGATCGTCGCCGCCATCGTTCCGGAGTCCCGCGACGTCGCCGGTACGACGCTGAGCTGCTCGAGCAGCCGACGCCGGAGCCGTATCCGCACGGATGTGCCGACCCGGGCGGCCAGAGGCTCGCGGATCCAGATCACGGCTCCGCGCCCGATCGTGACGACAGTCAGCAGCGTCAACGCAGGCGTGAGGTGGTCATCACCTCGCACCACGGAGGCGATCACCCCGGAGAGCCCGAGTGCGAATGCCAGGTGCAGCGATGAGATGATCAGACCGGCGAGCGCGAGGAGCAGGATCGCGCCGGGAACCGCGCCGGCCAGCTGCAGCAGTCGTCGATGCAGCATCGCTCAGAAGGCCTCGGGATACAGCTCCTCGGCGATGTGCCGAACGATCGTGATGTTGCCGAGCGTGCCGGGGAAGACGTCCGCACTGGAGACCGCGATGAGCCGGTCTTCGCGGACAGCGGGCATGTCGGGGAAAGTGCTCGTGAGGAATTCACGGGTGGCGGCCGCATGCGCCTCGTCGTACGCCGAGAAGACGAGCGCATCGGGCTCCTCCGCGGCCAGTGATTCCGGCGAGATCGTCGCGGCGAAGAAGTCTGCGAATGCCGGCTGCTCCGGGGTGAAGACGTTCTCGGCGCCGGCGGAGCGCAGGATGTCGAATTCGATGCCGGCGCCGATTGCCTGCAACGTCGTGCCGTCGACGTACACCTGCGCGACACGCAACCTGTCGACGTCGGCCACGGCCGCGGCGACCTCTTCGAGATCGGCCTTGCTCTTCTCGATGAGCTCGGCGGCCGCATCCTCGACCCCGAAGATCTTTCCGAGGTTCTCGAGGTCCACGAAGAGGTCTGTGACCTCTCCGTTCATCCGGCGATCCTTGCACCCGCCGGCTGCGACGTAGACGGCAGCGCCTGCCTGCTCGAGTTGCTCGATGCTCGCGAAGCCCTGTTCCGCGGTGAACTCGTATGTGGTGGGCGAGTAGACGAAGTCCGGTTCCACCGAGAGCAGATCCTCACGCATGGGCGGCATGGCGCCGCCGATGACAGGGACGTCCGCCGCGAGCGAGGCCACATCTTCTGGGAGGGCCTGTGCAGCCGACTGCGCTTGGCCGGCGAGGCGGTCCTCGAGTCCCAGTCTCAGCAGCAACTCGGTCTGCGCGGGGTGCATTCCCACGACGGCCTCAGGGGTCTGCGTGACCGTGACCTCCCGGTCACAGTTCTGCACGGTCACGGCGTCGGCAGCGTCGTTCACGTCCGACGCGGGAGTCACCGCCGTGCCGCAGCCGGTGAGGACCAGGATGCTGGACGCGAAGAGGACGATCGACGGGGTGCGACGGCGGGTGGAGGGGGTCATGGCTGGAGCGCGCTTTCTGTTCGGGATTCGTCGGGTGAGGATGTGGGCAGGGCGGGCGGCGCCGTGCCGCGGAGGCGTCCGAACGCGAACACCGGCGCTGCGGAGTCTCCGAGGATCCGCACATCGACGTCGAACACGGAGCGGATCAGTTCCGGGGTGAGGATCGCTGCCGGTGGACCGGCAGCGACGATGCGTCCCGCCAGGAGGATGACGACCCGATCGCAGTACTGGCTCGCCAGATTGAGGTCGTGAAGCGCTGCGATCACTGTGCGTCCGAGACCGCGCACCGTGCTCATCAACTCGTGCTGGTGACTGATGTCGAGGTGGTTGCTCGGCTCGTCCAGGACGAGGATCGGGCTGGACTGCGCGAGGGCACGGGCCAGCATCACGCGCTGACGCTGGCCGCCCGAGAGCATCGCCACCATCCGGTCGCCGAGCTCTGTGACCTCCGCACGGCGCATCGCGTCCGCGACGATGCGCAGATCCTCTGCGGTGTCACCGCCGAAGGAGACGTGATGCGGGGCTCGTCCGAGCAGGACGGTCTCCTCGACGGTGAGGTCGAAGTCCGTCGGCGGGTCTTGCAGCATGACCGCCACCGCCCTGGCAGCCTCGCGTCGGCTGAGCGTGCGCAGATCCTCACCACCGACACGCACCACCCCGGCCCGGGGTCTGACGGCACGGTAAAGGGTGCGCAGCAGCGATGACTTGCCGCTGCCGTTGGGACCGAGGAGTCCGACGACCTCAACCGGATTCACGGTCAGCGACGCGCTCTGCACGACGTCGCGGCCACCCAGCGTGACGGTCACGCCGTCGATCTCGACCCTCATCGCCCGAACCCCGCCCGGTCGGCGCCGCTGCGCCGCATCAGCCAGAGGAAGAAGGGGGCGCCGACGAACGCGGTGAGGATACCCAGTGGGATCTCTGTCGGTGCAGCGACCGTCCGCGCCAGCAGGTCGGCGACCATCAGGAAGACGGCGCCGCCGAGCACGGTGATCGGCAGCAGACGCCGATGGTCGGCTCCCACCGCTATTCTCGCGATGTGCGGCACGACCAGTCCGACGAAGCCGATGCCGCCGCTGACGGAGACCACGGCACCGGTGAGCAGGGAGGCGATCACGAGCAGCAGCCCGCGCAGCCTCCCGGCGTCTATCCCGAGCGAAGACGCCGACTCGTCACCGGTCATCAGCGCATTGAGCGAGCGCGCCAGCAGGGCGGCGATCGTCGCTGCGATCACCAGCGCGACGGCGGGGCCGACCAGGCTCGGCATGGTGGCCGCAGACACGCTGCCCAGTAGGAAGAAGAGCACTCCGACCACATTCTGTGCATCGGTGGAGATCGTCAGGTAGCTCGTCACGGCACTCAGGAGCGTGCCCAGCGCGACCCCGGCGAGGATCATCCGCGTGGGCGACAGGGACCCTGCTTTCCGTGCGAGCGCCCACACGGCAGCGCAGGTGGCCAGGGCGCCGGCGAATGCCGCGACATTCATCGACAGGCCACCGACCGCGGCCGAGCCGAGCACGATCACGAGCACCGCACCGACGCTCGCCCCGGAGGAGACTCCGAGGATGTACGGCTCGGCCAAGGGGTTGCGCACCGTTACCTGCATCAGGGCACCGGCGAGTGCGAGTCCAGCGCCGGCGAGAGCGGCCAGCAGAGTGCGCGGCAGCCGGAACTGCCAGACGGCTTGATCCTGCAGCGGAGTCAGCGAGCCGTCCGTCATCCACGGCATGCCCGGCAGGAGGTGACCCATGACGAGCTGGGCGGCTTCGAGGGGCTGCACCGGCACCGAGCCGACAGCCCCGGAGACCACGACGAGCCCGATGACGGCCGCTGTCAGCCCGAGAACGAGCGTCGTTGTCCGTCGGGTCAGGCGTCGCCGCGCACTCGTCGAGGCATCAGCGTGGACGATCGCCCGAGACGGGGCGAGTAATCCGGGTGAGGTCACGAGACCCCACCTTATTGAGAATGATATTCATGTGCAAATAGAGCGGTCAGTCGGGGTGGCGAGCCTCGGTCTCCGCTGCCAGGACCGCGTTGCGTTCGGCGATCAGCCGCTGCATGTACCGCCGCATGAAGAGCCGGTCGACGAGTCGTCCGATCGGACCGAACGGCGAGCTGAAGGTGATCGTGTCGCGCATCAGCGTGCCGCGGGCATGTTCCTCGAACGCGTGTTCGTGCAGGAATGATGCGAACGGCCCGCGGACCTGCCGATCGCTGAACCGGTGCGGTGGATCGATGCCGAAAACCGTGGAGCGGAGCCGGAACGGGATGCCGAAGTGACGCGCCTGCCTCTTCACCGAGGAACCCTCGGTGAAGACACCCCCGGCCGGCGCCTCGACCATGGTTTCGCCGTACCGTGCCATCGTGCGCACATGGAGCTCCGGGTCGAGAGCGGCGGCGAAGACGTCGTGCCGGGGAGCGGCGATCACCTGCTCCAACACGAACCGGGCCATCAGAGCGGGTCCGGCTGCGGGCGCGGGTCGGTGAAGTCGCCGGCATCCCGGCGCAGTCGAGCCACGATCCCGATGAGGTCCGTCGCGTCGCCCTGGCTGATGCCGGGCGAGGCGAACACCTCGGCGTTCAGCGTCTCGGTGGCACGCTCCACGAGGTCACGACCGTCGTCGGTGAGCGCGAGGAGCGCTGCCCGCCCGTCGTGCGGGTGCGGCTCTCGGACGATGAGTCCGTCTCGTATGAGTCGATCGGCGGTGCTCGTGACCGTGGTGGCATGCACCTGCAGGCGGGCCACCACGCTCGACAGCGGAAGCCGCCCGCTGCGGCTGAAGGCGAGAAGCCGCAGGACCTCGAAACGGGCGAAGCTCAGTTCGAAGGGCTTCAGGGCCGCCTCCACCCGCGCGAGCAGGAGCTGTTGCGCACGCATCACCGAGATCACCACGGTCATGCCGTCCGCGGCATCCGTCCAGCCGTGCGCGAGCCATTGCCGCTTCGCCTCGGCGAGCGGATCTACGGGCAAGGGACGCGGTTGAGCCACGGCTCTACGCTACCGGGCGGACCCCTCCCGGAACGTTTGCGATGATTAACTGAACGGTGCGTCGTCCCACTAGACTCGTGCTGTCGTGAGGAGCTGTCGATGAAGATCTTCGTGCTGGTGAAAGAGGTGCCCGACACCTATGGCGATCGCAAGCTGAGTCTCGAGACCGGCCTCGCCGATCGATCAGCGGGCGACGTGGTGCTCGACGAGATCACCGAGCGGGCACTCGAGGTCGCGCTCAGCTACGCCGACAAGAACTCCGACGCTGAAGTGACAGCGCTCACGATGGCCCCCGCGTCCTCGACGGCCTCCGTCCGCCGCGCACTCGCGATCGGCGCAGCGTCGGCGGTCCACATCGCCGACGAGCAGCTCGTCGGCGCCGATCTCGGTCTCACCGCCGAAGTCCTCGCTGCGGCGATCAGGCGGGGCGGCGCCGATCTGGTCATCACCGGCAACCTCTCCACCGACGGTTCGGGCGGCGTGATCCCGGCGATGCTCGCCGAGCACCTCGGATACGCGCAGGCGACCGCTCTCAGCACCGTCGAGATCACCGCGGACAGTGTCTCGGGCACGAGGGCGACGGATGCCGGATCGCAGCCCGTCTCGGCACCGCTTCCTGCGGTCATCTCGATCACCGAGGCGCTCCCGGACGCGCGATTTCCGAACTTCAAGGGGATCATGGCGGCGAAGAAGAAGCCGCTCGAGGTGCTGTCTCTCGCAGACCTCGACGTGTCGGCAGACCCGGCCGCGGCGCCCCGGTCGATCATGACGGCGATCTCGGAGAAGCCGCCGCGTGCAGCGGGAGTCAAGATCGTCGATGAGGGCGATGCCGCGGATCAGCTGGTCGATTTCCTCGTGCAGAACAGGCTGGTGTGACGATGAGCTACCCCGAGAACTCGATCCTCGTGCTGGTCGACGTCGATCCTTCCGGCGCCGCGGCCGGCAGCACGGCCGCGCTCATCGGCGCGGCATCGACCGTCGGCACGCCCGTCGCCCTGGTCGTCGGGGGCTCGCAGGCTGCGGTCGACGCGGCCGCGGCTGCCGGAGCTTCGGTCGTTCTCACGGCCGACGCCGATGCCACGGCCCTCACGGTGCCGATCGTCGACGCACTGCAGGCCGCGGCGGCCAGGGTGCGGTCGGATGCGGTGCTCATCTCGAACTCCATCACCGGCCGCGACGTCGCCGGCCGTTTCGCCGTGCGTACGAAGAGCGCTTTGTGCGTCGACGCCATCGGGGTCTCGCGCGACGACGAAGGCATCATCGCGCATCACTCCGTGTACGGCGGCTCGTACCTCGTCGACGCGGCGCCGACCTTCGGCACGCCCGTGATCACCGTGCGGCAGGGCGCGGTGGATGCCAGGGGCGAAGCCGTCGGCTCGCCGGTCGTCGAGGCGCTCGAGGTCACGCCGTCGGGTGCTCCCGCTGCCACCGCGGGTCCTGTCGAGGCGGTCGAGGTCGCGTCGTCGCGGCCCGAGCTGCGTGGTGCCACGCGCGTCGTGGCGGGCGGACGCGGTCTCGCCTCGAAGGAGAAGTTCGTGCTCGTCGAGCAGCTCGCCGACGCCCTGGGCGCCGCCGTCGGTGCCTCGCGTGCAGCCGTGGACGCCGGCTACATCCCCCAGTCCCACCAGGTCGGGCAGACGGGGGTGTCGGTGTCGCCACAGCTCTACGTCGCACTCGGGATCTCGGGTGCGATCCAGCACCGCGCGGGCATGCAGACCTCGAAGACGATCGTCGCCATCAACAAGGATGCCGATGCGCCCATCTTCGAGGTGGCCGACTTCGGCATCGTCGGAGACGTGTTCAGCGTGGTGCCGCAGCTGATCGCCGCCCTCGAGGCGCGGAAGAAGTAGTCATGACCACGCGGATGCTGCGGCGCGGACTTCCGCGCGTTCCCGGCGGTGAGCCGTGGCCGCCCGCGGACGCTGCCGGAATCGACGAAACCGTCGACGTCGAGATGCTCGCAGCTCCCGCCGCCGCGTCGGCGGCGCCCGAGCCTTCCCCTGCTGCAGCTCCCGCGACGACGCCTGCGCCGGTTGCGACGACCGCGGAGGCTGTCGCCTCCACGTCCACGACCACGACCACGACCACAGAGCCTGTTCCCTCGCCGGCATCTGCGGGCGAATCCGGGGCAACCGGTATGCGTCGCGGGCTGCCGCGCGTAGCCGGAGGCGAACCATGGCCACCGGCCCGCCTGAGCTCGGCGTCCGGCGGGAAGGCACCGTCGTCGGTCGCCACGGCGGAGGTGGCTTCCGCTCAGGTGCCGGCCGCACCCGCCGCGCATGCCGCAGCGGTTTCCGCCTCAGCCGCGCCGGCCACGACAGCATCCCCCGCTCCGACCACGGCCGCACCCGCCGCCCAGTACGCACCGCCGAACGAGACGACGGTGCGCCGCGGCCTCCCGCGCGTCGCGGGCGGCGAACCGTGGCCACCCGCCGGAACCCGCCCCGTGCAGGCAGCGGATCCGGGAGCCGCGTCGACGGCGCCGGCTGTCGCCGCCGATGCGGACACCGCACTGCCGGAGCCCGCTGCGGCGTCCACGAGATCCGTGGCCTCTGAGCCTGCAGCCACCGCGTCGAGGGACCTCATTCCAGCCGCCGCGCCCGCAGCCATCCTCACCCCCGACATCGGCACTCCGCTGCCGTGGTCGCGAACGGTGTGGAACGGCCGCGCGCCGCGCCACGTGACCGCGACGCCCGCGTCCGGCCGGCTGCGCCCCACGTGGACGCAGGCGATCGCCGGGCTCTTGTCAGCAGCCGGTCTCGGCATCGCCGCCGCCGCCGGCGTCGCGTTCGTGCGGGCGCTGCTGAGCTTGCCGTTCATGCAGGACTTCCTCGTCGCTTTCCCCGGCGAGTACCACCCGGCGATCGACGTCGCTGCGGGTTTCGCGCCGTGGGTCGGATGGCAGCACTTCTTCAACGCCTTCCTGATCGTGCTGATCATCCGCTCCGGGTTGCGCGTGCGCACCGAGAAGCGCCCGACCGTGTTCTGGACCCCGCGCGGCAACAACAAGGGCAAGATCAGCCTGACGCTCTGGTTCCATCAGGCACTCGACATCCTCTGGCTCGTGAACGGCCTGATCTTCATCGTGCTCATCTTCGCCACCGGGCATTGGGTGCGCATCGTGCCGACCAGCTGGGAGGTGCTGCCCAACGCCCTCTCCGCCGCCCTGCAGTACGTGTCGCTGGACTGGCCGACGGAGAACGGCTGGGTGAACTACAACAGCCTGCAGCAGCTCGCTTACTTCGCCACCGTCTTCATCGCAGCTCCCCTCGCCGCGATCACCGGATTCCGGATGTCCGGCATGTGGCCGAAGAGTGCGGAGAAACTCTCCCGGGCCTACCCGGTCGAGTGGGCGCGAGCGCTGCACTTCCCGGTGATGCTCTACTTCGTCGCCTTCATCGTCGTGCACGTCGCGCTGGTGATGTTCACCGGGTTCCTGCGCAACCTCAACCACATGTACGCCTCGCAGGACGCCGTCACCTGGACCGGTTTCTGGGTCTTCACGGCATCCGTCGTGGTGATGATCGCGGCATGGGTCGCTGCTCGCCCGCTGGTGCTGGCGCCCATCGCGAAGCTCTTCGGCAGCGTATCCGGGCGCTGAAGGTTCAGCGGACGAAGCGGACCTCGGTGAGCGTCTCGCCGAGGAAGGGCTCGGTGTGCGTGGCGCCGTCGAGGCGGAAGCCGTTGCGGGTGTAGAACCGGTGCGCGCGCGGGTTGTCCTCGGCGACCCAGAGGTACAGCGGCTCGTCCTTCTCGACGGCGGCGTCGAAGAGGCGCTGGCCGATGCCGGTGGAGTGGTAGGCGTCGAGAAGGTAGATGAAGTAGAGCTCGCGGAACGCCGGCGCATCCTTGTCGCGCGCCGGTCCCGATCCGACGAAGCCGACGATCTCACCGTCGACGAGCGCGGCGCTCATCCTGAAATCGGGGCCCTGGGCGGCCCAGTGCGTCCACAGTTCCGCCATCCGGCGCGGCGACACGCGCTCGAGCGCCGCCTTGCTCACGAGGTGGTCGTAGGTCTCGTGCCAGCACTGGGCGTGCACGCGACCGAGGGCTTCCGCATCCACATCACGGACCGGACGGACGATGACTTCTGGCTGGGCTTCGGCGCTCATGTCGCGACTCTACGCGCGGCTTCCGTCAAGAGGAAATCGAGCGGATGCCGTTTCGGACACGATTCGACCGCATGGAGGCATCCCACAACGATGTTCGCCGATCGTGCGTCGATGGCTACGATCGATCCTCGTGAACGTGATCTGGCGCACTCTCCTGGTGATCCTCGGCGCTCGTCGTCGCGTACGGCAGGGGCGCACCCTCGATCCGACATCGGTCGGCCGCATCCGCCTGACGACGCTTCCGAGCGACATCGACATCCTCCGGCACATGAACAACGGCCGCTACCTGTCGCTGTTCGACCTCGGGCGCTGGGACCAGCTCATCCGCACCGGTCTGTTCGACGCCATGAGGGAACGCGGCTGGTACGCCGTGGTGTCGAGCGAGACCGTCACGTTCCGGAAGTCCCTGGAGCTGTGGCAGCGCTTCGAAGTGCAGTCCCGATTCATCGGGCACGATGACAAGGCGCTGTTCATGGAGCATCGCGCCGTCGTCGACGGCGAGGTGTACGCACGGGCGATCGTCCGTGCGAGGATGCTGCGACGCACCGGAGGCACCGTCAGCAACGAGGAGCTCTTCGCGGCTGTGGGCAAGCCGGAGGGCGTGCCCGAAATCGATGCCTGGGTGCACGACTGGGCTGCAGCCTCCGCCCTTCCCCCGGTCCGCGACGCGGCTCCCAGCGTCTGGCACTGAACCGCGCGGATCCCTCGCACCTCGACCGCCGCGGGCGGTAGTTTAGGGGCGTGCTGGGGATCCTGACCACGACCGGACGTGTGCTGCTGCGACACTGGCCCGCGCTCACGGCGTGGTACCTCGCCGGGGTGCTGGTGCACTACGCCATCGCGCAGGTCGCCGGCTTCATCGGCGCCTACTCCGCGACGGTCGGCTTCCTCGTTCTTCCGCTTGCCATCCTCGCCCGGCTGGTCAGTCTGGTGGCGATGTTCCTCGTCCTGCGTGACGGATTGCTCAACCTGCAGGAGGTCGCCCCGCTGCCGGAGTCTCCGGTGGAGCGGCGCCGCACCTTCCTCTCCGCGCTGCTCGCGGGCATCCTGCCGTTCTTCGCCGTGTACTGGGCGCAGGGTCTGCTCCGCGAGGACGTGAACGCCTACTCCGCGCGTGCTCTCGAGGTGCGCACCGACATCATCTTCGCGGCCAGCGCAGACGGCGGGGGCCCGGTGAGCAATCAGGACACCGTGCTCAATCTGCCGCTCAACCTCTGGACGATCGCGATCATCGTCGTCGCCTTCGCCGGTAGGTGGGCGTGGTCGAAGTGGTCGGCGAGACTGTCGACCTGGCTGTCGCCGGTCGCGGTGTACTTCGAGGTCGTCTGGGTCTTCTTCTCGGTGATGGTGCTCGGCGATCTCTTCGACACCGTCAAAGCCTGGGTGGACGGTCGCGCCGCCATGGCGTTCCTCGAAGACGTTCGGGAGCGGGTCCTCGAGGTCGTCGCACCGCTGCGCTGGCTGTGGGAGGCGATCGGCTGGGTGCTCTCGGAAGCAGGGCCGGTTCTCGTCGCCCCTCTCGCGTGGCTCACCATCGCCGGTGTCGTCTTCGGCCAGGCGATCGTCGCGGAGAAACTGCGGCTGGAGAATCAGCTGATCGCGCGCTTCCGTCAGCACGCGACGGTGATCCCGAATCCGGTGGTGCGCCGGCTCAAGGATCTCGGCGAAGAACTCGGCGCCCGCTTCCGGCCGATCGGACGAGCGGTCCTGCTGATGTGGCGGGCAGGGCCCATCCTGGTCGCTTCCTACGCCCTCTTCTATGTCGCGGCGAAGGCGCTCGAGTCGTATCTGAGCTTCGGCATCACCCGGCTGATCGGTCCGCACGAGTTCCTGACCTGGGCGATCGCCCTGCCGGTGGTCTCACTCCTTCCCCTGCTCATCACCGAGCCGGTGCGCATCGCCGTCGTCAGCGGTGCCTACGACGCGACACTCGGTCGGCTGCGACGGCGGCCGCAGGAGCGCACCGACTCGGCGAGTGTCTCGGCAGAGGAGACCGAGATGCGCGCGGTGGCCGACGCCGCAGGGCTGCTGCCGGCATCGGCGGATGCCGTCGCCGCCGCCATCGTGTCGGCTCCGCCGCGAGACGTGGTGGGCGGTCAGGGTTCGAAGGGGAACCTGAGGAACGACCGGCCCGCGTCCTGAGGCCAGACGTCGACCCAGAACGGACCCTTCACGTCGTCGGGAACCACGAAGGGGACGATCAATTCGTAGTCGCCCTTCTGGCTCGCAAGGCACGTCTCCGGCTCGTCGGGGTCGGAGAGCAGTCCGATCTCGGAGCGTGCCGTCTGCCACTCGCGGCCCGTCTCCTGATGCACGAGCACGGGTGTTGTGCAGGTGACCCCCTCAGAGCCGGCGCTGACGGGAAGGCCGACGGCGATCACGGTCGCATCGTCGGGAACGTCGAACCCGCTGAGGTCGTCGATCTCGCCGCCGCGGACCGGGCCCCAGGTCGCGCCCGCCAGCTCGGCGGAGTCGTCCTCCGGAACGACGATCGGAGTCACCGGCCGCGCGTCGAACCCGTAATACTGGTGCCACTCGTGCCATCCGATGCCGACCGCGGTCACCGGCGCGAGCACGGCGAGGGCGATCAGCGCCAGTCGGTTGCGCCGCCACCAGGACGTCGGCTTCGCCGGCTCTGGGGGAGCGGGCAGGGGGGCCGGCGGCAGCGGAACGGTCATCGCGCCCATCCGTTCTCTTGAACGACAGCCTCGGCCTCGAAGGGAAGCTCGTCGAGCACGAGGGGCAGTTCGATCACGCCATCGAGGAGAACCTCGCCCGAGAAGCCGGTCGTGAGGCCCAGCCGGAGGGTGGCTGGGCCGTCGAGCGCGTCGTCGGGAAGCTCGAAGGCGAGGCTGCCGGCCCGAGGGACTCCCGTGACCAGGCGCTGCCCTGCGAACGTGGTACCGCGGTCGGTGGCGCTGAACGTGCGCTCGGCCACGACCAGCTCAGCAAGACGCAGGGTGCTCCCCTCCTGCGTCACGACGGATGCTGCCTCAAGGTCGACGACGAGCCAATTGCCCTCGGCCGTCCACCCGTCAGCGTCCCTCACGCTGCGCGCGAGGCGCACGTCGGTGATCGTCACTTCGAGGTTCCTGGCGAGCGCGGGCTCGCCGACCTCGGCCTCCGTGCGGAAGGGCGCGATCGTCGCATCGTCCGACAGCGTCGCCTTCGACACGCCCCATGCTCCCGCGAGCAGCGCGACGGTCAGCACCCACACGAGCACCTTCGACTTCATGGCGCCGTCACCTCGTCGATCGTCGCCGTCATGGTGGCACCGACGCGCACGTCATCCCAGTAGTCGCCGCGAACGACACTCTGACCCACGCGATGCGTCGAATCGGGCATTGTCAGCCGCACCTCGTCGCCCTCCTGGAAGTCGTCGGCGCCGACGACCCAGGCGAGGAGCAGGCGGGCCGGCACGCCCGGCTGCAGCATCGGCGAGCCCGTGCCGTCATCGGCGCGGGAGACGGCCGCCGTGTCGTCGAGGCCTTCGATGCGGATGCCGTCGACGACCGCGGAGTTCGTCCTGCCGGCGGCGGAGCTCCGCGGCACGGAGAAGGTGTTGACGACGTCGACGACGACCACGAGCGCCCGCTCGCCCTTCTCCTCGTCGGGGAACACGAGCGCGTTCCCCCGCTCGTCGCGCACTTCGACTCCGACGACCGTTATCTCCAGGTCAGACCCTTCGAACGCCTCGCCGACGGCCACGACGGGAACCGAGTCGACCGCCGCTGCCTCCAAGCCGCCGAAGAGCGCCGTGGTGGCGAGCAGTGCGGCGCCGGCGCCGGTGACCAGCCATGAGGTCGGGACGAGATCGATGCTGCGCCGCGCCCAGCCGAGCACCTTCGCCCGCGCGCCGGTGTCAGCCCGGCGCGCGGCGGATGGATCGGGCTCCTGCGACGGCGCTCCCGACGGTGTCGTTGTCACGGCAACAGCATAGAGCGGCCGGTCACGGTGCGGCGCGCCGACCCCGTCGACCGGGTGGCGTCCGCTGATCGACCGGCATCGAGACCTAATGTGGGAAACATGGCAGAGTCGTCGTCATCCCCCTCGGATGCCGTGGCATCCGCTCCGCTCGAGGATCAGGCGGTCGAGCTCGCCCGCCGCTGGGTGATCGAGGCCGCCGCCGCCGAGGCCGACCCGGCCGCAGAACGGCTCGCCGGCGTGCTGCAGGACGCCAACGGCCTGCCCTTCACCCTCGGCTTCGTCGACGGCGTGATGCGTCCGGAGAGCCTGGGCGCCGCCGCGTCGCAGTTTCATCGGATCGCGCCCATCGTGCCGGACTTCCTGCCGTGGTACCTGCGCGGCGCCGTGCGACTCGGCGGTGGCGTGGCTCCGATCCTGCCCACTCTGGTCGTGCCGATCGCTCGTCGTGTTCTGCGCGAGATGGTCGGACATCTGGTCGTCGACGCCCGTCCGGCCAAACTCGGCCCGGCCATCGCGAAGCTCCGTGAATCCGGTGCCAGGCTCAACCTCAACCTGCTCGGCGAGGCTGTCTTCGGGGAGGCGGAGGCGAAGCGCCGACTCGACGGCATCCATGACCTGATCCGCCGGCCCGACGTGGACTACGTCTCGGTCAAGGTCTCGGCGATCATCGGCCACCTCTCGATGTGGGCGTTCGACGAGGTCGTCGCCGCCGTCGTCGAACGGCTCCTGCCGTTGTATGTCACCGCTGCCGCCGACAGCACGTTCATCAACCTCGACATGGAGGAGTACCGCGACCTCGACCTCACCATCGCGGTGTTCACGCGCATCCTCGAAGACCCGCGGCTGGCCGGCCTCGAGGCGGGCATCGTGCTGCAGGCGTACCTGCCCGACGCGCTGCCCGCGCTGCAGGAGCTGACGGCGTGGGCGCGCGAGCGCGTCGACAGCGGCGGAGCGCCGATCAAGGTGCGCCTGGTCAAGGGGGCGAACCTGGCCATGGAGCGCGTCGAGGCGCGGATGCACGGTTGGACGCCGGCGACCTACGACACCAAGCTCGACACGGATGCGAACTATCTGCGATGCCTCGACTGGGCGCTGCGTCCGCAGAACACCCCCGCGGTACGGATCGGTGTCGCCGGTCACAACCTCTTCGGCATCGCGTATGCGTGGTTGCTCGCGGGTGAGCGAGGCGTTCGTGACGCGATGGAATTCGAGATGCTCCTCGGCATGGCGCAGGGACAGGTGCAAGCCGTGTCGCGGGAGGTCGGTCCGGTGCTGCTGTATGTGCCGGCGGTGCCGCCGGCAGAATTCGACGTGGCGATCAGCTATCTGGTGCGCCGGCTCGAGGAGAACGCGTCGCCTTCGAACTTCCTCTCGGCCGCGTATCGCATGGGTGAGGATGAGGCACTGTTCAACCGCGAGCAGCGGCGCTTTCTCGACGCGGTCGCGCGTTCGGCGGACCCGACGCTGCGGGTCGGCCCTCGGCGCACGCAGAATCGTCTCGCCCCGGTCCACGAGTCGGTGCGACCGGCCCCGCCGCAGCCGGCGGAGGAGACGGAACTGACCAAGGCCGTGCTCGGTATCTCCCGCGGCTCCGACGACGAGCCCTTCCTCGAGACGGCGGTGTATTCCCCGCGTGAGCTTGCCGTCGACGCCGGTGGTGCGCCGGGATTCGTCAATGCGACCGACAGCGACCCGGCGCTTCCGGCCAACCGCGACTGGGCACGCGCGGTGCGAGAGCGGATCGCGACATCCACCGCAGGAGACACGACGCTGGCCGCGGCGCGGATCACCGCCGCCGAGGCGCTGGAGGAGACGATCACGATGGTGCGCGAGAGCGCACCCATCTGGGGGGCCCGGCCCGCGGCGGATCGTGCCGAAGTGCTGCAGCGCGCGGCTGCGGCCCTGGAAGCCAGGCGCGGCGAGCTGATCGAGGTCGCCGCGTCCGAGACCGGCAAGCTCTTCGCCGAGGCCGACGTCGAGGTGAGCGAGGCGGTCGACTTCGCCCGCTATTACGCGGCACGGGCGCGCGAGCTGGATGCCGTCGCCGGCGCGACCTTCGTGCCGTCGCGCGTGACGGTGGTCACCCCGCCATGGAACTTCCCCCTCGCGATTCCTGCCGGCGGCGTGCTCGCGGCGCTCGCCGCAGGCTCCGGCGTGGTGTTGAAGCCCGCACCCCAGGCGCGGCGCTCTGCCGCCGTCGTGGCAGAAGCCCTCTGGCAGGCGGGCGTCCCGCGAGACGTGCTCGTGCTCGTCGACATCGAGGAGGGAGAGCTCGGTCGCCGCCTCATCGCCCACGAGTCCGTCGACCGCGTGATCCTGACCGGCGCGTGGGAGACAGCGGCGCTGTTCCGCTCCTGGCGGCCCGACCTTCCGCTGCTCGCCGAGACCAGTGGCAAGAACGCGATGATCATCACCGCATCCGCCGACCTCGACCTCGCGGTGTCCGACCTCGTGCAGAGCGCCTTCGGGCACGCCGGTCAGAAGTGCTCGGCCGCCTCGCTCGCCATCCTGGTCGGGCCCGTCGGGCGCTCCAAGCGCTTTGCGCGACAGCTGGCGGACGCCACCCGCTCGCTGCATGTCGGATGGCCCGACGAGCCGCTCGCCGAGGTGGGCCCCGTGATCGAGGAACCGCGCGGCAAGCTCGCCTGGGCGCTCACCGAACTCGAGGGAGACGAGCAGTGGCTCATCGCGCCGTCGCGGGTCGAGGGGGACTCGAGCGGGCGGCTGTGGCGGCCCGGCATCCGCGTCGGCGTCCAGCCCGGTTCGCGCTTTCACACCGAGGAGTTCTTCGGCCCCGTGCTCGGCATCATGCACGCCGCCACCCTCGCCAAGGCGGTCGACCTGCAGAACGCCGTGCAGTACGGGCTCACGGCCGGCCTGTACACGCAGGACCCCGCCGACCTCGCGCTCTGGCTCGATCGGGTGCAGGCGGGGAATCTCTACGTGAACCGGGCGATCACGGGTGCCATCGTGCAGCGTCAGCCGTTCGGCGGCTGGAAGCGCTCCTCGGTGGGACCGGGGGCGAAGGCGGGCGGTCCGAACTATCTGCTGGGTCTCGGTTCATGGCGCTCGCGACTCGGAGGGCCGGCATCCAGCACCCTGCATCTGAGGGGTCTGGACGCCCGCATCACCGCGCTCATCGAGGCGGCGCAGCCCTCTCTCGGCTACGAATCCTTCGAGTGGCTGCGGCGTTCCGCACTCTCGGATGCTCTGGCGTGGGATCGGGAGTTCGGCCAGGTGCGCGACGTGTCCAAACTCGAAGTCGAGCGGAACCTCTTGCGCTACCGGCCGGTGCCGGTCGCGATCCGCGCCACCGGCGACGCCCAGTGGCAGGAGCTGCTTCGGGTGGTGATCGCCGCGGTGCGCGCCGGCGCTGGATTCGTGGTCTCGACCCCGGTCGGACTTCCTTCCGCTGTGCGCCACGCGCTCGGCGAACTCAACGCTGTGGTCTTCATGGAGAACGACGAGGAATGGGTCGAGCGGATGAGAAGGCGGGATGCGCATTCCGATGAAACCGTCCTTGACCCGGCCCCTCGGCCTGACCGCGTGCGCCTGGTGGGGCCCGCCACGTCGGTCGCAGCGGTGCACCGCACGCTGGCCTCAGCGCTGGACGGCGACCCGGATCTCGCGGTCTATGACGGCGAGGTCACCTCGGCGGGGCGCATCGAGCTGCTGCCCTTCCTGCGGGAGCAGTCCATCACCATCACCGCGCACCGCTACGGGAACCCGGACGCCTGGAGCAGCGGGGTCATCTGAGCCGAACCGACGGCTGCGAGTCGAGATGTAAAGAATCCTTGACACGGCCTCGTGCGGCGACGTACGCTTCCCATGTCAACAATTTTTTACATCGGAGGCAACATGGTCTATCAAGAGCGCAACGCCTGGGCCGGACTCGTCGTCACCGTCATCGCGGTGACGATCTATGTGGTTCTCGTCATCCAGCAGGCGGAAGGCGGGCCCCTCACGGGTGTCGACTGGCTGCCGCTGATGCTCGGGACGATCGGAATCAGCATCGCGGTCACGATCGTGCTCAGCATCCTCTGGGGCATCCTCGCGGGGATGAAGGACTCGGAAGGCGTGGGCCGGTCGGATGTGCGGGACCGTGACATCAGCAGGATGGGCTCGCGGGTCGAGCAGGCGTTCCTCGTCATCGCAGGCCTCGGCGTCATCGCCCTGTGCGCCGTCGGAGCCGATGTCTTCTGGATCGCCAACACGATGTTCGCCGGATTCGCGGTGTCCGCCATCGTCGGAGGCATCGCTCGGGTCATCGCCTACCGGCGCGGGCTCGCGTGATGGTCAAGCCGACACTCGTCTCCAACAGCATCCGCACTCACCGTGAGGCGGCCGGGATGACGCAGGCCGAACTCGCCCGCGCCGTCGGCGTGACCAGGCAGACCCTGATCGCCATCGAGCAGGGGAAGTACTCACCGACCCTCGAACTCGCCTTCCAGATCGCCCGCGCCTTCGGCGCCGGTATCGACGACCTCTTCCAGTACCCGGAGCGATGACATGACCACAGCGATACCCACCACGATGCCCGCCTGGGTGCGCCGCACCTACGGCCCGGCCGCCGGTACCCGCATCGAGCAGCTGCCGGTGCCCGTACCGGGCCGCGGCGAGGTGCTGCTGCGGGTGCAGGCGACCGCGCTCAATGCCGGCGACGTGCGCCTGATGCTGGGCGACCCCCTGCTGGTGAGGCCGATGTTCGGCTTCACCCGCCCGAAGAATCCGGTGCGCGGGATGGATGTCGCCGGCACCATCGTCGCCGTGGGACCCGACGTCGTCGGCGCAGAGCGCGGTGAGGACGTCATCGTCGAGCTGCCCGGTGGTGGCGGGCTCGCGCCGTACGCAGTCGTCGAGGCCTCCCGGGTCGTGGCACGACCGCCGGACATCACGCCCGACATCGCCGCATGCCTGCCGATCGCCGGTGGCACTGCCTGGCAGGCACTCGACGCCGCCGGTGTCGGACTGACCGGTCAGGCGACCCCGCGGGTGCTGATCATCGGAGCATCGGGCGGCGTCGGCACGTTCGCCGTGCAGCTCGCCGTGCTCCGCGGCGCGGAGGTATGGGCCACCTGCAGCGCCCGCAACGCCCCTCTCATCGAGGCGCTGGGTGCCGCCCGCACGCTCGATCACCGGCAGAGCCCCCTCAGTGACCTGCCCGCCGAGAGGTTCGACGCCGTCATCGACATCGCCGGAGGTATCGCCCTGCGCGACCTGCAGCGGCTCGTCGCGCCCGGGGGATCGGTCGTGCTCACGACAGGGGATGGCGGACACATCATGGGTCCGGTTCCGCGCATGCTGAAGGCCCTTCTCCTGTCGATCGGTCGGAGGCCCCGCATCCGATCGCTCGCGGCGACGAGCCGACCGGAGGTGCTGCGGAAGCTGCTGGCTCTGGTCGCGGAGGGGCGCATCGTCCCGGTGATCGAGCGGGAATGGCCGTTCGACGACGCGGCGTCGGCGCTCGCTCATGTCGAAGCCGGTCATACTGTCGGCAAGGTGGTGGTCCGCGCGGCGTGACCCGGGAACCGGGGTGAAACCGGCCGCGGGTGAATCGGGCGCTCTGGCGGTGCACAGGCGCCGGGTGACACAATGGACACTGGCGTGCCCGAGTCGCATCTTCCTCGCGCAGTTTCGCAGCGAGTCGAAGGACCGCCGGGCCCCTGGACAGCGTCCGCCGCATCTCTTTCGAGGAGCCTTCATGTCTTTTGAAAGCACACTGTCCACGCATGACACCGCTGTGACGACCGCCCCCACCCGCACCGCGCACCGCCGCCACTACCTGATGTGCCGGCCGGAGCACTTCACCGTGAGCTATGCGATCAACCCGTGGATGGAGCCGGCCAATCCGACCGACACCGCCAATGCGGTCGCGCAGTGGCAGCAGCTGTACGACCTGTACCGCGAACTCGGCCACGAGGTCGAGCTCATCGAGCCGCTCGCGGGCTACCCCGACATGGTGTACACCGCCAACGGCGGCTTCCTCATCGACGGCCGCGCGTACGTGCCGAAGTTCCGGTTCGCCGAGCGCGCCGGTGAGGCGCCTGCCTTCGCCGACTGGTTCCGCGCCAACGGCTACGACACGGTGCTCCCCGAAGAGGTCAACGAGGGCGAAGGCGACTTCCTGCTCGTCGGTGATGTGATCCTCGCCGGCACCGGATTCCGCTCCACCGGCGACAGCCACCATGAGGTGGGCGAGGTCTTCGGCCGGGAGGTCGTCTCGCTCAACCTCGTCGACCCCCGGTTCTACCACCTCGACACCGCCATCGCGGTCCTCGACCCGGTCGAGGGCGTCGAGAACGGCGGCCCGGAGCGCGCGAACATCGCCTACCTCCCCGGCGCGTTCGACGATGCGAGCCGCGCGATCCTCGAGGAGCGGTACCCCGATGCGATCCTCGTCTCGGACGAGGACGGTTCGGTGTTCGGCCTCAACTCCTCGAGCGACGGCTACAACGTCATCATCTCGCCGCGGGCGACGGGCTTCGAGCGGCAGCTGCGCGAGCGCGGCTACAACCCGATCACCGTCGATCTGTCTGAACTGCTGCTCGGCGGCGGCGGCATCAAGTGCTGCACGCTCGAACTGCGCGGTGCGAAGTGACCGCTGCTGAGACCGTTCTCGACCCGTCAGAAGTGATCGCCGCCGAACCGCACGTCGCCGAGAACTATCACCCGCTCCCGGTGAACATCGCGCGGGGCGAGGGCTCCTGGGTGACCGATGTCGAGGGCAAGCGATACCTCGACCTGCTCGCCGCCTATTCCGCGGTCAACTTCGGTCACCGCCATCCTGCGCTGGTCGCCGCCCTCACCGAGCAGCTCGGGCGGGTCACCCTCATCAGCCGCGCGTTCATGAGCGACCGGCTCGAGCCCTTCGCGGCGGCACTCGCTGCCCTCTGCGGCAAGGAGCTCGTGCTGCCGATGAACACCGGCGCCGAGGCCGTCGAGACGGGCATCAAGGTCGCCCGCGCCTGGGGCTACCGGGTCAAAGGCATCGCCGAAGGGCGTGCGCGCATCATCGTCGCCACCGGCAACTTCCACGGCCGCACCACCACCATCGTGAGCTTCAGCGACGACGAGCAGGCGCGCGACGACTTCGGTCCGTACACGCCCGGCTTCGACGTGGTCCCCTACGGGGATGCGGATGCCGTGGCCGCGGCCATCACCGAGGAGACCGCAGCGATCCTCATCGAGCCCATCCAGGGCGAGGGTGGCGTGGTCATCCCTCCGGAGGGCTACCTGCGGCGCATCCGGGAGATCTGCGACGAGCGGCAGGTGCTGTTCATCGCCGATGAGATCCAGTCGGGTCTCGGACGCGTCGGCGAGACCTTCGCCTGCGACCGAGAGGGTGTCGTGCCCGACCTGTACCTTCTGGGCAAGGCCCTCGGCGGCGGCATCCTGCCCGTCTCCGCCGTGGTCGGCGACCGTGATGTCCTGGGCGTCATCCGACCGGGCGAACACGGTTCGACCTTCGGGGGCAATCCGCTCGCTGCCGCCGTCGGGCTCCGCGTCGTCGAGATGCTCGCGACCGGAGAGTTCCAGGAGCGGGCCAGGGCGCTGGGTGCTCACCTGCAGCAGGGACTGGAGCCGCTCATCGGCAACGGGGTCACCGCCGTGCGCATCGCCGGTCTCTGGGCCGGCGTCGACATCGATCCCTCGCGGGGGACCGGTCGCGCGATCGCCGAGCGGTTGATGGCCCGAGGGGTGCTCGTCAAGGACACGCACGGCCAGACCATCCGCATGGCCCCGCCGCTGGTGATCCGAGCGACCGAGCTCGACTGGGCCGTCGAGCAGCTTCGGTTCGTGCTCGGGGCCTGAGAATCTCAACGGCTCACGGCCGCGACGCGACAAGGGCGGCTTTCCCGGACCGGGAGGGCCGCCCCTGTCACGTCAGACGCGACCGTCTCGATCAGGCGGGTGAGTCGTCGGGATCGAGGGTGCGCAGTGTGTCCTGTTCGGCCGCGTTGTCAGCGCCGAGCTGATCCTCGGTGTTCTCGTCGCCCCCCAACGGGGAGCGCTGCTCGCCGGCGTCGCCCTGGATGGCGCCGCGGGGAGAGTCGCCGTGCGAGCTGTCGCCCTGGATGGCTCCGCCCTGCGTGGCGCCCTGGCCGTTGGCGCCGGTCGTGTCGTCGACGCCAGGGGCGCCTTCTGCGGGATCCTCCGGATGCGGGGTGCGTTCTGTGTTCTCGTCCATGCCAGGAGGCTATGTCGCCGACCCGGCGCCCGTCAGGGGATTGACAAGCCGCGATTCGTCACCGTGGCAGCTGCGGTGCCTCGCCCTCTCCGTGCTCCGGCACGTCCGGATCGTCATGGGCGGAGAGCTCGTCGGCGGAGACGAGGTCATCGACGTCGAGCGTCGCCGGGCCCGAGTCCGACCTTCCATCGCTGCTCAGCAACGCCGGCGACGGTCGCGTGGGGTTCGCCGGCGCCACGGGGAGGCGGAATCGCCGCTGCAGATTGCGTATCCATCGCGGCTGAGCGCCGAGGATCCCGCGCTCGTCATGGGACTCGACCTCGAGGCCGTAGTAGTCGCCGATCCGGTCGATGAGCTGGGCGCGCTCCGCACGCGCGTAGGCTCGCCGCTCGCGGATGAAGGCGAGCATCGTCGCCCAGCACATCAGCAGCAGCACGACGCTGAACGGAAGGGCGATGGTGATCGCCGCGGTCTGCAGGGCGGTCAGGCCGCCGGCCAGAAGGAGCGCGATGGCAAGGGTCGCGGTCACCAGCACGAAGAAGGCTCGGATCCGTCGTTTCGGGTTCTGCTGGCCACCGGTGGCGATCATGCCCATCACGAGCGCGCCGGAGTCGGCGGAGGTGATGAAGAAGATCGCGATCAGCACCAGGGCGCCGATCGTCACGACGGCCGTTCCGGGCACGTGCTGCAGGAGGGCGAAGAGGGCACCCTGGAGATCGACCTCGCCGTTTGTCGTCAGCGTTCCCGGCTCGTTCAGCTCGATGGCAAGGGCGGAGCCGCCCAACACTGAGAACCAGAGGATTCCGAGAAGTGTCGGCACGAGGATGACGCCGGCGACGAACTGCCGCACGGTGCGGCCCTTCGAGATGCGGGCGATGAAGATGCCCACGAAGGGCGCCCACGAGATCCACCACCCCCAGTAGAAGGACGTCCATTGCGCCTGCCATTGCTCGCCGGCCGAGCCCTGGAAGGCGCTGACGTTGAACGAGAGCCCGATGAAGTTCTGGATGTAGTTGCCGATCGACTGAACGAAGTCGCGCAGCAGGAACTCGCTCGGCCCCGCGATCAGGAGGTAGAGCACGAGTAGCCCGGCCATCACGAGGTTGAAGTTCGACAGCCACTTCATACCCTTGGTGACACCCGACAGCACCGACATGAGCACGAAGACGGAGATGACCAGGATGATGATCACCTGCGTCGTCACGTCCGGCTCTGCGATGCCGGCGGATTCGAGCCCTGAGCTGATCTGCAGTACCCCGAGTCCGAGAGACGTGGCGACCCCGAAGAGCGTGCCGACGAGGGCGATCACGTCGATCGCGTGTCCCCATCCGCCCTCGACACACTTGCCGAGCAGGGGTTCGAGCGTCCACCGGATCGAGATCGGCCGGCGACGGCGGTGGATCGCGTACGCGAGGGCCAGGCCGATGACGACGTAGATCGACCAGGCATGCACGCCCCAGTGCAAGTAGGTCTGGCTGAGCGCCTGCTGTGCGAGCTGCTCGGGTGTGCCGGCGACCCCCGGTCGGGGCGACACGAAATGGGTGAGCGGCTCGGCGACGCCGTAGAAGACGAGGCCGATGCCCATTCCGGCGGCGAACAGCAGCGAGAACCAGCTCAGCAGCGAGAACTCGGGCTCGTCATCGTCGCGCCCCAGCTTGATGTCGCCGAACCGGCTGAAGCCGAGAAACAGGCTGAAGGCGACGAAGAAGGCCGCGATCAGCACGTAATACCAGTTGAACGCGTTGACGATGCTCGTCTGGATGACCGAGAACAGCTGTTCGGCCAGATGGGGCGCGGCGAGCGTGAAGGCCACGAACACGGCGATGATCACCGATGCCGGCCAGAACACCCACCGCTGCACGGGCGGAAGAGACCGTCTCGCCGGGCTTTCGAGCTTCGGTTCGGCGGTGATCTCCCCGGGAAGACTGTCGCTGCTCTCGGATCCGCTCATCCATCCACGGTAGCCCGACGGCGCTCGCCGCGTCAGGCTCGCCGCCTCAGGCCGGGACGATGCCTGACGGCGCTCACTCCTTGCGGGCGGTGCGGATCGGCGTGGTCTGCGCCGCCTCGTCACTGAACTCCACCGGGTCGGCCTCGTCGACGACGGCCAGCGGCCGTGTCTCGTCGAGCGTCAGCAGGAAGCGGCTCTCCGTGCGCCGGTGCAGCCGGCCGGATGAGAGCACCCAGATCGTGCCGATCAGGCAGGCGACGAGCCCCGCGGCTCCGCCGAGCATGATCGCCGCGCGAGGACCGAAGACGTCAGCCACCCAGCCGGCGATCGGGGCGCCGACCGGCGTCGACCCCATGATCACCGCCATGTACAGCGCGAGCACTCTGCCCCGCAGCGCAGCGTCGGTGGTGATCTGCACGTAGCCGTTCGCCGTCGTCAGCAGGGTCACGATCATGAACCCGATGAACATCAGCGTGACGGCATACGAGATGTACGACGGCATGGCCGACGAGACGAAGGCGGCGACGCCGAACCCGCCCGCAGCTGCGATCATCACGCGCACCCGCGCGCGGTCGCGTCGAGCGGCGAGCAGAGCGCCGACGAGCGAACCGATGGCCAGGATCGAACTGAGCACGCCGTAGCCGTCGGCACCGCTGTCGAACTCGATCGCCATCGTCGAGGCGAAGATCGGGAAATTCATGCCGAAGGCGCCGATGAGGAACACCATCACGAACACGACGCGCAGATCGCTGCGGCCCCAGACGTAGCGGAAGCCGGCGGCGAGGCCGCCGCGACTACGGTTCTTCGGTCGGGGAGCGAGGAGCCCGGTTCGCATCATGAGCAGAGCGAACATCATCGCCAGGAATGTCGCCGCGTTCACCACGAACACCCAGCCCGAGCCGATCGCCACGATCAGGAGGCCCCCGACGGCGGGTCCGATCATGCGCGCCAGGTTGAAGGATGCGGAGTTGAGGGCGACCGCGTTCGAGGTCTCAACGGTCGAGACCATGTCGGACACGAACGCCTGCCGCGCCGGAGCGTCGAAGGCGTTGACGACGCCGAATCCCAGCGCGAAGCCGAACATCATCGGCAGGGTCATCACACCGGTGAGCAGCAGCACACCGGCGGCGACGGCCAGCAGCAGCAGCGAGGCCTGCGTGGCCAGCAGGATGCGGCGTCGTTCGAAGCGGTCGGCCACCCAGCCGGTCAGGCTGACCAGCACCAGGGGAGGTCCGAACTGCAGGGCCATCGTGACGCCCATCGCGGTCGCGTCATTGTCGGTGAGTTCGGTGAGCACGACCCAGTCCTGGGCCGTCGCCTGCATCCAGCCCCCGATGTTCGACACCAGGGCGCCGGCGAACCAGATGCGGTAGTTGATGTTGGAGAAGGAGCGGAACATCGCGCTCATCGTTCGGCCACCCTCCTCATGAGTGCACTGGCCTCTCGCAACGTGGCGAGCTCTTCGGCGGTGAAGTCGACCCGGTCGAGCATCGCAGCCAGGAGGTGGTCGCGTCGGCGGATGGTCTCGGCGACGATCTCGGTGCCGGCCGCGGTGATCTCGACCTGTACACGGCGGCGATCGTCCTCGTCGGGGATCCGCACGACGAGACCCTGCTCCTCGAGACCGTTGACGATGCTGCTCATCGAGGGAGCGGTGATGTGCTCACTCTCCGCGAGCGCAGAGATCGTACGTCGGCCGTGCATGCGGAGGCCGGCGAGCACCGCCAACTGTGTGTCGCTCATCGAGTCGGCCGCACGGGCGCTGCGCAGGCGCCGGGCGAGCCGGAACGTGGCCATGCGAAGGTCTGTGGCGGTGAGGTGGAGGGCTTCATCAGACTCAGACATTACTTAGATAGCCTATCTAATCTTCTTGGAAGGGGAAAGACCGGATGCTGCGGGCCCCTGCGCGCGCGGAGGGCAGAATGGACGGGTGACCCGAACGCTCGCCCTGGAAATCGCCGTGCAGGATCCCGCTGGAATGCGGGTCGCCCGCGAGGTCGGTGCCGCGCGCGTCGAACTCGCTCAGGCTCTGGCCCTCGGTGGTCTCACGCCGTCGCCGGCCACGATCGAGCTCACTCTCGAGGCCGCGGGCGACGACGGGCCCGAGACGCACGTGCTGATCCGACCGCGCGCCGGCGGATTCCACTATGACGCGGACGAGCTCGCGACCGCCGAGCGGGACGTGCGTCGCGCCGTCGAAGCCGGGGCGGCCGGCGTGGTGATCGGCGTGCTCGACGATGCGGGGCGGCTCGACGTCGCCGCGATGACCCGACTGCGCGACGCCGCCGGGACGGCATCCGTCACCCTCCACCGTGCCATCGACATGTCCGCAGACCCGCTGGCGACCCTGGCGGCGGCGCGCGCGCTCGGCCTACGACGCGTGCTCACCTCGGGCGGGGCGTCCGCTGCGATCGACGGCATCGACACACTCCGCGCACTCGTCGTGGCGGCGGAGGGTCAGATCGAGATCATGGCAGGCAGCGGGGTGGATGCGGCGACAGCGCCGGCGCTCGCCGCCGTGGGAGTCGACGCGCTGCATTTCTCGGCGAAGCGGTCGGTGACGCAGCAGGGGGGAGTCCGCATGGGATCGGCCTCCGACGGTGTCGGCGGCTACGAGGTCACCGATCTCGAGACAGCCCTTGCGGTCGTGCGTTCCCTCGGCCGCTGACGCGCGAGACGGCCCTCTGCCGCGAGACTGCACTCTCCCGCCGAGGGGGTGGCTTTCCGTCACGTTCTCGGCGCGCGACTGCAGTCTCGCGGGCCGGAGACGACCGGCAGGCTGACTAGGGTGGGGGCGTGACGGATACGCGTGAATTCACCGATGCCCACGGCATCGCCATCGTCTACGACGTGCATCCGGCGGCGGGCACCGCGCGGGGAGTCGTCCAGCTGCTGCACGGTGTCGGGGAGCACGCCGGCCGCTACCCGGCGCTGATCGGCGCCCTGACCGCGGCCGGTTTCATCGTGTACGCCGACGATCACCGCGGTCACGGCCGCACCGGCATCCGCCAGCACGGAGGGCCGGCCAGGCTCGGCCGGCTCGGCAAGGGCGGCCTGCGCGCGACCGAAGACGCGATCTGGCAGCTGACCGGCATCATCCGCGAGGACCATCCTGATCTGCCGCTCGTGCTGCTCGGGCACTCCTGGGGATCCTTCCTCGCCCAGATGCTGGTCAACGATCACCCCGAGGCCTGGGATGCCGTGATCCTCTCGGGCTCGGCCCTTCGGACGCCGAGGATGATGAACCCCGCTCCGCTGAACGCACGCTGGGCGGCAACCGAGGCGACCGGCTTCGAGTGGCTGTCGCGCGACCCCGAGGTGTGGCGCGCGTTCGGGGATGACCCGCTCACGACAGCCGTCCCGCTGCTGAAGCTCTTCGGGCCGATCGAGGCCGCCAAGCTGTATGGTCGGCCCGCGAGGAACCTCGGCCGAGACATCCCCATGCTGCTGCTCGTCGGCCGCGACGACCCGGTGGGCGGACCGCGCAGCGTGCACCTGCTCGCCCAGGACTACCGCACACGTTCCGGCTTCAGCGACGTGACGACGCTGGTCTACCCGGACGCGCGGCACGAGATCTTCAATGAGCTGCAGCAGGACGAGGTCCGCGCCGACCTGCTGTCGTGGCTCGATCGCCGCATCCCCTCGCGCGACTGATCCGGCGGGCAGGAGCACGGGCGCCCCGCGCGGCTTAAGCTGGTTCCGTGCACGGTGAATACAAGGTTCCAGGCGGGAAGCTCGTCGTCGTCGACCTCGACGTGGAAGACGGAAAGATCGCCCGGTTCCGTCTCGCCGGCGACTTCTTCCTCGAGCCCGACGACGCCCTCGACGACATCAACGCCGCGGTCACGGGCCTGCCGATCGAGACGGATGCGTCCGCGATCGCATCGGCGGTTCGTCGGGCACTCCCTGACGGTGCGCAGCTGCTCGGGTTCACCCCCGACGCCGTCGGCACCGCTGTGCGCCGGGCCCTCGTCACCGCGCCCGGATGGCGCGACTTCGACTGGGAGATCGTGCACGACAAGGCCGTCTCACCGCGCATGAACCTCGCTCTCGACGAGGTGCTCACCGCCCGGGTCGGCGAGGGACGCCGTCGCCCGACCCTGCGGATCTGGGAGTGGGACGAGTCGGCCGTCGTCATCGGCTCGTTCCAGTCGTACCGCAACGAGGTCGACCCGGAAGGCGCGGCGCGGCACGGATTCGACGTCGTTCGCCGGATCTCCGGGGGAGGGGCGATGATGATGGCCGCGGGGCAGATCATCACGTACTCGCTGTATGTGCCGGCATCCCTCGTGCAGGGCATGACCTTCGCCGACTCGTACGCCTTCCTCGACGACTGGGTGCTCCAGGCGCTGCGCTCACTCGGCATCGACGCCGTGTATCAGCCGCTGAACGACATCGCGAGTCCCACCGGCAAGATCGGCGGGGCCGCGCAGAAGCGCCTCGCCAACGGCGGGGTGCTGCACCACGCCACCCTCTCGTACGACATCGACGGCCAGGCGATGACCGAGGTGCTGCGCATCGGCCGGGAGAAGCTCAGCGACAAGGGCACGACCTCTGCCGCCAAGCGGGTCGACCCGCTTCGGAGCCAGACCGGACTCAGCCGCGCCGAGATCATCGAACGGTTCAAGGCCACCTTCCGCTCGCTGACCGACGCCGAAGACGGCGCGGTCTCGGCGGAAGAACTGGCCGAGGCGGAGGCGCTCGTCGAGTCGAAATTCGCCACCGAGGCGTGGCTTCACCGGGTGCCGTGACCGACCCCATAGCGCCATCGGCGACGGGGGAGGCGCCGGGTTCGGTGTCGATCATCGAGGGCGACAATCTCGCCGTCGCCCGCGGGCTGCCGTCGGCATCCTTCACGCTCGTCTATCTGGATCCGCCGTTCAACACGGGGCGGCCGCAGGAACGCCAGGTCGTCACGGCACGTCGCGCGTTCACAACTCCTCAGGAATCCGGCCTCGACGCCGCGGCCACCCCGGAATCGGGCCGGAGCGTCTCGGCCGATGCCGCGGAACTGAGGAGTAATGAACCGGTGGCGGCCGCCGCCGAGGTGCGGCACGGGTTCCACGGCCACGCCTACGAGCGCGTCCGCGGAATGCTGCGTGCCTACGACGACCGTTTCGACGACTACGGCGCCTTCCTCATGCCGAGACTCGAAGAGGCCTGGCGGCTGCTCGCCGACGACGGCACCCTGTACCTGCACCTCGACTACCGGGAGGCGCATTACGCCAAGGTCATGCTCGACGCGGTGTTCGGGCGGGATTGCTTTCTCAACGAGCTGATCTGGGCGTACGACTACGGAGCCAAGTCACGCCGGCGCTGGCCGACCAAGCACGACACGATCCTCGTCTACGTCAAGAACCCGAAGGAGTACGTGTTCGACTCGGACGAGGTCGACAGAGAGCCGTACATGGCGCCCGGGCTCGTCACCGCCGAGAAGGCGGCTCGAGGGAAGCTCCCCACCGATGTGTGGTGGCACACCATCGTCCCGACGACCGGTCGGGAGAAGACGGGGTATCCCACCCAGAAACCCGAGGGCATCCTCCGACGGATCGTGCGCGCATCGAGTCGCCCCGGCGATCGAGTGCTCGATCTCTTCGCCGGGAGCGGCACCACCGGTGCGGTGGCCTCCGCCCTCGGCCGTGATGCCGTGCTCGTCGACGACAATCCCGAGGCCATCCGGATCATGCGTGAGCGGATGCCGCACGCCGGCGTCACCCGGCTCACCTGACTCCGCGGTCGCGGGCGTCGCGGTCGCGGTCGGGCGGTCGGTGACTATGGCGGCGGGTCAGAGCAGGGCGAGGACGCTGTCGTACGCCGTCTCGGTGATCTCCGGGTCGGCGCCGGGCGCGGAACGGCCGCCGAACACCCGGGTCGTGCCGGGCTGCGTGCGCCAGGCCGGCCAGCCGGGGTCGCTCTCGGTCACGAATCTCACCGCGGCGGCGTGCATGTCGTCGGCGAGCGACGGCGGCGGAGCATCACCGGCGAGGCCACGCACTCGTTCCAGGTCGAGCGCATCGAACCAGAAGGGCACATCCAGGCAGTGGCACGCCCAGCCCTTGACCGGCGAGACCCACGAGAACCGGTACGCCCAGGTGTCGGCCGCGCCCCGCGACCGCGCCTCCGCGGCTGCGGGAACCAGCGCGCGGAAGATGTGGTCGCTGACATACCGGCCGATGACGGCCGCCGTGCCCTTGGCGCGCTGCTCGGCATTCGCGTCGAGATAAGCGCGCCTGACGTCGCGGTCACGGAGGAACGGTCGCAGCAGCACCGCCGGGGGGATCAGCCGCAGCTTCGCCTGCTCGGTCTCGGCGATCATCGTGAATTCGTCGTCGGCCGCGCCGAGGAGGAGTGGCTTGTCGCTGCCGACCCCCTCGCGGAGCGAATCGAGCGTCGGCATCCGCAGCAACTCCCCGTCGACCATCGGCCCCCACGGGAGTCCGTGCTCGAGCAGATCGGTGAGGGCGCCGATGCCGCGCTTCGCGCTCTGAGCCCGCCGCTGCAGTTCGTGAAGGTGGTCTTCGGGCACGCAGCGGAGGGAAGCTGCGTCGGCGGAGACTCCTGCCAGCGCGGCGAGGCGTTCACCACGCGCTCGCGCGGCGTCGGCGGGAACGTCGGCAAGGGCTGCCGAGACGGCGAAGGCGGACCGGAAGAGATACTGCGCGCCCGGCATCCCCAGCAGCGTCAGCACCGCGCCGCCGCCGGCGGATTGACCGGCGATGGTCACCCGTTCCGGATCGCCTCCGAAGGCGGCGATGTTCTGCCTCACCCATGCGAGCCCTGCAAGCCAGTCGCGCACACCGCGATTGTGCGGGGCGCCGTCGATCCACCCGAACCCGTCGAAGCCCAGCCGGTACGAGAGTGAGACCGTCACGACGCCGTCGCGATTGAACGCTCGTCCGTCGTACCAGGGGCTTGAGGGCGATCCCTCGGTGTACCCGCCGCCGTGAATCCAGACGAGCACCGGCAGGGAACCCGCCGGATCGGGAGTGAAGACGTTGACGTTGAGCGTGCTGTCGCCGGCGATGGCGGGCTCGGGGATGAGCGTGCCGCCGGGGTCGTGCCTGAGCGCCGTGGCGCCGTATCGGGTCGCGTCGCGGATCTCGCTCCAGGGCTCCGGCGCGACGGGCGCCGCGAACCGCAGGTCGTCGACGGGCGGCTGGGCGAAGGGGATGCCGAGGAACGCCGCCGAGGGTCGACCGAACTCCTCGCGCCAGAATCCGCGGACGGGCCCGGCGGCGGTGTGCACGATCGGAGGTCCAGTCACCATGCGCCCAGGCTATCGACCTCGCGCCGCACGGCATCGGTGCCGCACGCCACGCGGCCCGCACCTCAGGCGATGTAGATCTTGCGGAGCGTCTCGAAGACCGTCCAGACCGTCCTCATGCCCTCGGCGAGGCGGACGACCGAACCCGGCGAGACGTCGAGATCGGCAACAGCCGGGTCCTCGAAGGTGATGCGAGCCCGACCGGCGATCACCACGAACACCTCGTCGACCTCGGTGTCGCGCGCTGTGCCGGGCGTCATCTCCCAGATCCCGACCTCGGCGGCACCGACGGTCGCCAGCGGATGGAGGGCCGCCGACGGTGTTCCGGAGAGGGCGTCGTCGGCGGCGAGCGGCTGGTGCGCGAGGGCGATGGATGCGGCATCCACTCCCGTTCCAGCGGCGATCTCGTTCATGAGTCGAAGCCCATCCCGAGCGCGTCGAGGGTCTTGAGGAACAGGTTGCGCCTGCCCTCGTTGTGATCGGCTCGATCCATCGCCGCTCGCACCAGGTTGATCCCGATGGCCGCCGCCGGTTCCGGAGGGAACGGGATCGGCTTCTCGCGCACCATTGCCAGCTGGGTGCGCTCCGTCTCGACGCCGGAGAGGTGATCGAGCATGACGTCGGCGGCGAATCGCGCGGCTCCCACGCCGAGGCCCGTGAACCCGGTCGCATAGGCGACGCGGCCCTTCCTGGCGGTGCCGAAGAACGCGCAGAAGCGGCTCGACGAGTCGATCGCCCCGCCCCATCGATGCGTGAACCGCAATCCCTCGAGCTGAGGGAAGGTCGTGAAGAAGTGCTCTGCGAGACGGCGATGGCTCTCGAGACGGTCCTCGTACTCGGGGCGCACTCTGCCGCCGTAGTGATAGATCGCGTCGTAGCCGCCGAAAAGGATGCGGTCGTCGGCGGAGAGTCGGTAGTAGTGGAACTGGTTGGCGCTGTCGGCGAGCCCTTGCCGGTTCGACCATCCGATCGACGCGAGCTGCTCCGCGGTGAGCGGTTCGCTCATGAGCACGTAGTCGTACACGGGCACGGTCATCAGGCGGTTGCGTGTGAGGAGCGAGGGGAAGACGTTCGTCGCGAGGGCGATGGAGCCGGCCGTGACCCGCCCGCCCTCGGTCTTCAGCGTCACCGGGCCCGAGCCGTCGCCGTCGATCGATCGCACCAGCGCGTGCTCGAAGATCTCCACACCGAGTTCGGTCGCGACGCGGGCGAGCTCGAGGCCGAGCTTGGCCGGGTGCACGAGGGCGCAGCCTTCGCGGTCCCAGGAACCGGCGAGATAGGTCTCCGAGTGCACCTGCTCCCGCACCGCGTCCCGGTCGAGGAACCCCTCCTCGTCGCGGAACCACTCGACTTGATGCGGTTCGACGGCGACCGCGAGCTGTCCGGTGCGCTCGAAATCGGCCCGCATGCCATAGCGCTCGACCGTGGCGCCGATCGCGTCGAGGTTCTCCAGGCCGAGCTGCTCGAGCCGATCGATCTCATCCGGCCAGCGGCGCAGCCCGTTCTCGTGGCCGTGCGTCAGGCTGGCCTCGCAGAATCCGCCGTTGCGCCCCGATGCGGCCCACGCCACACGAGAGGCCTCCAGCAGAACGACCTTTCGGTCCGGCTGGCGCTCCTTCGCCCTGATCGCCGTCCACAGCCCGGCGTAGCCGCCGCCGACGACGGCGAGGTCGGCCGTGACCGCACCGGTGAGACGGGGGTACTCCGTCCGCTGCACGTCGTCGAGCCAGAAGACGGCGAACGAGGTGTCCTTCAGCGCGTGATCGACGACGGATGCCGCCGGCCGCTGACGCTCGAAGACGGTGGTTCCCATGATCACTCCGATATCGGTGCGGGGTTCGCGGACGCGCAGCGCGTCATCTCGTGCCCCAGTTGTAGAGGTCCTTGTAGAGGCCGGCATAGAGGAAGGCCTCGGTGTGGGTCACGCCGTCGATGGTGCGGATGCGCGTCGCGATGAGATCGAGCAGATCCTCGTCGCTCTCGCACACCGCCTCGGCGAGGATGTCGAATGTGCCGAGGGTCACGTTCACATAGGCGAGCTCGGAGATCTGGGTGAGCTCCTCCGCGATGACCCGGGGGTCGCCGATGGTCCGGATGCCGATCATCGCCATCCGGTGGAATCCGAGCTGCATCGGGTCGGTGACGGCGACGATCTGGATGACGCCGGCCTCGGTCATGCGTTGCACGCGCTGACGCGCCGCGGCCTCACTCAGACCGACGGCGCGGCCGATCTCTGCATACGGCCGGCGCCCGTCCTCCTGAAGCAACTCGATGATCTGCTTCGAGACGTCGTCGAGGGCGAGTTGTTTTCCGGAGGTGCGCATAGGCCGATCCTGACAGTTCGATCGCCGCAGGGCAACCGAATTAGTCGATACGAGTAACTCAGGGTTCGGAATTCGTCGTGATCATCCCGCCATGACCGAGAGCGACTTCGCCCGCCGGTGCTCGGACAGGAACCTCGACCGGTCGGACGCGATGTGACAAGCTGAGCGGAGCCGAGCACGAAGGGGGTACTCGTGACGAGACCGCTGGCAGGACCGCAGACCCTGCTCCGAACCCTCAACGGGCGAGCGATCCTCGACACTCTGGCTCAGAAGGGGCCGCAGACCCGCGCCGAGCTTATGGCCGCGACCGGCCTTTCCCGCACCGCGGTGACGCAGGTGCTGCGGATGCTGGAGGCGGCGGGCGCGATCGCCACGGCAGGGGTGGATCGCGAGACCCGCGGGCCGGCGGCCGGCAGGGTGACACTGCACCCCGGCCTGGGCTCGGCGGCCGCCGTGCATGTCGATCATCACGGCGCCCACGTGGTGCTCGTCGACACCACCGGCTCTGTGCGCGCCGAACAGCACGCTCCCTTCCCCCACGCCGCGCCGGTGAACCGAGAGGACCGCGTCTCGCACATCGCGAGCCTCGTCGAGGAGTGCCACCGCGGCGTGCAGGGTCCGCTGCTGCTCGCCGTGGTCGGCGTGCCCGGGATCGTCACCGCCGATGGCGGCATCCGCGACGATCTGGGCCCGGACGGGGGCGCCTTCCGGGCGGCCCTGGCAGCGCGGATCGAATGCCCGGTCCGCGTCGAGAACGACGTCAACCTCGCAGCCCTCGCCGAGCTGACATCGGGAGCGGGGGGCGAGCTGTCGAGCTTCGCGCTGCTGCTGCTCGATGACGGCCTCGGCGCGGGCATCGTCATCGACGGTGCTCTTCACCGAGGAGCATCGGGCGTGGCGGGCGAGGTCATGCACCTGCCGCAGACGCCACTGCCGATCGGGGCTCCGGTGCTGAACGAGGCGGTGATCGGCGACCTCGCGCTCGTCAACGACCGCGACCCGGGGGCGCCTGTCGAGACACACCTCGCCGCCGCTGCGAAGGGTGACCCCGCAGCGCAGCGCATCGCCGACGAGATGGGCCGGCGGATCACCCTCATCGCCGGCAGCGTCGCCCTCGTGCTTGATCCCGAGGCTTTCATCCTGAGCGGGACGGCAGCGCACCCCGTCCTCGTGGATGCGGTCTCGCGCGTCGCCGACTCGTACTCGGCGCAGCTCCCGCTGTGTTTCCTGGTGTCGTCCTTCGGACCGGAGGCGCCGTTGGTCGGAGCGATCGGCGAAGCCGCTTCGGCGCTTCGAGCGGCGGTGTTCTCGCGCGTCCTCGCGCCGTCCGCGAGGATGGCGCGGTGACCGAGACATCGAGCCTCGTCACCCGGCTCGGTTTCGACGCCGGCACCAGGGCGATCATCCTCAACGCGGACGACTTCGGCATGTGCCGCGCGGCCAATGCGGCGATCTTCGACCTGTTCGAGAGCGGGCACATCGATTCCGCGACACTGATGATGCCCTGCGCCTGGGCACCCGAGGCGACGATGTTCGCAGCATCCCGCCCTGATCTCGACATCGGCGTGCACCTGGTGCTGACCAGCGAGTGGAGCCGATATCGCTGGCGGCCGCTGACCGGCACGGCGACGACGCTCGTCGACGGCGACGGGTTCTTCCCCGCCGACGTCGCCACGGTCGAGGAACGAGCCGCAGACGACGACGTCGCAGCCGAGCTCGCCGCGCAGCTGCAGGCCGCCCTCGCCGCCGGTGTGGACGTCACGCACCTCGACAACCACATGGGCTCGGTCTACGGCCTGGCCACCGGTCGCGACTTCCTCGCCCCGGTCTTCGAGCTCGCGGCGCGTCACGGACTGCCCTTTCGGCTGCCGCGGAGCATGGGCGGAGCGGCGGCTGACGCCGCCTTGCAGGCCAGACTCGATGAGGCTGCCGCCGCCGCCGACGCACTCGGCGTCGAGATCGTCGATCGGCTGTGGACGCATCCGTTCGAGCTCGAGGGCGAGGGCACCGCCGACGAGGAGACGTACGAGCAGGTGCGGGATGCGTTCGTCGCCATGCTGCGCGAGGTGCCCGCGGGAGTCACCGAGATCTACCTGCATCCCATGATCGACGGCGATGAACTGCGGGCCACGGTGGACTTCAGCGCCGCGAAGCGGGGCTTTGAACGGCGCCTGCTGGCGGATCCCGTCGTGGTCGAGGCCCTTGCCGACGAACAGCTCGTACGACTCGGCTGGCGCGCCCTGCGCGACCTGCAGCGGGCACGGCGGCGATGATCCTCGCCGGCATCCGCGACCGGCGCATCGATGCCGCGCCCAGCACCGCGCAGTCACTGGCGTTCGGCGCCTCCGGCTTTCCGACGCAGCTCATGGCGCAGACCTTCTCGGCCTTCGTCGTCTACTTCTATGCGGCCCACCTCGCGGTGCCGGCCGGGTGGGTCGCGATCGCGATGATCGCGCACGGCATCCTCAATGCACTGCTCAACCCGGTAGTCGGGGCGCTCTCCGACCGGATCCGCACGCCGTGGGGCCGGCGCATCCCCTGGATAGGCCTCGGCATCGTGCCGCTGGTCGTCGCCTTCATGCTCATCTGGATGCCCCCGGCGCTGCCGGCAGCCGGCCTCATCGCCTGGTTCCTGGTGGTCGTCGCCGTCTACGACATCGCCTTCGTGGTGGTGGTGCTCAACATCTCAGCGCTGTTCCCCGAGATCTTCCGCACGACAGCGGAGCGGGCGCGCGGAAACGTTCCGCGGCAGATCTTCGCGATCCTCGGGATGGTGCTCGGCACGGCCGGCGCACCCCTGCTGTACGGCTTCATCGGCTGGCCGGGGATGGCACTGGTCCTCGGCGGCGTGTGCCTCGTGATGCTGTCGTGGTCCTTCGCCGGCGGCATGCTCGAGCGTCGTGTCCCCGCCGATGCGCGCGCGGCGGTGGCGATGCCCTGGCGCGATCAGCTCCGGTACACCTTCGCCAACCGTGCCTTCCTGCCATACGTCCTCGGCTCCCTGATGGTGCAGACGTCGGTCGCGGTCATCCTCGCCGCCATCCCGTTCTACGTCCGCTACTCCCTGGGAGCCGCCGAGGGCGAAGGCAGCATCCTGCTCGCCGCGATCTTCGTGACCGCGATTCCGGCGATCGTGCTGTGGAGCTGGGTGGTGCGTCGCACGACGCCGCGCGTCGCGGTGCTCTGGAGCGTGGGCGTGTTCGGTGTCGCGGTACTCGGCTACCTCGCCCCCGCCGATGTGATGGGGGCAGCCCTCGTCGGGGTGGGCGTGGGAGTCGGCGTCGGGGGCCTGCTCCAGCTACTCGAGGTCATGCTCGGGCAGATCATCGACGAGGATGCCGCGCGCACAGGTCTCCGCCGGGAGGGCGTGTACTTCGGCGTGAACGGCTTCGTGGTGCGCGGCTCGGTCGTCCTGCAGGCGGTGGTCGCCGCCTGGGTGCTGACGGCGAGCGGGTTCGACGCCTCACTGGGAGGCGCTCAGCCGGGGTCGGTGGACGGCGGCATCCGCCTGATGCTGGCGGTCGTCCCCCTCGCCTTCGCCGCGCTCGCCTGGCTGTGCTTCTGGCTCTATCCGATCCGCACCCGCGACGTCTGAGCGGTGGACTAGGAGCCTGCGGCCCTCCGTGCCTCCCAGCCGGTGCGCACCATCTCGTCGACCGTGTAGCGCATCTTCCAGTCGAGGTCGCGAGCCGCCAGTTCTCCCGTCGCCACGATCCGGTCGGGGTCGCCCGGGCGGCGCGGGCCGATCTCGGGGGTGAAGTCGATGCCGGTGACGCGGGCCACGGCATCCATGATCTGCTTCACGCTGAGGCCGTCGCCGGAGCCGAGGTTGTATGCCGGCTCGATCGGATCGCCGGCCGCCAGACGCCGCGCTGCTGCGACGTGAGCTGCCGCGATGTCGCCGACGTGCACGTAGTCGCGCACGTTCGTGCCGTCCTCGGTGTCGTAGTCGTCGCCGTTGATGCGCGGGGTCTTGCCCGCGAGCAGCGCCTCGAAGACGATCGGGAACAGGTTGTGCGGGCTGACGTCGTAGACGCTGGGATCGGCGGAGCCGACGACGTTGAAGTACCGCAGCGACGTGTGTCGCAGCGGTCGATCGGACTCGGCGGTGGCTGCGGCCTGGTCGCGCAGCAGCCATTCACCGATGAGCTTGGACTCGCCGTAGGGGCTGGCCGGCCGCTTCTCGGTGCTCTCGACGACGAGAGGAACATCGGGGGTGCCGAAGACCGCGGCCGACGATGAGAAGACGATGTTCGCAACCCCGGCGGCATCCATCGCCTCGAGGATCACGCGGGTTCCTTCGACGTTCTGCGCATAGGTGTGCAGTGGTCGCTGCACCGAGACCCCGGCGTACTTGAACCCGGCGACGTGGATCACACCCTCCGCCCGATGGTCGCGGAGGGTCTTCTCGACGAGGTCGCGGTCGAGGATGGTCCCCTTCACGAACGGCACGCCCGACGGGACGAAGGAAGGGACTCCGCTGGAGAGGTCGTCGATGACGACGGGGGAAAGCCCGGCTTCTGCGAGTGCGCGTACCACGTGCGATCCGATGTAGCCGGCTCCGCCGGTGACGATCCAGGACATTGCTTCCTCTCCCGCGCCGCCGTTCGCGGCGCCGCGTCCATTCTTTCAGGCGTCGCGGCGGGCGCCCGCCGACGGAGTCACCGTGAAGAGGTGGGGTTCGGTGAAATCGGATGCTGCGAAGGCCGCCGTCACCGCATCCGAGACCGCGGCCACCGCCTCCTGCTCGATCAGGGCGATGGCAGCCCCGCCGAAGCCGCCGCCGGTCATGCGCGCGCCGATCGCTCCGGCAGCGAGCGCCGCCTCGACGGCGGTGTCGAGTTCGGGCACCGAGATCTCGAAGTCATCGCGCATCGAGGCATGCGACGCCACGAGCAGATCGCCGATCGCGCGCGCCCCGTCCTCGCGCAGCACGCGGACGGTGTCGAGGACTCGCTGGTTCTCGGTGACGACGTGCCGGACACGGCGGAAGGTGACGTCGTCCATGAGTGTCGAGGCGCGCTCGAGGTCGTCGACCGACACGTCGCGGAGGCTCGGGACGCCCATGATCGCCGCCCCGCGTTCGCAGGACGCACGGCGCTCGCCGTAGCCTCCGGTCGAGTGCGCGTGCTCGACACGGGTGTCGATCACGAGGATGGCGAGGCCGGCCTCGGCGATGCCGACGGGAACCAGCTGGGCTTCGAGCGTGCGGCAGTCTAGGAAGATGGCGGCATCGACCTCGCCGCGCATCGACGCCATCTGGTCCATGATCCCGGTGGGTGCGCCCACTGCCTCGTTCTCGGCACTCCGGCCGATGCGGGCGAGAGCGGTGCGGTCAAGGCCCGCATCCCAGAGGTCGTCGAGAGCGGATGCCGTCGCGCTCTCGATCGCGGCCGAGGAGGAGAGTCCGGCGCCGACGGGGACATCGGAGGCGATCGCGATGTCGACACCGCGACCTGCGGTGCCGCTTCGCTGAAGCGCCCAGGCGACTCCGAGCGGATAGGCGGCCCACTCGGGCACCGACGGCGCGCTGCCCGCAGCGGTCGGGAAGAGCGACCCGAGTTCGTCGAGCGACACCTCGACGGCCGAATCGGCGAAGGTCGATGCGACCCGCACCCGGTCGTCCTTCCGAGTCCCGACCGCGGCGAACGTGCGGTGCGGGATTGCGAAGGGCAGCACGAAGCCCTCGTTGTAGTCGGTGTGCTCGCCGATCAGGTTCACCCGTCCCGGTGCCGACCACACGCCGTCCGGCGCGCGCCCGGTGAGATCCGCGAACAGGGCGCGGGCGGCATCCTGCGTCGCGGCACGCGGTCCGTCGATGTGACCCGCGCTCACGCGATCACCTCGCCGACGGTGGCGATCGCATCCCGAAGACGCACGGCGGACTGCTCCGGCGGGATCTCGGCCGTCCACGCCCACATCGCCGCCTCGGAGCCGGCGAGGAACTTCAGCTTGTCGGCGGCGCGCCGAGGGCTGGTCAGCTGCAGGTGCAGGCGCACCGAGTCGCGCCCGACGTGCACGGGCGCCTGGTGCCACGCGGCGATGTAGGGCGTCGGCGTCTCGTAGAGGGCGTCGACTCCGCGCAGCAGGCGCAGGTAGAGTGGCGCGAGTTCGTCGCGCTCGGCGTCGGTCGTCTCGGCGAAATCCGCGATGTGACGATGGGGCATGAGATGCACCTCCAGCGGCCAGCGTGCGGCGAAGGGCACGAACGCGGTCCAGTGCTCACCCCGGAACACGACCCGCTCCGAGGTCTGCTCGAACTCGAGGATGCGCTGGAACAGATCGGGGGCGGTGCGGTCGATGCTGTCGAGCAGGCGAGTGGTGCGCGGGGTGACGTAGGGATACGCGTAGATCTGACCGTGCGGATGCGGGAGGGTCACGCCGATCGCCTCGCCGCGGTTCTCGAACGGGAAGATCTGCTCGACGCCGGGAAGCTGCGACAGGGCGGCCGTGCGATCCGCCCACGCCTCGATGACGGTGCGCGCGCGGGTGACGGACTGGGTGCCGAACGAGCCGGAATGCTCTGGACTGAAGCAGACGACCTCGCAGCGGCCGACGCTCGTGCGGGTGCGGCCCAGGCCGAGAGCTGCGAGATCGTCGAGGCCCCGCGGTGCGTCCTTGGCAGCGGGAGCGGTGCCCAGCGCCTCGGCGAGGGCGGGGCCGAAGGCAGGGGAGCGGTTCTCGAAGACCGCGACGTCGTAGCGCGACGGCACCTCGGACGGGTTGGTCGGCGTCTGCGGCGCGAGCGGGTCGGCATCGGCGCCGGGCATCATCACCCGGTTCTGACGGTTCGCGGCCACCGTGATCCAGTCGCCGGTGAGCACGTCCTGGCGCATCGTCGCGGTGTCGGCGCGGGCGTCGAGCGCGCGTGCGTCGACGGCCCGGTCGGGGCCGAGCGTCGTGTCGGGGTCGTCGTAGTAGATCAGATCCCGGCCGTCGGCGAGCCGCGTGGCACGCCGAACGACACCGGCGCCGAGCTGCTGCGTGCGCAATTCAGGAGAAACATCCGTGTTCACGTAAACATGGTAGGTCACCGCCCATGATAACGTCAACACTCCTGAAATGTGAACGGAGGATGCCGGTGACCGACGACGACCTCGGCGACCTGATGCCGCCCCGCCGCCCGCATCACCGCCCGGCGTCGACTCGAGTGTCGATGGCGCAGGTCGCGCAGCGCGCCGGAGTTTCGGGGCAGACCGTGTCGCGGGTCGTCAACGACAGCCCTCGCGTCGATCCGGCCACCAGGGAACGCGTCGAACGGGCCATGCGAGACCTCGGCTACCGGCCGCATCGTGCAGCACGGGCACTGCGCACCGGCCGGTCGCGCACGATCGGGCTCGTCGTCACGACCCTCGTGACCGTCGGCAACTCCCGGATGCTGCAGGCCACGGCCGAGGCGGCCGCCGAACGCGGCTATGCGCTGACGCTCATCACCGCATCCGGTGGCGTGGCTGCGGCGTTCGATCGGCTCGCCGAGCAGGAGGTCGACGGCGCGATCGTCCTGAACGAGGCGTCGGCGCAGGTGTCGGCCGATGCGCGTCCGACCGGCCTTCGGCTCGTCGTGGTCGACGCACCGACCTCCGCCGGCTTCACCGCCGTGCACAGCGATCACGCCGGGGGAGCGGCAGCCGCTACGACGCACCTGCTGGAGCTCGGGCATCCGACCGTTCACCATCTCGCCGGCCCTGCCGATTCCTTCGCCGCGACCGAACGCGAGCGCGGCTGGCGGGAGACCCTCGCTGCCGCCGGGACCGACGCGCCCCCGGTGGTGCGGGGCGACTGGAGCGCCGAAGCCGGCCACGGCGCTGCGGCCGCGCTCGCCACGGCCACCGCGGTCTTCTGCGCCAACGACCAGATGGCGCTCGGGCTGCTGCGGGCCCTCGCCGACGACGGTCGAAGGGTGCCCGAGGATGTGAGCGTGATCGGGTTCGACGACGTGCCGGATGCCGCGAACTACCGCCCGCCGCTGACCACGATCCGTCAGGACTTCACGGCCCTCGCCGGCCGTGCGGTCGAGGCACTGGTGGCCGACATCGAGGGGTCGACCGAGACACCGGGCGCCACGGTCATCCCGACCTTGCTGATCGAACGCGACAGCGCCCGACGACGCTGATCGAACGCGACAGCGCGCGCTGAACCTCGTGCCGAGCGGGCGGCCCGCCCCTAGGATCGCCGCGCGTGCCGGCGAGGAAGACAATCTCTCCCGCGTCATCACCAGCGCGACATGCAGATGAGCGCCTGAGCCCGGCGTTCGAGAACACCACAGTTGCGCGGCCCCCGGCAGACATGGCATGCTGACGGAAAGCGCTTACCCGCTCGGAGCGACCGCGCCGGGCCGGGCACCGACAGCATCCACACCGCAGAGAACGGACCATCAATGTCACAGACGACGACCCGCGAGATCGGGATCATCATGAACGGCGTCTCTGGGCGCATGGGATACCGGCAGCACCTGGTGCGCTCGATCCTCGCGATCCGCGAAGAGGGGGGCATCGAGCTGTCGGACGGTTCCCGCATCACCGTGAAGCCGCTCCTCGTCGGCCGCAGTGAGCAGAAGCTCGCAGAACTCGCCGCGAAGCACGGGATCGAGGATTGGACCACTGACCTCGACGCTGCCCTCGCGGATCCTGCCTGGGAGATCTACGCCGACTTCCTGGTGACGAAGGCCCGCGCCTCCGCGATCCGCAAGGCCATCGCCGCTGGCAAGGCGATCTACACCGAGAAGCCGACGGCCGAGACGCTCGACGAGGCGCTCGAGCTCGCTCGCCTCGCGCAGAGCGCCGGCGTCAAGACCGGCGTCGTGCACGACAAGCTCTACCTCCCGGGCCTTCAGAAGCTCAAGCGCCTCATCGACTCGGGCTTCTTCGGTCGCATCCTCTCGGTCCGCGGCGAGTTCGGGTACTGGGTGTTCGAGGGTGACTGGCAGCCGGCGCAGCGCCCGAGCTGGAACTACCGCACCGAAGACGGCGGCGGCATCATCAGCGACATGTTCCCGCACTGGAACTACGTGCTGGAGAACCTCTTCGGCGAGGTCAAGAGCGTCTACGCCCAGGCGGCGACCCACATCCCCGAGCGCTGGGATGAAAAGGGTGAGAAGTACACCGCGACGGCGGAAGATGCCGCGTACGGCATCTTCGAGATCGAGGGTGGCATCACAGCCACGATCAACTCGAGCTGGACCGTCCGCGTGAACCGCGACGAGCTCGTCGAGTTCCAGGTCGACGGCACCCACGGCTCGGCCGTCGTCGGCCTGTTTGGCGCGAAGATCCAGCCGCGCAACGCCACACCGAAGCCGGTCTGGAACCCCGACCTGGAAGACACCCGTGACTACGACGCCGACTGGCAGAAGGTGCCGACGAACGACGTCTTCCTCAACGGTTTCCGCCAGCAGTGGGAGGAGTATCTCGAGTCCTACGTGCTGGGCACGGACTATCCGTTCGACCTCCTCGCCGGTGCCAAGGGTGTGCAGTTCGCCGAAGCCGGGCTGACCTCGAGCGCAGAAGGCCGCAAGGTCGCCATCGAGAAGCTGTCGCTCTGATGACAGGGCTGACCCTCCTCGCCGCGGACGGTTCCCTGTCGGATGCCGAGCTGAACGCCTCCGGGGGATACACGCGTCCGCCATCGCCGCTCGAAAGCCGCGTCGCGTACGCTGCCGCGCACGTCGTGCCGAAGGCGCACGCCGACAACACACCCGGCCGCCCGGCCGACATCGACTGGGATTCGACACTCGCCTTCCGCCGCAACGTGTACTCCTGGGGGCTCGGCGTCGCCGACGCCATGGACACCGCGCAGCGGAACATGGGGCTCGACGCGGCGGCGACCCGCGAGCTCATCGCCCGCAGCGCCGAGGTCGCGCGCGAAGAGGGCGGCTCGGTCGTGGTGGGCGTGAACACCGACCACGTGCTCGAGGAACGCATCTCGCTCGATGAGGTGATCGACGCGTACAAAGAGCAGCTGTACTACACCGAGGAACAGGGTGCCGGCCCGGTGCTGATGGCGTCGCGTCATCTTGCCCGGGTGGCGACGGATGCCGAGGACTACCGACGCGTCTATCGTGAGGTGCTGTCGTCGGCCACGACCCCGGTGGTGCTGCACTGGCTCGGCACGGCTTTCGACCCCGAGCTTGCCGGTTACTTCGGCGCGGAGGACTGGCAGACGGCATCCGCAGTCCTGCTCGAGATCATCGGCGAGAACCCCGACAGGGTCGCCGGGGTGAAGATGAGCCTGCTGAACGCGGAGTCCGAGGTCTCGGTGCGCGAGCGCCTGCCGGAGCATGTGCGCATGTTCACGGGCGACGACTTCAACTACGTCGGACTCATCGGCGGCGACACCGTCGGGCAGGGCGAGAGTCACTCCGACGCGCTGCTCGGTGCGTTCGCCGCGATCGCGCCCGTCGCCTCGGCAGCGATCCAGGCGCTGGATGCCGGCGATGCCGAGGCGTACCTGCGCATCCTCGGACCCACCGAAGAGCTCAGCCGACAGGTGTTCGCCGCCCCGACGTTCTATTACAAGACCGGCGTCGCCTTCCTCGCCTGGCTGAACGGGCACCAGCCCGCCTTCCAGATGATCGGCGGCCTGCACTCCGCGCGGAGCCTGCCGCATCTGAGCCGGATCGTCGAACTCGCGAACGCCTCACTCGCCCTGGAGAACCCGGAGCTGGCGCAGGAGCGCTGGCATGCGATGCTGCGGTTGAACGGAGTGGACGCATGAGCGCTCCCGACCCTCGTCTGTCGATCAATCAGGCGACGATCAAGCACGCGAACCTCGAGACCGCGCTGAAGGTGACGGCGGATGCCAGCATCCAGGCCATCGGCCTGTGGCGCGAGCCGGTAAACGAGGTGGGCCTCGATGTCGCCGCGCGGATGCTGGCGGATTCGGGTCTGCGTTTCTCGACGCACTGCCGCGGCGGGTTCTTCACGCTGCCGGACGGCGCGGAGCGCGACGCCGCGCTCGACGACAATCGCCGTGCGATCGAGGAGACAGCCACGCTCGCTGCCGCCGGCGCCGAGGGCTCGACGGCCGTGCTCGTGCTGGTGGCGGGCGGGTTGCCCCCGGGATCGCGCGACCTCGCCGGTGCGAGGGAGCGCGTGCGCGACGCCATCGGAGTGCTCGCGCCGGACGCGAAGGCGGCCGGCGTCACGCTGGCGATCGAGCCGCTGCATCCGATGTTCGCCTCCGACCGCGCCGTGGTCTCGACGCTCGGGCAGGCGCTCGACATCGCCGCCGACTTCGAGGCGCATGTCGTCGGCGCCGCCGTCGACACCTTCCACATCTGGTGGGATCCGCAGGTGCTGGATCAGATCGCCCGCGCCGGGCGTGAGGGGCGGATCGCGACCTACCAGGTCTGCGACTGGAAGACGCCGTTGCCTGCCGACGTGCTGTTGTCGCGGCACTACACCGGTGAGGGGGTGATCGATTTCGGTGAGCTGACCCGGGCGATCGTCGCGACCGGCTACGACCGCGACATCGAGGTCGAGATCTTCAACGCAGACATCTGGGCGGATGCGCCCGAGAACGTGGTGCGACGCACCGCCGAGACGTTCGGCGCCGCGGTCTCGCCGCATCTGCCCTGACCACGGCTGCCGACACGACGTGGGCGCGACCTGCACGACGGATGCACGGATGCGGGGCCGGAAAGCGGATTCTGGTCCTGCATCCGTTCCTCGATCGTGCGACCGGGCGGTGAGTGGCGTTTCTGCAACCTCTCACGGCCGCCGCTGATCGACGGGGCGCGAGCTCCGTTCGAGTTGCGCGGCGGCGTATCGCAGAATCTGCGGCGCGAACCTCCGATGCAGATGAGACAGCGTTGCCCACATCGGTCCCGCCACGGCGCGGTGGAATCGCACCGCTGTCACCAGCGTCACCTCGTCCGCACCGACATGCACCGTCACCTGATCGGTGGTGAGGGTCGAATGGGCCTCACCGCGCAGCGTGTCTGAAGACGCATGGACGACGGTGAACCCGCCGACTCGTCCCTGCGGTGCCGTCCTGCTCAACATCGCTCCGAGTAAGCCTCGCGTCACGGCTCGGGCGGCCACCGGCCGGTCATCTTCGAACATCGCGCGCGCCCAGCTCTCGGCCGTCCATCGGTCGGCGGCGCTGACGTCGAGCCGGAACGCGTCGATGTAGTCGTGCCCGGAGAGAGTCGAAAGTCCCGCCATGACCGGTGGGACCTCCCCTCCTCCTACCCATCGCCGCACCCTCCCGCGTGCTCCGTGGGTGCCGGAGAATGCGTTCTCGGCGGGGAGGTCGGCCGAAGGGCCCTCCACGGCCCGCTTGAGGTTGTCGAGTGTTCCGCTCATGGCTCTGTTGTGCTGGCGCCGGATCATGACCGGCCACAGCACCGCGAACCACCCGCTCAGGTGCCCCGTGATGCTGTGCCGCACGAGGGTGCCGCCGTCGTGCGGAATCAACTCGAAGCCGTGTCCGTCGCTCATCGAGCGGCCGACATCGAACCACAGACGGCGACCGGCTACGACCTCGGCGATCCGGTATCTCGTGCCGTCGTGGATGACGGGGGCGCCCGGGTGCAGACCCTCGGGCAGTCGGAAACTGCCGCTGCTCGGTGGATAGAGCAGATCGAGATCATGCAGTACCGCCCAGACTTCGTCGGGCGTGGCGGCAATGTGGCGTTCGTGCACGTTCTCGATCACGGTGGATCCTTCCGTACGGCTGCGTATGGAGACCACCATACACCGCCGTATGGAGCACGGCCAGACCTGTCATCCCCTCGGTCTGTAGTCTCCGGGGAGAAGATCGTCGAGAAGCTCGACCGTCGAAGCGGCGAATCTCGCGGCGTCTTCGGGGGAGGTGTGCAGCAGACTCGGAAGGGCGACCTCCAGCTGCACCAGACCGAGCCACATCGCGTACGTCTGCACGGCGCGGTGGCGCGCGGCGTCGGGCGTGAACCCGGCTCCGACGAATGCCTCGCTCACGAATGCGATCCGGCGGGCGCTGACGCGCTCCAGTGCTTTCATGACCACCGGGTCGCCGGTGCGATGGATGAGGTCGAGTTCACCCCGGTCATGGGGCACCTGCGCGAGAACTCGCTCGAAGAGGATCCGCAGTCTCGCGCGCGGATCGTCGATGGCGGCGACGCCGTCGATGATCTCCTCCGTCTCGGCCAGCCAGCGCTCGAGAACGGCATCCACGAGTTCGCGACGGTCGCGGAAATGCCAGTAGAAGCTGCCTTTGGTGGCCCCGATCCGTAAAGCGACCCGCTCCACGGCGACCGCGTCCAGCCCGGACTCGGTGAACATCTCGAAACCCGCACGCGCCCAGTCGTCGCGCCCGAGCTTGGAACCGCCGTCTCGAGCCATATCCATACGGTACCGTCTGGGTATCCGCCAGTGATCAACCCGTCGCGTCGGCGGCGTACGCGGGTGAACGTGAACGAGCCGGGCCCCGGTGCCAAGTGCCCGATGCGCTCCCGCTAGGCTCGGGTCCATGAACACCCCTGGCTCCGGTTCGGAAAGCCCTTACCGCACCCGTGTGCGAGACGCTCGACCCAGCGCACCCACCCTGGAGGACGTCGCCCGTTCGGCAGGAGTGTCACTCGCGACGGCATCCCGCGTGCTCAACGGTTCCGAGCGCAAGGTCGCCGATTCATTCCGCGAACGCGTCGAGCAGGCTGCGGCCGAACTGGGGTACACGCCCAACGTGTCGGCTCAGGCGACGGCTCGGGGCACCTCGCCCGTCATCGCGCTTCTCGTCGCGGACATCGCCGACCCGTATTTCGGTCTCATCGCGTCGGGCGTCGCCCGCGGCGCGGATGAGCAGGGCCTCATCGTAACGATCGCCATCACCGAGCGCGACGCGGCACGAGAGGCCAGGATCGTGCGGGCGCTGCGCGGCCAGCGCCCGCAGGGACTCATCCTCGCCGCATCCCGCACGGATGAGCCCACGGAGCAGGAGTCGCGTCACGAGTTGGCCGAGTTCGCGCGTCTGGGCGTGCGGGTCGTCACGCTCGGCGACGGCCGGTCGGGCGAGCGCAACGTCGAGATCGACAACGCTTCCGGTGCGGAGGCGCTCGGACGACGGATGGCTGACCTCGGCTACCGGTCGGCGATCGCCCTGGCCGCGGCCGAGGGTGTGCGCACCTCGGATTCCCGACTCGAGGGCTTCCAGCGCGGCTTCGAGGCGGGGGGTGGCGTGCTGCAGCGCGTGCACCGGGGCGGTTTCCGGCGAGAGTCCGGCGAAGAGACGATGGCTGCGGCACTCGCCGACGGCATCGAACGGCGCACTCTCGTGTTCGCGATCAGCGACGTCGTCGCGATCGGTGCGATGACCGCGATCCGTGCTGCCGGGCGCGACATCGGATCCGACATCGCCGTGTGCGGCTTCGACGACGTTCCGTCGAGCCTCGACGTCACGCCGGCGCTGACGACGGTGCACGTGCCACTGGCAGATGTCGGCTACCAGGCTTTCCGCGCTACCGTCGACCCCGATTGGAGCCCGATGCCGCTCCCGCTCGATGTCGTGGTGCGCGAAAGCACGCCGCGAGTGGCGCCGTGACGTCGGGTGTGGCGAGGATGCCGACGAAGGTCGTCCTGGCACCGGACAGTTTCAAGGGGACGATCACGGCCGCCGATGCGGCGACGGCGCTCGCCGCGGGGTGGGCGTCGGTCGACTCCCGAGCGGAGTTCGTGCTGCGACCGATGGCCGACGGAGGCGAGGGGACCGTCACTGCGTTCGAGGCCGCCGTGGCCGGGGCTGTGCGGATGCCGGTCACCGTCGACGGCCCGGCCGGCACCCCTGTGGACACGTCGTGGTTGCTGCTTCCGGCGACCGCGGATGCGCCCTCGGGTACGGCCGTGATCGACATCGCCTCGACGTCGGGAATCGAGCTGCTGACGGACCTGCGGCCGTGGGATGCCGACACGAGCGGTTTCGGGCAGGCCATCGCCGCCGCTCTCGATCACGGCGTCTCACGGCTCATCCTCGGCATCGGCTCAAGCGCGTCGACGGATGGCGGAACCGGGCTGCTCACCTCTCTCGGCGCGCGGTTCCTCGATGCCGCCGGTGCGCCGGTCGCACGGGGTGCGCGCGGACTCGTCGACATCGCGTCGGTCGATCTCACTGGCCTGCGACCCGCTCCGGACGTACGGGTGCTCACCGATGTCACCAATCCGCTCACGGGGCCGCGGGGTGCCGCGACCGTGTTCGGTCCGCAGAAGGGTCTCGCCGCGGGCGACCTCTCGGTGGTCGACTCCGGCCTGGGGCGGCTCGCCACGCTGCTCGGTCTCGATGCGTCGCACCCCGGCGCGGGGGCAGCCGGCGGCTCAGGAGCGGCCCTCCTCGCCTGGGGTGCGATCCTCGCGCCGGGCGCGGTCGAGGTCGCGCAGCTAATCGGCATGGCGGAGGCGGTGGCCGACGCCGACGTCGTCGTCACGGGCGAAGGCTCCTACGACGGGCAGTCCGGCGACGGCAAGGTTCCCTCGTACGTCGCGGGGCTGGCATCGGCGGCAGGCGTGCCCGCGATGCTCGCAGCAGGGCGGATCACCGCGGATGGCGACACGACGCTGTTCGCGGCATCCGTCTCCCTCACCGACGTCGCCGGGTCGGCGGGTGCGGCGCGTGCCGAGCCGGCGCGCTGGCTGCGCGACGCCGGTGCGATGCTTGCCTGCGCCGCGGCATCCTGAGCACCGCCGCAATGTCAGCGGTGGTGCGGGCTCGAGCACGAACCTCCGCGGCCGCTCTGGCGTACCTTTCCGCCCTCGCACCGGCATCCTGAGCACGAGGCTCGCGCCCCGAGTCCCGCACTCGGGGACGGGCATCGCCCGAGGTGTCAGCCGCCCAGCGCCTCCGACACGACGGCGCGGGCTTCCTCCTGCACCTGAGCGAGATGCTCGGCGCCGCGCAGGCTCTCACCGTAGAGCTTGTAGACGTCTTCGGTGCCGGACGGCCGGGCGGCGAACCAGGCGTGCTCGGTCTGAACCTTCAGTCCGCCGATCGCCGCGCCGTTTCCGGGTGCGTGCGACAGCTTCGCTGTGATCGGCTCTCCGGCGAGCGTCGTCGCGGTCACCGCGTCGGGGGTCAGCTTTCCGAGGGCGGCCTTCTGCTCGGGCGTCGCTGCGGCATCGACGCGCTGGTACGCGGAGGAGCCGAAGGCCTGCTCGAGCTCCGCATAGCGCTCCGACGGCGTCTTGCCGGTGACGGCGATGATCTCGGCTGCGAGCAGGCAGAGCAGGATGCCGTCCTTGTCGGTCGACCATGCCGAGCCGTCCATCCGCAGGAATGACGCTCCGGCCGACTCTTCGCCGCCGAACGCGACCGAGCCGTCGAGCAGCCCGGGGACGAACCACTTGAAGCCGACGGGCACCTCAAGCAGGCGGCGGCCGAGTGACTCCGCGACGCGGTCGATGATCATCGACGAGACCAGTGTCTTGCCGATCGCGGCGTCCCGTGGCCACTGCGAGCGGTGCGAGAACAGGTAGTCGATCGCGACGGCGAGGTAGTGGTTCGGGTTCATCAGGCCGGCATCCGGGGTGACGACGCCATGCCGATCGGCATCCGCATCGTTGCCGGTGAGCACGTCGTAGTCGCCCCTCTTCGCCACCAGCGATGCCATGGCAGAGGGAGACGACGGATCCATGCGGATCTTCTCGTCCCAGTCCAGCGTCATGAAGCGCCAGGTGGGGTCGACCTCGGGATTCACCACGGTGAGTTCGAGTTCGTGCATCTCGGCGATCAGCGCCCAGTACTCCACCGATGCCCCGCCGAGCGGGTCGGCACCGATCCGGACGCCCGCACGGCGGATGGCATCGACGTCGATGATCGACGGGAGGTCGCGAACGTATACATCGCGGAAGTCGTACTCGCCGATGCGCTCGGCGTCGATGTCGGCGTACCGGGTGCGCTGCACGCCCTCGAGCCCCGCGGCGATCAGGGCGTTGGCCCGGTCGGCGATCCAGCCGGTGGCGTCGGTGTCGGCCGGACCGCCGTGCGGGGGGTTGTACTTGAAGCCGCCGTCACGCGGCGGGTTGTGGCTCGGAGTGACGACGATGCCGTCGGCCTGGCCCGTGGTCGCGGTGTCGGTGCGCTGATTGTGGGTGAGGATGGCATGGCTGAGCGCCGGGGTCGGCACCCAGGAGTCTCGGGAGTCGACGCGCACATCGACACCGTTCGCGACGAGCACCTCGATCGCGCTGCGCTCGGCGGGAAGCGACAGGGCGTGGGTGTCGCGGCCGAGGAAGAGCGGGCCGGTGATGCCCTGCGAGGACCGGTAGTCGACGATCGCCTGCGTGGTGGCGAGGATGTGGGTCTCGTTGAAGCTGTTCGACAGCGACGAGCCGCGGTGTCCGCTGGTGCCGAAGACGACCCGTTCGGCGGCGACCTCGGGGTTCGGCACGCGGTCGTAGTAGGCGGCGATCAGCTCGTCGACGTCGATCAGGTCATGTTCCTCGGCGGGGAGGCCGGCGCGGCTCGTCATGCTCTCAGTCTGCCCGCTGTGTCGTACGTTCGCATCCGCCTTGACACGCGCACGTCTGCCGACGTTCCGAGGGATAGGCTGAACGCCGTGACTGAACGCCGCACCTACAGCTACCTCGGCCCTGCCGGAACGTTCACCGAGGCGGCGCTCGAGCAGGTGGCCGAGGCGCGGGGTCAGAACTGGCACCCGGTGCACAACGTCGGCGAGGCGTTCGCCGATGTGCTCGAGGGGCGCAGTGACGCGGCGATGATCGCCATCGAGAACTCCATCGAGGGCGGAGTCTCCACGACGCAGGACGCCCTCGCGACGCTTCCCGGGCTCCGCATCGTCGGCGAATATCTCGTGAAGGTGAACTTCGTGCTCGTCGCGCCCCCCGGGACGACGCTCGACGACGTGCAGGTCATCGCCGCCCATCCGGTGGCCTACGCACAGTGCCAGGGGTGGCTGGGCGAGCACCTTCCCTCGCACTCCCACGTGCCGGCGGCCAGCAACGTCGCCTCTGTCATCGGCATGCTCGACGGCACGCTTCCGGCTCAGGCGGCGATCGCACCGCCCGGAATCGTGCGGCACTACGACGTCGATGTGCTCGCCTCCGAGATCGGCGACAACGCCCAGGCCGTCACGCGGTTCGTGCTGGTGACGCGGGTGGGCACGCCGCCCGCGCCGACCGGTGCTGACAAGACCTCGCTGATCGTCGAGCTGCCGCACGACCACCCGGGTTCTCTGCTCGAGATGCTCGAGCAGTTCTCAACCAGGGGCATCAACCTGTCACTCATCGAGTCACGGCCGATCGGCGACGAGCTCGGCCGCTATCGCTTCGTCATCGACGCCGACGGTCACATCGAGCACGAGCGGATGGCTGACGCACTCCTGGGCATCCGCCGGTTCAGCCCGCGCGTCGTCTTCCTCGGCTCGTATCCCCGGGCCGACCGGCAGATCGTCCAGTATCCCGAACGCTACGCCGACGAGATCTTCGTCGAGGCGCGCGACTGGCTGCGCGGCATCCTCAGCGGAGAACCCGAGGCCTGACCCGCCGGGTCGCCGCTGCCTCGCCCGCGCCCCCGCTGCCCCGGTGGGAGATGGAAAATGCCTCTCCGCGGGCTCTGAGAGCGGCGTTTTCCATCTGTGAGCAGTGTGCACATCCCCGGCGCACGACTCTTCCTGCACGGAAGATCACCGGCGCGTGTTGTGCACGGCCGCTGGGATGCACACCGTGACCGGTTGCAGTGATCGCAGAGCATCTACAGGTGCGCCACCGAATCGAACTTCCGCCTGCTCTGGGCGCCCGCTTCGCCGTGAGGGATGCAGCGGCGGCCGGCATCCGTCGCGGGCGCCGTGACGCTGCCGACCTCGATCGCCCGTTCCACGGGGTGCGGGCGAATCGCGCACCCACGACCTTCCATGAACTCGTCGCCTGTTATGTGCCGAGGCTGAAACCGCATCACCGCGTCGGAGGAGTCTCCGCCGCGAGACTGTGGGGCCTGCCGCATCCGCGTCCTTGGACGAGGGTCGAGCCGCTGGAGATCGTCGTTCCGCATCACCTGACACCCCCGAACACTCGGGGGGTGCGAGGGCGACGGCTGGCGGAGGAGCGTGCGACCACGTGGAATGCGGCTGGCGTGCCGGTCGTGGATCCGGTCGCCGCCCTGTTCACGTGTGCGGCAACGCTCACGGTGGAGCAGGCAGCGATCATGATCGACGCGATGATCACGGACGCAGCGAACTACCCAGGGCTGATACCGGGTCGACCGCGAACCTCCCGCGCCGACATCGAGGAGCGGCTTGCTGCCTGGGCGCGGTGCCCGGGCTGCGGGATCGTCCGCGCTGCCCTGTGTTCAGCGCGTGAAGGCGTGGAGTCACCCAAAGAGACCGAGACGCGACCCATGATCGTCCGTGCGGGGCTGCCCGAACCGGTCGTCCAGTACGAGGTGCGAGAGGGCGGGACTCTGCTGGCGCGAGTGGATCTCGCCTACCCGGACTTGCGGATCGCGATCGAGTACGAGGGCGATCGGCACCGCACCGACAAGAGACAGTGGCGGACCGACATCCGGCGCCAACGCGACCTGGAGGATCGAGGGTGGACCGTGATCCGGCTGACCGAACTCGACCTGCGCGACACCGGCGCCATCATCGCCCGCATTCGTCGTGCCGTCGCTGTCGCCGCTCGCTGATCTTCCGCTTTCGAATCGGCGCCCTCCGCCCCCATTCCGATTCGGCCATAGATGGAAAGTGCCGCTGCGCAGGCCGTCGTGGCAGCATTTTCCATCTATGGGTTCGAGCACACGGCAACGGACGGGCGCCTCAGAGCGCGGCGGCGACGAGCTCGAGAGTCTGCGCGCGGCCGAACGGCGAGTCCATCGGCTCGGCGTCGAACGCTCCGGCGACGGGCGAGAGCATGACCTCGTCGACGCCGAATCGCGCAGCGAACGCGCTGATCTCGGCGGCGACCGACTCGCCGGTGCCGACGAACCACCGCGAGCGGGCGGCCTGCACGATCTGGTCGGTGGCGGCATCCGCCTCGGCCGTGCTCGCCGCGATCGCCTCTTCCACCGTCTCGAGGGCGGTGAGGGGCTTGTTCAGCCGAAGCCGCGCCATCATCCGCAGCTGCGGCAGGGCACGCGCTTCCGCCTCGTTCGCCGTGGGCGATGCGACCGCGTTGACGGTGAGGAATGTGCGGGGCTCTGCGAGCGTCTCGCTTGCTCGGAATCCGCTGCGGTAGAGATCGAGAGCCCGCTCGAGCCCCTCGCCGGAGAAGTGGTTCGCGAAGACGTAGGGCAACCCGAGCGATGCCGCGAGCTGCGCTGAGTAGTCGCTGGAGCCGAGCAGCCAGACCTCCGGTACCCCGGTCGCCGCCGGCGTCGCTCGCACCGTGTACTCGCCACCCGAGGTGAACTGCACCGTCGCGCCGTCGCCAGAAAGCAGCACCGCGATGTCCTGCACGTGGCGAGGGAACTGCTCGACGTCACTCGTGGTGCCGGACCCGCGCAGCAACTGCGTGATCACCGGGTCGCTGCCGGGCGCGCGACCGAGGCCGAGGTCGATCCGCCCGGGGGCTATGGCCTCGAGGGCCGCGAACTGCTCCGCAACGATGAGGGGGGCGTGGTTGGGAAGCATCACGCCCCCCGAACCCAGGCGCACGCGGGTCGTGCGAGCGGATGCCGCGGCGATGAGCACCGGCGGGGAGGTCGACGCGACGGCGGGCATGTTGTGGTGCTCGGCGAACCAGTAGCGGCGATACCCGAGGGCGTCCGCACGTTCGGCGAGAGCGAGGGATGCGGCCACCGCCTCTGTGCTGGTCTGCCCGGAGCGGACCGGGACGAGGTCGAGAACGGAGAGCGAGGTGGAAGTCATCCCCTTCACCAACCGCGCCGCCGCCCCGGGCATTCCCTCCGGCTGCGGCCGCTCAGGCGGCGATGGGGGAGCGCGGCGAGAGCGCGTCGGCGAGGGCGTTCTGGGCGAGGTGATAGCGGATGATCCACCGCGCTCCGAAGCTCTGATCGGGGAGGGTCTCGAGGCGGGAGCGGTCGCCGGCGGAGAGTCCGTCGCGTGCCGCTTCGCGGAGCAGGTCGTCTTTCGTCGCGGGGTACTCCATGCCGGCCAGGAACGAGTCGAGCGAGGGGGAGATGGGCATCTTCGTGTCCTTTCAGGTCGGAGCGGAGGCCGCCCGGGTGGGCGACCTCCGCCGGTGTTTCGCGATCAGGCGTCGATGGCCTGGCGCTCCGGAGTGGATTCGACGGCGATCTTGCGCGGCTTGGCGCGTTCGCTCACCGGAATGACCACCGAGAGGACGCCGCTGTCGTACGACGCGCTGATCCTGTCGACGTCCACCCCGTCGCCGAGCGTGAACTGACGCAGGAACGAGCCGGCGCCGCGCTCACGGGCGAGCCAACGCACGCCCTCGCGCGTGTCAGCCGTGCGCTGGGCACGGATCGAGAGCTGGCCACCGTCGACGTCGACGTCGATCGATCCCGGATCGACGCCGGGAAGGTCGGCGTGGAGGACGTACTGGTCACCCTCGCGGAAGAGGTCGACCGGCATCAGTCGGGGCGCTCGAACGGAGTCCAGCACGCTCGCCGCGAATCGGTCCAGCTGGCTGAACGGGTCGAAGGTCAGTGACATGAGTGATCTCCTTTCGTGTTGCCCGGAACGGGTCTGCTGGTGAGCTACAGATTATCTGCAACTCGTGGTATAGATTTGTTATAGAACAAGTTGGAGCCGAATGCAACCGGTGTAAGGAAGATCTCAGATGGCTGAAAAGAATTCAGGAACTCCGGTCTACGGGATCGCCGTCGCCGCGCAGCTGAGCGGAGTGCCGGAGGCGTCGCTTCGCCTGTTCGAGGCGAAAGGACTGCTGGCGCCATCGCGCAGTGAAGGAGGCACTCGGCGCTACAGCGATGACGACATCGAGCGGCTCCGCCGCGTGACAGACCTTCGCGATGAGGGCGTCAACATCGCCGGCATCCGTCGCGTGCTCGATCTGCAGGACGAGAACGCAGGCCTCCGCGACGAACTCGCCGAGGGACGCGCCAACAGGTCCGGCGCCCGCGCGGACCGGGATTGACGCGGACGTTCTCGGGGAGTACTCCGGAGGTGGGAACGGAGGCGACCGTGGAGCGGTTCAGAGATCGTCGGGATGCGGGGCGGATGCTGGCTGCGCGTGTGTTGGAGCGCTCGCCTGCCGATCCGGTCGTGCTGGGGCTGCCGCGGGGCGGGGTTCCGGTCGCCGCCGAGGTGGCGCAGCTGCTCGCGGCTCCCCTGGACATACTGGTGGTCCGCAAGCTCGGATATCCCGGGCACGAGGAGTATGCGATGGGTGCGGTCGGGGAGGGCGCGACCACCGTGCTCAACCCGGAGGTGGTATCCGCGGGCTTGGTGTCGGCGGATGTGGTCGAACGCGCCCGGCTGCGTGAAAGCGCGGAGGTCGAGCGGCGCGTCGCGCGCTTTCGTGAGGGACGCCCCGCCGCGGAGCTGCGTGGGCGAACCGCCGTCATCGTCGACGACGGGGTCGCAACCGGCGCGACCGCGAAGGCCGGCTGCGCGATCGCGAGGGCCCGGGGTGCTGCGCGGGTGATGTTGGCAGTGCCCGTCGCGGCGCCGGATTCTCTCGCGGGCCTGCAGGATGCCGCCGACGAGGTCGTCTGCCTGCGCGTGCCGTCGGGGTTCATGGCGGTCGGTATGCACTACATCGACTTCCGCCAGGTCGACGACTCCGAGGTCATCGAACTGCTCCGCGCCTCGCATCGCTGACGCGGGTGCACGGGGCCATCGTCTCCGGAGTCCTCGCTCTGCTGCGTGCGACCCCACTTGCTGCGTGAGAACCCACTTGCTGCGTGAGACGCCACCTGCTGCGTGAGACAGCACTTGCTGCGTGAGACCGCACTTGCTGCGTGAGACCGCACTTGCTGCGTGAGACCGCACTTGCTGCGTGAGACCGCACGCGAGACGTGATGTCTAGCGCAGAGTCTGGTGTTTCTGCGGGAACGGGTTTCTCACATCTCCCGCGTGCGGACGCTGCGCCGCCGTGAGAAACCACTCTCCGCGTGAAACACGTCTCGCTGCGTGAGACACGACGCGAGAAGTGATGTCACCACGCGCGAAGTGGTGTCTCACGCACAAACTGGTATCTCGCTCGGCGACAGATCGTAGCGCGCACGACAGAGCGCCCCGCCCTGTGAGGACGAGGCGCTCTGCGCGTTCGGAGAAAGCGGGTCAGCGCGCGCCGACGGGCTCGGGATCCTTATCGTTGACGGCATCCGCCACCGGCTCCTCCGGAGTCTCGTCGGCGGAGTCGTCGGCGAAGGGCAGGCCCTCACGCGGCGCGTTGTAGAGCTCCTCGTCGAGGATGCCCTCGCGCTTCGCGACGATCGTCGGCACGAGAGCCTGACCGGCGACGTTGACCGCGGTGCGACCCATGTCGAGGATCGGGTCGATCGCGAGCAGCAGGCCGACACCCTCGAGCGGCAGACCGAGCGTCGACAGTGTCAGCGTCAGCATGACCGTCGCGCCGGTCGTGCCCGCCGTGGCGGCGGAGCCGACCACCGAGACGAGCACGATGAGGAGGTACTGCACGATGTTGAGCTCGATGCCGAAGAACTGCGCGACGAAGATTGCGGCGATGGCCGGGTAGATCGCAGCGCAGCCGTCCATCTTCGTGGTCGCACCGAACGGCACGGCGAACGAGGCGTACGAGCGGGGCACGCCGAGGTTGCGTTCGGTCACGCGCTCGGTGAGCGGCAGGGTGCCGATCGAGGAACGGCTGACGAAGGCCAGCTGCACGGCGGGCCAGACTCCCGAGAAGTACTGCTTGATCGACAGTCCGTGGGTCTTGACCAGAATCGGGTAGACGACGAACAGCACCAGTGCGAGGCCGATGTAGATCGCTGCGGCGAACCAGGCGAGTGATGTCAGCTTGTCCCAGCCGTACTTGATGACGGCGGCGCCGATGAGACCGAACGTGCCGATGGGGGCGATGCGGATGATCCACCACAGCACGCGCTGGATGACCTTCAGCAGGGATTCGGTGAAGACGAGGAACGGCTCGGCCTTCTTACCAGCCTTGAGCGCCGCGATGCCGACGACGGCGGCGACGACGATCACCTGGAGGATGTTGAAGTTGATGCTCGACGACACCGCACCCGCCTCGGCGTCGAACGAGCTGCTCACGCCGATCCCGAGGAAGTTCTGCGGGATCAGCCCCAGCAGGAAGTTCCACCACGTGCCCACCGTGTACGGTTCACCGGGCTCGAGGCCTTCACCGGCACGCGCACCGGGCTGGATCACCAGACCCAGCACGATCGCGATGGTGACGGCGATGAACGCGGTGATCGCGAACCACAGCAATGTCTGCCCCGCGAGGCGGGCGGCGTTCTGAACCCTGCGGAGGTTGGAGATGCTGGCGACGATCGCGGTGAAGATCAGGGGCACGACGGCGGCGCGCAAGAGCGTCACGTAGGAGCTGCCGATCGTGTCGAGGGTCGTCGACAGTCCGTTCGGGTTCTCTGCGGTGGCGCCGAGCTGGCGGCCGATGAGGCCGGCGGCGATGCCGAGGACGAGGGCGGCCAGAATCTGGAAGCCGAACGAGGTCAGCAGCTTCCGGGCGGGCCCTCGGGTGTCTGGCGCCTTCTGGGCGCGTGCAGTGGTGCTCATGGGACTCCAAGTCGATGCGCGCCGGGTGCGCGCCATGAGTCCCAACGTTAGGAGCCCTGATTCATTCCCAGGGGTGATATGACAAAGGATGACGGATGCCGTCGGCATCCGTCATCCTTGAAAGGCCCGCTCAGGAACGTGGCGTCACTCGGTGACGCAGGTCTTCACGGCGTCACCGATCGTCTTGGACACGAGGTCGCGTGCCTCGACGCTCGTCTGCCTGTCCTCGCCGTTGGCGAGGTTGGTCAGGTCCTGGTCGGAGACGTCGGACTCGATGAGTGCTTCGGCGAGGCAGTCGTTCTGCTCGTCGGTGAACTGACCGGCGGTGGCCTCGTTCTGCTCCCAGATCTTCGCCATACCGTCGGCGAGTTCCTCCTGGGTCGGCCGCTGCGATGCGCCGATGCCGGCGCAGGCCGCAAGCGAGAGCGCGAGGGCTGCGATGGGCAGCGCCATGAGAAGGCGCGCGCTCGGGCGCCGGTTCCGGTGGATGTTCGTCATATCTCCACGGTATCGGCCCACAGCGCGTTCATAGGACGGTTCGCATGGGCAGGATTGCCCATGTTCCCTGAGTGTTCACACGATCGCCTGATCGGGGCACGTGCGATCTCGAGAAGTCGCACCCTATACGCTGGCCCGTGATTTGGCTCGCTGAGGAGAACCACATGATCACACCCGCCGACATCGACGAACCCGCTCTGGCGCGCGCCGTCGAGCAGAACGCCGCGGACCTGCTGTTGCGGATGGGGACAGCCGGCGGCGGTCACCGGCGCGAGGATGCCGTCGCGTGGAGCCTCGGCGGCTCGCCCGTCGACTATCACAACGCCGTCGTCGCCGCCCACCTCACGGCCGACGGCGCCGATTCTGCCATCGCCGAGAGCCGGGATCTGCTCGACAGAGCCGGCCTCCCCGGCACCTGGCACGTCGGCCCGTCAATGCGGCCGCTCGATCTGCCGGCGCGGCTGGGGGCCGCCGGTTTCTCCCCCGACGGCGAGGAGCCCGGCATGGTCGCGTCGCTGGACCAGGTGGTAGAGCACCCGGTCTCAGATGTGAACGTCGAAGTGGTGCATGACGCGCGGGCGCTCAGTGAGTGGGTGGAGGCGCTCGGCAGTGGGTTCGGGGAAGGGCCGCGCGAGGCAGAGTGGGTCGGCACCGTGTTCGACCGCCTCGGGCTCGATCATCCCGACTTCCGGCATCTGCTCGCACGGCGTGAGGGAAGCGTCGTCGGAACAGCCACAGTCTTCTTCTCGTCCGGCGTCGCCGGACTCTATTTCATCTCGACCGTGCCCGAGGCCCGGCGACAGGGGATCGGCGCCGTCCTCACGCAGGCGGCGATGCTGATCGCTCGCGATCGTGGCGCGCAGCACGCCGTCCTCACCTCATCTGCTGCGGGACGGCGCCTGTATGAGTCGCTCGGATTCCTTCAGGTGTGCACCATCAGGCTGTTCACCTGGCGGCCGAGCTGAGAGGTGGCGGCGCCTCACTCCTGGCCCGTGTACGCCTTGAAGGTCGCATCTGCGGCGGCGGCTGCGACGGCCGGGTCCGCGCCCGCGGCGACATGGGCCTCAGCCCAGCCGTCTGCTGCGCCGCGGCTGAACGCCTGACCCTCGTCCGACAGTTGCCACGCTTCGGCATCCGCGCGCGAGATCGAGCCCGCGACTGCGCCGAGGTGCAGAGCAAGCCCGAGCAGACCCTGGTCCCACCCGACGCCCGCCGCCCCGGGGCCGAAGGTCTCCCACATCCCGGGCGGCACATCGGCGGAGCGTGCGGTGTGCTCGATCTCGAGACGGGTGCGACTCTCGCCGAGGGCGGCCAGTCGCACGGCGACCCACGTCGTGCCGCCGCCGTACTCCCACGTCACACGGTAGGAAGCGCCATCCGCGGACGGCGGTGCGCATTCCAGGATCTTCCCGCCGGCGTTGCCTTCGAGCTGATACCGGCCGCCGAGCCGAAGGTCGCCCGAAACGGGAAGGAACCATCGCCCGATCCGGTCAGGGGCGGTCACCGCCTGCCAGACGTCGTCGATCGCGGAGGGGTACTCCTGCGCGATGGTCTGCACGTACGAGGGCTGTCCGTCGAGATCGGACTCTCGCAGCTCTCGAGAGACCGAGTCGAGCTGGGCCTTGATGTCGACCATGATCATTCCTCTCCGTGGGCAGGACTCTCCTGACCACCGACTTCGGATCGCTCGGCTCGACCACGGGCGCTGCGGCCGCGCGCGAGCTCGGTGTCGAGGGCGGCGAGTGGACCGCGCCAGAACCGCTCGAACGGCGTGAGCCATGCCCCGGCTTCCCGCACGCCGCGCGGATCGACGGCATACAGTCGCCGAGCGCCGTCGGCGCGCACTGTCGCGAACGCCTGCTCTCGCAGGACGCGCAGGTGCTGCGAGACGGCCGGCTGGCTGATGCCGAACTCATCCTGGATGACTGAGCCGAGTGCGCCGGCGGAAGTCTCGCCGTCCGCGAGGACCTCGAGGATGCGCCGGCGGACCGGATCTCCGAGGACGTCGAGCGCGTGCATGATAGAAGTGTTTCAGCTGCTACTTATATAAGTCAAGGCTGATTCGATTTCACCGCCACCGTTCAAGTTCGCAAACGGCTCGATACCCGCCAGGATGAAGCCGTTTGCGCACTTCGACCGTGGTCGAGCCGGATTCAGCGGTCGGCCAGCACCAGCAGCTCGCCGACCTCGCAATCCAGGGCGTCGCAGATCGCCCGCAGGGTCGAGTACCGGATCGCTCTGGCCCGATCGTTTTTCAGCACCGACAGGTTGACGATGCTCACTCCGACCCGCGCGCTGAGCTCGGTGAGCGTCATGCCCCGCGCCGTGAGCAGTTCGTCGAGTCGGCAGTGGATGCCGGTGAACTCCTCTTCATTCGCAGGACTCATGCGATCCTCCCCGACAGGATGCGACCCCCAGTGCGGCGCCGCTCGCAACTCGACATCACACGAGCCCTTCCGCGTCGCGCTGCAGCTCGGCGCCGCGGCGGAAGACGATGACGAGTACGCCCGCGGCCATGGCGGCCACGAAGAATGGAACTGCCTGGAGCATCAGCTCTGCCTGGCCGTCGAACTCGCCACCAGTCGCGGCCAGCACGCCGTTGAGCCCCATGTTCTGGAACCACACCGCTCCGAGCGAGCCGATGAGCAGCGAGAGCGAGACCCAGAACGTCAGGATCACGTTGATCCTGTCGAAGATGTGACCACGCAGCAGCCGTCGGCAGACGGCTGACGCCAGCACGGCCGCGGCGATGAGGCCCGCAGACCCGGTCACGATCGCGGCGACGAGGCTGACGACGCTGATGACGCTCACGTCCTCGACGACCAGCGTTCCCGAGGTGATCATCGCGGTTGTGCTGCCACCACCCACGTCGACCGTGACGGTCTGCGCATCGAACGGAGCCGCGACGGTGATCGCGCCCGGCGTCGCGAACAGCGCTGAGATCCGCGCGACGCTGTCGTAGACGAGCGCGGCGACGGCGAGTGCCGCCACCACCACTGCCGTCATGAGGTCCGCCCTGTCGCGCTTGGCCTGCACCTGAGGATCGCGAGTCATCACACCAGTCCTTCCGTCTCACGCTGCATTCGTTCACCCATTTCGAAAGCGCCGGCGATGAGCGCCAGAGCGAAGCCCCAGCCGACAGGAGCGAGGTCGAGTTGGACGAGCAGCGTCCAGAAGGTCTCCGTGATGTCGGGAGCAGTCGACGCCAGGTGCTCCACCAGCACGGCACGTCCCATGGCACCCGCGAGCTGGCCGAACAGGCCTCCTGCGACCACGACGCACGCGACGACGCCGATGGCCCGCGACATCGAGCGCCGGAAGGGGTGGGATCGGATCAGCGAGACGCCCAACCACCAGGCGACGAGACAGACGCCGATGGTCGCGGTCGCGGGCAACGCTCCTTCGAGCAGCAACAGCCAGCGCGTCGCGAGCGGGACGGCTGAGAATGACACGTCCGCCGACGCGTACGAGGCCGCAGTGATCCCGGGCACACCCTCGAGGTCGCTCACCGGCCCGCCGGTCACCGGCATCCGCACCGAGACCTCGTCGCCGAACACCGCGAACGCGGTCTGAATGATCGAGGTCAAGGCGGCGATCGCGATGCTGATCGCGCCGGTCGCGATCAGCCCGAGGACCACCCCCTCGGTGAGGGTCGGCGCTTTTCGCGTTCCCAGCTTCATGAGTCCCACTCCTTATCGAATATCGTTGTTATCGACTCTCGTTAAAGTAACGACTATCGATATGTATGTCAACCTGCATCCCCAGCATCCGTTCAGGAACACCGCCGGCGGTATGCCCACGGCGAACACGGGCATACCGTGCGCGCGTGGTCGTTACTCTCGATGTACAAGGCGCACGGCCGGACCCCGGTGTCGGCGCATTCGCCCCGTGCGAACCAAGGAGTCACAATGTTCGAGAGATTCACGGACCGAGCCCGTCGAGTGGTCGTCCTCGCCCAA
>NZ_JAPSHY010000058.1 GCF_031179285.1 Microbacterium sp. | reverse complement strand
ACGCGTCGGCGCTCTCCTGAGAGCGCGAGCCGACGGCCACGAGGTCGAGGCCCGCGGTGCGCAGGTCGGAAGCGAAGGCGGTGGCGATGCCGCCCGTGGCGAGGATGCCCCAGCGAAGTCCGGTCATACCACCAGCGTATCGGGCGCCTTCGCACTGACGAACTGCCCTGAGCCGCGACCGACTACGTCGACGATGCCAGGTGCGGGCCGCACGACTCCCGGACGATCAGCTCGAAGGGGGCGATCTCGTGAACCGGAAGTTCCGCCTGCCCGGTGAGCAGCGCGATCACACGTTCGGCCATGTCGATCACGGGCTGACGCACGGTGGTCAACGGGGGATGGGTGTAGGCGGAGTGCTCCGTGCCGTCGAATCCGGTCACGGCCACGGCATCGGGCACGGCTAGTCCCAGACGGTGACAGGCGAACATCACGCCGTGGGCCTGCTCATCCGTCGAGCAGTAGAAGGCACGGGGTCGCGATGGTCGGGAAAGGATGTCGAGAGCCGCCCGTGCCGCGTGTGCCCGCGAGATGTCCGTGTGCAACTCGATGGACTCGATCGTTTCGTGGCAAGCGCGGATTGCTTGTAAGAAGCCGTCGCGGTGTTGACGTGAGCCGGCGGCATCTGTGGGGCCGTTGACGAGAGCGATCGATCGATACCCGTGATCGACCAGGTGCTGGGTCGCCGTTCGTGCGGCGGCGCGGTAGTCGATGGAGATCGACGATGCCTGCTGGCCTGGGTCGATCGGATGCAGCATTGCAATGGGAATGCCGGCCTTGGCGAACGGCGCGAGGTCGGGGTCGTCGGACAGGGACACCATAACGACGGAGTCGACACGGCGCTCGACGAACGCCGCCACGTGAGACCGCTCGCGTTCGACGTTGAGGCTCGAATCACCGATGAGGAGAATGTTGCCGCGAGCGGCAGCGGCTTCTTCGAGCGCGCGTGCAAGCTCCCCGAAGAACCTGTTGGCGATGTCCGGAACGATCAGGCCGATGGAGAGCGTCCTTCCAAAGCTCAAGGCTCGTGCGAGAGCGTTGGGGCGGTAGTTCAGGTCGGCCGCCGCGCGCAGCACCTTCTCGCGCGTTGCCGGCGTGACGTTGCGCGGACCGTTGTTGAAGACATAGCTCACCACGGCCGTCGATGTGCCGGCGAGATCCGCGACGTCCTTGGCTGTGGCCATCCCTGTTTCCTACTAAGCGGTTAGATGTGGCCGCCAGAGTACCATCGGCGGTCTTCAGATCCGCGTCTTGTGTGCACGCAGGTGTGGCAACTATAGTCCATCTAACCGCATCGTCTAACCGCGTAGATAATGTCCCGATTCGAAGGAGAACACAGATGAAGCGATCAATGGCATGGACCGCAGGGGCGGCGATCGCTGCTCTGACGCTTTCGGGCTGCGCAGGTTCGGACGGTGGTGGCACAGACAGCGCCGAGGCCACGGGGACCGTCCAGTTCCTCGGGCCGGAGGATCCCGATACATTCGCCCCGGTGATCGCTGCCTTCGAGAAGGCGCATCCTGACATCACCATCGAGTACGCACAGGTGCCGTTCGACCAGTACGCCAGCACTCTGCAGCAACGGCTGTCCGCGAAGGACGACACCATCGACGTGTTCGCAGTGGACCAGCCGAATCTCGCTCAGATCGCCGCGCAGGGATTCCTCGAAGACTTGAGCGACCTCAAGGAGGAAGCGAAGGCGGCTACGTCGCAAGCGCAGTACGACATCAACATCTACGACGACAAGATGTACGCGCTCTCGATCTGGAACTCGACGCAGATGCTCTTCTACAACAAGGACATGCTGGCTGCTGCAGGCATCGAGGCGCCCCCCGCCGATCCAGCGGCCCGCTGGACGTGGGAGCAAACCGCCGAGGCCGGACGCGCCGCACAGGCGGCGGGAGCCGAATGGGGACTGCTGCTCGAACAGGTCGAGGCTTATTACCAGCTTCAGCCACTCGTGGAGTCTGCGGGCGGCGGGGCCGGAATCACCGGATCCGACATGCTGGAGCTGGACATCACCAATGACGGCTGGCGGGACGCGCTGTCTTGGTATGCCGACTCCTTCGAGTCTGGGCTGTCGCCGCGGGGCGTGGGCGGATTCCAGACGAGCGCGGTCTTCACCGATCAGAAGGTCGCCTTCTTCGTTGGCGGCCCGTGGGATGTCGGCGGGTTCGCAGAGAACGCGGCATTCGATTGGGGTGTCGCACCCCACCCCTACTTCGACGGTGGGTCCGAGGTCACTCCCACCGGCTCCTGGTCGTGGGGGATCAACACCGCGTCGAAGAACAAGGAGGCTGCTCGAGCCTTCCTCGAGTTCGCCGCTCTCGACGCCGCAGGCAACCTTGCCACCACCGAGACGACGACGATCATCCCGGCCAACACCGAGGCCGCCGCGCAGTACCTGCCAACCCTGGAATCGCTCGGTGGCGCGAACAGCGCCGGTGTGGCCGACCTGATCACCTACGAGATCGACAACACCGCAGTTGCCCGGCCCGTATCGGTGGGGCACGTGCAGTTCGAGTCGCTGATCAACAAGGCGTTCGCGGATATCCGCAACGGTGCGGATGTCGCCGAACGACTCGAGCAGGCGCAGTGGCAGATCGAGGATGCATGGAGCCAGCTGCAATGAGCACGGTCGGCAAAGGGGCGAGAGCGCGCCGACGCTCCCGCCCCCTCGGCCCGACGCATACCGGGCCCGGACGCAGCGTGGCCGGTGTCGCGCTCCTCTTCCTGCTGCCCGCGCTCATCGCGCTGCTGCTGCTTCGTATCGCGCCGGCGGCCGTCGCGCTCGTGGACAGCCTGTCCCGGACGACGCTGCTCGGCGGCACCAGCTTCGTCGGCCTCGGCAACTACATCGAGCTGTTCACCAACCCCGACTTCCAGAACGCGCTCGCCGTGACGCTGCTGTTCTCGCTCATCATCAACCCGCTTCAGGTAGCCGCGGCGCTCCTTCTGGCGGTGCTGTTCACCCGCCGTGCGGTCGGATCACGTTTCTGGCGCTCGATGGTGATCCTGCCGATCGCGGTGCCACCGGCGGTCTCCGCTGTCGTGTGGAGTGTCATCTACCGGCCGGACGGGCTGGCGAACGGCTTCCTTGCCGTCATCGGCATCCCGCCGCAGCCGTTCCTCACCTCGCCTTACCAGTCGCTGCTGTCCGTCATGATCCTGCTGTCCTGGATCGGAGTGGGTTACTGGATGATGTTCCTGATCGCCGGCCTCAACGACATTCCGTCCTCGTACTACGAGGCCGCTTCGTTGGATGGAGCATCTTCATGGCGACAGCTCTGGTCGATCACGCTGCCGCTGTTGCGCCGACCGCTGGCGTTCGTGCTCGTGGCCGACACCGTGTCGAACTTCCTGGTCTTCGCGCCCGTGCAGATCCTCACCAAGGGCGGGCCCAACGGTTCCACGAATCTGCTCATGTACGACCTGTACACGCGCGCCTACACGTTCGGCGACATCAACAAAGCACAAGCGGAGGTCGTGATCCTCGTCCTCATCACCGTGGTGATCGTCGCCGCGCAGTTCCGCCTGCTCAAGACGGAGGATCAGCCATGAGCTCGGCAGCACGATCGGCGCGCTTCTCCCGGCGCACAGTTATGACGGTCTGGTCGACGCTGCTCGCAGTGACCACCGGTATCGCGTTCCTCGTGCCGCTGTGGTGGACCTTCGTGAACTCCCTGCGTCCGGGCTCGGAGACGTTCAGCTATCTGAATCCGTTGCAGTGGCAGACGTTTTTCACCATCGCGCCGACGCTCGACAACTACCTGGCCCTGCTGGACAGCGATCTCGGTCGTGCGATCGTCAACTCCCTGATCGTCAGCGTGGTGACGGTGGTCGTCGGCCTGGTCGTCTGCGCCACGGCGGCGTACGGGCTCTCCGCCTTCCGGTTCCGCGGTCAGGGCGTGCTCTTCTCCGTCGTGATCCTGTCCTTCCTCATCCCGTTCGATGCGATCGCGATTCCACTCGCCGCGATGTTCCGAGACTGGCAGCTCCAGAACACCTTCCTCGGTCTGATCCTTCCGGGAATCGGCAACGGGATGGCGATCTTCCTGCTGCGCACCTTCTTCCTGGCCATCCCGGAGGAACTCGTCGAGGCGGGCCGACTAGATGGGTTGGGCTGGTGGGGAATCTTCACACGCATCTACTTGCCGCTGTCACGCCCAGCGCTCATCGGAGCGGGCCTGATGCTGTTCCTGTTCCAATGGCAGGCCTATGTGTGGCCGTTGCTGATGGGCACCGATGAGAACCACATCCTCGGACCCATCGCGTTGGCGAACATGCAGGGTCAGTTCCAGGTGGATTACGGGGTGCTGTTCGCGGCATCCATGATCCTCGTCCTCATTCCGTTGGCGATCATCCTCGGTTTCCAGCGCTACTTCATCCAGTCCGTCAGCACGACCGGACTGAAGTAGGGAACGTACTCGTGAAGGGAAAGCAGCAGATGTCTGCAACACACCGCGCCATCCTCGACACCGACATCGGCACCGATGTCGACGATCTCATGGCGTTGGCGCTGATCCTCGGCACTCCGGCGATCGAACTCGTCGGGGCTACCACCGTCTACGGTGACACCGACTTGCGGGGCCGCATGACGAAGCGGATCGCGGCTCTCGCCGGCGCCGACATCGCCGTGCACGCGGGGGAGAGGAGCACGCTGTCCGGGCGCGAGGTGTGGTGGGCCGGCCATGAAGCCGCACTATACGAGGACCTGGCGCAGGAAAGGCTCGATGGCGCAGACGCCGTGCAGTTCTTGATCGATACCGTCTGCGCGGCGCCCGGACGCATCGATGTGATCGCCATCGGGCCGTTGACCAACATCGCGGCGGCCATCACACGGGATAAGCGGTTCGCGGCTGCGGTCCGGCATCTGTGGATTATGGGCGGATCCTTCACCGACGATGAACCGGAGCACAACCTCCGGAGCGACGCTGTGGCGGCCAACATCGTCTTCGCGGCCGGCATCCCGACGACTGTCGCAGGACTCGAGGTCACTCGGCTCATCAGCATGGGCAACGATGCAGTTGAGCGAATCAGCTCTTCGGGATCGCTCGGGAAGGCGATCGAAGCGGAGATCAGGCAGTGGTGGGCGTTCTGGGGCACGCCGTGGAACGTCCCGCACGACCCCGTCACGGTGCTCACGATGACGCGCCCCGACCTGTTCCGCTTCTCGGTGCCGGGGAGCGTGGAGATTCTGAGCGGTGCGCACGAGGGTGTAAGCAGATTCCGCCCCGGCGCGGGCAGGACCCGGGTCGTCGAAGGATTGGATGCCGGGGCGGTAGCTGAGGCGATCGTGGCGGGCATCACCGGCGTCCCCGACCTCGCACGGCTACCGAACGCTTTGTGAACGGCAGACGGCGCATCCGGATGGAGTGACACCGGGCTTCAGCGAACAGCGGCTTCTTGGGTGGTAGCCACCAGCGGGAACAGCTGCTCGGCGATGCGGTCGAGCTCCTCGTCCAGCGGGGACGCCTGGATGAGCAGAAGGCTGATCCCGGCATCCGCGTACTCGTGGATGCGCTCGGCGACCTGTTCCGGGGTG
>NZ_JAPSHY010000013.1:48247-89365 GCF_031179285.1 Microbacterium sp. | reverse complement strand
CTCGCCCGGTCTCGTGGTCGACCTCGTACTTCACGCGGCTGCCGCGCGGGATCTCGATGACGGCGTCGTGTGCGCCCATGCGTGTACTCCTCAGACAGAAGGGTGGATGCCGCCGACCAGCCTACCTCTGCAGATGCTTCAGAATCCGCGCCACCGGCCCGGTGAGTGCGACCAGCAGCAGCGCGAAGTAGCCGAGCGGATGTACCCACGCGGCGATCGGCAGAGCGATCACGAACAGGATGGTGGACGCGACATCGCCGATCGCACCGTCTCGGAGCATTCCTTCCGGGTAGCCGTGGAGTGCCGGATGCCGCATCAGGTAGACCTTTCCGAGGAGCGTGGCAATCTGTGTCATCGTGAGCGTGCCGATGTAGACGACCGCCTGCAGCGGATCGTTATCCATCTGTCCGAGCATCGCCGTGGGCACCGGCAGCCAGACGATCGTCACCATCCACAGCACGTTGATCCAGAGCAGAGCCGACGTCGATGCCTCGACGCGCGAGTAGACGCGGTGATGCTCCATCCAGAACGTGGCGATGAGCACGAAGCTGAGTCCGAAGCTCATCAGCTGCCCGGCGTGCTCACCGAGGAACTGGGCCGTGCCGATGCCCTCGGTCGCCGCCTCCGACACGGACTCCAGCAGCGGCAGGATCAGGAGGGTCATCGCGATCGCGACGACGGCGTCGACGAACGCCTTGAATCGCTCAGCCCGAAGGGGCGGCGCTGGGGCTCTCTCGTCGCTCACGCGCTCAGGGTATGACGGCGGTCGGCCGCCGCGCTACCTGCCCGACAGCTCGTCCTCGACGGCCGCCGTGCGGCGTCGCAGTGCCTCGGCCACCAGGGCGACGGCGGGCTGTCGCAGCGAATCGGGCCGCAGCACCATCCAATACGGCAGGCGCTCGGCGAATTCCTCCGGCAGCAGCCGCACGAGGTCGGGGTGCCTGTCGGCCAGGTAGCACGGCAGGAAGCCGATCCCGGCGCCGGCACGCGTCGCCTCGACGTGAACGAAGACGTTGGTGGAACTGAGGGAATCCGGCATCCCGGGAACCAGTCGCCGCGGGGCATCCAGGTCGTCGACCTGCAGCATCGAGTCGATGAAGTACACCAGCGGATGCGCGCTCAACTGCTCCACGCTCACCGGCGTACCGAACTCCTCGAGGTAGTCGCGCGACGCATACATCCCCAGCGTGTAGCTGCCGAGCCGGATCGCCTCGGCCCGATGCACCTGCGGCTCTCCGACCACCACCTCGAGATCTAGCCCTGACCGGTGCTGGAGTGCGCGCCGAGTGACGTTGACGATCTCCACACTGAGCCGCGGATGCTTGCGCCGCAACTCGGCCACCGCCGGCGCGATGATGAACGCGCTGAAACCGTCGGTGGCGGAAAGACGCACGACGCCGGTCACCTGGTCGGCGTCCTCGTCGTCCTGGAGGATCGTGCCGACCGCTGCTTCCACGTCTTCGGCGGCGCGCACCGCCCGGCGACCGAGGTCCGTCAGCTCCCAACCGCCGGGGGTACGCGCGAGGGTCCGGCCGCCGATGTCGTGCTCCAGCGCGGCGATCCGACGGGAGACGGTTGTGTGGTTCAGGCCCAGGCTCTCGGCTGCCGTAGTGAAGCGACCGCTGCGAGCCACGGCAAGCAGGATCAGCAGGTCGTCGGGGTTCGCCGATCCGGTATTGCGGGAGTGGGGATTCATCTGCAACTTTGCACTCGATCTCTGCTCGAATGGTCATTGTTGCACACCCGGCGTCACGCCCATACTGGCTGAGTCTTCCCCCCGAACACGAAGGAGTGCTCATGAGTGCCAGCGACCCGATGATCGCCGAACGGACCGAGAAGTCCGGATTGAAGAAGATCGTGGCAGCCTCGATGGTCGGCACGGTCGTGGAGTGGTACGAGTTCTTCCTCTACGCCACCGCCGCCTCGCTCGTCTTCGGCGCATTCTTCTTCCCGAACGCCAACACCGAACTCGACGGCATCATCGCGGCATTCCTCACCTACGCGGTCGGATTCGTCGCGCGCCCGCTCGGCGGCATCGTGTTCGGCCAGATCGGAGACAAGCTCGGTCGCAAGCACACACTTCAAGTCACGATCATCCTCGTCGGCGTCGCCACCTTCCTGATGGGGTGCCTTCCCGGCTTCACCTCGATCGGCTACTGGGCACCCGCGCTGCTGGTGATCCTGCGCTTCATCCAGGGCTTCGCCGTGGGTGGCGAATGGGGCGGGGCCGTGCTGCTGGTGGCCGAGCACAGCCCGAACAAATCCCGCGCATTCTGGTCCAGCTGGCCCCAGGCCGCCGTTCCGGTGGGCAACCTGCTCGCGACGCTGGTGATGCTGGGCATGTCGTGGCTGCTGCCGTCGGATCAGTTCCTGAACTGGGGCTGGCGCGTCGCCTTCTGGGCATCTGCGATCGTCGTGATCGTCGGCTACTACATCCGCACCCACGTCAGCGAGGCGCCGATCTTCCTCGAGGCCCGTGCACAGGTCGAAGCCGACAAGGCCGCCAGCTACGGTGTGCTCGAAGTCGTGAAGAAGTACCCCAAAGGCATCTTCGGTGCGATGGGTCTGCGCTTCGCCGAGAACATCCTGTACTACATCATCGTGTCGTTCACGATCGTCTACCTGAAGACGGTGCACGAGTACGACACCAGTCAGCTGCTGCTGGCTCTGCTCGTCGCCCACGTCATCCACTTCCTCGTGATCCCACAGGTCGGGCGCCTCTCGGACACCTTCGGGCGCAAGCCGGTGTATCTGGCAGGCGCGGTACTCGGGGCCAGCTGGGCGTTCTTCGCCTTCCCGATGTTCGACACGAAGAACCCCATCGTCATCATCGCCGCCGTCACGATCGGACTCTGCTTCCACGCCCTCATGTATGCGGGCCAGCCGGCGATCATGGCCGAGATGTTCCCGACCCGCATGCGCTACTCCGGGGTCTCTCTGGGTTACCAGGTCACCTCGATCGTGGCCGGTTCCCTGGCGCCGATCATCGCGACGGCACTGCTGCAGGACTTCGACTCCTGGCTGCCGGTGGCCATCTACGTGGCAGCCGCCTGTGCCGTCACCGCCGTCGCCGTGATCACGCTGAAGGAGACCCGCGGCGTCTCGCTGCACGACATCGACGACGCCGATGCCCGCAAGTACGGCCTCAACACGGCGCGGGTTCGCAGTTGAGCCCCGCCACGCAGACGCAGACGCTGACCGGCAGGCGCGCGCTGGTGACCGGCGGCGCGAGCGGGATCGGGGCGGCCGCCGCTCGCGCGCTGGCCGCCCGCGGCGCCCACGTGATCGTCGCCGACAAGGATCGCGACGGTTCTGAGGCGATGGCGGCGTCGTTCGGCGGGTCGAGCTGGGGCATCGACCTGCTCGACTCGGCCGCCCTCACCGATGACCGGCTGGCAGACGCGCTCGGTGAGATCGACATCCTCGTGAACAACGCCGGCATTCAGCACATCAGCCCGATCCAGGACTTCGACCCGCAGGACTTCCGCCGGATCATGACCCTCATGGTCGAGGTGCCGTTCCTGCTGATCAGAGCGGCGGTGCCCGGGATGTACGCGAGAGGGTTCGGCCGGGTCATCAACATCTCGTCGGTGCACGGGCTGCGCGCGTCGCCGTTCAAGTCCGCCTACGTCGCGGCCAAGCACGGGCTCGAGGGGCTGTCGAAGGTCACGGCGCTCGAAGGAGGCGAGTACGGAGTCACCAGCAATTGCATCAACCCCGGCTATGTCAGAACGCCGCTGGTCGAGAAGCAGCTGGCCGACCAGGCGCGCGTGCACGGTATTCCCGAAGCCGAGGTGCTCGCCAAGGTCATGCTGACCGAGAGTGCCATCAAGCGGCTGGTCGAACCGGAAGAAGTCGCGTCGCTCGTGGCCTGGCTGGCCGGCGACGAGGCGGCCATGGTGACGGGTGCGAGCTACACGATCGACGGCGGCTGGTCGGCGCGCTAGCGGATAGCGTGGTGCTGTGCCTTCCCTGCCACCGGCCATCGCCGAGATCCGCCTCGCGGTGCGCACCGCCCTCGCCGCCCTGCCGGACGGCGCCACCGTGCTCGTCGCTCTCTCCGGCGGCGCCGACTCGCTCGCGCTCGCCGGGGCGACCGCGTTCGAGGCTCCGAGACTCGGCCTGCGCGTCGCAACGGTGACCGTCGATCACGGGATGCAGGAGGGGTCGGATGCCGTCGCCGCCGACGCTGCTCGCGCTGCCGCAGCCCTCGGACTCGAGCCGGGGATCGTGCGGGTCGAGGTGGACGGCGACGGAGGCCCTGAAGCGGCAGCGCGCGAAGCGCGCTACCGGGCACTGCGGGATGCGGCATCCGATGCACGCGCTGCCGCGGTGCTGCTCGGACACACCCTGGACGATCAGGCCGAGACCGTGCTGCTGGGGCTCGCTCGCGGGTCGGGAGCAGCGAGCCTGCAGGGCATGGCGCCCGAGCGCACCGACGAGGACGGACTGCTGTGGCTGCGCCCGCTGCTCGGGGTCCGGCGGAAGACGACACGGGCGTTCTGCACGGCATCCGACTTGGGGTACTGGGACGACCCGCACAACGAGCAGGAGCGGTTCGCTCGGGTGAGGGTCCGTGAGAAGGTGCTGCCGGTGCTGGAGTCGGAACTCGGGCCCGGGATCGCCGAGGCTCTGGCGCGCACGGCCGAGCAGCTGCGCGAGGATGCGACGGCGTTCGACGAGATGATCCACGAGACCATCGAAGACATCGTCGAGCACGCCGAGGCGGGCATCTCCGTCAGCGTCGCCGCGCTCGCCGCCAACCCCGCCGCCCTGCGCAATCGCGTCATCCGCCTGGTCGTCGACAGCGAGTTCGGGGTCAGTCTCACCCGCACGCAGACGATCGAAGTCGCCCGACTCGTCACCGATTGGACGGGTCAGGGGCCCATCGATCTGCCCGGGTGCTCCGCGGCGCGCAGCGGCGGCCGCATCATCTTCACCGCGCACGGCTGACCCCGCGACGTCCCGGCCACGGCGCTCGGTGTCCTTGCTGACGCCGAGCAATCCAGGAGTGCGGATGCCGCGCCGAGAGCAGCCCCCGGCACCACCGATCGCACGGCTGCGCCGAAGCAACCGATCCGGTCGCCTAAAATCGATCCATGCGCGCCGCGGAGATCCAGGACGACCTTGCTCAGATCCTCGTCACAGAGGAGGAGATCCTCGCGAAGCTCGATGAGCTGGCCGCCCGGGTCGCCGAGGACTACAAAGACAAGGACCTCATCCTCGTGGGAGTGCTCAAGGGCGCGGTGATGGTGATGGCCGACTTCGCCCGGGCGCTGCCCTTCCACGCTCCGATGGACTGGATGGCGGTGTCGAGCTACGGCGCCAGCACGAAATCCAGCGGAGTCGTCCAGATCCGGAAGGACCTCGACACCGACCTGAACGGCAAGCACCTGCTGATCGTCGAGGACATCATCGACTCCGGCCTCACTCTCAGCTGGCTGCTGGAGAACTTCCAGTCCCGCGGAGCGGAGTCGATCGAAGTGCTCGCGCTCCTGCGCAAGCCGGAGGCTGCGAAGGTCGTCATCGACTGCAAGTACGTCGGATTCGACATCCCCACCGACTTCGTCGTCGGCTATGGACTGGACTACAACGAGCGGTATCGCAACCTTCGCGACGTCGCCGTCCTCGCCCCGCACGTCTACAGCTGACATCCGTGCGCACCGAGGGGCGCGCAGGCGCAGCCGCGCCGGTGACGTACGCCGTGGGCGAATCACAGCGGACGGCAAAGTACGGCGCGATACGCTGATCGGATCATGGATGTGAAGAAGATCACCCGGAATCCACTGATCTACGTGGCGCTGATCGGAGTGCTGCTGTTCGGCGGCTTCCTGCTGATCTCGAACCTCGGGGCGCCCAAGCAGATCACCACCCAGGAGGGCTTGAAGCTGCTCTCCGGCGAGTCCGTCACCAAGGTGGTCAACACCGACGGGGACCAGCGCGTCGACATGACGCTGTCGAAGCCGTTCGAAGGCGCCGAGACCGTGCAGTTCTATTACGTCTTCGCGCGAGCCGATGAAGTGGTGAAGGCCATCGACGACGCCTCCCTGGAGGACGGCTTCAACGACGCCGTCCCGCGCGCGACCTGGTTCGACGGGTTCCTCTCGCTGCTGCTCCCGCTGGTGCTGCTGGGACTGCTGTTCTGGTGGCTGCTGTCGTCGATGCAGGGTGGCGGCAGCAAGGTGATGCAGTTCGGCAAGTCGAAGGCGAAGCTGGTGAGCAAGGAGTCGCCGACGGTCACGTTCGCCGACGTCGCCGGGGCCGACGAGGCGATCGAGGAGCTCCATGAGATCAAGGAGTTCCTCCAGGACCCCGCGAAGTTCCAGGCGATCGGCGCCCGCATCCCGAAGGGCGTGCTGCTGTACGGCCCTCCCGGCACCGGTAAGACCCTTCTCGCCCGTGCCGTCGCCGGCGAAGCCGGGGCACCGTTCTACTCCATCTCGGGGTCCGACTTCGTCGAGATGTTCGTCGGCGTCGGCGCATCGCGCGTCCGCGACCTGTTCAACCAGGCCAAGGAGAACTCGCCGGCCATCATCTTCATCGACGAGATCGATGCCGTCGGACGCCATCGCGGTGCCGGCATGGGCGGCGGCAACGACGAGCGCGAGCAGACGCTCAACCAGATGCTCGTCGAGATGGACGGCTTCGACCCGAACGCGAACGTCATCGTGATCGCGGCGACCAACCGCCCCGACATCCTCGACCCGGCTCTTCTGCGACCGGGCCGTTTCGACCGGCAGATCGGCGTGGATGCCCCGGACCTCAAGGGCCGCCAGAAGATCCTCGAGGTGCACAGCCGCGGCAAGCCGCTGTCGAAGGGCGTCGACCTCGAGATCGTCGCGCGCAAGACGCCGGGGTTCACCGGCGCCGACCTCGCGAACGTGCTCAACGAGGCGGCGCTGCTGACTGCCCGATCGAACGCCCAGCTGATCGACAACCGGGCGCTCGACGAGGCCATCGACCGTGTGATCGCCGGTCCTCAGCGCCGAACGCGAGTGATGAAGGACAAGGAGAAGCTCATCACGGCGTATCACGAAGGCGGACACGCGCTCGCGGCGGCGGCGATGAACTACACCGACCCCGTCACCAAGATCACGATCCTGCCCCGAGGCAAGGCGCTCGGCTACACGATGGTGCTTCCCCTCGACGACAAGTACTCCGTGACGCGCAACGAGCTGCAGGATCAGCTCACCTACGCCATGGGCGGGCGCGTCGCCGAGGAGATCGTCTTCCACGACCCGACCACCGGAGCGTCGAACGACATCGAGAAGGCGACGTCGATCGCTCGCAAGATGGTCATCGAATACGGCATGACCACGCGGGTCGGGCCGGTCAAGCTCGGCTCGGAGGGCGGCGACGTGTTCGTCGCTCGCGACATGGGCCGCGGCCGCGAATACTCGGAGAAGGTCGCCGAACGCGTCGACGCCGAGGTGCGCGCACTCATCGAGCAGGCGCACAACGAGGCGTACTCGGTCATCAGCACGAACCGCGACATCCTCGACCGCCTGGCGCTCGCGCTGCTCGAGCAGGAGACGCTCGACCACCACCAGATCGCCGAGATCTTCACCGAGGTGAAGAAGCTGCCCGAGCGTCCGCTCTGGCTCTCGAGCGAGGACCGGCCGGTCTCGCAGCAGCCGCCGATCGATGTGCCGAAGAAGGATGTCTCGCTGGTGGCTTCGGTCGAGGCGCCTGCCGACGCGGCTGAGGCGCGCGCCAAGAGCGGGCCCGCGAACGCGACGGGTCACAGCCGACCAGCGACGGCCTGATCGTGGCGGTCGACAGGGCGCGTGTCGAACGGCTCACGCGCGAACTGCTCGAGGCGATCGGGGAGGACCCGCAGCGTCCGGGGCTGAAGCAGACTCCCGCGCGGATGGCGGACCTCTACGCGGAATACTTCGCCGGCGTCGGCGCGGATGCCGCTGCCCCCCTCGCTCACACGATCAGCGTCGCCCGCGGACCCGCTCCCGACACCCTGCCCTCCGGTGCGGTGCTGCTGCGCGACATCCGCTTCCGCTCCGTCTGCGAGCATCATCTGCTGCCGTTCACCGGGCGCGCCCATCTCGCCTATCTCCCCGGCGAGCAGGTCGTCGGCCTCGGCGCGCTCGTCCGTGTCGTCGAGACGCTCGCCGCGCGTCCGCAGGTGCAGGAGCGTCTCGGTGAGCAGATCGCCGACGCGATCGCCGAAAATCTCGACACCCGCGGTGTGCTCGTGGTCCTCGACGCCAGCCACGGATGCGTGACGATGCGCGGTGGCAGCCAGCCCGAGGCATCCACCCTCACCATCGCCGCCCGCGGCGCGTACACCGAGCCGGTCGCGAGGGCCGAGCTGATCACGCTGATCGGCGCGCACGCGGGGCGGGTCGCGGAATGATCGGCATCTGGGGGATCGTCAATGTCACCCCGGACTCCTTCAGCGACGGAGGTCGCTACCTCGACGTCGAGCGCGCCGTCGCCCACGGACTGCTGCTGCGCGAACAGGGGGCAGCCGTCCTCGACGTCGGCGGTGAGTCGACGAGGCCGGGAGCAGAGCGCGTCGATGCCGAGACCGAGCAGCGGCGGGTCATCCCGATCATCGAGCAGCTCACCGCGGCCGGCGCGCCGGTGAGCATCGACACCGTCAACGCGGCCACCGCCACCGCTGCCGTGAAAGCGGGCGCCCGAATCGTCAACGACGTGTCGGGGGGCCTTGCCGACCCCGAGATGCGCGCGGCCGTGGCCGAGTCCGGGGCCGACTATGCGATCGGGCACTGGCGCGGGCCCTCGGCCGACATGTACGCGCATGCCGAGTACCGGCGAGCCGCGCGCGAGGTCGCGGGGGAGTTGCACGCGCGGATCGGTGAGGCGGCCGCCGCTGGCATCGCCCCGTCGCGTCTCATCGTGGATCCCGGCATCGGCTTCGCGAAGGCGGGAACGCAGAACTGGGATGTGCTGCGCGGCCTCGACGAGATCGTCGCGCTGGGACCCCGCGTGCTCATCGGCACCTCGCGCAAGCGCTTCCTGGCAGAAACACTCGGCGCGTCTCGAGGATCCGAGAGCCTCGACGAGGTGTCGGAGGCGCGCCGTGACCTCGCGACCGCCGTCACCAGCGCACTCGCCGTCCGTGCGGGTGTGTGGGCCGTACGGGTGCACGACGTCGCCACCACGCGCGATGCACTCGCCGTCGCGCACGCCTGGGAAGGATGACGTCATGTTCCCGCTCGACGAGATCGCCCTCACCGGACTCACCGTCTTCGGTCGCCACGGCGTGTACGCGCACGAGCGCGAGGAGGGCCAGGAGTTCACGGTCGACGTGCGGTTGATGATGCCGCTGCATCGGGCCGCGGCGTCCGACGACGTCGCCGACACCGTGCACTACGGCGAGCTGGCGGAGAAGGTGGCAGCGGTCGTGGCGGGCCCTCCCGTCGACCTGATCGAGACCCTCGCGGAACGCATCGCCGACGTCGCGCTGGAAGACTCCCGCGTGCGGTTCGCCACGGTCACGGTGCACAAGCCCCATGCGCCCATTGCGCTCACCTTCGCCGACGTCGCCGTCACCGTGCACCGAGGCCGCGAGCACACCAGTGCATCCACAGAGGAGGGCACGGCATGAGCCGCAATCTGACGATCCCACCGCAGGTCGCAGCTCCCGGCGCCGGCCGTGCAGAAGCACAGGCGGTGATCGCGTTCGGTGCCAATCTCGGCGACCGCGAGGCGACGATACGCGAGGCGGCCGTACGGATCGAGCGCCTGCCGCTGGTGAGCGACATGCGGCTGTCCGCGCTGGCCGACACCGTCGCCGTCCGCCTGGATGGACCGGACGCGGACGCACCCCGATACCTGAACGCGGTGGCATTGCTCACGACGCGCCTGGCACCGGAGATCCTGCTCGGCATGCTGCACGCCATCGAGGATGAGTACGGCAGAGAGCGCGACGTGCGCTGGGGGGATCGCACTCTCGATCTCGACCTCGTCGCCTACGGCGACGTCAGATCCGACCTGCCCCGACTGCAGCTGCCGCATCCGCGGGCCGCCGAGCGGCTGTTCGTGCTCGAACCGTGGCTCAGCCTCGACCCCGATGCCGAGCTCGTCGACCATGGCAGGGTCGCGGATCTCGTCGCGGCCCTGCGGGCGCAGGATGCCGAATGAAGCGCACATCGCCGGGCGTCCTCGCCGTGCTCGCACTCTTCGCCGCGGGCGCGGGCTTCCTTCTCGATCACCTGCTGACCGCGACCGGCCGCAGCACGTTCACGCCGTCGCTGCTGCTGCCGGTACTGCTGCTTCTCATCGCGGCGGCCTCGGTCGGCGTTGCCGTGCCGGTGCGCCGCAGCGTCCGCGGACAGGGACGCATCGATCCGTTCCGAGCGCTGCGGGCGGCGACGCTCGCGCGCGCCTCGAGCCTGCTCGGCGCAATCATGGCGGGGTTCGCGGTGGGGCTACTGGTGTTCCTGCTGTCGCGCCCCATCGATCCCCCGGTAGGGTCGACTGTGGCGATGCTGGCCCTGATGGGCAGCGCGATCGTGCTCGTCGCCGCGGCGCTCGTCGCCGAACAGTTCTGCACCCTGCCGAAGGATCCTGATGACTCAGAGCCCGATGACACCGCCACTGGAGCCTACGGAGGGTCCTGATCGCACCGCGCTCGATCAGGGCACCTACACGCAGCTGCGCACCGCGCGCAACGACGCTCGGCTGGAGCTTGACGGCGTGTGGCACCAGATCTCGCCGCGATACGTCGTGTCGCAGATCGTGCAGAATGTGATCTTCCTCGTGATCCTGGCCGTCGCAGCGCTCGTGCTCGTGCTCGTGCTGCATCAGGACTGGGTCTGGATCCCCGCCGGCGTCATCCTGCTGTTCACGCTGCTGACCCTCATCATCCTGCCGCGGCAGGCCAAAGCGATCGGCTACATGCTCCGCGAGGACGACATCGTCTTCCGCAAGGGCATCCTGTGGCAGCGCATGATCGCGGTGCCGTATGGACGGATGCAACTCGTCGACATCACCCAGGGGCCGCTCGACCGCGCCTTCGGCGTGAGTCAGCTGAAGATGGTCACCGCGGCAGCCACGACCGGGGTGCAGATTCCGGGCCTGACCCAGGCCGCGGCCGAGGCCCTGCGCGATACGCTCATCCAGGTGGCCGAGACGCGCCGGACCGGCCTGTGAGCGAGCCGCAGTTCCCGCAGGCGCCCTCACCGGCGGCTCCGCAGCGGACAGACGCTCCCTCGTCGGGCGGTGCATCGACGGGCCCGTCGTCGCTCGCCGACGGTGAGTGGCACCGGATGCATCCGCTCACGCCGCTGTTCAAGGGCGGCCTGGCCCTGATCATCGTCGCCGGTATCGTCATCGCGAACATGCGCGACCGAGTGATCGCGTGGGTCGTGAACCTCTTCGCACCCGAAGAAGCCCACTACGGCGAGAGTTCGGGGGGCGACCCCATCGACTTCGTCCTCGAGAACAACCTGATCCTCATCGCGTTGCTGGCGGTCCTGGGCCTGGTGCTCGTGCTCGTCGCGGCGTTCTGGTTCGTGTGGCGTTTCCAGCAGTTCCGCATCACGGGCGAGCATGTCGAGGTGCGGAAGGGAATCGTCTTCCGCTCGCACCGCCGTGCACCACTGGATCGGGTGCAGGGAGTCAACCTCACCCGTCCCTTCCCGGCACGGCTGATCGGGCTGGCCAAGCTCGAGGTCGTCGGCGCCGGCACCGACGCGAACGTGCCGCTGGAATACCTCGCCACGGGCAAGGCGGAGTCGGTTCGCACCGACATCCTTCGTCTCGCCTCCGGCGCACGAGCAGCACGCAACGCCGCCGTGAATGCCGCTGCAGGGCAGGGTGCCGGCGGCTCGACGCCGCCGTCATCCATGCGGGCGCAGCTCGTCGGCTCGATGAACGCCGGCGTCACCGACCTCATCGAAGGCGTCGACCTCGCCGATGTCGCACCCGAGAGCGTCGTAAAAATCCCCACCGGCCGGCTGATCGGCTCGCAGCTGATCGCGGGGCTCCTGTGGCTGGTGTTCTTCGGCGTGATCTTCGGCGTCGTCATGGTCAGTGCGGGTATCGCATCGCTCGCCGACGGGGGCGCGGAGACCGGGATCATCCTGCTCGGCGTCGGCCTCGGCGGGGGGATCCCACTGCTGCTCGCCGCGGTCGGAATCACCTGGGCTCAGATCTCCAAGTCGCTGCGGTACTCCATCGCGCCGACGCCCGACGGGGTCCGGATCACCTACGGTCTGCTCACGACGGTCACGGAGACGCTGCCGCCCGGACGCATCTTCGCCGTCGAAGTCTCGCAGTCGCTGCTGTGGCGTCCGTTCGGGTGGTGGACGATCAAGATCAACCGGATGAGCGGCAAGAGCGTCACGCAGCAGCAGTCCGGCAACGCTCAGCAGTTCAACGTCGTACTCCCGGTCGGCAAGCGAGCGGACGTCGAGCGTGTGCTCGCGCTCATGCTGCCGGATGCTCCGATCGCCGATATCCCGCTGGTCTGGGAGCACGGCATCCTGGGGCCGGTCGACGGCGACCCCTACCGCAGCATGCCCGCGCGGGCGTGGTGGCGTCGCCCGTTGTCGTGGAAGCGTCACGGCTATGTGCTGACCGAGTTCGGTCTGGTCCTGCGCCGGGGAAACGTCTGGCGAAAGCTCGCGGTGTTCCCGCTGGCCCGCCTGCAGGGACTGTCGCTCTCGCAGGGGCCGATCGATCGTGCGCAGCGCGTGTCGGGCGCGCAGGTGCACACGGTGCCCGGCCCCATTCACGGATACCTGTCGGGGCTCGAGCGTGCCGATGCGCTGGCGCTGCTGGACGGCGTGAGCCGCGCCGCAGCCGCCGCGGCCTCTCGCGATCACACGCACCGTTGGGGCGAATACGCCCCCAACGCTCCGGATCTGCCGACGATGGAGAACGCGGCGGCAGAACCGCAGCTCGCACCCTCGGCGTATGCATCCGTTCCACCGCCGCCTCCGGCGTACGCGTTCCCGGCGGTGCCGTCTCCGCCCGCAGCCACGCCGCCGGCACCGGCCACGCCCCAGACGTCGCCTCCGACGTCCCCTCCGCCTCCGGCTCAGGCGTCTCCGCCTCCGCCTCCGCCTCAGGCGTCTCGATCGCAGCCGGGCGAGTGACGTGATCAACCGCGACGGACGCCTCGGCGTCGGGATCATCGGCGCGGGCAGGGTGGGACCCGTGATCGGCGCGGCGCTCGCCGGAGCCGGACACGCGATCACCGGTGTCACGTCGGGCTCGGATGACGATCGTGCCTCGGCCGTCCTTCCGGGCGTCCCCGTGCTCGACGCGCTGGAGGTCGTGCGCCGCAGCGAACTCGTCGTCATCGCGGTGCCGCGCGACCAGCTTGCTCCCCTCGTGGCCGGCATCGCCGAGATCGGCGGGTGGCAGATCGGTCAGCTCGTGCTGCACACCGACCCCGCTTTCGGCATCGAGGTGCTGCGCCCGGCCGCAGAGCGGGGCGCGATCCCGCTCGCGGTGCACCCCGCGATCACCTTCACCGGCACGTCGATCGACCTGCGTCAGCTGCAGGCCGGGTTCGCGGCGGTCACGGCGCCGGCCGCGGTGCTGCCCATCGCTCAGGCCCTCGCTGTCGAGATGGGCTGCGAGCCCGTGGTCGTCGCCGAGGCCGATCGCCAGGCATATGCCGATGCGATCCAGACCGCGACAGAGTTCTCCCGCTCGATCATCAGCCAGTCGACGAGCCGGTTGCGCGAGATCGGGGTGGAGAATCCGGGCAGCTACCTGTCCGCCCTGGTGCAATCCACCGTCGAGCGGGCGCTGCGGGAAGCATCCGATCCACCGTCGCTCATCTGAGCCCACATCACCGCAGACGGAAAGCGGATGCCGTCCTCTCAGCGTCCGCCTGAGGATCCGCCTCCTCCGCCGCCGCCCGAGAACCCGCCGCCGAACGATCCGCCCGCGCTGGACGAGGATGAATCCGAGTAGGTCGTCGCGGACTGGGAGGACGTCGAGAATGTGGCCAGCGGTGTCCTGACAGCAGGCGAATTCGGATCCCCGATCCAGTCGGGACCGCGGTGCTCGCGCGCGTAGATCTGCTCGAGCACCTCGCCCCATTCCTTTTCCTGCCCGAACAGCATCGCGAAGGGGAGGAGCAGTTCGTACACGTGGATGACGTCCGCGCCGCCGTCGTTCCGGCGCTCCGCACCGGTGTACGACTGCAGCATGCGCAGGCGATCGGCCTCGGCCACCCTGATGAACTCCCGCACGCCGAGAAGGTGCTCATGAGCCAGGGCGCCTGCGGGAGTGAGCACGGTGTGCGTCGAGAACGAGTAGACGCTCGACATGACGATCAACAGCGCGACCACCGAGATCGCGACGAGGGCCGGGATTCCCGACTGCCGCCCCGACAGCACCCCCGACAGGCTGAGGCCGATGCCCACGACCGCGACCGCGATCGCGCAGCACTGCACGAAGATCGCGGATCGACTCCGCGTCGTGGTCGTGAGTCCGCGCTCTTCCGCGGCCTTCTTCCCGCTCTCCACCAGGTTGCTCATCCGCTTCGCGAAGGCTTCGCTTCGGGCAGGGATGTCCACCACACCGCCCGCATTCGCCTTGGCGAACAGCGCGCCGAAGGCCTTGACGTCGAGAGGATCGGAGACCCGCACCCCGGGCAGTCGCCGCAGCCGGGGACGCTGGGCACCGTCGCCCTCTTCGATGCGCAGCGCTCCTCGGACGGCGAGATGCACGATCTCGGCAGATATCACGTCCTTGGATCGGGGCATGATCGCGCCGGCGAGCAGCGGTGGCATCGAGTCCGGCACCTCGTACTGCGCGACGACGATGCCCGTGGCGGTGCGGCGCCTGCGCTTGAAGGCGGCCAGAGCGAGCCATGCCCCGGCGGATAGGACGACGGCTCCCGCGGCGGCGATCGCCGGGACGGTGTCGGTCACCGGGTCGGGCAGGCGTACCGGGGGCTGCGCGGCGGTTCCCGGCTCGAAGCCGATGGCGACGGTGACCCCGTCACCGGCAGGCCGCTCACCGGATTCGACGGCGAACACCGCACTGCCGCCCTGCGCGCTGGGACCCGCGATCGCACATTCCTTCGTGGACCCTTCCGGGCCGGTGTAGCAGCGCGCCGATCCGGTCAAGCGATCGCTCATGGCCTCGTCGAAGACGATCTCGGCGTGGAATGAATCGATCGGCTGCTCGCTGTCGAGTGGGAGCAGATCCCAATAGAACTCGTCGGCCTGAGCGTCATCGCGGTGCAGGATGACGTCGCTCATCTCGTATTCGATGACGTACGTCGCGGCCCCTCGCACATAGTCGTCGTCTCCGGTGAGGACGAGGAGCAGGTCGTCCTCCTCCTCGACCTCGAAGGGCACCGCAGCGCCCCGCTCATCGGTGACCGAGACCACGCGAGTCTCGAGGGGCGCGTTCTGATAGTTCAGGGGGAGTCCGCGGACGATCCCACGGTTCTGGTCCGTGTCGGGGAAGCGTGCCACGAGGGTCTCGGTGACCTGCATGCGGGCCCGCCCCTCGTCGTCGAGGCCGACCACGTAACGGGCGTCCCACGAGTCATATGAGAAATCGTCGACATCGGACGGCACGTGCGCGGATGCCGCGGCCTTCACGGCGTCGGTCGCGACCGGGCTCTCTGCCGCTGCCGCCGTCGGCACGAACAGCATCGCCGCGAGGGCCACCGCGGCGAAAGAGACAAGGGTGCGTCTGGAGACCATCCTCCGAGGCTACCGAGGGACGCCGGGCGGGCGGCTGACGCCCCGGTAAACTGAGACCGACTTTCCAAGGAGCCCCGAATGACTGACGCGTCTGCCGCGCCTGCTGAGACCACCGCCGACACGCTCGGAGACGATGTCTTCGAGCAGAAGGCGGTGCGCCTCGCGAAGCGCGAGCGCCTCATCGCGGAGCGGGCGGATGCCGGGGGAGGGGCGTTCCCGGTCGCGGTACCGGTGACACACACGATCCCGGCGCTGCGCGCGGAGTTCGGCGAGCTCGAACCCGACACCACCACGGGCCTCATCGTCGGCGTCGCCGGACGCGTCGTCTTCAGCCGCAACACCGGCAAGCTCTGCTTCGCGACGCTTCAGGCCGGAGACGGCTCGCGCATCCAGGCGATGATCTCGCTGGCGGCTGTGGGGGAGGAGTTGCTCGCCGACTGGAAGGCACTCGTCGACCTCGGCGATCATGTGTTCGTGCATGGCGAGGTCATCTCGAGCCGCCGCGGCGAACTGTCGATCATGGCCGACGACTGGAAGATCGCCTCGAAGGCGATCCTTCCGCTGCCGAACGCGTACTCCGAGCTCAGCGAAGAGGGGCGAGTGCGCAGTCGCTACCTCGACCTCATCGTGCGTGAGCAGGCACGCACCACAGTGCGCGCCCGCGCCGCCGTCAACGCCAGCCTGCGTGCCACGTTCGCCGGTCACGACTACCTCGAGGTGGAGACTCCGATGCTGCAGGTGCAGCACGGCGGAGCATCCGCTCGCCCGTTCGTCACGCACTCGAACGCCTTCGACACCGAGCTCTACCTGCGCATCGCCCCGGAGCTGTATCTCAAGCGCGCCGTCGTCGGGGGTATCGAGCGCGTCTTCGAGATCAACCGCAACTTCCGCAACGAGGGCGCCGACTCCACCCACAGTCCCGAGTTCGCGATGCTCGAGGCGTATCAGGCGTACGGCGATTACAACCAGATGGCGGGACTCACTCAGGAGCTCGTGCAGCAGGCCGCGATCGCCGTAGCCGGCTCCACCACCGTGACCTGGGCCGACGGCACCGAGTACGACCTGGGCGGCGAATGGGACCGCATCTCGATGTACGAGTCGTTGTCGGCGGCATCCGGCCGCACGGTCACTCCGCAGGACTCGGTCGAGGACCTCACGGCGTTCGCCGAGGCGAGCGGTGTCGATCTGCCGCCCCAGGCGACGCACGGCAAGCTCGTCGAAGAGCTCTGGGAGCACTTCGTGAAGGGCGACCTCGTCCGCCCGACGTTTGTGATGGACTTCCCGGTCGACACCTCGCCCCTCGTGCGTGAGCACCGTTCGATCGGCGGAGTCGTGGAGAAGTGGGACCTGTACGTCCGCGGCTTCGAGCTGGCGACCGGGTACTCCGAGCTGATCGACCCGGTCATCCAGCGTGAGCGGTTCGTCGAGCAGGCGAAGCTCGCAGCGCGCGGCGACGTCGAGGCGATGCCGGTCGATGAGGAGTTCCTCCGCGCGCTCGAGCACGGCATGCCGCCTTCTGGTGGGATGGGGATGGGCATCGACCGGCTGTTGATGGCGATCACCGGTCTCGGCATCCGCGAGACGATCCTGTTCCCGCTGGTCAAGTGAGCCGCCCGGCCGCCGTCACCCGCGCCGGAACGCCCACTCCGGCAGGATCGCGGCGCTGATCATCGACCCCAGGAGGGCGGCGAGACCGTACTCCGGGTCGATCTCGCGCACCGATTCGAGGTAGTGCCCGGCGTGACTGGAGCGACCGAGAGCCCACGACAGCCAGGCTGCGGCGGTGAGCGGGCCCGGCCGTGAAGCTCGAGGCGCGCGTGCGGCCGCACCGCGCACGACGCCGAGCGCGAGGCGCAGCCGGTCGGGATCCGGTTTCGGTCCCCGGCCGAGGAAGATCGATCCGAGGTCGTCCGGAACGGTCGTGCCCTGACGCGAGTACGCCAGTTGCGCGTCGAGGATCCGGATGCCGTGGCCGGCGTCGGTCGCCCACTGCGCGAGCGCCACGTCGCGGAAGACAGGTCGGTCCAGGCACCACAGCAGTGCCGCGGTCGCGAACGGCGGCAGGTTCGCAGGCTCGTCGAGCAGCATCTCGAAGAACGCCGGGATGTCGTCGAGGAGGACGGCGGCGGCAAGAGCCTGCGGGTTCTCACCGCCGGTGAGCGGTCCCGTCGCGTCGTGGTCGAGGACCACGGCGAGATCGCGCAGTGCTGTCGCCACCCGTTCCTTCTCCGCGAGATCGACCGGGGGAAGCTCTGTGCCGGCGAGCTGATCTCCGGCGACGTCACCGACACCGGGAACAGCCGGCGATGCCGGAATGCCGCTCAGCGGCGCGAGCGCCGGCTCGTCATCGAGGTAGCTCGCCCATCCGATGGGCGTCACGCAGAGGGCGTCGACGATGCGCAGGCCGGTGTCGTCGGCGCAGTCGAGCAGCTCGTCGACGGCGACGCCCGCCGGCAGCACGAGCCCGTCGCGGGTCGGCTGGGGATGCTCTTCGGTGTAGACGACGACGGCGACGGCATCCGTCGCGGTCACGCGCGAGACGAGGGCGATGGCCGTCTCGACGTACTCGTCGAGATCGGTGGCGTCGGAGGGGAGATCGAGACGCATGGCGCCATAGGCCCGCTTGCCCTGGAACGGGAGCAGGACGATGCTCTGACGCGGCGTGAAGCCGGCGAGGGCGGGGACGAGGCCGAGGAACTCGGCGGAATCTGCGGCACGGAGAACTGTGGTCATCAGGCGAGTGTCGCGGAACGGCCGACGGCATCGAGGGGAAAGCCGCCGATGTGCATCGAATTCCTCTGTTGCGCGACTGTGCAGGGAGAGTCGCATCCGGTGCGAGCCGCGTACCATGGAGGCATGGAGAACTTCTGGCTCGCAGCGGCATGGTCCATCCTGCCGACGATCGGTGTGAGTGCGGTGTTCTTCATGGTGATCCGCGGCATCCTGCGCTTCGACCGCACCGAGCGCAAGGTGCACGCGCGGATCGAGGCCGAGGAGCGTGCTGCGCGCGGCCTGCCGCCCCGCCCCTGAACGCACCCATCCGCTACTGTGAAGCAGAGCGCCGGGAAGGCGCGGTGCTGGGGCGACAGTCGTCGCGGCGGGGTGAGGTCGAGAGGGCGCGATGGTTCCGGAGGCGTGGCCGTGGTGGCTCCTCGCCTTCCTGCTGGTCCTCGACATAGCCATCCGCACCACCGCGATCATCGTCATCCCGCGCAACCGGCGTCCGACCTCGGCGATGGCCTGGCTGCTGGCGATCTTCTTCATCCCCTACGTCGGGGTGTTCCTGTTCCTGCTGATCGGAAACCCGCGACTGCCGCGCGCCCGTCGCCGCAAGCAGGATCAGATCAATCAGTACATCGCCGAGACCAGCGAGAACCTCCATTTCGGCACGTTGCGACCTGACGCGCCCGAGTGGTTCGACGCCCTGGTGCAGATGAACCAGAAGATGGGCGCGATGCCGCTGTCGGGCGACAACGGCGCCCACCTCATCTCGGACTATCAGGAGTCGCTCGATGCGATGGCCTACGCCATCCGCGGTGCCCGCACCTACGTGCATGTCGAGTTCTACATCCTGCAATCGGATGCCGCCACCGACAACTTCTTCCGCGCCCTCGAAGAGGTCGCGGCGAAGGGCGTCGAGGTGCGCGTGCTCCTGGATCACTGGGCGAACCGGTGGAAGCCGCGCTACCGCAAGACCATCGCCCGCCTCAACGCGATGGGCGCCGACTGGCATCTGATGCTTCCGGTGCAGCCGTTCAAGGGCCACATGCAGCGCCCCGATCTGCGCAATCACCGCAAGCTCCTGGTCATCGACGGCCGCGTCGCATTCCTCGGTTCGCAGAACGTGACCGACTCGACCTACAACCTGCCCAGGAACATCAAGCGGGGACTGCACTGGGTCGACCTGATGGTGCGCGTCGACGGACCGGTGGTCGCGAGCGTCAACGCGGTGTTCCTGGCGGACTGGTACAGCGAAACCGGACAGATCCTCGCCGATCTCGACATCACGACGGTCGAGCAGGGCACCGGTGACCTGGATTGCCAGATCGTGCCGTCCGGGCCCGGGTTCCGCGTCGAGAACAACCTGCGTCTGTTCCTCGGGCTGCTCTACGCCGCCAAGCACCGGATCATGATCGTGAGCCCCTACTTCGTCCCCGACGAGGCGTTGCTGCTCGCAGTCTCGACCGCGTGCGATCGCGGCGTCACCGTCGAGCTCTTCGTCTCCGAAGAGGGCGATCAGGCGGTCGTCTACCACGCGCAACGCAGCTACTATGAGGCGCTGCTGCGCGCGGGCGTGCGCATCTGGATGTACCGGCAGCCCTACATCCTGCACACCAAGAGCCTCACCGTCGATGATGAGATCGCCGTGATCGGTTCCAGCAACATGGACATGCGCTCATTCGGCCTCAACCTCGAGGTGTCGATGCTGGTGCGCGGCGAGGAGTTCGTCGCCGAGATGCGAGCGGTGGAGGACGGCTACCGCGCGCTCAGCCGTGAACTGACGCTGGAGGAATGGATGCAGCAGCCCCTTCGCTCCACGGTTCTCGACAACCTCGCCCGGCTCACGTCCGCGTTGCAGTAGCGCCTGCCGTATCGACAGCGCACCGGCGCCGGTACCCTGAGGGCATGGCATCCTCATCACGCGTGCTCGGGGCGGTGTCCGCGCTGGCGGTCACCGCCCTCCTGATGGTCGGCTGCACGTCGTCGCCCGGTGCGGAGGCACCGACGAGCAGCGATTCGCCGGCGCCGTCCGGTGCGAGCGACGACACGAACGAGATCGATGCGACCCTGCTCGACGACGGCCGAATGTTCGCCGTCGTCACCTGGGGCTCATCGACCTGCGTGCCGGATGTCGACGCGGTGGAGGCGGAGGGGCAGAACGTCGGCGTCACCCTTGTCGACGGTGATGCCGACCAAGCCTGCACCGCCGACATGGCGCCCCGCGCCAGCATCGGCGCATTTCCTGAGGGAGTCGATCCGACACAGCCGATCACGCTCGATGTCACGTATGGCGACGTCGCCGACGATGTCGACCTCGACGGTCAGCCGGGTCTCTCCGGCACGCCGGGCAGTCCGACCGAGTTCCAGCCGTCCGCCGGATGGATCTCCGACGGCGCTCTGGTGCTGCTCACCTGGGGCTCGTCGACCTGTCCGCCGGTCGTCGAGTCCGTCGAGGGGACGGGCGGCAGTGGCACGGTGACGTTCACCACCGAGAACGGCATGTGCACGATGGACATGGCTCCGCGCGCGACGATCCTGAGCTTCGGAGAGGGTGTGGACGAGGAGGGCTTCACCCTCACGCTCGAGGGCGGCAACCTCGACGGCACCGTGAACATGATCGGCGACTGAGGACGCTCAGAGGGCGTCGACGGGATGGTCTGTCGGCAGCGCCAGCAGAAGGGCGCCCGGGTCGATCCGGCAGCGGATCCGCACGGCCTCACCGAACTCGTCCCCGTCCAATTCGATCGGCGTCGGCGAGGATGCGGCGGCCTCGGCGGTCGTTCCGCGAAGGTAGTGCACTGAAGCGTTCCGTCCGCGGCGCTCGAGTACGCGGCGCCCGGCGCGAAAACGCCGGAGCACCGAGTTGTCCCACCAGATCTTGCGCCAGACACCGAGCCAGCCGAGCAGGCCCGTCGGCTGGATGACGGCGACGTCCATGATGCCGTCGGCGATCGACGCGTCGGGGATCAGTGCGATACCGGCGGGGAGCGTGCCGCAATTGGCGAAGAGGATGCTGTGCACCTTGGTCGAGTGCAGACGGCGATCCTCGATCTGATAGACCGAGCGGAACGGCTTCGCGCCGGCGAGGGAGCGCGCCGCCCCGTCGACGTACGCGATCCAGCCCACCGACCTCTTCAGGTCGGAGCGGGTGTTCGCGATCATGTCGGCGTCGAGGCCGATTCCGGCGAGCACCACGAAGGCATGCTCTGTGGCCTCACCGTCGGCGCGCGTGAGAGTCGCCCATCCGATGTCGATCGCGTGGGTGAAGCCGCCGAAAGCTGCGCTGATCATGTCGCTGGGGTCGCCGAGCGGCAGACCGAGGTTGCGAGCGAGAAGGTTGCCGGTGCCGCTGGGGAGGATCGCGAGCGGAACGCCGGTTCCGGCCATAGCCTCCGCCACCGCCCGCACGGTTCCGTCGCCGCCCGCGACCATCACCGCATCGACGCCGCGTGAGAGAGCCTGCGCGGTCGCGAGCTGTCCGGCATCCTCCAGGGTGGTCGGATAGAAGGCCGGATGCACCCAGCCGGCCATCTTCGACAGGTCGCGCACCGTGGCGCGAAGACGGGTCTCATCGACCTTGATCGGGTTGTAGACGAGGGCCGCCTGTCGCTGGGATGCGGCACGCGTCGTCATGGCGCTACTCTAATCGCGCCATCGGGGCCGTCGTCGCGCGCGCCATAGACTTGACGCATGATCGACCTCGCACTCCTTCGCGACCATCCGGAGATCGTCCGCCGCTCGCAGGCCGCTCGCGGCAACGACCAGGCATCCGTCGACGCCGCGATCGAGACCGACCGATCGCGAAGGGCGGCGCTCGCCGCATTCGAGGAGCTCCGCGCGGAACAGAACGCCTTCGGCAAGCAGGTCGCGAAGGCTCCGAAAGAGGAGAAGGCCGCGCTCGTGGCGCAGGCCAAGGATCTCGCAGATCGCGTCAAGCAGGCTCAGCACGCAGCGCACGAGGCGTCGGATGCGGCATCCGAGGCCCTCGCCCGCATCGAGAACGTGGTCATCGACGGCGTCCCGGCCGGCGGGGAGAAGGACTTCGTCGAACTGCGCCGGGTCGGCGACGTGCCTGCATTCGGATTCGAGCCGCGCGATCATCTCGCGATCGGCGAGATCCTCGGCGCGATCGACATGGAGCGAGGAGCGAAAGTCTCCGGTGCTCGCTTCTACTTCCTGCGGGGGATCGGGGCTCGGCTCGAGATCGCGTTGATGAACATGGCCCTCGACAAGGCCTTGCACAACGGGTTCGTCCCGATGATCACGCCGACGCTGGTGCGCCCGGAGATCATGCAGGGGACGGGCTTTCTCGGCGAGCACGCCGATGAGGTGTATCACCTCGACAAGGACGACGATCTCTACCTCGTCGGAACGAGCGAGGTCGCCCTCGCGGGTTACCACAAGGACGAGATCCTCGACCTCACCGACGGACCGCTGCGCTACGCGGGCTGGTCGACGTGTTACCGCCGTGAAGCCGGCTCCCACGGCAAGGACACCCGCGGCATCATCCGCGTGCATCAGTTCAACAAGCTCGAGATGTTCGTCTACACCGAGGCCGGCGACGCCGAAGCCGAGCACCTGCGGCTGGTCGCCCTGCAGGAGGAGATGCTGACCTCCCTCGGACTGGCGTACCGGGTGATCGATGTCGCGGCGGGGGATCTCGGCTCGAGCGCCGCGCGCAAGTACGACATCGAGGCGTGGGTCCCGACGCAGGGAGCCTTCCGCGAGCTGACGTCCACCTCGAACTGCACCACCTACCAGGCGCGCCGACTCGACATCCGCCACCGACCCGCGTCCGACGACGGGCAGCCGGCGAAGACCCAGCACGTCGCGACGCTGAACGGCACCCTCGCCACCACGCGCTGGATCGTCGCGCTGCTCGAGACGCATCAGCAGGAGGACGGTTCCGTGCGCGTCCCGGAGGCCCTGCAGCCGTACCTCGGCGGTCTCACCGTGCTGGAGCCGGCCGCATGACCCGTCGCTGGCTCATCGGACTGGACGTCGACGGAACGATCCTCCTGCAGGACGAGACGATGAGCCCCGGCGTCCCCGAGGCCGTCGCCCGACTGCGTGATGCCGGCCACGAGGTCACCATCGCCACCGGCCGCAGCTGGATGGCCACCCGGCACTACGTCGAAACGCTCGGTCTCACGCCGCAGTATGTCGTCTGCTCCAACGGAGCCGTCACCATGCGCCGCGTCGGAGACGAGTGGGAACGCTGGAACGTCGAAACCTTCGACCCCTTTCCGGTGCTCGGGCTGCTGCGCGATCGGCTTCCCGAGGCGCGATACATGGTCGAGCTCGGCTCAGGGCAGCGGCTCTTCACGGAGCAGCTCGATGACTGGACGCTCGACGGCGGGCGTCAGGTCACGTTCGAGGAGCTGTCGGACGAGCCCGTCTCGCGCATCGTCGTCGTCTCCCCGGGTCACGACGAGGAGGACTTCCACCGGCTCGTCGCCGATGCCGGGCTCAACGAGGTGTCGTACGCGATCGGCTGGACGGCGTGGCTCGACATCGCACCGATGGGCGTCGACAAGGGCACGGCGCTGGAGCGGGTGCGCACCGAACTGGGCTTCGACGGAGAGCGGGTGCTCGTCGCGGGCGATGGCCGCAACGACATCGGCATGTTCGGTTGGGCACTCTCGCTCGGCGGACGCGCGGTGGCGATGGGTCAGGCGCCGGATGTGGTCAAGGATGCTGCCGGCGAGCTCACCGCGGATGTCGTCGACGGCGGTCTCGCGCGCGCCCTGGACACGGTTCCGCTGCCGGGAGAGCCGCATCCAGCGCCCGCCCAGGTCACCACGAGAGAATGGGAACTCGGCTAGACTCGCGCCTGGTCGACAGAATCGTCTGTCGGGAGGGTTGTCCGAGCGGCCGATGGAGCTGGTCTTGAAAACCAGTGGGCAGAGATGTCTCGTGGGTTCGAATCCCACACCCTCCGCAGCAGTGAGCCGGGTGTTCTGACACTCCGGTACGACGAAAGGCCTTGAGTGAGCGAGAACACCCGACGCCGTCGCACGATCGCGCGACACGGTCAGCTGCGCACGCCCGGTCCGGCAAGCCAGCTGCTCAAGCTCGTCGGCATCGCGCTGGCCGTCGTGCTGGTCAGCGGCGCCAGCGTCGCGGCGTACGTGTTCTACGACTTCTCGAGCACTGTCACCGCGAACGCCGTCGAGATCGACGGCCAGAAGGACCTGCCGCCGGACATCGGGGCCTACGAGGGCGGCTTCAACCTCCTCCTCACCGGCGTCGACACGTGCGAAGAGGCGTACAAGCAGTACTTCGGCGCGCGTTGCACCGGCAAGGACGCCGGCGGCACCCTCAACGACGTGAACCTCCTGGTCCACGTTTCCGAGGAGCCGCGCCGGATCACGGCCGTCAGCTTCCCCCGTGATCTCATGATCCCCATCCCGGAATGCGAGGATGCCGAAGGCAATGTGCATTCGGCGATGAGCAAGCAGCCGCTCAACTCGGCCTACACCGACGGCGGACTCAACTGCGTCGTGAAGACGATCTCCGCCCTCACCGGGCAGGAGATCCAGTTCGCGGCATCCGTCACGTTCGGTGGTGTGATCGAGATCACGAACGCGATCGGCGGCGTCGATGTGTGTCTCGCGAACCCGATCAAGGACAAGCACACCGGCCTCGACATGGCGGCCGGTACGCACACGATCTCGGGGCTGCAGGCGCTGCAGTTCCTGCGCACCCGTCACGGCGTCGGCGACGGCAGCGACCTCGGGCGGATCGGCAATCAGCAGCAGTACATGTCGAGCCTCGCCCGCACGCTCATCAGCGGCGAGACGCTGGGGAGCGTGCCGACCATGCTCAAGCTCGCCAACACCGGCATCAAGAACCTCGAGCCGAGCGAGTCGCTCGCCGATCCGATGAAGATCGTGCAGATCGCCCTCGCGGTCAAGGACGTCGCGTTCGAAGACATCGTCTTCCTGCAGTACCCGACCCTCGGCGACTCGTCCGATCCGAACAAGGTCGTCCCGGACCGGCAGGCCGCCACCGCGATGTGGGACGCGATCAACGCGAACGCCCAGCTGCAGGTGACCCACCAGAACACCGACAACGACGGCGTCGTCGTCACCGACCCGGTGCCAGAGACCCCGGTCGAGGCGACTCCGACGGCCCCGGCGGAGACGCCCGCGCCGGAGCAGACGGTGGTCGCCCTGCCGGACACGATCCGAGGCAACTCCGCGGCGCAGCAGACCTGCTCGAACGGCAACGTGCGCTGACTGCACCTTCGCCGCCTCAGCTGCGTCGGCGTGCGGGGGCGGTCTCAGCCGGTCGTCGAGCGGCGGATGACGAGCTCCGGCGGGAAGACCGTCTGACGAGGGATGCTGGCCGGATCATCGGCTTCTTCGAGCACGATGCGAAGGGCGGTGCGCCCGATCATGCGGCTGGGCTGGCGGATCGATGACAGCGGGACGGCGGCGGCCGCGGCAAACGGGATGTCATCGAAGCCGATGAGCGCGATCTCCTCCGGTACCAGGAGCCGCCCGCCCGCCACGAGTGACTGGAGAAGTCCGAGCGCGAGCAGATCGTTCGAGGCGAACAGCGCGTCGGGCCATTCCCGCCGAGGCCGGGTCAGGATGCGGGCTCCCGCCGCCACGCCCTCATCGACGGTCATCGCCGTGGTCGCGATGACCTCGAGGTCGACGTGCACGCCGGCGTTCTCGGCCGCCGCCCTGGCGCCGGCGAGGCGGTCATTCACCTGGCGGATCCCGAAGGGGCCTCCGACGAATGCGATCCGACGTCGGCCGGCATCGATCAGATGCTCGACGGCGAGGCGCCCGCCGGCGACGCTGTCGACCGAGACCGAGGAGAAGTTGCCGTCGCCGCTGAAGCGATCGACCAGGACGGTCGCGATCCCGCTCGAGCGGAACCGGCGCAGTTGTGTCACGACATCGCCATACGGGGCGATGAGAAGACCGCGCACCTGCTGTTCCCGGAAGAGGTCGAGGTACACCTTCTCCCGCGAGGGATCCTCATCGGTGTTGCCGTAGAGGATCGCGATGCCATGGCTTGTCGCCTCGTCTTCCGCTCCGCGAACGACATCGGTGTAGAAGGGGTTCTGTCCGTCCAGCACGACGAACCCGACAGTGGTGCTCACACCGGCACGCAGCTTCCGTGCCGCGTCGTTGCGCACGTATCCGAGCTCTTCGATGGCCTGGCTGACCCGGTGCACCGAGTCGGCTGACACCTCGTCCGGGCGATTGAGGACATTCGAGACGGTGCCGACGGAGACACCGGCGCGCTGTGCCACGTCGCGGATGCTCACCGGCACGCGGTCTCCTCTCATCGTCGGTCGGATCACGATTCGGTCACTGCGGGGTTGACCTCCGGGCGTTGTTTCATACACTAGCTTGAAACCTACTTGAATCGATTCATGTCGATTCATATCCGAACCGAACCAGAACCTCAACGGAGAGGACGTGCCTGTGCCCGTCGAGACCGACAATCAGAGTCCCGCTCCGGCGGCTCTCGAACTGCAACGCGTCGTCAAGGCGTTCGGTCCGGTCATCGCGCTCCGGTCGGGCAGTCTCACCCTGCGACCGGGTTCGATCCACGCGCTCATCGGAGAGAACGGCGCCGGTAAGTCGACGCTCGTGAAGATCATGGCGGGGCTCTACCGGCGAGACAGCGGAGACTTCCATCTGCACGGTGAACCCGTCGACTTCACCAGCACCGCCCAGTCCAAGGCCGCCGGCATCGCGGTGATCTATCAGGAACCGACGCTGTTCCCCGATCTCTCGGTCACCGAGAACATCTTCATGGGCAGGCAGCCGACGAAGGCCTTCGGGCGCATCGACCGCAAGGGCATGCGTGACGAGGTCGAGCAGATCTTCCGACGTCTCGGCGTGCCGCTGGATCCGGACCGCATCACCGAGGGGCTGTCGATCGCGGATCAGCAGATCATCGAGATCGCCAAGGCCATCTCGCTCGACGCCAGCGTGCTCATCATGGACGAGCCGACCGCCGCGCTCAGCGGGGTCGAGGTCGATCGGCTGTTCGCCGTCGCTCGGAGCCTGCGCGACGAAGGCCGCGCCGTGCTGTTCATCTCACACCGCTTCGACGAGGTGTTCGCGCTCTGCGACACCGTTACCGTCATGCGCGACGGCGCCTACATCAGCACCACCGAGATCGCCGAGACGACCGTCGACGAACTGGTGCGCCAGATGGTCGGCCGCGACGTCACCGAGCTGTTTCCCAAGCAGACCGTTCCGATCGGAGCGCCGCTGCTCGAGGTGGCGGGCCTCACGAGCCCCGGCGTCTTCCACGACATCTCCTTCACCGTGCGCGCGGGCGAGATCGTCGCCCTCGCGGGACTCGTGGGGGCCGGACGCAGCGAGGTCGCGCGCGCGATCTTCGGAGTCGATGCCTATCGCGAAGGCGAGGTACGCATGCTTGGGGACACGGTCGTTCGCAACAGCCCCACCGCCGCGATGCGGGCAGGCCTCGCGCTCGTTCCCGAGGACCGGCGCAAGCAGGGACTCGTGATCGATGCGGGTGTCGGCAGCAACATCACGATGGCGATCCGCTCTCAGCTCGCGAAGTTCGGGCTCCTCACGACCGGCATGCAGAACGGTGCCGCTAAGGAATGGGCGAGCCGGCTGGAGGTGAAGACGCACGCGCTCGACACCGTCGCCTCGACGCTCTCCGGTGGAAATCAGCAGAAGGTCGTCCTTGCGAAGTGGCTCGCCAGGAACCCGCGCGTACTCATCATCGACGAGCCCACCCGCGGGATCGACGTCGGCACGAAGGCGGAGGTTCACCGGCTGCTCTCGCAACTCGCCGGCGAGGGGATGGGCATCCTGATGATCTCATCGGAGCTTCCCGAGGTGCTTGGAATGGCCGACCGGGTGCTCGTCATGCGCGAGGGGCGCGTCACAGCAGAGATCGACCGTTCCGACGCCACCAGCGAGAACGTCATGTTCGCAGCGACACACGCAACGGAGCTCCACTCGTGACCAGCACCTCACTCACACGGCCGGCCCTGCGCACGAATCTCGGCGGCGTCGGCAAGGCGCGTGAGTTCGGCATCCTCATCGCCCTCGCGCTCGTCGTGGTCGTCGCGACGGCGAAGAACCCGAACTTCCTGTTCAGCGCCGACGGATGGCGCGACCTCCTGCTCACGCCGTCGATCCTCGTGCTGGTCGCCGTCGGTCAGGCGATCGTCATCATCACGCGCAACGTCGATCTCTCGGTCGGTTCGGTGATGGGGTTGACCGCCTACCTCACCGGACGCCTCTTCATCGACATCCCCGGCATCCCGATCATCGTCGTCGTGCTCGCCGCCGTGGTGTTCGGTGGCCTTCTCGGGCTCCTCAACGGCGCGCTGGTGGCGTTCGCCCGAGTGCCCGCGATGGTGATCACCCTGGGGACGCTTTACGCCTACCGCGGTATCAACGTCCTGTGGGCCGGAAGCGACAGGGTCAACGCGTCCGACATGCCCAAGGACTTCCTGCAGCTGGGCACCGCCCAGGTCGTCGGCATACCCGTGCTCGCGATCGTCGCGCTGATCATGCTCGCCGCGGCCGCGTGGTACATGCGCAACACCCGGGGCGGTCGCGAGTACTACGCCATCGGCTCCGACCCCGCCGCTGCCGAGCTGTACGGGTTGCGGGTGATCCGCCGGGTGCTGTCCGCCTTCGTCCTCTCCGGCGCGCTCGCCGGTCTCGCCGGAGTCTTCTACGCGGCGCGCTACGGGTCGGTGAGTTCGCAGGCCGGCAGCGGCTGGGAGCTCGACGCCGTCGGCGCGGCCGTGATCGGCGGTATCGCGATCACCGGCGGTGTCGGCTCGGTGTGGGGAGCGGCGATCGGCGCGATGCTGCTCATGACCATCAACCGGGCGCTGCCCATCCTCGGTATCCAGGACTTCTGGCAGCGTGCCGTCGTCGGCGCACTGATCATCGGAGCCATCGTGCTCGACCGCGTGCTCGCGGTGCGACAGAAACGGCGACTCATCGAGGCGAGGGACCAATCATGACCGCGACAACCGGCACTGCCACGATCCGTGTCATCCAGGATCACGACCGTCCACTCTGGCGGCGCCTGCTGATCAACCGCGAGATGGCGATCGTCGCCCTCCTGGCGCTCGTCGTCATCGTCTCGCTTGCGACGGTGAGGGGCTTCGCACAGCCGATCACGGTGAACTACCTGCTCCTGGATGTGGCCCCGATCCTGCTCATCGCCCTGCCCATGGCGCTGATCATGGTCACCGGCGAGATCGATCTCTCCGTCGGGAGCATGGTGGGTCTCGCGAGCGTCGTCACCGGCGTGCTCACGCAGGCCGGTGCCCCGTTCGAGCTGGCAGCCCTCGCCGCCCTCACGGTCGGTCTCGTCGGCGGGGCCGCGAACGGCTTCCTCGTCACGGTCGTCGGGCTTCCCTCGCTCGCGGTGACGATCGGCACGCTCGCGCTGTTCAGGGGTCTCGCCGTTGGCCTCCTCGGCACGACTGCGGTGACGGACTTCCCCGAGGAGTGGACGGCCCTGGCGAAGGCCAAGATCGCCGGAACCACGATCCCGTACATCGTCATCCCCTTCCTCATCCTGCTGGTGATCTTCGCCGTGCTGCTGCACTTCACGCCCTTCGGCCGGGGGATCTACGCCATCGGTCTGTCGAAAGACGCCGCGCGCTTCTCCGGCGTGCATGTCGAGAGGACGAAGTTCATCCTGTTCGTGCTCGCCGGTGTTGTCTCGGCGTTCGCGGGCATCTTCTACACGCTCCGTTTCGGCAGCGCGCGGGGCGACAATGCCACCGGCCTCGAACTGCAGGTCATCGCCGCCGTCGTGCTGGGCGGTGTGTCGGTCTTCGGGGGCAGAGGCCAACTGCACGGCGTCATCGCCGCCGTTCTGCTGATCGGCGTTCTCGGAAGCTCGCTGCGACTCGCGAACGTCACCAGCGACGTCATCAACATCATCACCGGTGGCCTGCTCATCGCCTCCGTCGTGGCCGCCAGCCTTCTCGCCTGGGTCCAGCGACTTCGGGCGAAGGCGGGCCCACGACCCCGTATCGCAGCCTCGCCGACCACCTGAGGCAGCTGTCACCGCCGGCACCCGTCAGCGGCAGTCCCACGAAAGGAAGAACAATGAAGTTTGCACACACACGCGTCAGGGCATTCGCGGCAGTCGCCGTCGCCGCGGCACTGGCACTGAGCGGATGCGCCGACACCGGCGGCGGCACCGACGGTGACGGCGGCGGATCCGAAGGCGGCTCCGGCAACCTCGCGATCACGTTCCTGCCCAAGAACCTCGGAAACCCCTACTTCGACACCTCCAGCAAGGGTGGCGAGGCGGCCGTCGAGGCGCTCGGCGGAACCTTCTCCGAGGTCGGTCCGGCGGAGGCGACCCCCGACGCTCAGGTCAGCTACATCAACACGGCCACGCAGCAGGGCGTCGGCGCGCTGGTCGTCTCCGCGAACGATCCGCAGGCGATCTGCGACGCGCTGAACGAGGCGCGCGACGCCGGCGTGAAGGTCGTCACCTTCGACTCGGACACCGATCCCGAGTGCCGCGACCTGTTCATCAACCAGGCAGACTCCGAAGGCATCGCCAAGGTCCAGGTCGACCTCATCGCCGAGCAGATCGCCGGAGCGGGCGAGATCGCCGTGCTTTCGGCCTCGGCCAATGCCACCAACCAGAACGCCTGGATCGCGCTGATGGAGGAGTACGTCGCGAGCGAGTACCCCGACATCACGCTCGTCGAGACGGTGTACGGCGACGACGACGACCAGACGTCCTTCGACAAGACGGCAGCACTGCTGCAGACGCACCCGAACCTGAAGGGCATCATCTCGCCCACGACGGTCGGTATCGCTGCGGCCGCCCGCTACCTGTCCACCTCGGACTACAAGGGCGCGGTGGCACTGACCGGTCTCGGCACGCCGAACCAGATGCGCGAGTACGTCGAAGACGGCACCGTCACCTCATTCGCGCTGTGGAACCCGGAGGACCTCGGCTACCTCGCCGCATACGCGGCTGCCGCTCTCATCCAGGGCGACATCACCGGTGAAGAGGGCGACACCTTCGACGCGGGCGATCTCGGTGAGTACGAAGTCGGTGCCGACGGCGCCGTGCTCCTCGGCGACCCGTTCGTCTTCACCGCCGAGAACATCGGCGAGTTCGACTTCTGAGTCTCGCCGGACAGACGAAGCGCCCGGGTGGTTCCCATCGCCCGGGCGCTTCGTCGTGTCACGCGGTTGCGTGGTGACGGTCAGCTCGGCACACCCCACCGCTCGCCGGCGCGCAGCGCGATCCGCTCCGCCGTCACGCGCGCGTCGCGGCGAGACGCCCGCCAGCAGATGACGCTCGCCCCGATCAGAGCGCCGGTGAGGATGAGCAGAATCGTCAGCAATGGCCGCATGCTGAGCTCGATGAACGCGCCGATCGAGAGTGCTGCGGCGATGACCGCGAGGACGCTGCTCGCATAGGCGAGCATCGTGGATGTCCGGCGCGCCCCGGTCGCATCGAACGCCAGGAACGGCGTCGCAAGGCCCCGCGACCTGTCCGCCGCACCGAACGCCTCCCATCGCGCGTCGGCGACCCGGCGAACCCGGCGCACCGCGACGTCAGCCGTGATCGCCCAGACGACGCTGCCCAGCGCGCCGAGGACGATCCCCGCGGCGGCGATGAGCCCCGCCGCCGGATGCTCGGGCGACCAACCGGCGAGGTTCATGGATTCGTCGAGAGCGAAGGTGAGGACCAGGGCCACCAGAACGGCGACCCCGGCGACGGCTGCGACGCCGCAGATGCGACGGATGCCGGCGAGCGGGCCCACCGCTTCACGGATCGCCTCGACAGCGTCGAGGTCGTCCGCCTGCAGCGCATGAGTCTCGACCGGCGCGGATCCCGCAGGGCCGGTGGCCGCGGCCGGTGCTGCGGGAGTGACGTCGCCGAGCAGTTCATCGATGTCACGGAGGATCGCCGCGCGACCGACGGCGACCGCTCGGCCGTTCGCCTGAAGCGCTGAATTGGCGCGCTGCTGTTCGGGGGAGAACCCTGCCGGTTCGGCGATGCTCGATGCCGAGACGAGTGTGCGCAGACGCCTGAGGGCATCGGGGGCGAGTCCGCGAAAGGGACGGCCGACCGCGATCAGCCGGAAGCGGCGGGCGTCTTCGAGGGCGAAGCGGTACGTGAGGTACGCCGCATTCCCGTTGGCGCTGACGCTGCGCGTGGCCGAGCGGACGGCGGCCGCCGGGTACTCGCGACCGCGGAGGCGGAGGGTGAGCGCCGCCGCATCGAAGCGGACGACAGGAAGGAATGCTGTCGAGATCGACCAGAGCGCTGCGAACCAGAGGGCCACGCCGAGGACGAGACCCGCCGGCCACGCGACGGGTGTCGATCCGAACAGCAGCCCCAGGGGACCGGCGGTGAGCAGGCCCAGCAGCAGGCACAGCGCCGCCGCAGCCCAGGGGGAGCCGGCCACGAGGGAAGAGTTGAGCGGACGCATCGCCCTATCCTCGCACTGCGCGTCGCCGCCCCTGGGGGCTGGTTCGTGCCTGCTCGCACGACCGGTTATGATGGCTACGTGCATCCGAGCTTTCGGGCCGGATGCCTGGAGACGTCGCATAGTCCGGCCTAGTGCACCACCCTGCTAAGGTGGAGTCCCCTTACGGGGACCAGGGGTTCAAATCCCCTCGTCTCCGCCGTGAAAGTCCCCGCTCAGGCGGGGATCTTTTGGTGCGGGGGTGCGGGGTCGATCCGGCGTGATTGTCGCCGCGAATCCAACTGATCTGACAACTCCGCGTCAGTTTTCGGGTGGGCGAGCGTCAGCGACCCAGCCCCGCAAGGCGATCGCCGGATGAGGTCGCTCGCGGAGATGCGTTCGATCGCGTCGGCGTTTCGTGCGCGCGTCTCGGTAGTCGTCGCACGGCGCTGCGTGGCGGGCTGGGCGTCGCGTCCGAGGCGGTGGGCTACACTGCACTAACGGAGCCCTAGACGAGGATGTTGCTCTGCATCGCGGTACGGAGGCGTAAGCCGATATGGCCGAAGACCACGCGTTCCGATTCCTTGACGATTCCCGCGGCGAGTTGGATCGCGCGCTGGATGAGGTGGTCAGTAAAGCGCGAACCGTGTTGGCCACGCAGGGCCGGTTGCGTTCGCTCCTGAAAGCCAACCAGGCGGTCGTCGAGCATCTGGAGCTTCCGGTCGTGCTGAGGCGGATCGTGGAGGCGGCTGTCGAACTCGTCGGGGCCCGGTACGGGGCTCTCGGAGTCGTCGCAGCGAACGGCACCCTCGAGCAGCTGGTCCATGTCGGAATGACCGACGAGGACGTGACAGCGATAGGCACCCTTCCCAGTGGGCACGGTCTGCTCGGCGCGCTGATCGACGATCCCCGGCCGATCCGACTCGACAATCGATCTGATGACCCGCGGTCCATCGAACTGCCGGCCGGTCATCCGCCCATGGACAGCTTCCTCGGCGTGCCGATCCGAGTACGTGATGAGGTCTTCGGGAATCTGTACCTCAGCAATAGCGCGGGAGGCTGTTTCACCGAGGAAGACGAACGCCTGGTCACTGCGCTGGCAGCCACGGCGGGGGTCGCCATCGAGAACGCCCGGCTGTTCGCGGAAGTCCGTCGCCGCCAGGCGTGGAGCTCCGCGTCCGCGGAGATCAACGCGACGCTGGTGTCGAGCGACGAGGCGAACTCCATCTCGACCTTGGCTGCCCGGGTTCTCGAACTCGCGGAGGCCGACCTTGTGTGGGTTCTGCTGCCGACGAATGACCCGGCGCAGTATCGCGTGGAGACTGCGCGCGGGGTCGATCATCTCGCGGTGCAGGGGAGCAGTATCCGGATTGCGGGCACCATCGTGGCGCACGTTCTGGAAGACCATCATCCGCACCTGATCGACGACGGCTCGGAGCATGAAGTCGGGTTGACAGGCAATACCACTGTCGGGCCCGTCATGGCGGTCCCGTTGATGGCAGGAGACTCCCCACAGGGGGTCCTGTATGTGGCTCGCACAGCGGGCCGTGCCCGTTTCGCGCCGTCCGATCTGGCGATGGCGGCAGATTTCGCCAGCCAAGCGAGTCTCGCCGTGGAACTCACCGCAGCCCGTGTCGACCGTCAACGGATGGTGCTTCTCGAAGAACGCGGACGAATCGCCCGGGACCTACACGACCATGTCATCCAACAGTTGTTCGCAACCGGCCTCGACCTGCAGAACATCGCCGGATCGGATGCGGCGTCTTCCGTCGCAGACCGAATCACGCAGTCGGTGAACAACCTCGATGCCGCGATCTCACAGGTCCGCACGGTGATCTATGCACTCACTCCTCCGGTCGGTGACCGGCGCGACACGATCCGAGACGGGATCATCGAACTGGCCAGCACGCTCGCGCCCGGACTCCCGCGCAGCCCGACTGTCACTTTCGCCGGCCCTGTTGATCTTGTCGTCACCGCGGGTCTCGCCGACGATGTGATCGCCGTCACCCGTGAAGCCCTGTCGAACGTCATCAAACACGCCAAAGCGCAACACGCTTCCGTGTCGTTGTCCGTCAATCAAGGATCGGTGTCTCTGGAGATCACCGATGACGGGTGCGGCGCGCGCGGAGCGGAGCGGCGCAGCGGCGTCGCGAATCTCGAACAGCGTGCCCGCCGACGCAACGGAGCTTTCACCTTCGAATCCGACGCGACCGGAACCCGGGTGCGCTGGATCGTCCCGCTCGGTCACGACGATCCGTTCGGCGCATGATCCGGACGTTCCTGGTCGACGATCACGAACTGGTGCGGCGCGGGATCGCCGAACTGTTGTCGACGCAGCCTGACATGGAAGTCGTGGGCGAGGCAAGCACGGCGGCGCAGGCCCGAGCGCGCATATTCGCGACGACTCCGGACGTCGTGATTCTCGATGTCAGGTTGCCGGACGGCAATGGGATCGACGTATGCCGTGACGCCAGGTCGACGTCCCCGAGTACTCGGTGCCTCATTCTCACCGCGTACGACGATGACGAGGCCATCTACGCGGCTGTGCTTGCGGGCGCAGCAGGTTATGTTCTGAAAGACATCCGCGGCAGCAGGCTCGTCGATTCGATCCGGTCGGTGGCGGCGGGGCGGTCGCTCCTCGATCCCGCCCTCACGAGTCGCGTGGTCGAACGCCTTCGCACACAACACTCGCGGGATCCTCGACTTGAGTCACTCGGCAGACGAGAGCAGCAGATACTCACGTTGATCGCGGAGGGTATGACCAACCGGCAGATAGGGGATTCCCTCTCCCTTGCCGAGAAGACCGTGAAGAACTACGTGTCGTCCCTGCTCAGCAAACTCGGTCTGCACAGAAGAACTCAAGCAGCCGTGCTCCACCTGGAATCTCGCGAACCTCTCGCCGGAACGGGTCCTGCACGCAGTGACACCTGAGGGATCCGCGGGGCGGACTCTTCCCCGTAGGACCTTCGGCACTGTCGCCGTCGACACGCGCGATGCAAGCTGAGGAGATGAAGGCCACAACCAAGTAATGGGCCGGTCCTTCATGCATCGAGGCCACTTTGAGCATCGGTGCCGCTTCGGAGGGGGAACTTCTCATGCAACAACCCACAGCGCGCACGCGTCGACTCGCCACACTCATCGTCGGTCCCACTGCGATCCTGCTGGCAGGACTCATGGTCTGGCAAGGATCTAACGCCGCGTTCACGGCGACCACTCGAAACACCGGCAGCAACTGGCAGACCGGGTCGGTGATCCTCTCCGACGACGACCTCGGTGCCGCGGCCTTCCGCATCGACGGAGTCACCCCCGGCCAAACGGGGTCGAAATGTCTCGTCGTCACCTCGCAGTCCACGGTTCCCGGGCAGGTCCGCACCTACGTGCAGAACCTCGGAGCCCAGGGGCTCGAGAACAACATCACGATTTCACTGCAGATCGGAACCGGCGGCAGCTTCGCGGATTGCACCGGATTCGTGCCCACCACCACCCTGCCGCCCCTCTCTCTCGCCACCATCGGTGCCGGTATCAACGATTACGCCACCGGTGTGCTGCCCTGGACTACCGCGGGAATCTCCGGCGAGACCACGGTCTATCGGGCGACCTGGACCTTCGACGTCACCACGCTGACCCAGGCGCAGATCGACGCGCTGCAAGGCAAATCGGTCAGCGTCGACGTCGTCTGGGAACTGCAGTCCTCCTAGGCGCTGCGGCGACCCGGAGACAGAGGAATGACGGGGCAACCTGCGGGGGAGGAGCCCCCGACTCGACGCGCAGTCGCGGTGGGCTGGGGGCTTCTCCTTGCGCGCCTGCTCGCCCACGGATACCTCCTGTTCCTCGTCGCGCTCGTCGGTTGCGCGATCGTCCCGACAACAGTCGGACTCACGGGAACCGTCGTGCAAAGCGGATCCATGATGCCCCACATCCGCACCGGCGACATCGTGCTCTCCCGCCCGTTGCCGGCACAGGCATCGACTCCTATGGGCCACGTCGTGACGTTCGCCGCCGCCCCCGGATCAGCGACCCTCGGCACCCGCTTGCACCGTATCGTCGGAAGCAACCCGGATGACTCGCTGATCACGGCCGGCGACGCCAACCGGGACATGGACAGCGCTCCACTTGAGCGCACCGACATCATCGCGGTCGCCACCCTCCTCATCCCGTGGATCGGCCTTCCCGCCTTCTGGCTACAACACGGACTCATCCTCCCGTTCGCCGGGTGGGTCGCTGTCACCCTGCTCGCGCTGATCATCGAGTTCCTCTCGACCCGCGATGAGAAGAAGGAAAGGCGCGGGCACGAACCGAAGCACGCTCGGCGATCGCCGCACCGCTCTCGCCTCCCGATCGGCGTCGCGCATGTACTGCCCATGTCAGCGCTGGTGCTGTGCGCCGCCATGGTCATCACAGCTCCCAGCACCCCCGCCGCCAGCGCAGCGTTCACGGCCACCACCGTCAACTCCTCAAGCAACTGGGTCGCCGCAGTGGTGCATACTCCCACCAAACTCGCGTTCACCACTAACCCATCGAGTTCGACCGGCGGCACAGCCTTTGCCTCCCAGCCCGCCGTCGCGATCCAAACCTCCAGCGGTGCCTCCACCACGAGCACCGCGCCCGTCACGCTGTCGATCACCACCCCCGCAGGTGCCACCCTCGCCTGTACCTCCAACCCTGTGGCCGCGGTCACGGGAAGGGCCCAGTTCACCGGCTGCAAGATCGACAAAGCCGGCACCTATCGGCTCACCGCGACATCGCCGGGCCTGGCCACAGCGACGAGCACGAGCTTCGCCGTCTCCGTCGGTCCAGCGAGCAGACTGGTGTTCGCCACCAGCCCCGGCAACACGGCTCGCAACACCGCCTTCAGTGCACAACCCGCCGTCGCCGTGCAGGACGCGGGCGGCAACATGGTCACCACCAGCGCCATTCCGATCACACTGTCGGTCGTGAGCGGCACGCTGACCTGCACGAGCAACCCGAAGAATGCGGTGGCAGGCGTGGCGACTTTCTCCGGATGCCGGATCGACCAGAGCGGCAGCAAGATGCTCACGGCACGCTCGGGCAGCTTGAGCGGAACGAGTTCCAGCTTCACCATCTTCTCCTCCGCCAGCAAACTCGCCTTCCTTACATCACCCACGGCATCTACCAGTGGCGTTCCCTTCGCGAGTCAACCTGTCGTCGCCATCCAAGACTCAGCCGGTTACACCACCGGCGGGACAAGTCCCATCACCCTCACCATCACCACACCAAGCGGGGCCACACTCGTGTGCAGCCCGAACCCCGTCGCAGCCGTCAACGGCACCGCCACATTCAACGGATGCACCATCGGCAAGGCCGGCACCTATACCCTGACCGCAACGACCACCGGCCTCAGCTCAGCAACGAGTACCGGCTTCACCATCACCGCCGGCCCGGCGACTCGGCTGAACTTCGCAGCATCCGCGTCGAACTCCGCAAGCTCGATCCCCTTCGCGACCCAACCTGTCGTCGTGATACTCGACGCCTTCGGCAACACCACCACCAGCACGGCCCCGATCGCCCTCGCCATCACGACGCCCGTCGGAACGAGCCTCGCCTGCACAAACAACCCCAAAGCCGCCGTCTCTGGCACCGCCACCTTCACGGGATGCCGCGTCGCCCGGGCGGGCACCTACACCCTGACGGCAACCGCCAGCGGTCTGAGCTCAGCCACCAGTGGCAGCTTCACCATCGTCGCCGGCACCGCCGCCAAGGTCACCATCACGACCTCACCCACCGATGCCGCTCGCGGCGTCTCGTTCTCAACCCAGCCCGCTGTCGCGATCCAAGATGCGGCGGGAAACCTCGTTTCCTCTTCGCTGTTCGTCGCTCTCACGATCACAGCCCCCACCGGTGGGGCAAACCTCGGCTGTTTCCTCAATCCCATCCTCACGCTCGGTGGAACCTGGGTTTTCAGCGGATGTCGAATCGACCGCGCAGGAACCTACACCCTGACCGCGGCGTCATCCGGCTTGGTCTCAGGTCACAGCACGACCTTCGTCGTCAACTGAACGGGTCGCCGTCGCGCGCGAGCAGCTAGTTTCGTCCCGACGCCGGGATGAAGAGTCGATCGAGGTGCTGGTCGATGGCGGCGAGTGCTGCTCGTGGTTCGATGACGCCGAGTTCGAGAAGCGGTCCGAAGCCGGTCAGCGCGAGAATGAGATCCGTTTCGATCATCGCGTCTCGGCCTGGAGGTATCTGGCCGTGGTCCATCGCTTGCCGGATCAGGTGCTCGACCATGGCCCGCCCGTCGCGGAGTCCGACGGCAACCTGCTGGTGCAGCGCGGGATTGTGCATCGCTTCGAGAACGTAGGCCGCGTTCATGCGGCTGGTCGCCCGAGCGTCAGGTCGTAGCGGGAGAAGCTCGGCAAGAACCGCTCGCAGCACGTCGCGAGGATGCGGAGGTTGGGCGAGCGCGGCCGTGCTCCTTGCGACGCGCTCTGCCGTCCGATCGGCGGCGAATTCGATTGCGAAGGTCAGCATCTCGGAGCGGGACGAGAAGTAGTGCTGCAGCTGGCCCAGCGAGACTCCCGCCTCGCGGGCAACCTCCCGCATGGTCGCCGCTGCCCAGCCCTGCCGGTCAACGATCGTCCACAGCGCCTGGGCTATGAACTCGCGTCGCTCAACGTGGTCGACCTGTTTCGGCATGCTGTCTCCCTGTATTCCAATACAAGTGACATAATACATGTGACCGGATAAGAACCGGAGGAGGCGCGATGACAGAGTCGGAATCAGTCCCGCCGATCGCGTTCTTCAACCCCGCAGCCATCGTCTTCGACACGGAGACGATGATCGCGTTGATCGCCGACATGCAGATACGCAAAGCGATCGAGCGCGGCGAGTTCGACGATCTGCCTGGCAGCGGCATGCCCCTCGACCTCTCTGATCACCATGACCCCGATTGGTGGCTCAAGCGCCTCGCGAAGCGTGAGGGACTCGTCATGCTGCCGCCGTCGATTCAACTCCGCAAAGAGGACGCCGCGCTGGACGAGCAGCTCGATCAGCTCTCGAGCGAGGCCGCCGTGCTCCGCGAGGTCGAGCAGTTCAACGAGCGGGTCATCCGTGCCCGTTACCAGCCCCCAGCGGGGCCGCCTCTGACCACCATGCCGCGTGACGTCGAGGCCACGGTGACCGCGTGGGCCGATCGCCGAGCGGCGCGCGCTGAGAAGGCTCGAAAGAGCGCCGAGGAACAGGCTCGGTCACGCCAGGAAGCGAACAGGAAGGACCGCAAACGCCGACGACTCTTCCGCGAGCGAACCCGGCGATCCTCGCGTCACGACGCTGAGCCGTGACGCGCCGGCGATACTGCCGTCGCTCCGAGGACACCGCGTGTGTCGCCGGTCCAGCTCAGAACGGGGCCGCTGAAACCGCGGCGTCAGGTCGTGACCGCCACGCTGAGGAGGCGTTTGGTCGCCCGGGTCTGCGCGACATAAAGGTCACGGAGACCGGCGTCGCCACGCGATCGGATGCCGTCGGGATCGACGATGATGACGGTGTCGAACTCGAGCCCGCGAGCGTCGGATGCGGCGACGATGGTGGCCTCGCCCTCGCTGATCGTCTCGGCCAGAACGCCGGCGCGTGCGGCGGTCGTGACGATGCCGATCAGCTCGCCGGGATGACTGCGCCGGGTCCGCGCGATCAGAGCGTCCAGCGCGGATGCGGCACCCTCTTCCGTCACCGTGACGACCGTGGGCTGCTCGCCGTGCCGAATAGAGCGGGAGAGGCGCTGTTCGGGAGCGATGCGGGCGAGCAGCGGCTCTGTCGCCTGCAGGATCTCGGCCGTGGTGCGGTAGTTCACGGTGAGGGTCTGATGCGCGAACTGCTCCTCGACGAAGGGGAAAAGCGCCTCGCCCCAGGCCTGGATCGTCGTGGTGGGCCCGGCCTGAGCGAGATCACCCACCACCGTCATCGAACGCTGCGGGCAGCGCCGCATCAGCGCCCGCCACTGCATCTCGGACAGCTGCTGAGCCTCATCGACCACGATGTGTCCGTAGACGATCTCCGGCGGGCCATCGATGAGGGCGCGCGCCTCGTCGAGAAGGGCGAGGTCCGAAGCGCTCCACCCGCTCGGATCGCCCTCGAGTCCCGCGAGATCCTCCGCTGAGACATCGGGGAATGCGGCAGCGAGTGCGTCGGCATCTCGCAGCAGATCCCGGACGGTGGCCTCGGCGCAGCCGAGCGGCTGTCGCCGCACTGGACCCACGGCCATGTCGAGGATTTCACCGATTACGAGCGCGACCTGACTATTTTCCTCGACGAGATCGTCCTGCCCGACACCCGCCTGCCCTTCTC
>NZ_JAPSHY010000013.1:0-48237 GCF_031179285.1 Microbacterium sp. | reverse complement strand
CGACGCAGAGCCGAGGCCACACCGTGGTGATGACCCGATCGACTCCGGGATCATCGATGAGCTCCTCGCGAATCCGATCCCAATCGATGTCGAGACCAGTCGCCGCTGCGGGGGAGTGAGAGTCGCCGTGATCCGCCGCGAACATGCGATCGATGTCGATGCCGAGGACGTCCTTGACCTCGGCCTCGAAGTCGGAGAGTTCTTTCTCGGTCTGCCGCTCGAGTTCGATCACCAGTTCGTCGACCACGTGCTCGATGAACAGTTCTCGCGCCCGATTGTGCCCGACGCCGCCCTGCAGGGCGGCGTCTCGGGCGGCATCGATCGTCGCGGCACCGAGCGCGACCGTTCCGTGCGCCGTGCGGAGCCGAAGGGGAACGCCGCGGGGCTGATGGGCCTGCACCCAGCGAGCGAGCCCGGTCGCGAAGTTCGAACGCCCCTTGATTCGCGCGACTCGCTCCGGCTCGGTCCTCGTCGCATCCACGCCGACGAGGTCAGGCAACGTCGCCAGCTGCACATCGTTCTCCCCGAGCGAGGGCAGCACCTCGGAGATGTACGTGAGAAATCGCCTGTTGGGACCGAACACCAGCACACCGCGATGGGCGATCTCCGGGAACGCATACAGCACGTACGCCGCGCGATGCAGGGCGACGATCGTCTTGCCCGTGCCCGGACCTCCGTCCACCACGATGATCCCTCGATTCGGGGATCGGACGATCTGGTCCTGCTCCTGCTGCAAGGTGGCGGCGGCCTCCCGCATCCGTCCCGTCCGTGCGCTACTCAGCGCAGAGACGAGCGCGTCGTCGCCGACGACGTCCTGATCCGTCGGCGCCGCCCCGTCGAGGATCTCGTCACTGACGTCGACGACGCTGCGGCCCTCCAGGCGCAGGTGGCGGCGACGGTGGACGCCCAGCGGCGAGATCATCGTGGCGGAGTAGAACGGCCGCGCAGCCTCGGCACGCCAGTCGACGAGCAGCTGCTCGCCGGCATCCGTGCGTAACCCGATGCGGCCGACATGCAGCGTCGTGCCGTCACCGGCGTCGATGCGCCCGAAGCACAGCGCCCGCTCCGCCGCCCGGAGCCGGCGAACGGTCTCAGCCCACCGCGCCACGTCCAGATCTCTCGCGGAGATGTCTGCCGGTCCTTCGACGGGAGAAGCCATCGCCCTCGCCTGCGCCTCGAGCGCTCCGTGGACATCATCGTCGAGGCGCGCGTACATCTCATCGACCGATCTCTGCTCGACAGCGATCTGCGTCGCCCTGCCCGTGCCCTGCTGTTGCCGCATCGTTCTCCTTCGTCCGGCGTCAACTATGGGTGGTGCTCCCGGCAAGAACAACGTTGACTTTGCGGGCGAGATTTGACCTTCCGAGGGTCCGCGACGTCGGCCGAGGTCCTGTCGCAAGCTGGTCAGCGCGCTGACGCGGCAGCGAAGGCGGCTGGGGTGGTGCCGAGCACCCTGCGGAAGTGACGGGTGAGGTGCGGCTGGTCGAAGAAGCCCGATTCGACCGCGACCTCCGCGGGCGCGTGCCCGTCGAGAAGCATCCGCCGGGCCCGATCGATGCGGCGACCGGTGACGTACCGATGGGGTGCGATCCCGTAGGTCGCAGAGAAGACCCGCATCAGATGACTCGGATGCGCGCCGAGGAGCGCACCCGCCTCGGCCAGTGTAAAGGTCTCCGTCAGCCGCTCGTCGAGCAGCTGACGCAGCCTCCGGGCGAGCGGCGCGTCTCGGGTCGAGGAGCTCGCAGGTCGATCGAGGTGCGCCCTCACGAGCTCACGCAGCTCGAGGATGCCGTGCTCCGCCTCCATCGCGTCGGCAGGAGAGGCGATCGCGGAGTGGACGCGCTCGACAGCTGCCCTGGCGGCAGGGCTCTCCAGGGTCGGTGAGGCGACGGCGGCTCCCGCGAAGGGCGAGGGCAGCCAGTGGGCGTCGAGGTAGAGCACCCGCTTGCGAAACGGTGTCCCCGGGATCGCAGATCGCCCGTCGTGGGGGACATGCGGGGGCAGCAACGTGAGCCTGGTCGGCGCCGTGCGGTGCGCGGTGCGGTCGAGGTGATACACGACCGATCCATCGTCCACGACGAGGAGAGTCCATGTGTCGTGGGTGTGCGCCGGATACGCATGCTGCTCGAAGGTCGCGTACAGCACCTCGCGGAGCAGCGGCACGCGTGGATGCCATGCTCGCAGCGACTCGACCATGCAACAAACGTACAAGCCGTCCGCCGGCGACAACGCCGAGAGTCGGAGTATGAACTCCCGTACCGCAGACCACCATGTCCCCGGCGCACCCGCCGCTCGCGTTCGCTTCGACACGAGAGTCGCCGTGATGCTCAGCCCTGATCTGCTGCCGTGGCAGGAGCTCAACGTGACCTCCTTCCTGATGAGCGGGATCGCCACCAACGGGGCGGGCCTGGTCGGCGAACCGTATCGGGATGGGGACGGAAACGAGTACCTGCCGATGCTCCGTCAACCGGTGCTGGTCTTCACCGCCGGTGCCGTCGCACTCGTTGCGGCGCGGACGAAGGCGCTCGAACGCGGGATGGCGCTCGCGATCTACACGCGGGATCTGTTCTCGACGTCCGACGACGAGGCGAATCGCGCGGCGGTAGCAGCGGTGGCTTCGGCCGATCTCGACCTGGTGGGGATCGCGGTCCGCGGCCCACGAAATGCGGTCGACCGCCTGACGAAGGCCGCTTCGAAGCACCGGTGATCCCCGTCGCCGCATGCGCCCGATCGACCGCCCGGGAAGTTGTTCTTGCGAAGTTCCGGAACCCCGTGCTTTACTGCTTTAAACGTTTCATCTAAAACGTTTCAAAGTGCGAACGATGGGGTTGGTATGGAGCGAGTCGAAGCGAGCGCAGATGCGGATCTCGCGCTGCAGGCGCGGAACATCACGCGCCGATACGGAGCAGTGGTGGCGCTTGCCGATGCGTCGCTCAGCCTCCGGCGGGGCGAGGTCATGGGCCTTGTCGGCGACAACGGGGCAGGCAAGTCGACGCTGCTGAAGGTGCTGTCCGGCGCGGTCGTGCCCGACACCGGCACCATCGAGGTCGACGGCCAGCCGGTCTCGTTCCGCAAGCCGTCGGATGCGCTGAGCGCCGGCATCGAGACCGTGTACCAGGACCTCGCCCTGGTCGACACGATGTCGGCCGTGCAGAACGTCTACCTCGGCCGCGAAGTCCTCTCGAAGAACGCCGTCCTGCGTTTCCTCGATGTCGTGAACGACCGCGCGATGCGCAGTGAGGCGCGCAAGGTGCTGCAGGAGCTCCAGGTCGGCATCCAGTCGGTCAACGTCTCGGTCAAGGGGATGTCAGGCGGCCAGCGTCAATGTCTCGCGATCGCCCGTGCGCTGCTCTGGGGACGCCGCATCGTCATCCTCGACGAGCCGACCGCCGCCCTCGGCGTGCGCGAATCGCAGCAGGTGCTCGATCTGATCAAGCGACTGCGCGATCACGGCGTCAGCGTCATCCTCGTCAGCCACAACATGCAGCAGCTCGTCACGGTCGCGGACCGCTTCACCGTCATGCGCCTCGGCCGCTCCATCGCCACGCGGAACGTGGCCGACGTCACTCCCGAGACGATCGTCGGCCTCATCACCGGGGCGATCCCCGCCGAGGTCGAGACGCCCGAAGACACGGCTCCCGTCGTCCATTAGGCCCTTCCTCCAGAATCCATCAAGTACGTCCGAAACAACCAAGGAGCACCCGCAATGAAGCACTCCACCGTTCACCGCCTGCGCGCAGGCGTCGTCTCCGTCGCTGCGGCGGCTCTTGTGCTCACCGGCTGCAGCACCGTCGGCGACACCGGCTCCGGCGCGGATGCCGGAGGCGGCGACGACACCTTCACCGTCGGCTTCGCCGTCGGGGGTCAGCCCGATGCCGACTGGCAGGAGCTGCAGGGCGATGTCGCCGCTGCACTCGCCGAGCAGCGCGGCTGGGATTTCGTCGAACTGAGCAACGACAACAGCGAGGCCACCGCCACCAAGAACGCCGACCTCTTCATCCAGCAGGGTGTCGACGTCGTGATGATGTTCAACGGCCAGCCCTCTGTGAACCCCGTCATCGCGAAGAAGTATGCCGACGCCGAGATCCCCGTGATCACATTCGACATCGCGCAGGAGGGCTGGTACTTCGTCGGCGTCGACAACGCTGCCGCCGGAACCGAGGGCGGCACCCGTCTGGGTGAACTCGCGAAGGAGCAGTGGGACTGCGACGTCGACCTCGTGATCTCGGCAGAGGGCACCTCGGCCGGACAGATCAACACCTGGCGCACCGGTAATGCCCGCGATGCCGTCAAGGAAGTCTGCCCGGACATCCCTGAGGACGCATACGTCTCGTTCGAGGCGGACGGCAACCTCACCACATCACTCGCGAACGCACCCGGCGTCTTCGCCGCCCACCCGGACGCCGAGAACATCCTCGTCGTCGGCCTCAACGACCAGGCCGTCGTCGGTGCCCTGCAGGCCGCGACCCAGCTGGGTCGAGACGGCTCGATCATGGGCTGGGGTCAGGACGGCGGGCTCATCACCGGGGACAACGTCGATCCGAACCTCGCCGGCAGCGTGATGTACTTCCTCGAGGGCTACCCGGCCTTCGCGTTCGAGATCGCCGACCAGATCGCAGCGGGCGAAGCGCCCGAGATGAAGGACACGGGTGACGACGCGGCCGTCAGTGTGACGCCGTGTGCGGTCAGCCAGGAGCAGGCGTCCGAGATCCCCAGCATCGACGATCGCGTCGCCGCGCTCGCCGACGCTCCGGAGGGCACCACCCTCTACGACCTGTTCTGCCAGTCCTGAATCCATCGGTCGATTGAGACGCATACGAGAGACCATGAACACCTCCCTCCTCTCCTCGACCGAACCGGCGACCCCCGCCGGGCGTCAGAGCAAGCCGGCAGGCCGCTCTGACGCCCGGGCGGGCACCGCGGTTCGAGACGCCCTGACGATCGCGGGCGTATGGGTGCTTCTCATCGCCGTGACCACCCTGGTCCGCCCCGACTTCCTGTCTACGCAGACCCTGCTCGCCGTGACCTTCACGGCGTCGATCTCCGGCATCCTCGCTGTCGCGCAGTCGCTCGTCGTCATCAGCGGCGGCCTGCTCGACCTGAGCCTGCCGGTGAGCCTCGTCCTCAGCGCCTGGACCACGGTCATGGTCCTGGGCGCCGGCGGCCCGACGTTCGCAGCGGTCGCCGTCGGCATCGTCACCGGGGCCGCATGGGGAGCGCTCAACGGCCTGATCGTGGTGTTCGGCAAGCTGAATCCGATCATCGTGACGCTGGCGACCGGGTTCGGGGGTCTCGCGCTCATGCTGCTGTTGTTCCAGTCAGCGCAGATCCCTGCGGGCAGCGAGCTGCGCCAGTTCGGTCTTGGACGGTTTCTCGGGCTCCCGAACATCTTCTGGCCGATGATCGTCGTGGTGCTTCTCGCCGGCCTGGCACTCGCGTACACCCGGTGGGGCCGCCGGCTGGTCGCCGTCGGCGGCAACGCGCAGGCCGCCAAAGCTCGCGGGATCTCATTGCGCAAGGCGCGCCTCGGCACCTTCATCGGCGCCGGCGCCGTCGCCGGTCTCGCCGGGGTGATGTTCACGGCCGTCAACCCGAGCTTCACCCCGAACGCCGGCGCCGGGTTCCAGCTGATCGTCATCGCCGCGGTGATCCTCGCGGGCGTCAGCCTCTCGGGCGGCAAGGGCAACCTGCTCGTCCTGCTCCTGAGCGTCGGCTTCCTCGCCACGATCCCGACCTCCATCGCCTTCTTCGGCCTCGCCCCTGCGTGGGCGATGGTCTTCCAGGGGGCACTGCTCATGTTCGCCGTCGGCATCGACGGATTCCGCCTGAAGAGGAGCGCACGATGACCGCCACCACTGCGCAGCTGTTCTCCGACACGCCGCTATCCGCTCGCGCGCGACTCCTGGAGTCGCTGAAGGGGCCGATCGGCAGCATCGGAGTCACCCTCGCGGCGACCATCATCATCGGGCTCGTGTGGACCGGCCCAGGGTTCCTGTCGCCGTCGAACATACAGATCGTCGGCGTCAGCGTCGCGATCCCTCTCATCGTCGCGGTGATGGCGTCGTTCGCGCTGCTGGCCGGCGTGGTCGACCTGTCGATCGGCTCGATGGTCGGCTTCGGAGCCGTCATCTTCAATCAGCTCGTCTCGGCAGGACTCGATCCCTGGCTCGTCGCGGGGATCACGATCATCGTCGGAGCAGTCGTCGGTCTCGTCAACGCCCTGGTCATCGTGCACTTCGGGGCGGAGCCTCTCGCGGTGACCCTCGGCATGCTGACGCTCCTGCGGGGCCTGTGCCAGGTGATCGTGGTGAACGCCCCGCCGACGACGCTCGTCGAGCCTCTCTACGACCTCACCCAGGGTGCCGTGCTCGGGTTCCCCACCCTGCTGCTGATCGGCATCGGCCTGACGTTCATCGCCGCCGGCTTCGTCTCCAAGACCCGCGGCGGCCGTAAGGTGCAGGCGGTCGGCGGCGACCCTCGTGCTGCCGCCCGTGCCGGGATATCGGTCTCCCGCGTCCGGATCGCGGCCCTCGTGGCCAGTGGGGTGGGAGCGGCCATCGGCGGCATCCTGTACGTCGGCCAGCTGGGGTCCGCGTCGAATGTCCTGGGAACGGGTCTGGAGTTCCAGATCTACGCGGCCCTCATGATCGGCGGCTACTCGATCACCCGCGGTGGCGTGGGCAATCCGCTGGGCGGCCTGTTCGGCCTCCTGGTCGTCGCCGGCATCACGAATATCCTGAACATCAACTTCTTCGATCCCGACTATCTGGACCTCATCGTCGCCGCGATCCTCATCGCAGCGGTGCTGGTGGACCGCCTGCGTGGAGGTGACTCGTTCGAATGAGCTCCATCGACATCACCGCTGACCGGGTGGAGCTCGGTCGCACCGGCCTCCTCGTCTCGCCCGTCTGCATCGGCACCGCCGCCTGGGGTGTCGCTTCACCGATCCATGGCCTCACGGTCTCGGAAGAGGATGCGGTCTCGACGGTGCGCGCGGCGCTTGCGTCACCGATCAACTTCCTCGACACCTCCAACAACTACGGTGACGGCGAGAGCGAGCGGCGCATCGGAGTGGCACTGGCTCAGACCGGGGTGCCCGAGGGTTTCGTCGTCCAGACCAAGCTGGACCGGGACCCGGTCACGGGTTCGTTCGACGGCGACCGGATGCGCCGGTCGCTCGAGGAGAGCCTCACGCGTCTCGGGTTGTCTCGAGTGCCCCTGCTATACCTGCACGATCCGGAGCACATCACCTTCGAGCAGGCGATGGCGCCCGGCGGTCCCGTCGAGACTCTCGCGGCGCTGCGTGATGAAGGGTATGCCGATCACATCGGCATCTCTGGTGGTCCGGCGAAACTGCTGAAGCGATTCGTCGAGACCGGCCTCTTCGAGGCTCTCATCACGCACAACCGGTTCACGCTCGTCGACCGCACGGCCGATGAGCTGATCTCGGTCGCCGCCGACGCCGGCCTCGGCGTGATCAACGCCGCCGTCTACGGCGGCGGCATCCTCAGCGCGTGGCCGCGCACCACCGACAACTACCACTACCGGCCCGCACCGGACGACGTGCTCCAGGCGGTCGACGCGATGGGGCGCGCGTGCGAACGGCATGGCGTGCCGCTGATCGCCGCGGCACTGCAGACGTCGACACGCGATCCCCGCATCCATTCCACGATCTGCGGGATGGTGTCGCCGTCGCAGCTCGAGGACACCATCGCCCAGCTCGCCGTGACGATCCCCGACGATCTGTGGGACGAGCTCGACAGTCTTCGCCCGGCTCCGGAGACATGGATCGATGACTGAGGCGGGCAGCGCGGGTCGGATCGTCATCGTGAGCGGCGCCGACGAGCACGCCGATCCATGGCATGCGCTCGATGCGACCTCGGCGGCGATCGCAGACGTCGTCAACGGCGCCGGCGAGGTGCGGATCGCGAAAACCGACGACGTCGGCGCCTGGGCGGACGCCGACCTGCTGATCCTCAACGTCAGCGGTGACCTGGCGGTCCCGCCGCACCCGTCGACGGCGCAGGTCGATGCGATCGAGGCGCACCACCGCGCCGGACGACCGATCATCGCCATGCACTCGAGTTCCCTCGCCTTCCGCGATGATGATCGCTGGCACCGCATCCTCGGCGGTCGCTGGATTCCCGGAGTGACGATGCACCCGCAGATCGGGAACGCCCTCATCCAGGCGACGCCTGCGGCGGCGGCACCGGCGGGATCGGTGCCGTTCGAGGAAGACTTCTTCGTCTACGACGAGCGGTATTCGGCGCTCGAGATCCGCGAGGACGTGCACGTCCTGGCGCGTCACACCGAGGACGGAACCGTCCATCCGCTGGTCTGGTGGGCGGCGGGAGGTCCGGCCGGCGGTGCCGTCGTCTACGACGCCCTCGGTCACGGGGTCGAATCGTTCGAGAGCGAGGCTCACAGCGCCTGGCTCGCCGCGACCGCAGCGGCGCTCCTCGCCGTGCCGGGGGACAACGCGTGAGAAGCACCTGGAACGGAATCACGATCGATGCCATCGACTATGAAGTCATCCGGCTGAGCAGCTCGGACGCGACAGAAGAGCTCGGCGCCTTCTCGGACGTCCATGTCTCCGCGGCTCCGATGTGGCGGCTCGTCGCCGGATACCTCATGCTTGCGTCCGTGAACCCAGACGAACTCGGCATCTTCAGTCACGGCAGGCTCGCGGCCTCGCTCCGCCTCGACGAGGAGGGCATCCTCGTCCGTGCGGCCGGAGCCGGCAGCTGGGAGGAACGCGGCGATTCCGTCCGCACGAGCGGAGTGGCACTCGTCCCGGGCAATGGCCTCCGAATCACGGACGACGGCGTCCGCCTTTCCGCATCGGCACCATGGCAGGTCAGCATCGTGCACGGTCCGGCTGAGCAGAAGATCGACGCCCGGATCGAGCTGCTGGCGAGCCTCGGACGGGTCGGGGGCCGACGTGGGTGATGTCGGCATCCGCGATGTCGCGCGGCGGGCAGGACTGTCCGTCGCCACCGTCTCGAACGTCCTCAATCGCCCGGAGCTGGTGTCGGCGTCCGCCGCACGGCGTGTCCACCAGGCGATAGAAGACCTGGGCTACGTCCCGAATGTCGCGGCCCGGCAGCTGCGAGCGGGGCGCAGCGACGCGATCGGCATGGCCGTCATCAACATCACGAACCCGTTCTTCTCGGGTGCCGTCCTCGGAGCCGAAGAGGTGGCCGAGCAATCGGGCTTCGCGGTGATCGTGGGCAACAGCTACGACTCGCACGAGCGGGAGTCCCGGTACCTCGATCTCTTCGACCGGCAGCGGCTCGACGGCATCCTGCTGGCGCCGGTGTCTGACGACCTGTCGGGCCTGGACCGGTTCGACAAGCGTGGCGTGCCCATCGTGCTCGTCGACCGCGCCGACCCTTCCGGCGTGCACCTGTCGGTATCGCTGGACGACGTCCGAGGCGGCGCGATGGCGGCGGACCACCTTCTCGCCGGCGGAGCCCGGCATGTGGCCTTCGTCGGCGGCCCGTTCCGGGTCGCGCAGATGCGCGAGCGATTCGAAGGCGCGGAGCGCGCCGTGAAACGAGCCGGCGCGCGCTTCAGTCTCATCGAGACGACGACCCTGAGCGTGCGCCTGGGCCGCGAGATCGGCGATCGCATCGCGGCGATGGACGCCGCGGACCGGCCGGACGGGATCTTCGGCGGCAACGATGAGGTCGCCCTCGGCATCATGCAGAGTCTCATCCACCACGGGGTGTCGGTGCCGGACGACATCGCGATCGTCGGCTACGACGACATCGACTTCGCAGGGTCCGCCATCGTCCCGTTGACATCCGTGAGCCAACCGAGCGTCGAGATGGGGCGCCGAGCGGCGGGGCTTCTGCTGTCGGCGCTGTCGAGCCCCGCCGACGAGCTGGAGTCCGTGCGCTTCCAGCCCGCCCTGGTACACAGGCAATCCACCCGGAACCACTGACACCCCGTCGCTCCTCGACCCGCGCGGCCGAGGAGCGCTCAGATTCGAACGAAGGACGACGATGCACTACGGCGGCGACTACTACCCCGAGCAGTGGGATCCCGCGATCTGGCGGGAGGACATCGAGCGGATGCAGGAAGCCGGCGTCACCATGGTCACGGTCGGCGTCTTCGCCTGGGCGCGCATCCAGCCGCGCGAAGGCGAGTTCGACTGGCGGTGGCTGGACGAAGTCCTCGATCTGCTGCACGACGCCGGCATCGCGGTGGACCTGGCGACGGCGACCGCTTCCCCACCGCCCTGGGCCACGACCGCTTACCCGCAGATGCTGCCGCGCGACCACGAGGGCGTCGTGTACTCCCCGGGCAGTCGTCAGCACTACGCGCCGACCTCTCCCGATTACCGCCGGCTCGCCGCCGACCTCGTCACAGTGATGGCGGCGAGGTACGCACAGCACCCCGCCGTGCAGATGTGGCACGTCAACAACGAGTACGGCTGCCACCTGCACTACGACTACTCCGAGAACGCCGAGCGGGCGTTCCGGCGGTGGCTCGAGGCGAAGTACCGCGATATCGATACTCTCAATTCGGCATGGGGCACGGTGTTCTGGTCGCAGAGCTTCGGATCGTTCGACGACGTTCCCCTTCCACGCCGCGCGCCCTACATCCACAATCCCGCCGCCGAACTCGATTTCCGCCGATTCACCTCGGACGCGCTGCTGGAGTTGTTCGTGATGGAGCGCGACATCCTCCGGGATGCCGGAGCGACTCAGCCCATCACGACGAACTTCATGGGCGCCTTCCCCGCCGCTGACTACTGGCGCTGGGCTCAGGAGGTGGACATCATCTCGGACGACACGTATCCCGACCCGAACGACCCTGCCGCCTATCTGGACTCGGCGTTCACGAGGGACCTCATGCGTTCGCTCAGGCCGGGGCAGCCGTGGCTCGTGATGGAACAGGCCACCGAGGCCGCCAACTCCCGCCTCACCAACGCCCCCAAGGCTCCTGGGCAGGCAGAGGCGCTCTCGATGCAGTCGGTGGGTCGCGGCGCCGACGGCATCCTGTTCTTCCAATGGCGTCAATCGCGGCGCGGTGCCGAGAAGTTCCATTCGGCGATGCTGCCGCACGCCGGCACGGACACCCGGATCTGGCGCGAAGTCGTGCACCTCGGCGAGACGCTGCGGTCGCTGCCGGAGCTGCCGGCCGGACCCAGCGGCGCGCGCATCGCGCTCGTCTTCCGGTGGGACAGCTGGTGGGCGTCGAGCAGTCCGGACCTGCCCACGATCGTCGACTACGAGAGGCATGTGCGAACGTGGCACGGCGCCGCGCAGCAGCTTCACCTGCCGGTCGACCTCGTCCGCGGCGACGAGGACCTCTCCCGGTATGACCTTGTCATCGCCCCGAGCCTCTTCCTCGTCGACGATCGCACCGCCGCCGCCCTTCAGCGGTATGTGGAGGCCGGCGGTCACCTGGTGGTCACCGCGTTCTCCGACGTCGTCGACGCGGACTGCGCATTCCGCGACGGCGGCTTCACTGTGGCACTCCGGGAGGTGCTGGGCGTCGAGACGCTCGAGTTCGGTGCTCTCGTGCCCGCCGGGGGCGGCCACGGTCCGGGGCTGGATGCCGTGACCGTGCGCACTCCGTTCGGAGACTTGGGTGGCCACACCGCCGCCGAGGTGATCCGGCTGCGCGGTGCCGAGGTGATCGGCCGGTTCGTCGACGGGCGGGAGGCGGGCGCACCGGCACTGACCCGTCACGCGTTCGGTGACGGCCATGCCGACTATCTCGCGACGATCCCTGATGCGCCGGCGGCCCGCGCCATCCTGGAATCGCTCTCCGAACACCGCGCCATCGCCCCGCTGCTCGAAGGCGAGCCCGTTTCCTTCGTCGACGTGAGCCGGCGCGGTGACCACGTGACCATCGTGAATCACGGCGTCACCGATGTCGAAGTTCCGATCTCGGGCACGGACATCTCGACAGGGCAGCCGGTCACTCAGGTGCGCCTGCAGCCGTTCGAATGGGCGATCATCCGCACTGAGGGGGAGACACGATGAAGTACACACGCCTGGGCCGGGCGGGCGCGCGAGTGAGCCGCATCGCGCTGGGAACCATGAACATGGGCCCCGTGATCGGCGAAGAGGAGTCATTCGCGATCCTCGATGCCGCGTTCGCGTCGGGGGTGAACTTCTTCGACACCGCCGACGTCTACGGCGGGCCGCCCTGGGGTGACGAGCGCGGACAGACCGAGGAGCTGGTCGGCAGATGGCTCTCCTCACGGGGTCACCGCGACGAGATCGTCCTCGCCACCAAGGTGTACGAGCCGATGGGGCCGGGTGAGAACGACCGCGGCCTGTCATCGTTGAACATCCGGCAGGCCATCGACGCTTCGCTCCGCCGGCTGCAGACCGACCGCATCGACCTCTATCAGATGCACCACATCGACAGGGCCGTGCACGTCGATGAGGTCCTCGACGCGTTCGCCCGCCTCGTCGATCAGGGGAAGGTCATCTACGCCGGATCGTCGAACTTCGCCGGGTGGAACATCGCCCAGTACCAGGAGACCGCCGCCGCACGACATGCAGCTCCGCTCGTGACGGAGCAGTCCGTGTACAGCCTCGTCAAGCGCACCGTGGAACTCGAGGTGGTGCCCGCGGCATCCGCATACGGCATGGGGCTGCTGCCCTGGTCGCCGCTCGCCGGCGGCGAGCTCGCCGGCGTGCTGCGCAAGAGCGACACCTCCCGCAGTGACGCGTCCCGCCTCGGTGAGCGGCGGGAACAGATCGAGCGATACGAGCGCTTCGCGGACGAACGCGGCGTCGATCCCGCGGCCCTCGGGCTCGCGTGGCTGCTGCACCAGCCCGTCGTCACTGCGCCGATCGTCGGGCCCCGACGGATGTCGCACCTGACCAGCGCTCTGGCATCGCTCGAGATCGAACTCGACGGCGATGACCTCGCCGAACTCGACAGGATCTGGCCGGGGCCCGGGGGCCCCGCACCGGAGGCATATGCCTGGTAGAGCCGGGGTGTCCGCGCCCTCCGCGCTGTTCCTCATCGTCCTGGGCTTCGTGCAGGCGATCTGGCCCCTCACGATGGACCTGTACCTGCCGGCGTTTCCCGGGATCGCGGAGAGCCTCGACGCACCCCCGGCCCAGGTGTCGTTCACCCTCACCGGTGCGTTCTTCGGGATGGCGGTGGGGCAGCTGACGGCAGGGCCCCTCTCGGATAGAGTCGGGCGGATGCGGCCGCTTGTCGCGGTGCTGGGGTTGTACGTCGTGGCTTCGGTCGTGTGCGCCACGGCTCCCACCATCGACGTGCTGATCGCCGCGCGAGTGGTGCAGGGGATCGGCGCCTCGGCGAGCGCGGTCATCACACTGGCGATCGTCCGGGACTGCGCCGCCGGCGCCCGGATGGTCCGGCTGCTCGCGCGGCTGCAGCTGATCAACGGCACGTTCGTCGTCGCCTCACCGGCGCTGGGCGCCGTGCTGTTGCAGCTCACCGATTGGCGCGGTCTCTTCTGGATCCTCGTCGCGTTCGGCGCGGTGCTGGCCGCCGCCGTCGCCATCGCGGTCGCACCGCACGAGACGCATGCGGCCGAGTCTCGCAGCGCGGGTACGGTCCGCGCACTCGCCTCCGATTACTGGGCGATGTTCGCGGATGCCGGGTACCGTTTCCCGCTTGCCGCCAACACCCTGCTGTGGGCGGGGATGATGGGCTACATGGCGTCATCGGCGTTCCTGTTCCAGGACGCCTACGGGCTGGATCCGACCGAATACGCCCTGGTCTTCGGCGGCCACGGCGCCGTGATGATCGTCGGTGCGCAGATCAGTGCTCGGCTGAGCGGTCGCTGGGGCCTTCAGAAGGTCATCGGCGTCGGCGCGCTCGGGGCGGTGGGCTCGGTCATCGCGCTCGCCGTCGCCGTCTTCGCAGCCCCCGCAGGCGCGCTCGGGGCCTTCATCGCACCGCTGTTCTGCTTCACGGCATCCTTCGGTGTGCTGTCGCCGTGCCTGCAGGCATCGGCGCTGCAGGATCACGGTGAACGAGCTGGTACCGCAGCCTCGGTGCTGGGGGCTGCGACCATGATCGCGGGGTCGCTGGCGGCACCCTTCGTCGCATCCTTCGGCGTCTCGACAGCGCACCCCACCGTCTGGTTCCTCGCCGCATGCGCTCTCGGAGTGGGCGGACTGGTCCTCTGGAGCAGGCTGCCCGTGAAGGCGCGCGTCCGAGGGACGTGAGAGCCGAACCCGAGCGGCACCCGGTCAGATCGCCGACACCACCGTGTTGTCGAGGGCATCGGCGTCGACCCCATGGCGCGAGACACTGTTCGTCAGCAGCACCCAGCAGACACCGGCGCCCGGGTGCACCCAGAATTCCGTGCCGGACCAGCCGGAGTGGCCGTAGACATCCCGGTCGATGAGACCGGGGGCCCGGGTTCGAAGGTTGAGCGTGAAGCCCCAATCCTGACCGTCGGTGGCGGGGTAGGGATCGAACCGCGGGATGTCGCCGGTCAGGGAGGTGCGCATCATCGCAAGGCCCGCCGGGGTGAGGATGCTCTCGTGCGTTCGTGCCTGATCGCGCGCCGTGGATCCGTGGATCCGCAGCAGTTCGGCCCCGATACGCAGCAGATCCTCCGCCCGTCCGTGAAGGCCGGCACCCGGTGCACGGGTGGCACGGAACCGTGCCATGTCGACGCCGGCCCTGCGGGCATCGACGACATCGACGGGTTCGTCGGGATCGAGCGTCAGGCCGCCCGCTCCGATGGAGGAGGCCCAGCGTCGGACACCCTCGTCCCAGGACGCTCCCGTGGCGTGCTCGATGAGCGCCGCGATCCCCTCGAAGGCGATGGTCGAGTAGCGTGAGGCGGTCCCAGCGGCGAAATCCCGCCCGCGGGTCAGAAGTTCGGTGCGCAGCGGTATCTCGGTGTCCAGGGGCGGTTCCGAGATGCCCGACGTGTGGCTGACCAGATGACCCAGCCGCACCACGTCCGGCCGAGATGCCCCGAATTCAGGCAGTGCATCCGTGAGAGGCGTCTGCGTCGTCAGCAGGCCCCGTTCGACGGCGCGCGCTGCCGTGATTCCGGTGAGGACTTTCGTGATGGAGAACAGCGGGTAGACGGCATCCGCTGTCACGTCACCGAAGGCGTCGAGGGCGACGATGCCGTCTGCCCTGGCCACTCCGAGCACCGCCGTCGGCAGCCGGCCGGCTGCGACGTGCCTCTGCGCCCATTCGAACGCCGCCGTGTATGCCGCCATCAGCGGGCTCGCTCGTTCACGCGATCGGCACCTCGAGCAGGTCTCCGAATGCTCGTACCGTATCGGGCGGTGATCGTCCGGGCGGCCTCGTCGACGGTTCGAGACGTCTCGTCGTCGGTCAGCGACCAGTTCCCATGGACGAGACGCGGCCAGAACACGACAGTGGCGATCATCCCGAGGAACTGCGCGGAAGCGACGTCGAGATCGTCCACCTGCGCGTCGCCCCGTTCGTTCGCCGCCTCGAGGAACTGCCGGAGGGCCCGCAGCACCGGCAGCGTGCCGAAGTCGAACGTCTGCTCCCGCAGCTCGGGGAATCGTGAGGACTCCGTGATGACGGCGCGGATCAACTCCGCCATCCGCGGACGGGAGAGCAGCTCGACGTATGCCGTGCCGAGTACCACCAGGCCGGATCGGAAGTCGCCGGCAGGCGCCTGCAGACTCTCGCTGCCGTGCGCCTCGCCCGCACGCAGCACCATGGCTGTGAACAGCTCCGCCTTGGTGGGGAACTGCTTGAACAGGGTCGCCTTCGACACCCCCGCGCGGGCGGCGACCTGCGCCAGCGACGTTCGATCGAAGCCGAGTTCGAGGAAGAGCTCGGTGGCGGCCTCGAGGATCGTCGCTCGATTGGTCGCCGCCATCCGGCGGTGATACGCAGAGAGTTCGCGTGGCATGCTCCCAGTATGCCGGTGAGGCGAGTCTGTCGACTCGCTGCTCGCCCTGTCGAAATCGGACGACCTGCTTCGTAGATCAAGTGAAGGAAGAAAAGCACCTGCTGGAGTTGACGAGAGAGCGCGATGACGATGATCAACGACCCACTCATGCAACTGTTCTTGTATAACGCAGAGATGGAGCGGCGTTCGGAGTCGTCCGTGCAAGCGGCCGTGCAAGTGAGTGAGAGCAGGGAAGCGGAGTGATGTCGATGCATGTGATGTCCGTTGGGCCTGGCAGAAGGTGATGCCGGACGTGGCCGAGGTGATCACCCGCACTCATCGAGAGGAGTGGGCGCGGATCGTGGCGGGCCTGGCTCGAAAGCTGGGCGACCTCGACATCGCAGAAGACATGGCGGCGGAGGCGTTCGCGGAGGCAGCGACCCGTTGGCCTGTCGAGGGGGTTCCGCCGAGACCGGGTGCATGGCTGACGACCACAGCCCGCCGCAAGGCCATCGACCGGCTCCGCAGGGAGGCGCACCGGCACCAGAAGCATCTGGATGCGCAGCTGGTGAATGCCGCGTCGGACCCCGAGCCGGTCGGCGCGGTCGGCGATGATCGGCTGCGCCTGCTGTTCACCTGCTGCCACCCGGCTCTGTCCCAGGACGCGCAAGTCGCTCTGACGCTCCGCGCGGTGGGTGGTCTGACGGTCGCCGAGATCGCGCAGGCATTCCTCGTGCAGGAAACCACGATGGGGCAGCGGATCAGCCGGGCCAAAGCGAAGATCAGAGCCGCCCACATTCCTTTCCGCGTCCCGGCGGCCGCCGATCTTCCGGCTCGGATCGACGGCGTCCTCGCGGTGCTGTATCTCATCTTCAACGAAGGGTATTTCGCCTCGGGAGACAGCACGGACCCGATCCGCCGCGAGCTGACATCCGAAGCCATTCGCCTCACCCGGCTCGCTCGTGAGCTCCTGCCCGATGACACGGAGGTCGCCGGACTGCTTGCGCTCATGCTCCTCACGGAAGCGCGCACGCCCGCTCGGCTGTCCGTGGAAGGTCGTCTCGTACGCCTCGATGAGCAGAACCGCGACACGTGGGACCAGTCGCTCATCACCGAGGGGCTTTCGATCTGCCAGGCAGCGTTCGACACGCATACCGCGGAAGGCAGGTCCGCCGGTCGGTATCTCCTCATCGCCGCGATCAACGCGGTGCACGTCCGAGCGAGGCGTGCGGAATGCACCGATTGGTCGGAGATCGCAGACCTGTACTCGCGGTTGGAGATCATCGACCCTGGCCCGATCGTCGCATTGAACAAGGCGATCGCCATCGCGGAACGCGACACACCGGAGGCGGGGCTCCTGCTCGTCGACCGACTGGAGAGCGCCCTCGCCGGACATCACGCGTTCCACGTCGCCCGTGCAGAACTCCTGCGCGCTGCCGGGCGCGTGAGCGAAGCCCTCGACGCCTACGACCGTGCGATCCCCCTGGCGGCGAACACCGCCGAAGTCGCCCACCTGAGAACACGACGCGCACAACTCACCCACCCACCACACCGCCTGAGGGCGGGAGAAAGCAAGGAGCAACGCCGATGAGCAACCAGTACCTCGTGATCCACATGACCGATACCACTGGAGCCCCGCTTGCGCAGGAGGACGATCAGCGCATCCTCGGACAGTGGGCCGCAGAAGGACAGCAAGACGGGCGGCTCCATGACGGCGCGCCGGTCGCCGGCCCCGAAGCCGCCAGATCGGTCGCCGTGCGCGATGGCCGGGTCCTCGTCACCGATGGACCCTTCCCTGAGTTCAAAGAGTGGTTCGCGGGATACGACATCATCAACGCCGATTCGATCGAGGAAGCGGCTGCCTACATGGCCAAGCACCCGACGGCCATCCTCGGACGCATCTACATCCTGCCGGTCGTCGCGCTGCCTTGGGATGAGTCCTGACATCCGATCTCCCGTAGACGAGGAACACAGATGCCTCAGTTCGCCGTGTTGATCTACGCCGACGATTCACGACACGCCCCCACTGCCACGAAGGAAGAGCTCAGAGAGTGCGACGAGCATTTCGAGTCGCTGGTTTCCCGGGGACGGATGAGGCTCGCGTACGCGCTGCTGCCGCGGGAGCACGCTCGCACGGTTCGCGCTGAGGGCCCCCGCGAGGGGCCTTACCATCCGACCGGCCATGTCGTCGCCGGCTTCTACGTGCTCGAGGCCGCCAGCGTCGAGGAGGCCCTCGATCTCGCCAGCAGAGACCCCTCTCTGCTCACCGGTGGCGGAATCGAAGTCCGCCCCGTGCACAGCGGCGGAGTGATCGAAGCGCCGTGACGGCATGCTCCCAGTATGCCGATGAGGTGAGTCAGTTGACTCATGGCTCGCCCGCGGCTACGCTCTCGTTGAGGTGAGACGACCGACTCACTTTAGCGAGCGGGACGACTGCCGAGGAGAAGGCAATGGCGAAGGTGATGATTCACGCGACCGTGTCTCTGGACGGATTCATGGCCGACGAGAGCGGGGGGATGGACTGGATGAGCGGGTTCCCCGTGGTTCCCGCTGACGAAGCTCTCGTGGCCGGGCTCATCGAGGAGCTCGGCGCGGTGGTGGGCGGTGCCAATCGATCGCAGACCATCGAAGAGGGGGAGACGCCGTACGGAGGCATCGCCGGCGTGCCGGTCTTCCTCATGACGCGCAGCCCCCGCGAGCCGATCGAGAAGCACGGGGTCACTTACTCTTTCGTCGTCGACGATGTGGCCGAAGCCGTCGCCGCAGCCAGACAGGCCGCGGGCGAGAAGTGGGTGAGCGTTCTCGGGGGCACGATCGCTCGGCAGTGCCTCGAACAGGGGCTCGTCGACGAGATCGTGCTGCATGTCGCGCCGGTCGTGCTCGGAAAGGGAATCCCGCTCCTGGCAGGGCTCAGCACTCCGCTCACGCTCGAGCGTCTGGACACGTCGGCCTTCGCCGGCGAGGTCCACCTGCGCTACCGCGTGCTCGCGTAGCTGCTGACCTCGCGCACAGGCTCGCTGGCCGCTCTCGAGTCCTCGGGCAGGGGGCGACGCGCTCGCTCGAGCGGGTCGAGCGGCCGATGCTCCTCCACGTACTCGCCTCCGGGCAGCCGAATGATCCGGCCGGTCTCGTATCCATGCCGCCGGATCTCCCTGTCCTTGCGCTGCAACCCCAGGCACAGGCGCCTGGTGATGGAGTACCCGAGTGGGGGAGCCACGAACAGAAGCACCTGGAACGCCACGATCACATGCTCGAGCGCCAGGGAGAAGTGCGTCGCGATGAGATCCGCGCTGGCCGCGCCCCACAGCACACCGTAGAAGGCCATGCCGGCGACTCCGATTCCCGTGCGTGTCGGGGCGTTGCGCGGACGGTCGAGGAGATGGTGATCGCGCCTGTCGCCGGTGATCCACTCCTCGAGGAAGGGGTAGGCGGCGATGACGGCGAGGTAGAGCGTCACCACGACGAGGGGCGCGACGACAGCCAGAGTCCAGGTGCGATCGAGCCACTCGAACTCCCATCCGGGAGGGACGAGGCGAAGGGCTCCGTCGAGGAAGCCGGTGTACCAGTCGGGCTGACTGCCGGCGGAGGCGTCCCCCGGCGAGGCGGGTCCGTAGAGCCAGATGGGATTCACCGTCACCAGGGTCGAGATGAGCAGGAGCAGTCCGCACACGATCGCGAAGAGACCGCTCGCGCGGGCGGCTGCCACCGGAATCAGGGGCACGCCGACGACATTGTCCTCGGTCCGACCCGGGCCGGGGAACTGCGCGGGCCGCTGTCGGAGAGCGCCGAGCGCACGCAGCACCACCAGCGCGATCAGCAGCGCAGGGACGATGGCGACGTGGAGCGGATAGAGGTGCTCGATGATCCTGCCGGGGAAGGGCCCGCCGAACAGCAGAGACGACAGCCAGGTGCCGATGAACGGGACACCGAGAGCGATCCCTTCCGTGATGCGAAGCCCGGTTCCCGAGAGCATGTCGTCAGGCAGGGCGTAGCCGCTCCAGCCGCCGGCGAGGCTGACGATGAAGAGGAGGAACAGCAGCACCCAGAGACCTCGACGGGGGCGGCGGAACGCCCCGGTGAAGAACGATGCCAGAAGCTGCACGATGATCGACGCCGGCAGCAGCAGCCCGGACCAGTGATGGGCCTGACGGATCAGCAGACCCCCCGGCACGTCGAAGGTGACGCGCATCGTGGAGTCGAACGCCTGTGACACCGTCGCGCCACGAAGAGGCGCGTAGTCCCCCGTGTAGGTCGTGGCGGCGCTCGAGGGCGTGTAGAAGAACATCAGCAGCACCCCTGTCAGGGTCACCACCACGATGCAGGCGATCGTCACGACGCCGAACAGGTTCGTCCAGTGGGTGGGCGCCGGCCGCCGGCGCAGGGCACGCTCGACATCCGCCACGCGCCAGCCGAAGACGGTGGATTCGTGGATCCGGGCAGCCAACCGATCGGTGACGGACAGTCGTCGGCTCATCGGCTCAGCGGGTCTGGGGGTCATGGTCCTGCATCAGTGCTCCTCATGTCGCTCTCATCAGGAAGACACCGCCGCGCCCGAAGATGTGACATCGACAGCTCCCACCGCGTGATTGCGCCACTGGCCAGATGGTCGAGTGCGGGATCAGCGGTATCCCTCGGCATCCGTCGTCGTCCGGTGATTAGGTGAGTACATGTCACCTGCCAGCAGTTCTCAGTCGAAGATCGCCTTCGGCCAGTTCGTCGCAGCCAAGCGGCGTCTCGCGGGCTTCACCCAGCGAGAACTCGCCGAACGACTCTTCGTCACCGAATCAGCCGTCTCGAAGTGGGAGCGCGGACTCTCGTATCCCGACATCTCGGTCGTCATCGGTCTCGCCGAGGCGCTGGGTGTCAGCGAGGGCGAACTGCTCACCGCCAGCGACGACGACGAATCCCCCATCACCGAATATCAGGCGCAGAGCTACCGGCGCTGGCGCAGTGCTGTTCTGCGCGGCACCGGCGCGGTCTATGCGATCGGACTGCTGGCCGCCTTCATCGTCAACCTCACGGTGCAGCACACACTCACCTGGTTCTGGGTCGTACTCGCGGCCGTCGCCACGGCGTTCTCGCTCACCACGCTGCCGTTGGTCGTCGCGAAGTGGCGCGGCTGGATCACGCTCGGCGGCTTCGTCGTGTCTCTCATCTCGCTCCTCGGGGTGATCCGCCTGCTGTACGGGGGAGAGTTCCTCACGGTCGCCGTCTCCTCCGTGCTGTTCGCGGCTCTCGTCGTCTTCCTGCCGTTCGCCCTGCGCGACATCGGTCTGCCCGAGCCGCTGCGCAGCCATCGCACCGTGCTGACACTCGCCGTGATCAGCGTGGCACTGCCGCTGTACGTCTCCGTCGTCCTGGTCCGCATCGGCGCCGAGGGCTCGTTCGTCGACCTCGCCCTGCCGATCATCGGGATCGTCCTCGCTTTCGCCTGGCTCGTCGCCCTCTTGATCCGGTACCTGCCGGGCAACGACTTCTACACGGCAGCGGCTGTGACGGCGCTCTCCGGCGTGTTCGGCTGGGTGATCGGCCCGATCGTCGACGTGTTCGTGACCGGGCGACCGCTGAATTTCGGCGAGGTCGATCTGACGCGATGGGTCGAGCCGTACATCGACGGCAACGTGACCCTGATCGTGCTGGTCGCGACGATCGTCGCCGCGATGATCCTGACCGCTCTCGGCGTCGCTCGGACGGTCCGCCGCTGGGGCTCGCCCGAGCGCTGATCGGCGAGCCGAGGGAGACCCGCGACCGCCGACTCCGGTAGGGTCGCGGACATGGCGACAGCAACGACTCGGACTCCCAGACGTGAAGCCTTCGGCTCGCGGAACGTCTTCATCCTCTCGGCCATCGGCTCGGCTGTCGGTCTCGGCAACATCTGGCGCTTCCCCTACGTCGCCTACGAGGGCGGCGGTGGGGCCTTCCTCATCCCCTACCTGTGCGCGCTGCTGACGGCGGGCATCCCGCTGCTGTTCTTCGACTACGCCATCGGACATCGCTTCCGGGGGTCGGCGCCGCTCGCCTTCCGGCGCATGCACCGCGCGGCGGAGCCGCTGGGATGGTGGCAGGTCCTCATCTGCGTGATCATCGCGGTCTACTACGCCGTGATCATCGCGTGGGCCGCGATGTACACGTGGTTCTCGGCGCAGTTGACATGGGGCGCGGGCAACGAGAACGACTTCTTCTTCAGCGACTTCCTGCAGTCGGCGGATGTCGCCGACGTCGGAGTCTCCCTCGATTTCGTGCCTCAGGTCGGCTTGCCGCTCATCGCCGTCTGGCTCGTCGTCATCGTCATCATGGCGCTGGGCGTCAAGCGCGGCATCGGTCGAGCGAACCTCATCCTCATGCCCCTGCTCACGGTCATGTTCGCGATCCTCGTCGTCCAGGCGCTGTTCCTGCCCGGGGCGATGGACGGCCTCAACGCCTTCTTCACGCCGAACTGGGAGGCGCTGGCCGACCCGGCCGTGTGGGCCTCGGCATACGGTCACATCTTCTTCTCGCTGTCGGTCGCCTTCGGCATCATGGTGACGTACTCGTCGTATCTGAAGCGCAAGACCGACCTCACCGGCTCCGGACTCGTCGTCGCGTTCGCGAACTCGGGATTCGAGATCCTCGCCGGCATCGGCGTGTTCGCCGCTCTCGGATTCATGGCGCAGGCGCAGGCGACCGACGTCGCGGGGGTGGCGACCTCGGGCATCGGACTCGCGTTCGTCGCGTTCCCGACGATCGTCTCGCAGGCGACCGGCGGCTCGATCATCGGAGTGCTCTTCTTCGGCGCGCTGGTGTTCGCGGGAGTCACCTCGCTCATCTCGATCCTCGAGGTCATCGTCGCCGCCCTGCAGGACAAGCTGGGCTGGGGGCGCCTTCGCACGACGCTGACGGTGTCGATCCCGCTCGCGGTGATCTCGATGGCGCTCTTCTCCACGACGACCGCGCTCTCCGTGCTCGACACGGCCGACGCGTTCGTGAACTCCTTCGGCATCATGGCTGTCGCGCTCGTGGCGGTCATCCTCGTGTCCTGGCTGTTGCACAAGCTGCCGGCTCTGCAGGAACACCTCAACCGACGCTCCAGCTTCCGGGTGGGCATCCTGTGGAAGGTGCTCGTCGGGGCGCTGGCACCGATCGTTCTCGGCTACCTTTTCGTCACCGAGCTGATCGCGAAGACCGCTGAGCCTTACAGCGGGTACCCCGGGTGGTTCCTGGGCGTCTTCGGATGGGGCATGGTCATAGCGCTCGTGGTGTTCGCGGTGCTGCTGTCGCTGCTGCCATGGAGCGGACGCTCGCACGCGAAGGACGATCCCGAGTACGACGATTTCCTCGTCGACGAGCACTACGCGCCCGATCCGGAGACGGGCGCCGTCACAATACAGCCGTCTTCGGCGCAGAGGGGAGCGGGAGCATGACCACCGCAGCCATCATCATGATGATCATCGCCATGGTCACGGTCTGGGGCGGGCTGATCGCCGCGATCGTCAATCTCGCCCGCCATCCTGAGATCGCCGAGGCGGAACCTGCTCCGCCCGTCGAGCTCTGAGCCCCGCTGCGGCGGACCCGGCGATTGAACAGACCGGCAGGTGGAGGAGTGAGGCGATGGCTGCGATAGACCTCAAGAAGAAGCTGGACGCGTATCAGGCGAAGAAGGGCGTGTTCCGGGTGGTCGACGTGCCGCCCATGCAGTACCTGATGATCGACGGCGCGGGCGACCCGAACTCGGCTCCCGCGTACACGGATGCGGTGACGGCGCTGTATCCCCTCGCATACACGCTGAAGTTCGCCAGCAGGAGGGATCTCGGAGTCGACACCGTGGTCATGCCGCTGGAAGGCCTCTGGCACGCCGACGACATGGAATCGTTCACGTCACGGCGCGACAAGTCCGCGTGGCTCTGGACGCTCATGATCATGGTGCCCGATCACGTCACCCCCGGGATGTTCGAGGCGGCGGTGGCGGCCGTCTCGAAGAAGAAGGATGTCTCGCCCGCCGTGGGATCCGTGCGGCTCGACACCCTCGAGGAGGGCAGGTGCGTGCAGACGTTGCACGTCGGCTCCTTCGACGACGAGGCCCCCCTGCTGGAGGAGATGCACCACCGGTACATCCCCGAGAACGGCCTGACCATGCGCGGCCGTCACCACGAGATCTACCTCAGCGACATGCGCAGGGTCGAGCCGGCGAAGCTGCGGACGATCCTGCGTCAACCGGTCTCCTGACAGCGCCGCCGGCCGAAACCGCGCCGGCCGGGACCCGGTCGGCAGCGCCAGGTGAGAAGCTTGAAGGATGAGCACCTCCGCCGTCACCGATCTCGCCGCACCGCTGAGCGAGGCCGAGGTGCGCCGCATCCGCGCGGACTTCCCGATCCTGCAGACGGTGGTCAACGGCCATCCGCTCGCCTACCTCGACTCCGGAGCCACGGCGCAGCGCCCGCTGGCGGTACTGGACGCGGAGCGCAACTTCGCCACCACGATGAACTCGGCCGTCCACCGTGGCGCTCACACACTGGCGGCTGAGGCGACCGAGCTGTTCGAGGACGCCCGCGGCACGCTCGCGCGCTTCGTCGGTGGCGCAGAGGACGAGATCGTCTGGACCTCAAATGCCACCGAGGCGATCAACCTGGTGGCCTACGCGCTCTCCAACGCGTCGGTCGGGCGTGGAGGCAGCGCAGCGGAGCGGCTTCGGTTGCGCGAGGGTGACGAGATCGTCACCACCGAGATGGAGCATCACGCCAACCTCATCCCCTGGCAGGAGCTCGCCGCCCGGACCGGGGCCACGCTTCACGTCATCCCCCTCGATGACGACGGCGCGCTCCGAATGGACGTTGCGGCGACCCTGATCGGCGAACGCACGAAGCTCGTTGCCGTCACCCATGTCTCCAACGTGCTCGGCGTCATCAACCCCGTCGAGCAGGTCGTATCGCTGGCCCGCGAGGTCGGCGCTCTCGTGCTGCTCGACGCCTGCCAGTCGGCGCCCCACCTGCCGATCGACGTCCGCGCCCTCGACGTCGATTTCGCCGTCCTCTCCGGTCACAAGATGCTCGGGCCGACGGGGATCGGCGCACTGTACGGCCGACGCGAGCTGCTCGAGGCGATGCCTCCATTCCTGACCGGCGGCTCGATGATCACGACGGTCACGACCACCGCTGCCGAGTACCTCCCGCCCCCGCAGCGATTCGAGGCCGGTACGCAGCGGGTGTCTCAGGCGATCGCGCTCGCCGCAGCGGTCGAGTATCTCGCCGGAGTCGGGATGGCCCGGATCGCACGCCACGAGGCACAGTTCGGGCATCGACTCGTCGACGGCCTGTCGGCGATCGACGGCGTCCGCGTGCTCGGGGCCGCGATCGACCTGCCGCGCGTCGGGTTGGCGAGTTTCGATGTGTCCGGCATCCATTCGCACGATGTGGGGCAGTTCCTCGACGACCGCGGGATCGCAGTGCGGGTCGGCCACCATTGCGCTCAGCCACTGCACCGTCGCCTCGGAGTCACGTCGTCCACCCGGGCCAGCACCTACCTGTATACGACCGAGGCCGAGGTGGATGCCGTGATCGACGGCGTCGCCGCGGCGATCGAATTCTTCGGAGTGCGCGCATGACGAGTGACCTGCAGAACCTCTATCAGGAGCTCATCCTCGACCATTCGCGCACCCCGCATGGGTTCGGCCTCCGCGGCGACGTCCCGGCGCAGTCGCATCAGGTGAATCCCACGTGCGGCGACGAGGTGACCCTGCAACTGCACCGTTCCGCCGACGGCAGCATCGAAGCGGTGGCATGGGAAGGACACGGCTGCGCGATCTCGCAGGCATCCGCCTCGCTGTTCGCACAACTCGCCGAGGGCCTGAGCGTCGCCGAGCTCGAGGTCCGAATCGACGCGTTCCGCGAAGCCATGCGTTCGCGCGGCACGATCGCCCCCGATGAGGCGCTGCTCGGCGACGCCGCGGCCCTCGGCGGAGTGTCGCGATACGTCGCCAGGGTGAAGTGCGCGATGCTCGCCTGGGTGGCGGCCGAGGATGCGCTGCAACGGTTCGCGTGACCGCGTGGCTCGCGTGCGGAGGATGATGGTCGTATGCCGCTTCGTCTGACTCCGCTGCCCGCCGAGCGCTTCGCCCGCTGGCGTGACAGCACCAGGGACCGTCAGATCGGCCTGGGTCGCGAGTCCGGCATGCGCCCCGGTCACGACGCGGTCGCGCATGCCGACCGTCGCCTCGACGAGCTGCTGCCCGAGGGACTTTCGACACCCAGCGCCGAGATTCTGCTCATCACCGACGACGTCGGTCGCGAGCTCGGCACCGTGTGGCTCGGCTTCACCCGAGCGAAGATGTTCATCGTCGACCTCGCCCTCGCGGTCGACACCGATGACCGCCGGCTCGAGGATGTGTTCGAGGCTCTCGTGCAGCTCGCGCGCGAGCGCGCGGACACGACGATCACCATCGGGGTGTTCCGATCGGATGCCGTCGGTCGGCGATTCGTCGAAGATCGTGGATTCACCACCTCATCCATCCAGATGATCCTGGACCCGCTCCCTCGCAGAGCCGACGGATCGGCGGTGATCGTGACTCCGATGACGCCGGAGAGATTCGCGCGGTTCAGGGTGGAGTCGGTCGACGCCTTCGCCGACGATCTCGTGACCATGCGCGGGATGACGGCAGAAGACGCTGCCGCCGAGTCGCGTCGCCAGTTCGAGAAGGAGCTTCCGCTGGGCTCGGACACTCCCGGGCAGTCACTGTTCACGGCGTCGTCGGGTGGCGAGGAGGTGGGGATCCTGTGGCTCGGGATGCGGCAACGGGCCGGGAGGCCGCACGCCTTCGTTCTCGACATCGAGGTCGCCGAGGCGCGCCGGCGAAAGGGATATGGCCGGGCGATCATGCTCGCGGCGGAGCGCGAGGCGCAGCGGCTCGGGGCCGTCTCGATGGGTTTGCACGTCTTCGGAGCGAACGATGCAGCCGTCGCTCTCTACGAGCGACTCGGCTATCGCCGCGTGGAGGAGACTCTCGTCTTCGCGCTCTGATTCCGGCGTTCCGGCGCAGGCCCGAGCCGGACGGAGTCGGGTTGACGGGGGCATTGGGATACCAAAGCTTGTCTCCGCTGCCGTCGGATGAGAGAATGCCCAGATGACCGGGGCGGGGGCGGCCGGCGAGTTGGAGTCGGCGAGGGTGACGCGTATCTTGCGCGAGGACATCATCCTCGGCCGCCGCATGCCGGGATCGCGTCTGGTCGAGCGAGACATCGCCGCCGAGCTGAACGTCTCGCGATTGCCGGTGCGCGAGGCCATCCGCGCTCTCGTATCCGAAGGTGTGGTCGTGGCGCGGCCTCGCACCTGGGCGGTCGTGCGGGAGTTCACCCAACGCGACATCCAAGAGTTCTCCGAGGTGCGAGAGTCGATCGAGACGCTCATCTTCGTTCTCGCGGCCGAGCGGCATGACAGCGACGGCCTCTCTCGTCTGCGGCAGGCGTACGAGCGGGAGTGCGCTGCTGCGTTGAGCGGCGACGCGGAGGCAGCTCGGCTGGCTGCGGGGGAGTTCCACGAGATCGCCGCGGATCTCGCCGGGAACGAGATGCTGTGCGAGCTGGTGGGTGTCTTCGTGACGCGCCTGCGATGGCTCTTCGGCCAGCACGACGACCTCGTGGGAATGTCCGAAGAACACCGGGTGATCCTCGACGCGATCATCGCGAGAGATACGGACGCGCTGCGCCGGTTGATCCCCGAGCATCTCGCGAACGGCCGCGAAGCCGCGGAGCGTCGCCTGTCGGACCGCGCCTACGCGATCTGACCCCGGCCGGTCGCTATATTGGGCCTCACCGGATACCTCCGGTGAGGTCGGTCTTCCTGGGGAGCGAGATGCGGGGCACGGCGTTCGTTGTCGGGGGGCTGCTCCTGGTGGCCGGGACCACCCTCGTCGTCATCGCCGACCAGCAGCGCGAGGCCGCTGTGGAGCAGACGCGGATACAGGCCGAGCTCGCCGCGCAGCGGCTGTCGACGGCTCGCGAGACCAACTACCGGCTCGCCGAGACCCTCACGGCCCTCCGGCTGCAGATCGCCGAGCAGGACGCTCAGATCGCCGATCGATCGGGGTTCCTGGAGTGATCCGGCGTGCCACTGCCATCGCCGCCTTCACCGCCGTGATGCTCGCGGGGGGTCTGATCGCCAAGGCGCACAGTCTGGAGGAAGCACGCGCGGAGGCCGTCGAGCAGGCGATCGCCCTCGACTCCAGCGCACGTGAGGCTGAGGCGCGCACGACGTATCTCACGGGCGCCATCGAAACCGCGCAGGCTGACAGGGCGGAACGCGCCGCTGTGCTCGAGGTGCGCCCGGCATTCCTCGCCGAACTGACTGCGTTCGGCACCGCCCTGGCCGCCGCCGACGGCAAGGTCGACACGGCCGCGCACAGGGCGGCTGCAGTGTCCGCGCAGCAGACCGTGCTCGAGGAGCGGAGCCGCCCCGAGGTCGTGACCGCTGCCACCGCGACCATCCACGCGCTCGCGGCGAAGCTCGGTGAGGATCTCTCGACCTGGGAGAGGGCGCAGTGGGCGACCGGCATGCCGTCCGGTGCGAGCGCCGGCGGTGAGGGGCACGCGCGGGTGCGCGCGGCGCTCGACCGCGTGGGCGGCGCTGGGGTCGGGCTGTACGAGTCGTCGTCGTGCGCAGGGGGCAGTGCGCCGGCGTGCGCGAACAGCAACGGCTACATCAAGTACCGTGCCGATGTCGCGACCTGGAGCGAGGAGCGGCTGCACTGGGCGATGGCGCATGAGCTCGCTCACATCCATCAGTTCCAGGTCTGGGGCACCCTCACCTCCTCGACCACGTATCAGTCGCTGTTCGGGGGGGACCCCGAGTTCCTCGCGAACTGCATGGCGGTCGTGCGCGGATTTCCCGGGTCCGTCGGGTGCGACAGCGACCAGCAGGCGTGGGCGTCCGCGATCTGGGTGGGTGCGGTGCGCTGACGGACGTCAGGCCACCGGCGTCGTGGTGTCGACGGTTGCGCGAAGCGGCCGGCGCATCGCGCCCCAGTATGCGGTTGGCGCGATCCGCACGAGGAGATCGATGATGCGCGCTTCTCGGCCGATCATCGTCCGCGGGCGTCGCCGTCGCGTGGCCTCGACGATGCGTGCGGCCGCATCTGCCGGTTCGGTGTGGTACATCTCAGCCTGTGCTGAGGCCGCTCGGGCGGCGACGGCGGGGTCGATCGCTGCGGCGTAGCGGCCGTGCAGGATGATGCCGGTGCGCACCCCGGCCGGGTAGACCGCGCCGACGGTGACCGACGTGTTCTCGAGTTCGTGACGCAGCGCCTCCGAGAAGCCGCGGACGGCGAACTTGCTGAGCGCATAGGGAATGCGCCCTGCGGGAGCGGCCAGGGCGTACACGCTGGCGAGATGGGTGATGTGCGCCTCGGGTGCTGCGAGGAGTGCCGGCAGCAGGGCCTTGGTGATCGAGACGGTGCCCCAGAGGTTCACATCGACGAGCCAGCGCATCTCCTCCATGGTGAGCTGCTCGAGTGAGCCCAGCATCGAAGAGCCGGCGCAGGTGATCAACGCGTTCACGCGGGGATGCGCTGCCGTGATCTCGTCGGCGACGGCGAACACGGCTTCGTCGTCGCGGAGATCGATGACGTGCGTGGTCACGGTCGTCGATGCCACCGATGCGGCGACTCGAGCCAGCGCCTCGGCGTTGCTGTCGAGCAGCGCCAGGTGTGCGCCCTCGGCAGCGAGCAGACGGGCGACGTCGGCGCCCATGCCGTTCGCTGCCCCGGTGATGACGGTGGTGCTGCCGGTGAGGGTGAGCCGACTCATCCATCCTCCTCTGACGCGCGATGGCGGGGTTCTCGCGCGGACTGCGTCGCGGGCCGGGTTGCCCGCGTCGATACATTCTGGCCGACACCGGGCGCAAGTGATACCGGTACGCTCGAGGTGAGGAGGTAGCGGTGGGACGAACAGCGGATGCCATCGCCGAAGGCGTCGCGATCGCGACCGCCGCTGCGCGCCTCGCCGTGAAGAACCACATCCTCGTCGGCACGATCGCCGAGGGGGGCGTCTTCGACATCGACAAGTACATCGCCGATGCGCGGGAGGCGCTTCGTGCCATGGCCGAGGAGTCGGAGCAGGCTGCCGAGAACGTGACGGCGTTGCGAAAGCGGGCTCGGGGGCGTCACTCCGACCCGGCGGGCACCCACGACTATCGCGACCGCGACGTCCGCAACCTGCGCCGGCGCGCGAAGCAGTCGAGCGGGGTCGCGGTGCGCTTGCGGTCGATGATGGAGAACCCTGACGAGTTGCGGGTCATCGTCGAGGAGGCGCGCGAGGCCGCGTGGGCCGATGTGCGTCACAACCTCGACCGTCGCCTCCGGGTCGAGGGAATGCGACGCGACCAGGATCCTGAATACGACACGATGCGCGAGGCGCGGATGCAGGCGCTCCGCCTCGTCGATCTGCAGGCTCTGGCGTCGCAGCAACGCGCCCGCGGAAAGCGGAAGAAGAAGGAGAAGGGGGCGGAGCAGGGCGTCTGACGCCTGGTTTCGCTTTCGCCGAGGGACTGTTGTAGGCTTGACGTCGGCCCGCTGAGCGGGTCAGGAGCGCCCCTAGCTCAATGGATAGAGCATCTGACTACGGATCAGAAGGTTGGGGGTTCGAGTCCCTCGGGGCGCACCAGTTGAAACGGCTTCATCTTCGGATGAGGCCGTTTCTGCGTCAACGGCGTCGATCAGCGTGCCGGCGACAGGCGATCGAGCCGACCCGCGCGCGCGACCTGCGGGGTCGACGGCTCCTCTGGGTCTTCTCGATCAGCGCCGTCCGAGCGCATCACCATGGTGGTGGATGCGGGCCGCTGTCGGTGTCGTCGGTGAAGGTGACGGTGTGCTGGGGTGGTGGGTGGTCGGTGTAGGTGCGGCCGGTGGGGCTGGTCCAGGTGTAGATGCCTCCGTGGAGGTGTTGGACGTGCCAGGGGGTGTGGTGTTTGAGGGTGTGGTGTCGTCGGCAGAGAGCGCCGAGGTTCGTGTGGGTGGTGGGTCCGCCGTGGGCGGCGTCTCGGGTGTGGTCGAGGTCGCTGTCGCGGGCGGGCATTCCGCAGGTCGGGAACCGACAACGTTGATCCCGCGCCTGGAGGTGCCGTTTGAGGTCGGCGGTGGGGCGGTATCGGTCGACGGTGAGGATGGCACCGGTGATCGGGTGGGTGAGGATCCGGTCCCATCCGGATGCCGCCCCCGCGAGAGTCTTCGCGGTGGCGGGGTCGATGGGTGTGGTGCCGTCAAGCTCGGCCGGGGTGGTGTCCTGGCCGATGAGGGTGAGGACGGGAACTGTGATGGAGACGTTCCCGGTGATCGCGGCAAGCAGCCCGCCCGGGGTGTCGTGCCCGGCGGGTGTCCCGGTGAGGAGCAGGTCGAGCGCGAGATCACAGCGGGCCTGGTCGATGGTGCGGGGGTCGCGGGAGTCCTGGTCGACGGTGCTGGCCTGGTCGGGGCGCTCCGTGCCTGAGTTGACGGTAGCGTCACCGTGCCCGAGACCAGCAGACCCGACTCCGGCGAGCTCAGCATCCGCTCGTTGCACACTTTGTGCCATCTGGGTGAGGCGGTCATACGCACCGTGCACGAGCGTCGCCGGGCCGAGCAGGCCCAGCTCCGCCATCCCGTCGGTCAGATCGTTCACCCACACGTGCCGCTGTTCCCTGGCATCCCGGTGCCGGTCTTCGAGGGGGCGGGGTTGGAAGCGTTCCGCGACCCGACGGGCAAGCCGTGCGACCCGGTTCGGCGACTCCGACTCGGCATAGTCGATCAGCTGGGTCGAGTACGCGTCTCGATCGGCGGGGTTTTGGAGGTGTTCTCCCGCGTCGACGATCACCCGGGCGTGGTTGGCGGTGATCCGCCCGGCGCCCTGCGCCTGCCACACCGACGGGAATCGTTCCACCAGGAACGATGCGGCAGCCATCCGGCGTTGCACGGTGCGGTCGCTGACCCGCAACGCCGCCCCGAACTCCGCAGCGACCGTCCGTAACGCCAGATCCCCGAAGTCCGGGTGCCCGGCCTGCTGGGCGACCTGCAGCGCCAACCGCGCCCCGACCGCGAGCATCCCGTCCCGCGCGGCCTGCAGACTGCTGATGGTCCGCTCGATCTCGACCACCGATTCGGTGAGCGCACCCAGTGCGTCCACCTGCTCGATCGTTGCGTCCATCAGCGCCGTCATACCCTCATTACAACAGCAACCACCGACATTCAAACCCCAGATCCCGGGCCAGAAAACAGCCCCGAGATCACAGATCTACAACAGTGCGAGGCGGTGAGTGAGCGACGGTCTCAGCGATGATCCGGGCGACGATGTCGGTGAGTAATTCCCCGGCCCCGATTCGTCCCTCCTCCACGAACTCGAGTGGCTGCCAGCCGTCGTACCACCTCCGCATCCGTTCCGCCGAGAACTCGTGACGCAACTCTCTGGTCTCGTGCCGTCGGACGGTCTCTTCGAAGCCGATGTCGAACTGGTAGATGCGCGTGACACCTCTGTGGTCCCGCCACAGTTGCTCCAGCCGCGCCGCGTAATCGCGCAGATTGAAGATTCCATCGAGGATGACGTCGTATCCGAGATCCAGTGACTGACGCGCCGCAGCGTCGACGAGCGCGGCTGCGTCAGCGGCCCGGGACAGTTTGTCGCCTCCGGCGAGAAGCTCGCGCCTGAAGTAGTCCTGATGAATGAGCGCAGTCTTGGGGCCGAGGTGGGAGCGCAGGGCCTCGGCGGTCGTCGTCTTACCGGACCCGGAGTCACCGCGCAGCACGATAAGGCGAGTGCTCGCTGATCCGGTGGCCGCCATCACCCCAGTCTCACATTCACATCGATCGTGTTACGCGGGAGGGGGCATCCAGCACCGCTGTCACCGGCTCAGGCGCATCGCCGTCGCCGTCAGCCGGTCGCCCCGACGAGGCTCGTGATCGCCGGGTCTCGATCCGCCACGTCGGCCGCCGTCGAAACGATGACGCGACGCATCGCCGCCGAGGCGACCGCGGGGGTCACATCCGAACGGTGCGCGAGGCTCACCGTCCGGGTCATCTGTGGATGCGACAGTCGGGTCGAGCGCAGCGTGGGGCGATCGAGCAGCACCATGGCGGGCACCACGGCCACGCCGAGTCCCCGCTCGACGAATCTCAGCACGGCATCCATCTCGGCACCCTCGAGCACTGGCGTCGGTGAGAGGCCGGCCGCCCGGAAGGCGGCATCCATGGTCGCGCGCAGTTCGTAGCTCTCATCGAAGGCGATGAGCGGGAGCGCTGCGAGCTGCTCCAGATCGACGGTCGACGCCATCGCGACCGGCGGGCGGACGGCGGATGACACCACGACCAGCTCTTCCGACAGCAACGGCATACGGGTCAGGCTGACGCCGGCCGCGGGCGCGCCCTCGGCCGTGGTGATGAGCGCCATGTCGAGTGCGCCGACGGCCAGCTGTTCGACGAGCAGGCGGGATCCGCTCTCGGTGAGGTGGAGCTCCACCCCGGGATGGGCCTGATGAAAGGCGCTGATGGCCTCGGCGACGAGGCTGATGCAGAGGGTCGGCGTGGCACCGAGCCGGACCCTCCCACGGCGAAGCCCGGCGAGCTCACCCATCTCTTCCTTGATCGCCTCTGCCTCGGCGAGCATTCGCTGTGCGCGAGGCAGTAACGTCTCGCCGGCGGCGGTGAGTGAGATGTGCCCGCGCGCTCGGTGGAAGAGTTCGGCACCCAGTTCCTGCTCGAGCGTGGAGATCTGCCTGCTCAATGAGGGCTGCGCGAGGTGCAGCTTCTCGGCCGCACGTGTGAAATGTCCGAGTTCGGCCACGCTCACGAAGCCGCGCAACTGCTCGAGATTCATGTCCATAGCCTACGCCTATTCACATGACTCGAACTATGCATTGGAGTAATCGCGGCAGGGTTCTTAGCGTTAATGTCGTGAGTACACGTGAACGGCAGATCTCCACCACCGTCTTGGTCATCGGCACAGGAGGGTCGGGCTTGCGCGCGGCGATCGAGGTCGCCGAGCGAGGCGTCGACGTCCTCGCTGTCGGCAAGCGCCCACGTCAGGACGCGCACACCTCGCTCGCAGCCGGCGGCATCAATGCGGCCCTCGGCACCATGGACGCCGAAGACAGCTGGCAGCAGCACGCAGCCGACACGATCAAGGAGAGCTATCTGCTCGCCAACCCGCACACGGTCGAGATCGTGGCCCGCGGCGCCGAGCGCGGCATCCGCGATCTCGAGCGCTACGGCATGGACTTCGCGCGCGAAGACGACGGCCGCATCTCGCAGCGTTTCTTCGGCGCCCACACCTACCGGCGCACCGCGTTCGCCGGCGACTACACGGGCCTCGAGATCCAGCGGTCGCTCGTGCGGCGGGCCGAGCAGCTCGAGGTGCCGATCCTCGACCACGTATACATCACGCGCCTCCTCGTCCGCGACAACGTCGTGTTCGGCGCCTACGGCTTCGACCAGAGCGACGGAACGCGATACCTCATCCACGCCGATGCGGTGATCCTCGCCGCGGGCGGGCACAACCGCATCTGGCGACGCACCTCGTCCCGTCGCGACGAGAACACGGGTGACTCCTTCCGTCTCGCCGTCGATGCGGGCGCGCGGCTCCGCGACCCCGAGCTCGTGCAGTTCCACCCGTCGGGGATCATCGAACCCGAGAACGCGGCGGGAACGCTCATCTCCGAGGCCGCGCGCGGTGAAGGTGGCATCCTCCGCAACGCCCTCGGCGAGCGGTTCATGTCGAAGTACGACCCCGAGCGCATGGAGCTGTCGACCCGCGACCGGGTCGCACTCGCCGCCTACACCGAGATCCAGGAGGGCCGCGGCACTGAGAGCGGCGGCGTCTGGCTCGACGTCTCGCACCTGCCGCGCGAGACGATCATGAATCGCCTGCCGCGCGTCTACCAGACGATGATGGAGCTGCAGATGCTCGACATCACCACCGACCCGATCGAGATCGCCCCCACCGCGCACTACTCGATGGGAGGCGTCTGGGTCAGGCCGGAAGACCATCAGACCGATGTCGAGGGGCTCTATGCGATCGGCGAGGCCTCGAGCGGTCTGCACGGAGCGAATCGCCTCGGCGGCAACTCGCTCATCGAGCTGCTGGTCTACGGCCGCATCGTCGGGCAGTCCGCGGTCGAGCATGCCGCAGGGCTCGATTCCCAGCGACGCTCGGCGGCTGCGGTGTCGGAAGCCAGGGCCGAGATCGACGATCTGCTGGCGGCCGACGGTCGTGAGAACGTCAGGGCGCTGCAGCGGGCGATCCGTAACGCGATGACCGAGCACGCCGGCGTGGTCAGGTCGGAGGAGGGGCTACGCGCCGGGCTCCGTGAACTCGACCGCATCGAGGAGCGGATGGCTGACATCGGCATCCACCCCGACATCGCCGGGTTCCAGGACCTGGCGCACGCCTTCGATCTCAAAGCCTCGGCCCTCGCGGCGCGGGCGACTCTGGAGGCGGCGCTCGAGCGTCGAGAGACCCGCGGATGCCACAACCGCAGCGACTATCCCGAACTCGATCCGTCGCTTCGTGTGAATCTCGTGTGGTCGCCGTCGACAGGGGTCACGCGGGAAGAGATCCCGGCCGTTCCGGACGAGATCGCAGAACTCATGCGCGACGTGGACACCGAGGGCAAGCTCGTCGAGTAGCTCGGATCGGCGGGTTCGAACCCGCCGATCCTCCGGCAGTTCAGTCGTCGGAGACCGCTTCGGGGTCGACCTGCGGACCACCGATCACGCCGATGCCGACCGCCTCATGGTCGGGCTTCGGCTCGTCCGTCGATGGTGCCTTCGGTTGCTCGCCCGGATCCTTGGCGATGCTCGGCTCCTCCAGCTCCTCGTCGCTCGGGACTTCCTCGGGATCGGCGTCCTCCGGCGACTCGGCTTGCTCCGGAGTCTCGGCCTCACCCGTGCTCTCGCCCTGCGCCGACGTTTCGGAGTCACCGGTCGCGTGCACCTGCTCGGGTGTCTGAGCGCTCACTTCTCCCGCGTCGGCTGCGGATGCGGACGTCGGGGTCGGGGTCTGGGCCTCGGGTGTGGATGAACTGTCGGTCATGGTCACTCCTTGTCGTCGCGGCCGTCGGTGCGGCGGCGTCGGTCTCAGACTCCCTGGGCATCGCGTCCGCCGATAGGGGGTTGACGGCGTCAAAGCCCGGTGAGCAGAGACATAGTTAGCCCTTGCGCAAAGTATTTCCGGATGCAATACTTTTCCACATGGCTAACCATAGTGTGCTCGACGAGGTGTTCATCGCGCTCTCGGATCCGACTCGGCGAGCGGTCATCCGCCGCCTCGGTGAGGGGCCCGCGAGCGTGGGCGAGCTTTCCGAGCCCTTCTCCATCACGCTCCCGTCGTTCATGAAGCATGTCAGGACGCTGGAGTCGAGCGGGCTGATCCGCACGCACAAGACCGGGCGGGTGCGCACCTGCGTCCTGAATCGTGAGCGTCTCGACCTCGTTGACGACTGGCTCGCCGATCAGCGCCGCCTCTGGGAAAGCCGCACCGACCGTCTCGAGCAGTTCGTCACCGACCATAAGGAGAATGCATGACCGCCATCGATCCTCGACTCGACCTCACGCTGGAGCGGTTGATCCGCGCCCCGCGGCAGACCGTCTGGCGCGCATGGACCGATCCTGCCCGGTTGCGGCAGTGGTGGGTGCCGGCGCCAACCGTCGCACGCGTCGACCGACTCGACGTCCGACCCGGAGGGGGATTCGTCACCAGCATGAGCGACGACGGCGGCCCGTTCGTCCCGCACACCGACGCGATCTTCCTGGTCGTGGAACCCGAGGCCCGTCTCGTCTTCAGCAATGCCATCGACAGCGACTGGCGCCCGGCATCCCCCGCGCCCGTATCGATGACGGCAGAGATCAGTCTCGAGGAGCATCCCGACGGCACCCGGTATCGCGTCGTCGTGCGTCACGGCGACCCCGCAGACCGCGACCGTCACGAGACTCTCGGATTCTTCGACGGCTGGGGCACCGTCACAGACGCGCTCGCGGCGCTCGCCGAGCGCGAGAGCGGGGCGGCATCGTGAAGATCGCCATCACCCAGTTCCTCACCCTGGATGGCGTCTCGCAGGGCCCGGGTTCCGCGGAAGAGGATCGGACCGGCGGTTTCGCGCGCGGCGGCTGGCTGACGCCCCACATCGATGAGGACTTCCTGCAGCAGGCGTCAGATTGGCTCGATCTCGCAGACGGGCTGCTGCTCGGCGGCCGCACCTACGAAGCCTTCGCCCGCGACTGGCCGCAGATCACGGAGCCCGATCCCTTCACCGTTCGGATGAACTCGCTGCCGAAGTACATCGTCTCGAACTCCCTCGGTGAGGCGACGTGGGGTCCGGCGACCGTGCTGCGCGGCGACATCGTCGAGAAGGTCGCGGAACTCAAGGCGACTGCGGGTCGCGAGCTGCAGATCTACGGCAGTGCCCGGCTCGCGGCGTCGCTGCTCGACGCCGAGTTGGTGGATACGCTCCGCCTCGCCGTCGCGCCGGTGCTCATCGGCAGCGGGCGGCGCCTGTTCACCCACGGGCGCGACCTCGGTCTTCGGCTCATCGACCAGCGCCGCACGCCGTCCGGCATGAGCCTGATCGAATACGAGGTCACCGGAGCCGCGCCGCTCGCGGATTACGAGGGCGCCGACCTGAGCGGCTAGCCGCGACACCAGACGCCACGGGAGCGTAGCCTGAAGGTGTGACTGCGTACGTCTCGGCCTTCGACCTGTTCTCCATCGGAGTGGGGCCGTCGAGCTCGCACACCGTCGGCCCGATGCGCGCCGCCCTGGACTTCTCGCGGCGGCTCAGCGCCGCTGGAACGGTGAACCGCGTCACGCGCCTGGGCTGCACGCTCTACGGCTCGCTCGGCGCGACGGGCATCGGACACGGCACGCCGGATGCGGTCGTCGCGGGTCTGCGCGGGCTCGTGCCGGAGTCCTGCGATCCGGCCGACGTCCGCTCCGCCTGGACCGATCTGCCGGAAGGAGCCGTGCTGCGTCTGGACGACCACCACGACGTGCCTTTCGGTAAAGAGGACATCGTGTTCGCGCCCCGAACGCGCCTGCCCGGCCACCCGAACGCGATGACCCTGACGGCGTGGGATGCCGCAGGGGCTGTGATCTCGGAGGAGACCTACTACTCCGTCGGGGGCGGCTTCATCCGCCGAGACGGCGAGGAGGCGTCGCTGTCGACCAACCGGTTCCCGCACTCCTACGCCGACGCGGCGTCGCTGCTCGCGCTCTGCGACGAGCACGGCCTGTCTATCGCGGAGATCGCGCGCCGGAATGAGACCGCGCTGCGCTCGGAAGAAGAGGTGGCCGCCGGGCTCGATGCCATCTGGGACGCGATGGCCGGGTGTGTGGACGCCGGCCTCCATGCCGAGGGCGTTCTTCCCGGCATCCTCAAGGTGAAACGGCGTGCCGGCACCATCCGCGCGCAACTCGAAGATGTCGAGGCCGACGGTCGCCGCGAGCTGCCGGGGGAGTGGCTGGGTGCGTTCGCGCTCGCGGTGAACGAGGAGAACGCCGCAGGCGGACGGGTCGTGACTGCGCCGACGAACGGCGCCGCCGGCATCCTTCCCGCCGTCGCCATGTACTGGTGGCGTTTTCTCGCCGACTCGGGGCTGGGCGCGGGCAACGCCGTGACGCCCTACGGGGAGCTCGTCGGCAGTGCACTGCTGGGATTCGGTCCCGACGCCGGCCCGCTCGACGGCGAGCACGATCTCGACAGCGAGCTGATGGCGGAGGCGAACCGCCGTCGCGGCATCCGCCGGTTCCTGCTGACCGCGACCGCGCTGGGGTCTCTCTTCAAGGCCAATGCCTCGATCTCGGGCGCCGAGGGCGGGTGTCAGGCCGAGGTCGGGTCGGCGTGTGCGATGGCGGCGGGCGGACTCACGGCGGTGATGGGCGGCACGAACCGCCAGATCGAGAACGCGGCCGAGATCGCCATGGAGCATCACCTCGGCCTCACCTGTGATCCGATCGGCGGCCTCGTGCAGATCCCGTGCATCGAACGCAATGCGATCGCGGCATCCACAGCGGTGACGGCGGCCCGGCTCGCCCTGCGCGGCGACGGCAGTCACTACGTCTCGCTGGATGCCGTCGTCGAGACCATGCGTCAGACCGGACTCGACATGTCGACCAAGTACAAGGAGACCAGCGAGGGCGGGCTCGCCGTCAACGTGATCGAGTGCTGAGCGGCGGATCGTGGTCTCAGCGCCGTTCACCGGACGAGGGCTCCTCGATGAGCAGCCGCCGGTTCTTGGCGATCGCCTCGGGTGAGAGCCCCGCGACGATCTCACCGAGGGTGACGCTCTGCAGAGACGCGCGCCACGCCTCGTGAGCCTGTCGCATCGCCGCCGCGAGAGCGCACATCCTCGTGCAGTCCTCGGGTCGAGCAGCCCCCCGTCCCTGCTGCCGGATCTCGCGGCAGACATAGGGATCGGCATCCCCGTCGATCGCTCGCACCAGGTCGAGCAGCGTGATCTTCTCGGGCACGCGGGCAAGGCGGAATCCCCCACGGGGGCCGGTGCTGCCGGTCAGGATGCCCGCGCGCACCAGCTTCGCGAGCTGCTTCGCGAGGTACGGTGCCGGCACGTCGAAGTGCTCGGCGAGCTGCGCGCCGAAGACCCGCGAATCGGTCGGCAACTGCGCGATGACGGCGGTGGCATGAAGGGCCCACTCGGCGGTCTCTGGCAGTTTCACTTGCCCAGGATAAGCCGCCACTCTTATTATGGACATCTAATATCCATAATAAGGAGACGATATGAGGATTGCGGTGGCCGGCGGGACGGGGCGCATCGGCGCTCTCGTGGTGGAACGGCTGTTGGCGCGAGGCGATGAGGTGGTGCTGTTGACTCGGAGCGAGGGCGTCGACCTCGTCACCGGCGAGGGGCTCGACGAGAGGATGCCGGGCGTCGAGGCCCTGATCGACGTCACCAATCCGCCGATCAGCGACATCGCATCCGCAGAGCGCACGTTCACGGCGATCACAGAGAATCTGATCGCCGCGGAGATGAAAGCAGGCGTCCGCCATCACGTCGCGCTGTCGATCGCGGCGCTGCGGCACGTCAAGGGCAATCCGCACTACTACGGCAAGCGTGCTCAGGAGAAGGCTGTTCGGGCAGGAGCCATGCCGTACACGATCGTGCCGGCGACGCAGTTCCACGACTTCCCGGCGATGATCGCCGGATGGCAGGTCATCGACGGCGTGGCTCACGTGCCGCCGTTGCTGGTGCAGCCCATCGCGCCGGCCGATGTGGCTGATGTGCTCGTCGACGTCGTGGCGGGCGAGCCGCAGGGGATGCACCGGGATGTCGCGGGCCCGCGGACAGAGGATGCCGTCGACATGGCCCGCCGCACGCGCGCCGCGCGCGGAGAGCACGGCCCGCTCCTCGCGACCTGGCGAGGGGCGGCGCTCGGGCTCGAGTTCGCGGGAGAGGTGCTGCTGCCCGCGGCGGACGCGCTCATCGCGCCGACCACGTTCGAGGAGTGGCTCGCTGCGGAAGCGGTGTGATCTTCTCGCCGTGAGGAGCAGCACGCGCGTGTCAGCGCCGGCGGGTAGCCTCCTCGGGAGACCGATGAAAGGGGCGGCGCAGTGGATTCGTTCTGGGAGCCGAGCAGTCGCCGCCGGCGCCAACAGCCGGTCGTGGCCGTGCGTCCGGCCGATGACGCGCCGCCGCCGGGACCGCGCTGGCCGACGAACATCCCGGCCGTCGCCCAGGTGCTGCGTGAGGGCATCGACCTCGACCCCGGCGTGACGTTCCTCGTCGGCGAGAACGGCAGCGGCAAGTCGACGATCGTCGAGGGCGTCGCGATCGCCTACGGACTCTCGCCCGAGGGCGGATCCCGCCAGGCGCAGCACAGCACGCGTCCGACGGAGTGGCCGCTGTCAGAGTGGCTGCGTCTTCAGCGAGGGGTCGGCGCGAGCCGCTGGGGATTCTTCCTGCGCGCCGAGACGATGCACTCGTTCTACACCTATCTCGAAGAGAACCCGCCCATGAGCGGGCCGGACGTGCCCTTTCACGAGATGAGCCATGGCGAGTCGTTCCTGGCACTGCTCGAGAGCCGGTTCGACGAGCCGGGGTTCTACTGTCTCGACGAACCCGAGGCCGCGCTGTCGTTCCAATCGACGCTGGCGCTGATCGCGGTGCTGCAGCGCATCGCCGCCGACGGCGGCCAGGTGCTGTGTGCGACGCATTCGCCGGTCTTGGCAGCCCTTCCCGGGGCGAGAATCCTCGAGGTCGGAGAGTGGGGTCTGCGACCTGCCGGGTGGCAAGATCTCGAACTCGTGAACCACTGGCGCTCGTACCTCGAGTCGCCTGGTCGGTACCTTCGACACCTGCTCGACTAGCGAGAAAGGATTCAGGCGGCGGTCGACTCGCGCCGCACGAGCCGGAAGTCGATGGGGACCCGTTCGGGAGGCGTCGGATCGTCGGAGTTCAGCTGCCGGACGAGCGCCTGCACCGCGGTCTCGGCGATCTGCATGGTGCCGAGATCGACGGTGCTCAGGCTCGGAATCGAGAACTCGGATTCCGCGATGTTGTCGATGCCGATGATCGCCACGTCCGCCGGCACGTGCCGCCCTGCCTCCTCCAGCGTACGCATGGCGCCGAAGGCCAGGCTGTCGTTGAAGGCGATGGCGGCGTCGAACGGCACATCGCGCGACAGCAGTTCACGCATGGCCAGAGCGCCGTTCACCTGACTCCACTGGTCGGCCTCCACCACGAGTGCGGAATCGATTCCGATGCCGGCGGCAGCCAGGGCGCGACCGTAGCCAGCGAATCGCAGGCTCGCCGCGTGGCGGGGGTCGGCCGATCGAGCGCCGATGGCGGCGATGCGGCGACGGCCGATGTCGAGCAGATGCCTCGTGGCGAGCTGAGCTGCTGCCGTTTGGTCCGTGCTGACGTGGACCACCCCGGGGCCCACGGCGTGATCGCCGAGGATCACCGTGGGCACCGGAAGCTCGACGGACCCGAGATCGTCGGACCAGTGGTCCATGGGATTGAAGACGAGGCCGTCGAGGTGATGAACCCGTGAGCTGGCGAGAAACGACCGTTCGCGCTCCAGGCTCCCGGTCCGCTCGATCTGCACGACGAGTCCGAACTCTTCTGCCGCCACGATCACGCGCTCTGCCAGCTCGGCGAAGTACGCCACGCTCAGCGACGGGATCGCGAGACCGATGACTCCGCTGCGCCCTGACCTCAGAGCGCGCCCCGCGAGGTTCACCCGGTAGTCGAGAGATCGGATCGCCGACTCCACCCGCTCCCGGGTGGCGCTGCTGACGTACCCATTGCCGTTGACGACATTCGAGACGGTCTTCGTCGACACTCCGGCGAGGCGTGCCACGTCGAGCATGGTGGTCACATTCGACTCCCTTCGATGTCCCACGGTACTCGCTGAGGATTCGTCCTTGACGCCGCACCGATTACACACTAGACCTAGACAGGTAATCGATTACCTACATCGTTTACCTAATTCATGGGGCCGCAAGTCTCGAGCCGGCGCAACGACGTCAGGCGATCACAATCAAGGAGGATTCTGATGATCACGAAGCAACGCGCAGTGCGGTGGATCGCAGCGGGGATCGTCGCCGCCGCAGCCATGGGCGTGACCGGATGCAGCGGGCCGGGCGGCTCCGATGCCGATGGCGGAGGCAAGACGACGGTGACGGTGTGGCATGGATTCACCGAGGCGGACGGCAAGGTGGTCGCAGCCATCGCCGACGAGTTCAACGCCTCGCAGGAAGACTACGTGGTGAAGCTCGAGGTGAACCCGTGGAACGTCATCACCGACAAGCTCCTCCCGGCGGTCTCCTCCGGCAACGGTCCTGACCTCGTCGTGCAGACGCCCGAAGCGGGGCAGGGCTACGTCAACCAGGGCGTGTTCGTCTCCTTGCAGGAGTTCTACGACGACGCGGAGTACGAAGCGGACACGTACTACCCCAACGTCGTCGACGCCGTGACGTTCGACGAGCAGACATACGGGGTTCCCATGGGATACGCCCCGTTCGCCGTCTGGTACAACAAGGCGATGTTCGACGCCGCGGGGATCACGGAGTTCCCCGCCACATGGGAGGCGTGGATCGAGCTGGCCGAGCAGCTGACCGTCGATGAGAACGGCGACGGGAACCCCGAGGTGTACGGACTGTCGCTCGCCGACAAGACGCCGACGTTCCTCCCGACCTGGCTCGAGGGTGCGGGCGGTCATGTCTACGACGACGGTGAAGTCGTACTGGACACCGCCGAGAACGTGGCAGCGCTGCAGTGGTGGCGTGACGCGTACGCGCGCAACTGGGGCCCGAAGGACATCACCCTCGCCGAGTCGGTCGACGTGTTCAAGGCGGGCAAGGCGGCCATGACCCTCATCGGCCCGTGGATGATCGGCATCGCCGACAGCGTGGACATGGAAGTCGGGGTCTTCGAGCTGCCTTCGGGTCCTGAGAAGGTCGCCGCCGACGCAGCCGCCAACTACTGGTGGCTGACGTCGCAGGCAGGGGATGCCGAGGCGCAGGGCGCGATGGAGTTCCTCGCGCACTTCAACTCTCACGACTCGCAGGTCACCTGGGCGCTGGAGGCCAACTACCCGCCGAATCGGACGGACATCAGCGCAGAAGAGCTGGCGGAGAACCCGTTCGTGGCAGACATGCTGCCGTTCACCGAGAACACCTTCGTCCGCCTCGGTGGACTGCCGGGCGGGGCGACCGACGTCAACGCCGAGCTCGACACGCTTTCCGTGCACATCACACAGGGCACCGGCGGCGACGTCGCCACGCTGGTCGCCGACGCCGATCGCTCACTGACGGAGATCCTCGCCGAGTTCGAGTAGAGACCGCCCCTCCGGGCGGCCGGCCGAAGCCGGCCGCCCGGATTCACACTCTCGTCAGGAGAAGACCATGTCCCGAACGACGACCGCCCGGCCGTACCGGCCTCCGCGTCCTCTCGGCGGCCGACGCCGTGCACATCGGAACCAGGAGCGTCAGCGGGTCCTGAAGGCGGGTGCATTCCTCGCGCCCGCCCTGCTCGTGATCGGCGGATTCGTCTTCGTGCCCGCAGCCATCGCGCTCTGGACCTCTTTCACCGATGCCAGCGGATTCGGAGAGGCGGAGTGGGTCGGACTCGGCAACTACGTCGACGCGCTGACGGACGCGACCGAGCTGCGGGCACTGCTGAACACGGTTCTCTACGCGCTCCTCTACGCCCCGCCCGTCATCGCGGTGGGGCTCGGCGCCGCGCTCCTGCTCAATCGCACCGACATCCCGTTCCGGTCGTTCTTCCGCACCGCGATCTTCATGCCGTTCGTCATCTCGATGGCGGTTGCGTCACTGGCGTGGAACTTCCTGCTCGACCCGAATCTGGGGCTTTTGCCGCACTGGCTCGCCGGGGTCGGCATCCGCCTCGGCGATGTCTTCGCCGACCCGTCGCTCGCTCTGCCCGCGGTGGCCGCCGTCGCCGTCTGGAAGAACTTCGGATACTTCATGGTGATCTTCCTCGCAGGCCTGCAGGGCGTCCCCGCGCAGTTGTACGAAGCCGCCCGGATCGATGGAGCCGGCGCATGGCGACGCTTTGTGGCGGTGACTCTTCCCGGTTTGCAGGGGACCATGACGTTCATCGTGATCTTCGCGATGATCGGGGCGTTCCAGGCGTTCGATCAGATCTACATCATGACTCAGGGCGGCCCCGACCATGCCACCGAGACCATCGTCTATCGCATCTATATCGAAGGGTTCCGTGACTTCAAGCTCGGGTTCGCCTCCGCGCTCTCCTACATCCTGTTGGTGATCACGCTCATCCTCGGGCTCATCCAGCTGCGGATCGGAGCCAAGCAGGAGCGTGACCTCGGATGATTCGGAACGCTCATCTCCGGCCACCGCGCCGCACTTCCGTCCGCGGGCTGCTGTCGCGCTCGCTGGTGCTCGCCGGGCTCGTCGCGCTCACACTCGTCACCGCTTTCCCGGTGCTGGTCGTCATCATCGGTGCATTCTCACCGGAGGTCGACGTGATCAGCGCACCACCGACCCTGTTGCCGTCGCGATTCACGCTGGACAACTTCGTCGAGCTCGCGGAGCGGATTCCGCTGCTGCAGGAGGGGTGGAACTCGGTGCTCTTCGCCGGGATGGTGACCGCCAGCTCGCTCATGTTCAACGCGCTCGCCGCTTATGCGCTGGCGCGCATCGACTTCCGCGGCCGGAGCGTGATCTTCACGATTCTCGTAGCGACCATGATGATTCCGTTCCAGGCCCTGCTCGTGCCGATCTACCAGATCGCGTCTGACCTGGGCTGGGTCAACACACTGGCGGGCCTCGTCATCCCCCGCGCCGCCGACGTCGCAGGGATCTTCCTGCTGCGGCAGTTCTTCGTGTCGTTGCCGCGCGACCTCGATTCGGCGGCCCGCATCGACGGAGCGGGGGAGTTCCGCATCTTCTGGTCGATTGTGCTGCCCAACGCCAAACCGGCTCTGCTCACGATGGCGCTGTTCAACTTCGTGGGCAACTGGAACGATCTGCTCTGGCCGCTCATCATGACGAACGATGCCGCCGTCCGCCCGCTCACCGCCGGGCTGGCGCTGCTCACCGGCTCGGCCACCGGCGTCGCACCATACAGCGTGCTCATGGCGGGGTCCCTCGTCGCGATCCTGCCGCTGCTCATCATCTACCTGCTCATCCAGCGGCGCTTCATCGAGAGCGTCGCCATGACCGGCCTGAAAGGTTGACACTCCCGCATGAAATGGTTCCAGGACGGCACGCTCCACTTCGGAGTCGGCATCGAAGACACCTTCATCCCGCAGTCGAGCGAGAGCGAGCGGCGGCTCGACGAATACGAATTGACCGAGCACTACGAGAACTGGCATTCGGACCTGCAGCTCGCTGTCGACGCCGGCGCGCGATTCATGCGATGGGGCATCCCCTGGCATCGGGTGAATCCGGAGCGAGGACAGTGGGAGTGGTCCTGGCTCGACCGCGTCATCGCACGCTTCGACGAACTGGGATGCCGACCGATCATCGACCTGCTCCACTACGGAACGCCGCTCTGGATCGAGCGCGAGTTCGCGAACCCGGACTTCGCCGAGCACTTCGCCGAGTTCGCGACCCGCGTGGCAGCCCGATACGCGGACCGCGTGACCGACTACACGCCGGTGAACGAGCCGATGATCCATGCGCGGTTCTGCGGCGAGATCGCTTACTGGCCCCCCTACCTGACCGGTGATCGGGGCTATGCGACGATCGCCGTAGCCCTTGCGAAGGGATTCGTGAAGGCGCAGTCCGGCATCGCGGAGATCCTCGGCGATCGGGCGACGTTCGTGCACGTCGACGCGACCACCCGCTTCGCCGGGGATGTCGACGGCGGTCACCGCGACCTCGTCGCCTTCCAGCGGGCGCAGACATTCCTGGTCGAGGATCTCGTGACCGGTGGAGTGGGGCCCGCGCACGAACTCGCTCGGCATCTGGGCGAGCAGGGTGTCGACGATGCGACGCTCACCTGGTTCCGGGAGAACGCGGTCCGCCCCGACGTGATGGGAGTCAACTACTACCCGAGGCACTCGACGCAGCTGATGGAGGAGGGGATCCTGCACCAGGGCGGGTTCGTCGATCCGTGGCCGATCCGCGACGACGGCGTGCACGGGCTCGCCGAACTGCTGCAGACCTACGCCGAGCGCTACGGCGCTCCGGTGATGCTCTCTGAGACGTGCGTGACCGACACCGTGGACGTGCGCATCGCATGGCTGGAGGACTCGGTCCGCTGCATACAGGAGTTGCGGGCGGGTGGCACCGATGTCGTCGGATACACGTGGTGGCCGCTGTTCGACATGTACGAGTGGACCTACCGCCATTCGGATGGACCGCGTGCCGACTCCCTGCTCACGATGGGAATGTGGGATCTGGTGGAGACTTCGCGGGGCCTCAAGCGCCGCAAGAACCCGCTCGCGGATCGCTTTCGGGCATTCGCCGAGGCGGAGCTTCGCGCGAGCCGTACGGCTCGCACGGCGTGAGAGGCGGATGCCGTACTACAGGTTGAGCACGATCACAGTGATGACGAGGGTCAGGATGACCACGGCCAAACCACCGCCACACCCGATCGCGGCGATCGCGCCGTAGCCGAGACGTGAGACCTGAGCGCCCGAGAACCGTGCGGCGGTGAGGAACTCCGGACCGCCCCCGATGTGGAACGAGCCGGCGGCGGCCACCTGGTTCAGTCCCTGCCCGACGTCGGCGCCTGCCCCGAGGATCGGCCTGTCGAGGACGTGGGCGGCGACGCCCAACGCGTTGTAGCGGAGGGCACGGCCCACGGCGTGCGGATCGGCGAGGATCGGATAGCTCTGCCCACGAACCGTCAGGGTGATGCGCTGGGCGGCCGACTTCACGGTGACCTCTGCCGCTGGGACGCTGAAGTACTGCGCCCAACCGGTCGATGAGCCGACCCAGAGCGTGATGAAGCCATTGCTCACCTCCGCTCGCGCGGGGTACCAGGCTCCGCTCGCCGCATCACCGAGAGCCCCCGAGAACACGGCGTACGGCAGGTGACTCGGTGGCATCGTCATGGCTTGAGTCTACGAACCCTCGGAGAAGGTCGCGTACAACGAGGGGCCGTCCCGCACGATTGCGGAACGGCCCCCTGAGGTCACTCTGCGACGGGCGCCGCAGGCGCCGCGGGTGGCGGGGGAGTGGTCGGCTTCGGCTGGCGCTTGACCGCCGCGGGAGCAGCCGCGGCCACGCCCTCGCCGATGCCCCGGCCGACGGCCTGGCCCTGGATGATGGCCGCGAGGTCGATTCCGGTGGCCGAGCTCACGCTGTCGAACACCGACCGCAGGGCCTTCGCGCTGTCGGCACCGATGACGCCCGATGCGCCGTCTTCGCCGGAGCTGCCGACGATCGAGACGCTGCCGATGGTGGCGTAGCCCTTCGCGAACTCGCCCATGATGGTCGGGAGCACATCGAGCACGCGCTGCGAGAGGAACGCCTCCTGGTTGGAGGCGATCGCCTTCGCCTCGGCCTCGAGGGCGGCCGCCTTCGCGTCACCCTCGGCGCGGATGGCGTCTGCCTCGGCGTTCGCGCGCAGGCGTCTGGCCTCGGACTCGGCTTCGGCGAGTGCGCGCAGCGCGTTCGCCTCACCGGTCGCCCTGGCCTCGGCGGCCGCAGCCTCACCGGCGGCTTGAGCGCGGTCGGCCTGGGCCTGCTGCTCGGCGATGCGCGTGCGCGCCTCGGCCTGCTTGACCTGCTCGATCGCAGCGGCCTCGGCCGCACGCTCGCGGGTGTACAACTCGGCCTGCGCGCGGGTCTCGGCCTCGTACCGCTGGGCGTCGGCGACGCGCTTGACGTCGGCGTCGAGCTGGGCCTGCCGGTTCTCGGCCTGCTGCTGCAGGACCGCCTGCTGAGCCTGCTCGCGCGCCAGGTTCTCCGCCTGCTCAGCTTCGGCGCGCGCGCGGCCGATGCCGGCGTTCGAGTTG
>NZ_JAPSHY010000037.1 GCF_031179285.1 Microbacterium sp. | reverse complement strand
GCGAGCGCCGCCAGAGGCGCCGGAGCTGGAAGTAGATGAGCACGGCTGCTCCACCCGCGATGGCGGCGCGGATCCCGCCGAGCGGTGGAGACAGGAGCATGCCGATCGCGAAGCCGACGAGCATGCCGACCGCGATCGCGATCCATCCGCGCGTGCTCACGGTTCGATCCTCCCATCCACCGCTCCGCGATGGATGGGAGGAGTGTCGCTGCGCCGCGTCGCCGGCGCGAGCCCCCGCCTGCCATACCATCGACAGCGCCAGATGAACTGGGAGACGGGAACCGCGTGGAGGACGAGCCTGAGCGCCGACCGCCGCTGACAGCGGAGCAGGAGGCCGAGCGCCGCAAGGTCGTGCTCGCCGAGCGCCACCGCGCCCGCAACCGCCGGCGCTGGATCGGCGGCGGCGTCGTGCTCGCGACGAGCGCGCTCGTCGGCGCCGGGGCTGTCGCGGCCTGGAACTCGCAAGCGCACGCCGAGTTCGCTGCCGCCGCGATCGAGCAGTGGCGAGACGACCGCGATGTCGCCGAGTGCGAGCTCGACGCCAGGCTCCGCGACGCCGTGCGCGCCGAGCAGCGCGCGAGCGATGTGCTGCCCGACGCGCGTGCGATCCCGGAGGCGGCGGGCGTGTTCGGCGACGCGGAGCGCGCCGCCTTCGCGGAGGAAGGGCTGCCCTCGCTCGAGGCGATGGCGGAGGGTCGGCTCCTCGAGGAGGCCGACCGCGCCCGAGCGTCGATCGATCGCGATGCGCCCGACATGGAGGCGTGCCTCGCGGGAGCACGGGAGCGACGCGCACCGATCGGCTCCGTGACCGCAGAGCGAGCGGACGCGCTCGCGCGCCAGTGGAGGGCGCTCGGCGACCCCGCCGATGTCGACGACGAGCGCGTGGTCGAGCTCGAGTCGACTCTGCAGCGCTTGGGCGAGCTCGCGGCCGCGACGGCGCGGAGCCGTGCCGAGGTCGCGCTCCTGCGGTCGAGCTTCGAGGCGGCGCCCGCCGACGCGTTCGACCGGTTCGATGCGATCGATGCCGAGCTCGCAGAGCTGACCGCGGACGAGCTCGCGGGCACCGCCCGCGTCTTCGACGTCATCGGGCTGCTCAGCGACCGAGCGACGGCAGCGCGCGACGTCGAGGCCGCGGCCGTGGCCGCGGCGGAGGAGGCTGCGGCGACTGCCGAGCAGCCGGCGCCGCCGGCGATCGAGCAGCCCACACCGGCGCGGCCCCGGCCCGTGCAGCCGCCCCCGGTCGATGCACCGGTCGAGCCGGCACCGGGCGCTCCGATGCCGCCGGCGCCGCCGGCGCCGGTCCCGCCGGCGCCGAGCGAGCCGCTCCCGAGCATCCCGCCGCCGCCCGAGACTCCGGGGCCCGAGCCCGAGCCGGAGCCCGAGCCCGAGCTGCCGCCCATCCCGCCGGTCCCCGATCCCGGCACCGGCGGCCTGGGCTGATCGCAGCGCCCCTTACGGCGCGTAGCCGGTGCCGTACCGATCGACGTAGGCGCGGACGTCTCCCGAGCGCAGCGCCTCGCCGAGCGCGGCGGTCTGCGCTTCGTCGACGACGTTGACCGACTGCCCGCCCCGGTCGCCGAATCCCTCGATGGGTGCCATGAGGCTGACGACGTCGTCGCGCTCGAGCTGCTGGCTGAGCGATGCGAGGGCGACCATGTCCTCGATCGAGAGCTCACCGGTGATCTTGAGCCGCGAGGCGAAGTGCCCGAACACGATCGGCAGCGCGACGGGGTCGTTCGTCGCGATCTCGTCGATGCGGTCGAGCATGCCGATGACGGCGGCGCGCTGCCGCTCGGCGCGATCGAGGTCGCCGAGGGGGAGTCCCTTGCGCTGGCGCACGTAGATGAGACCGTCGGTGCCCGAGAGGTGCACGGGGTCGGCGGTGAAGTCGACCACTCGACCCGTGCTCTGCACCGTCACCTGGGTCGGGTGCTGGTTCTCGGCGTCGAAGCCCTCGAGCGCTCGCGTGAGGCCGATGAACCCCTCGAAGTCGGCCTGCACGACGTAGTCGATCTCGAGTCCGCCGAAGAGCTCGGAGACCGTCGCCGTCATCATCGGCGTGCCGCCGATCGCGAACGCGGCGTTGATCTTGCCGGACCCGGCGCCGGGGATGGAGACCCACGAGTCGCGGGTGATCGAGACGAGCGAGAGCGTCTCGCGGTCGGCGGAGATCTGCGCGACCATGATGGCGTCGGCGTTGCCGGTCATGCTGCCGGGCGTGCGCGAGTCGGTGCCGAGCAGCAGCGCCGTCACGGGGCCCTCGGGGAGCGGATCGGCGGGCTCGGTCGGCGTGGGCGTGGGCGTGGGCGTGGGCGTCGGTGCGACGGCTCGGGGGCTCTGCGTCGGGGTGGCGGTCGCCGAGGGCGTGGGCTCGTCCGGGGTGCACCCGCTCATGAGCGTCACTGCCAGCACGGCGGCCAGGCCGAGCGAGCCTGCCTTCGTCCGCATCCGCATCCGCTTGCGCATCGCGCCCCCTGATCCTGTCGAGTCGGTCGAGGCTATCGGGGTGCGGTGCCGAGCTCTCCGTCGGTCGAGATGTAGCGGTAGACCTCGGCGTCGACGCGCTGCTGCTTCGGGAGCGAGAGGGCGGCGACGAGCAGCCGGCGGGAGCTGAGCACGGGAGCGGGGATGGTGGCGAGGTCGTACTCGGAGTAGCCGCTCCCTGCCCACTTCGTCATGCGGTGCTCCCAGTGGTAGAAGTCGTAGAAGTCGTAGCCGCGGAGGGCGTCGATCGAGAAGTCGGTGAACGCCATCCAGCGCTCGAGCTCTGCGTGGAGGGCCGGATCGTCGGCGAAGGCGGAGCTCGTGTACTTCGAGGCGAGCAGCTGCGGCGTGAGGTGCCGGTCGGAGGTGTCCTTCCACATCCCGGTGATGATCGCGCCGCCGACGCCGAAGATCGTCGCGGCGCGAGCAGGGCTGTGCAGGTACAGCGCGTTCGCGAGGTTCGCGTAGCGCTGCCACGTCGGGAAGGTCGAGCGGTAGAGCCCCGCCATCTGCGAGGTGGGCTGCATCGCCGCCACGTCGATGCCGAGGTGCGGCAGCCCGGCGGCGGCCGAGAGCCGCGCCGCGGCGTGGAAGTCCTGGTAGGTGCTCTTCGACGCGACGTGGAACGGGTGGTAGGTCATCGTCATCGCCCGCGCGCGCTGCAGCTCGACGAGGCCCGCCTCGAGCACCGCCCGCGAGTCGCGCCCCGCGGTGAGCGACAGGACGGTGAGCGGAGCGATCGAGATCCAGTTCTGCACCTGCGCGCGCAGCTCGTCGCGGAAGCGCTCACCGGCGTCGGCGAGCGAGAGCTCGACCCGGTCGTCGCTCGGGAAGAACCGCTCGTGCGAGACCGCATCGCCCTGCACCGTGAGTCGCCCGTTGGCGTAGACCTGGCCCACCTCGTCGTGCGGCGTGATGAGTCCGGGCAGCCAGCGGCCGGCGGGAGCGCGGTAGTCGCGATTGTCGGCGATCCAGCGCATCCGCTCGCTCGACAGCCCGCCGGCGAGCGACGAGAGCAGCTCGGTGTGGGAGGCGAGCGCCGGGCCGGAGGCGCCGGCATGCCAGTAGATCGACCGCGCCGCGAGCGGATCGGCGTAGGCGTCGAGCCGCTCGCCGCGAGCCACGAGCACGACATAGCGGCCCGAGAGCCACGTGACCACGGCATCCATCGCGCGCGTCTGCGCGTCGACGCCGCCGGACGCCTCTGCGGCGCGAAGGATGCGCGACGCGACTCGGTCGCGCGTGCGCGCGCCGCCCTCGTCGAAGGCGTGCCCCAGCACGAGCACCGCCGCGTCCGCCGACGTCGCCGCACTGCGCTCGAGCTCCGGGTCGACGATCGCGCGCCACGGGCCGATCGTCGCGCGCTCCCACGTGTCGCGAGGCGGCGCGGCTTCCCCGCGCGTGACGAGGAAGCCCTTCGCGAAGACGTTCTTGTAGCCCCAGACCTTGTAGCCGGGCCGCAGCTGCCGCTCGCGGCGATCGAGCTCCTGCATCGCCCGCCGGTGCTCGCGCGAACGCCGGGCGCCGCGCAGCGCATCCAGCATGGAGGCTCCTCATCGATCGGCGGCACGGCGGGCATCGGCCCTTCGGAGGCTATCGGAGCGGGGACCTAGGGACGGTCGGGCGCGGCGACGCGGGAGGGGATGCGGTCCGCTCGGCGGGCGCGGAAGCGCAGCACGAGCGCTTGGACCACCACCGCGAGCAGCGCGCCGATGAGCGCGCCGAGGGTGTTCGCCACCACGTCGAGCGCGGCCGCGACTCGGCCCGGCATGAACGCCTGGACGAGCTCGATCGCGGCGCTCAGCGCCACGCACATCGCCACGACGATCCACCAGCGCCGCGCACCGGCGACGAAGGTGAGGAGCAGCGCGACGGGCACGAACATCCCGACGTTCGCGAGCACCTCGAGCCGGCTCCACGTGAGCCAGTCGAAGAGCTCCCGGGCGCGGAGCCACTCGATGCCCCGGGTCACGCGCGGCTTGGCGCTGAGGAGGAAGTGCGTGGGCCAGAGCGTCACCAGCAGGACTGCGGGTGCGAGCAGCACGAGCCCGACCGCGCCGAGCCTCCGCAGCGGCGCGCTCGTCGCGCCTCGGGAGCCGCCTCGGTGATCGCGCATGCTTCGAGTGTGGCCTCTCTCGTGCGAAGGATGTGCGAGAAGAGCGCTCGCCCTCCGTGCGCGCCGGTGCGATCTCCGCCGTTTCGCCCGGAAGCGCCGTTGCCTGCCAACGCGCATCGCCCGCCCTAGACTGGCGCGAGTCGGCGCGCTCGGGGCGCTCGGAATGGAGATCGTGATGGGCCTGCAGACCCTTCGCACGGGCCTGTGGCACCTTCGCAAGGGCGGCCTCAAGCAGATGCGCTCATGGATGCTGCGACGGCGCGCAGCCGAGCGCAACGGCGACGTCGCGGCGCCCGCCAGGAGCCTCGACGACGACATGCCGGTCTGGCCCGTCGCGCCGCGAGCGACGCGACGCCCCGGCGTCCGAGTCGGCGTCATCATGGACACCTTCTCGGCGAGCGCGTGGGGCTACGAGTTCGACGTCGTCGAGGTGACGCCGCAGGGGTGGCGAGAGCAGCTCGCTGCGACGCCGATCGACCTGCTGCTCGTCGAGTCCGCGTGGGCCGGCTCGAGCGGTGCCTGGCGCTACCAGCTCACCGGGTCGAAGGCGCCGAGCGAGGCGCTGCGAGCGCTCGTGGCGCACTGCCGCGAGCAGGGCATCCCCACCGCCTTCTGGAACAAGGAGGACCCGCCGCACTTCGACGACTTCCTCGACACCGCCCGCATCTTCGACCGCGTGTTCACGACCGACGCCGCGCTCATCGAGCGCTACCGCGAGGCGCTCGGTCACGACCGCGTCGAGGAGCTCGCCTTCGCCGCCCAGCCCGCTCTGCACCACCCGATGCGGCAGAAGGGCCTGCACCAGGTGCGCGACATCGGCTTCGGCGGCAGCTACTGGTCGCACAAGTTCCCCGAGCGGCAGGCGCAGATGGATCTGCTGCTGGGCGCCGCGGCGGCCGTGGCGCAGCGGCGGGGCATCGGCTTCGACATCTACTCTCGCTTCGAGAACGACCCGAAGTACCGCTTCCCCGAGCGCTTCGAACCGCATGTGCGGGGGTCTCTCGACTACGAGCGGATGCTGACGGCCTACCGGGCGCACAAGGTGATGCTCAACGTCAACTCGGTCGTCGACAGCCCCACGATGCTCGCGCGGCGCGTGTTCGAGATCCTCGCGAGCGGCACGCCGGTCGTCTCGACCCGCAGCCGCGCGGTGGAGCACTGGTTCCCGAACGGCGAGGTGGCGATCGTCGACGACCAGGAGGAGGCGGAGCTGACCCTCCGCGCGCTCGTGCGCTCGCCGGAGCTCCGCGACCGCCAGGTGCACCTCGCCCAGCGCCACATCTGGCGCCACCACACCTTCTCCCACCGCGCGGCGCAGGTGCTCGAGTCGGTCGGCATCGCCGACCCGGCCGCGCCGCGCCGACCGCGCGTGAGCGTGATCGCCCCCACGATCCGGCCGCACCTTGTGCCGGGCATCATCGAGACCGCCGCCCGGCAGGTCGATGTCGACGTGCAGCTCGTGCTCATGCTGCACGGCTTCGACGAGTCCGACGCGACGCTGCAGGCGCTCGCGCGCGAGGCTGGCCTCGCCGAGCTCGTCGTGCTGCGCGCCGGCATGGATCGCTCGCTCGGTGCGAACCTCAACGCCCTCGTAGGTGCGAGCGACGGCGACGTCATCGCGAAGTTCGACGACGACGACCTCTACGGCGAGCACTACCTGCTCGACGCGTGCTTCGCGCTCGACTACTCCGGTGCCGAGCTCGTGGGCAAGGAGGCGCGCTACCTCTACCTCGAGTCGATGGATGCGACGGTGCTGCAGCACCCGCACCGCGAGCACCGCTGGGCCGACCTCGTGGGCGGGCCCACCATGGTCGGCCCGCGTGCGACGTGGGCCGAGACGCCCTTCGAGGACCGCACGCTCGGCGAGGACACCACCTTCCAGCGGGCGATCCTCGCCGCCGGCGGCGGCATCTACAGCGCGGACCGATTCAACTTCATCCAGATGCGCGGCGCTCGCGACGGCCACACCTGGCGCACCGAGGACGAGCGGATCCTGGCGAACAGCGACGTGCTGAGCTTCGGCCTCGCCCACGAGCACGTGGTCATCTGAAGCTCACTGCGTCGCTTCGACGAGCCCTTCGAAGCCGTGCACTTCGCGGAGCTGCCGCAGCACCTCTCGGTAGACCGCCGGCGTGTAGTGGAACGGCGCGAGGCCCCAGCGGTGCTGCGGGTCGGCGAGCACGACATCCACGGGCAGCTCCACCATGCGGAAGCCGCGCTCGCGCAGCAGCGCGTAGTAGGGCTCGTAGCGCTCGTTCGCGTCCTTGGCGCGCACGCCCATGCTCCAGGGGGAGGGCTTGCCCTCGGTGGTGAGCACGGCCCAAGGCACGAGAAGCGCGACCGTGCGGTCGAACAGGCCCAGCGATCGCAGCCGGTCCTCGAACAAAGCCACACGGTCGCGCCACAGTGCGAAGTGCTCGGCGCTTCCGAGCGGGATGTGCTCTGCCTCCGCGAACATGTCGTCGAGCTCTGGCATGCGGATGTTGTCGATGCTGCGGGTCACGACCGTGCCGTCGGCGAAGCGGTAGACGCCGTGCCGCTCATCGGCGAGGTCCCAGAGGAGCACATCGATCTCGGGCGCGAGCGACTCGAGCCGGTCGAAGAGGCTGCCCGCGAAGTCAGCCCTGATCATCCGCTCCTGGAACTTCGACGAGACGCTCAGTCGCTCGGGCAGATGGGGGAGTGCGTCGCTCCCGGCAGAGATGAGCGACTGCCGAGCGATGTAGCCACGCAACGAGGTGCCCGCCGGCTCGGCGAACTCCATGGTGTCGCGTGCGACACAGCTGCCGTAGACGAGCACGTGCACCGCGCGATCGTCTGCGTGGGTCACTACTCTCCCGCGGTCGTTGGGCGCGTTGGTCTAGCGCTCCCTCACGATACCCCTCGTGCGCGATGAGGCCCCAAGCGACGTTGAGCAGACTCCCCAGGCGAAAGTGGTATGGCGGCAAGTTTGCCGATAGGTTGCCGTGTTGGGGCGCGCTTCCGCACGTTCTGAGCATGAGCACCTGCACCGACTCCGTCGGGAGTCGCGATCTACGAGGACCAAGCATCCATGGAACCCACCCAGACCGTCTGCGTCGTTGGGCTCGGCTATATCGGACTTCCTACCGCTGCCATCCTGGCGGCGAACGGCAACGACGTCACGGGCGTCGACGTCAACCCGCGTCACGTCGAGGAGATCAATGCGGGTCGCGTGCCGTTCGTCGAGCCTGACCTCGAGGCGGTCGTTGCTGGCGTCGTCGCGCAAGGGCGCTTGCGAGCGCAGGCGACGGTTCCGCACGCGCAGTCGTACATCGTTGCCGTCCCGACGCCCTTCACCGAGTCCTACGATGTGGACCCGAAGTACGTGCGTGCGGCTGCCGAGTCGATCGCGCCGCAGCTGCGGGGCGGTGAGCTCGTGATCCTCGAATCCACTTCTCCTCCGGGCCTCACCGAGCAGATGGGGCAGTACATCCTCGACGCGCGTCCCGACCTCACGCTTGAGCCGGGGGAGCACAACTCGCTCTACCTCGCGCACTGCCCCGAGCGGGTGCTTCCGGGCCGCATCATGATCGAGATCGTCGACAACGACCGGATCATCGGCGGTGTCACGTCCGAGGCTGCCGAGAAGGCTCGCGATCTCTACGCCACGTTCTGCAAGGGCGAGTTGCTCCTGACGGATGCGCGCACCGCCGAGATGGCGAAGCTCGTTGAGAACTCCTATCGCGACGTCAACATTGCGTTCGCCAACGAGCTCTCGGTGATCAGCGACCGGCTCGACATCGACGTGTGGAAGCTCATCGAGCTCGCCAATCACCACCCGCGTGTGAACATCTTGCAGCCCGGTCCCGGCGTGGGGGGGCATTGCATCGCCGTCGATCCGTGGTTCATCGTCGCTGCGGCGCCCGAAGAGGCCAAGCTCATACGGCTGGCTCGGGAGGTGAACGACGCGAAGCCCGACTTCGTGCTCGAGAAAGTCATGGCCAAGGCCGCGAGGTTCCGCGAGCCGGTGATCGCCGCGCTCGGCATCGCGTTCAAGGCTGACATCGACGATCTGCGCGAGTCCCCGTCGAAGGCGATTGTCGAGCGCCTCGCGACCGAACTGCAGCACGCACGACTGCTGGTCGTCGAGCCCAATATCGACCAGTTGCCCGACTCGCTCGCCGAGTGCAGCAATGTCGAGCTCGCTGAGGTAGACATTGCGATCGACCGAGCCGACATCGTGCTCGCTCTTGTCGACCACCACCAGTTCAAGACTCTCAGTCGTGATGCGCTGGCAGAGAAAGTTCTCGTGGATACGAAGGGAATGTGGCGGTAGATCCGTCAGGAACCCACGATGCATCGAGGCAACGACGAGTCCCGCCCGCAAGGGCTTCCTGCGCGCGGCCATGTCAAGCGTCTGCTCCGCGACCCTGAGACAGCGATCAACAAGTACGTCGGTTTGCTTGCTCGGTCGCAAAGGTGGGAACGCGAGCGACAGGGGTTGAACCGCAAGCTGGCCGACGCACAGGGCAAGGCGCGCAGCGCGTCAGCGGCTCGAAAGGCCGTGGAAGTGCTGGAGGGCGAAGTCCGACAGCTCCGGTCAGAGCTTGACTCGGCAGCCGCCGAGAATCGCCAACTGCGTGCTGATCTCAAGCGCATTCGCGGGTCTCGAGCCATGATGATCGGACGGGGCGTACTTGCGCCCGCTCGCGTTGCTCGACGTTTGGTGCAGAGGGACAACGCGTCCTCGCCGGCTGACGTGGGCGGAACGACAGGAAGCGCCGAGTCGCCGAACCCGGACGAGCGGGCGCTTGGGCGCCACTCTGACCAAGCTCTTGCGGCCGGTCAGTCTGCTGCATTGACTCCGCCGGCGGTCACGACGGCGGAGTTGCTAGAACAGCTCGAGAAAGAGCCTTCGCCCGACTCGCTCCGTCGCGTGCTGAACGCTCTGTGGTTCACCGAGGGCGAGATCAGTCGACCCGCCGCTTTGCTTGCTCGCTATGCGGACCTCGTCGACCTTGCGCAGGGACCGGTACAGCACCTCGCGGAGCAGATTCGGTCCGCTTCGTATCTGTTCGAGCACGGCTACGCCGTGCCGCCTCGTGCGGCAGGCACGGCGCTACGCACAGAGCCGGGGCGCGTTATGTACTGCGCGCATTCGACGCCGGTCTATGGGACCAACGGATACTCCGTCCGCACCGGTGGAGTGGCGCAGGGGCTCGCTGCGAACGGAGCTGACGTGTTCGTCGTCGCGCGAGCCGGCTACCCATGGGACAGCGGGTTTCAGGGACCACGCGTTCGAACGGCAGTAGAGCGCGGCGGCATTGAATACGTGCACCACCCTGGGACATCCCTCTCTGAGGCAAGTGCTGTCGAGGCAATCGATGAAGCCGCCGATGCATTCCTGCGCGAGGCCAGGCGTCAGAGGCCAGAAGTGGTTCACGCCGCATCCAACTACCTGACCGCGCTGCCAGCGCTGATCACTGCTCGCCGGCTTGGGCTCCCGTTCGTCTACGAGGTCCGCGGACTCTGGGAGCTGTCCGCAGCGTCGACACGGCCAGGATGGGACGAAACCGAGCGGTACGCGCTGCAGGTGAGGCTCGAGAATCTGGTGATGCGAGAGGCCGACCAGGTACTCGCGATCACCAGACAAGTCGCCGATGTGCTCGAGATCCGAGGCGTCGACCCGCAACGCATCGCCATCCTTCCTAACGCGGTGGATTCGCGTGGCCAACTCCCGCTCCCCATCGACGAGGAGTACGCGAGCTCGCTCGGGATCGAACGCGACGTTCCCTGGATCGGCTTTGCAGGCAGCATGGTGCCCTACGAAGGACTCGACGTACTGCTCGATGCAGCCGCTCTGCTCCGCCGGTATGGGCGCGCGTTCCGCGTCGTGCTCGCAGGCAGCGGCTCGCACGAGGCCGAATTGCGTCGGCGCGCCAGCGACCTCGGTCTCGCCGATATCGTCCACTTCATTGGGCGTCGACCGCACGAGGAGATTCCGCGGCTGATATCTCTGTTCGACGTCATGCCGTGTCCACGCGTCGATCAGCCCGTAACGCGGCTGGTGTCTCCGCTCAAGCCGATCGAGGCATTCGCCAACGGCAAGGCCGTGGTCTTAAGCGACCTGCCGCCGCACCGTGACCTTGCGGGTGATTCACAAGAGCGTGCTCTCCTAAGCGAGGCAGGGTCGCCAGCGTCTCTCGCGGCGGCCATCGCGCGCTTGCTCGACGACGAAGAGCTTCGCGCCGCGCTCGAACGCGAGGCGCGGTTGTGGATCACGCGTGAGCGCCAGTGGAAGTCGGTGTGTGCTCCCGTCGTGCGCACCTACCGAGACCTGCTCCGCGCACAGCAGCCGCCTGGCCCCGGCCTCGGCGACGTCAGGGTCGGGTTAATCGCAGATGAGTTCACGACCAAAGCGATCGCGGGCAGCGTGGAGGTGGAACTACTCGACAGGCAGCGCTGGTCGACGCAGCTTGACGGGCTCGCATGGGTGATCATCGAGTCGGCTTGGGCGGGCAATGGCGGCCAGTGGCATCGAGGCATCGGTTACTACTCAAAGGAGGAGCACTCCGACATCAGAGCCCTTCTCGCAGCGTGTCGCAAGCGTGGGATTCCAACCGTGTTCTGGAACAAGGAAGATCCCGTGCACACGAAGCGGTTCCTTCGCACGGCAAGGCTTTGTGATCACGTCTTCACCGTGGACTCTGACCTAGTGAGGGAATATCACCGGAACGCGCCGGCCAGTCTCTTAACGGTAAGCGGTATGCCCTTCTTCGCGCAGCCCAGGATCCACCACCCTCTCGCGGCGGGCGCGGACGACGATTCGATCGCCTACGCGGGGACCTACTACGGCGACAAGTATCCTGATCGAACCCGAGCGCTCCGTCCCCTGTTGCGAGCGGCAGATGAAGTCGGGCTCGCCATCTACGACCGCCAGGCTTCAAGCCCCGACTCGCCTTACCGATTCCCGGCCGAGTTGCTGTCGCGAGTGCGCGGCAGTCTGCCCTACGACGAGGTAGTCGGCACATATCGAACGCACCTTGCGCACCTGAACGTCAACAGCGTCCCCGCGTCGCCCACGATGTTCTCTCGTCGGGTGGTGGAGATCGCAGCATGCGGCGGCGTGGTGCTCTCCGGGCCCTCTCGTGCCCTCGACGAGCTATTCCCAGGCTCGTTCCCTGTATGCGCAACCCATAGCGATGCCTTGGGATACGTGCACCTCTGGGCGCTCGACCCCGAGCAGCGCCGTGCCGAGGCTTGGCGCCAAATGCGGGCCGTGCTCCGGTCGTACACCGCAGACGACGCGCTGGTGGTGATGGGGCGCACCGCTGGGATCCCGCTCGCCGCGCGGGCCCGCCCCACCTACGCGGTTGAGCTTGGGGTGGGCGATGGTCGCGCACTGCTTGGACAGTCGGTATTGCCCGACCTGGTCGTCGGCGCGCCCCCGGCTGACGTGCGTGACTCGCTTCGGCGGCGGGGCGTTGAAGTGGTAGCCCACTGGGACGACGCAGTAGCGAAGCCTGAGTGGATCGCGAGGTGTGAGCCGAAGGGCCGCACCTGGTTCGAGGATCTGTTGCTTGCCGCCCAGTTCGGCGAATGGGATCGCATCGACTTCGTGGAGCAGGGACTAGACGGCACGCGCGCACTCGCCAGAGCCGGCCGCCAAGAACCCCGAGGCCGCCAGGCGCTGGTGAGGTGCGACGCGAAGCGTGCCAACGAAGCGCGGATCGTAACGCTTGCCGTGGCTGCGGACGAGTCGCCAGAGGGAAAATCAACATCGGGGGCCTTGGTCGTGTCCAGCCAGCCGATGCGCCTGCTCATTGCGGGCCACGATTTAAAATTCATCGAAAAAGCGATACCGGCGCTGCAAGACCGTGGCTTCGTCGTCGAGATCGACCGTTGGAGCGATCACGCCGCACACGACGAGGAACGCTCGAAGTCCCTAGTCGCTGATGCTGACGTCGTCCTCGCGGAGTGGGCACTCGGCAATGCTGTCTGGTATGGCCGCCACAAGCGGCCGGGCCAGCGATTGGTCGTTCGAGCTCACATGCAGGAATTGCGCTTGCCCTATCTCGCGAGAGCCGCGCAGACCCCTGTGGACGAGTTCGTATTCGTCAATGAGACAGTGCGGCGGTCGGCAGTGCTCGGCCACGGCGTAGCCGCCGAGCGCTCGATCGTCATCCCAAACTTCGTCGATGTCGATGCGCTCTCGCGAGCCAAGCTCCCTGAAGCGAGCCGTCGGATCGGCCTCGTCGGGTTCGTGCCGCGAATGAAGCGGCTTGACCGTGCGCTCGACGTGATCGAAGCAGTGTTGCGACTCGATCCTCGATATTCACTCGTAGTGAAGGGTCGCAGGCCCGAGGAGTATCGTTGGATGCTCAATCGGCCCGAGGAGCTCGCCTACTACCGGCGAGAAACGGAGCGCGCCGAGAGCCTAGCGATGCAGCATCCGGGCGCCGTCACCTTCGAAGGCTATGACGAGAACATGGCCGAGTGGTATCGGTCCGTCGGTGCCGTGCTCTCAGTGAGCGACTTCGAGAGCTTCCACTACACGATTGCGGATGGGGCCGCGTCTGGCGCGCGCCCCTTGGTACTGGCGTGGGGAGGATCCGATCTGCTGTATCCGGCCGACTGGCTCCATTCGACGATCGACTCGATCGCGCGAAGCGCCGTGGCGCCGTGGAGCGATCAGCAGGCGAATCAAGTGCGGAACACCGTCGCTGAGCGATACGGCATGAACGTGGTCACAGACCTCCTGGCGCGAGCCTTACGCGGGTCACCATGACCCCGCAGGTGCCGGAGTACCTTCTGCCGCAGATCCTCGAGCTGCTCCCCGGCTCGGGACGCCGTGAACTAGCGCAGGAGACGTTTCGACGGCTGTTGAGCGACGGTGTCGTTTCGGGCTATGGGCTGAGTCGAGACGTTCCCGGGGACCCCGAGACGCTCTGGGCTGCGACCGACGACCGGTCAGAGCTGCGGAGGCTACACGGCTTCCTCTTCGCGGCGCAGTGGGGTCCTCTAGCCGAGGACGGAGATGCTGAAGTCCTCTCAACCATTCGCGAGCGCGTCCTGGCATACCTAGAGTCATGGTGGAAGCTCCACGGTGCTCTCAGTCGCGATACCGCGCCGATGGCATTCCATGACGAAACCACCGCCCAGCGCCTGATGGCCCTTGTCGGACTGCGGTTGAGGCTGTGGCCGGATGACGCTGTTCCAGCTCTTGAGCGCGTCGTCGAGCAGTGCCGGAACCTGCTCGTCAGGGATGACTTTTACGGCGGCCGCAACAATCACGGCATGTTCCAGGACTTGGCGCTGCTGGCGGATGCGGTCCTATCGCCGCTGGATGAGGACGTACGTCGCAGGGAGGCCGCAGTTGCGGCAGCGCGGCTAAGTGACTTCACGCGAGCGTCCTTCACCTCCGAGGGGGTGCTTAACGAGCACAGCCCGGCTTACCACGTCCTGGTCGTGCGCTCGCTCCTGCTCGCACAGCCGTTGCTCGCAGAGCTCACTCGACGTGGGGTGCTCCAAGAGGCGCATGACGACTTGAGTCACCTGCTGGAGGGCGCTGAAGAGTACGCGACGCAAGTGGTCGGTCCTGACGCCTGCTACCCGCCCGTGAGCGATACGACGAAGCGGCGACTAGATTCGCCCGGGAACCTCGTCGCATTCCGCAGTCCCGAATTCCGGTACGCCGTCACTGGAGGCGCCGAGGGGCAGCCGCCCGCTCGGACCGCAGCGGCCTATCCGGTAAGCGGCGTGGGCGTTTTTCGCGAGCGCTGGGGCGACTCCGACGCGACTTACGTGCACTTCTCATCCGGCTACAACGGCGGCTATCACAAGCACTCCGACGAGATGAGTATTTACTTGGCGAGTGCCGGGATCCCATTGCTACGCGAAGCGGGGCCCTACGGCTACAACTATGAAGACCCGCTCACAAAGTACGCGTTTTCCTCGCATGCGCATAACGGGCTCGTCGTAGACGGGCTGAGCTTGCCGCGGCATGATGGTCGAGTCGATGAAACGACAATGGCGGACCTCGGATCCACGGCGAACGTGCTCTTCGTACGCGGCAGGACGACTCGCTTCACCGGCGTAGTACATCAACGAACCGTACGCGCCTCAAGTGGAGAGGCGGGCGCGGTCGTGGATGTATACGACGAGATCCACTCTGACGACACCCGGCGCTACCAGCTCCTGTGGCATCTCGGACCCGAGGTCCGACCCATCGTGCGCGGCGATCAGGTGGAGTTGCACGCCGCCGGACGCCAACTAGCCGAGCTCTCCTTCGACTCTGCCAGTGCATATCGCCTCCGCGTCGTGGATCCGAAGTCAGATGACATTCTTGGCTGGAGTTTCCTCGACTTCGGCAAAGCGGTGCGCGCCTACACGCTGGAGTTGGAGTTCTTCGCCGATGCAGTCGACGTGCGGACGACGATTCGGACTGGGGGTTTCCCGGTGCCTGCTGGCCTCGCGGCGGGAGCCGACGGCGGCCCTGCCTGGGCTACGTCAGGCGAGCCGCCGGTGACGTCGATGCTCGTTGCGCCGCGAACGCCGAGCGATCGGCTTGTCGTCGCCTTCTCCGAGATCGGGCCAGCGGGTGCGCGCTCCGATCGCAGTCCGAGAGACTTGGAATCTGTGGATGCGTGGAAGCTGTTCATCCGCGACAACTGGGGCGTGCACGGCGCCTACTACTACGCGCACGCCAAGGAGACCCGAATCTTCGCCGCGGTCCAAGGGCTCATCACCCGAACTGCGACTGAACTAGGGATATCGACACGGAACATAACTGCCGTCGGATCCTCCAGCGGAGGCACCGGCGCGCTGATCCACGGGCTGGCAGTCGGTGCAGGCCGCGTGATCGTCGCTGCGCCGCAAACACGCATAGGCCGCTACAGCTTGCTCAAGCGGCCAGAAGTGCTTCGCTACATGGCAGGTGGAGCATCGCCCGCCGACGCCGCTTGGGCAGACCACATCGTGATGGACGCTGTACGGAACGCGGCGGCCACTCGGGTGACAATGCTGGTTGGGGACGCCGATCCGCATCTTTCGCAACACGCGCAGCCGTTCCTTTCCGTCAGCGCTCCCACCTTAGTCAGGGCTGACGCAATCGTGCTCCCGGGGGTGGGTAGCGCTGGGACGAACGCGCTGTTCACGACGACTCTGCCGCACTTGCTGAATGCCGCCGCCGCCGCATACGCGCGGCCAGCGTTCTTGATACGTGCGGTAGCCGGCACGGCGGTCGTTCACCTGGAGCTGGAGCCCGGCGAACGGGCCACAGTCAAGTGGTTCAGGGGCTCTCAACTGCTAGCTACAGTGCCCTCGAGCAATCGCGAGACGCACGTTCTTTCGGGGCTCACGCCGGGGAACGTCCGAGCACGAGTCTACGTGCGGGACGCCTCCGGCGACAGCCTCGAGCCCTTCACGACTCAGCCCGTGCGCATCTAGTTACGCGTCGCGTGGCAACTGAATGCGCTCCTCCCACCAGCGATAGGCGTCGTCGACGTAGTGGTAGGGAGCGGGACCCCAGGTGTGCGTCTGAGTCGACGTCGACAACGCTGCCGGTAGTTCGATCACCCGGAAGCCCAACTCCCGCGCGTAGTCGAAGTAGCGGAGATAGCGCTCGTTCCAGATTGTTGCAGGGATCGATGCATGGGGCGCAACCGGTACACCGTCGTCACAGTAGTCCGCGAAAGGGGTTCCGAGGAGCACGGTGCGATCCAGCACGCGGACCTGGCTCGCGACATCCCGGACACGCGCGGCCGCTGCGCGCCATAAGGCGAAGTGCTCGTCAGTCCCGAATGACACAAGTCGTGCGTCCCGGCCGGGCAACCATCCGGAGCGCCGGAGCTCCGCCGTGTTCGTGACGAACCGCCCAGGCGTGATCTCATAGACGCCATCGCGCTCGTCCACGAGGTCGAAGAGCACGAGGTCTGCTGCTCCTGCATGCGCCCGAAGAGCTCGTAACGCGGACGACTTCCAGTCTCCCTCCAAGTTTCGAATCTGGAACGTGGACTGCAACCTCTGACCATCCGGAATCGCGGACGCGGGCGAGGTGGCACTGATCCAAGACTGTCGAGCGACGTAGGTCTGCGTAGTCAGGCGCCCGCTCGAAGTAGCTACGAGATCGCGCGAGACGCAGGACCCGTGGATGAAGGCGTGGAAGGGCCTGGTCGAGCGCATCTTCCTAGGCTATCCGCCCTCCAGCAGAGAAAGCCGTTCTTCTGCGCGACCGAACTTCGGGGTGTTTGTGCTGTGAACTAGTCTTGGAGCATCGTCCTCCGAGAAAGGATTGCGGTCACCGCGCAGCGCCCGCCGCCATTGATGCGAATTCTGCTCCTCACGCACTACTTCGAGCCCGAGAACGGCGCGCCACAGCGCAGGTGGTACGCCCTCATTGAGCGCCTCGTCGCTGCCGGGCACCAGGTGCATGTGGTCGCTCCGCCGCCCCACTACCCCACCGGTTCAGTAGCAGCGGGGCTGCCGCGCTCGCTTCTGCCTGGGGGCTCCGCCGTAGGGGCGCACGGAGCGACGGTTCATCGAGTGGCGTACCTCCCGCACAGCAGAAGTATGATCTCGCGGACGGTCGACCACATCTGGGTCGCGGGTGCAAGCATCGCTACGGTGCGCCGACTCGTGCGAAGCGGGGCTATTCACCCGGACGTCGTCGTCGCAACGGCACCGGGCTTGCCGTCGCTTGTCGCTGGAGGATTTATCGCTCGTCGGCTACGGGTTCCTTTCGTAGCGGAGATGCGAGATGCGTGGCCAGATCTCGTGTCGTTCACTCCCGGCCTTGCACAGGAGCGCGGAGTGATGAAGCGCGTGAAGCAGCGCGTGCACGAGGCCGTCACCGCGTTGCAACGACGTGCAGCGTTGGTGGTCACCACGACCGAGAGCTTCGCGGCGGTCCTACGCGAGCGAGGTATAGACCGCGTTGAGGTAATCCGGAACGGCACAGACCTCGGCCGCTACGCAGTTCTGCCCGAAACCGTCCACGATCACGACGCCCTTCGCGTGCTCTACATGGGGACGGTGGGAAGGAGCCAGGGGCTTGAGACGGTCATTCGCGCGACGGCCCTTGTGCGGAGCGCGGGGCTCGCGATCGAAACTCGCATCGTTGGCTATGGCGCTGACGTCAGGAACCTCTCGGCTCTGAACGCCGCGCTCGACTATCCGGTCGAGCTCCTGAGTCGAGTCGACGCGGATGAGGTCTTCGGCCATTATGCGTGGGCCGATACAGTTTTGGTTTCTCTGCGGGACTGGGAGCCGTTCGAATGGACCGTGCCTTCTAAGCTCTACGAACTACTCGCTACAGGGAAGCACATCACTGCTCTCGTGGCGGGAGAGGCCGCACATATCGTGCGCTTGACCGGTGCGGGCGATGTCGTCGCGCCGGGCGACGCGAGGGCCCTCGCTGAGCTCTGGACCAGCCTCGCTGCGGCGAGGCACCGGCTCTCCGGCCGCGATGGGGGCAGAGCTTGGGTCGCGAAGAACGTCGATTACGACGTGATAGCGGAGAAGTATCGGTTGCTTCTAGAGGCCACGGCGGCTTGCCGAGCGTCAGGTGTAGCGTGATCGACTGTCAGTATTGAGGGGTGGCTGCCTTCTCCCCCGACTCCCTACCCGCGATGTCCACGGTGGCGCCGAAGCGGCCGATCGCTCTCTGGGGCCGGAACCGGCACACGGCGCTCGCCGCTCTCGTCTTGATGCACCGCCACGCGACGTCGCTGTGTTTGGTCGACGAAGACACAGCGGCGAGAGGCCCCTGGCTTGAGAGCGTCCCAAGCGTCAGCGCCGATCGCCTTGCCAATGACGCGAGAGTTCTGCATTCGGCCGTCGGGAAAAGTCCGCCCCCGTCGATGTCCTCCGAAGCGTTCGACCTGGACCTCGCTTCTGAGGACGCCCTGAAAGTGGAGATGCGCAGGCTCTCGCTAGTTCAACTGCATTCGGTGGCACATCAACTTCATGGATGGGGTTTCAGTCTCGAAGCGCAGTTCGTCGACGGCGTGATCTTCGATCTCTTCAACTCACGTGTACCAGCCGCCGCGATCATCGGCGAGGGAACAACCTTCGGCTACGGGGGAATCGGGGTGGTAATCCACAAGGGCTCAGTCATCGGACGCAATGTGAAGATCGGGCAGAACGTGACTCTTGGCTCGCGTGCGGGAGGCGCGGGCCTCCCGGTTATAGGCGACGACGTCTACATCGGCCCAAACTCCGTCTGCCTCGGCGGCTCCGTAGGCGACGGCGCCGTGATCGGCGCAGGCAGCGTGGTGCTGCATCCGGTCGCGGCGGGCGCCGTGGTCGCGGGGAACCCAGCTAGGACTATCCGGTCAGGACCGAAGCCGTAGCCGGGTCGCCTTAGAGACCGGAATATGCTCCTACGTGGATTCAACCTCGCGGCGGGCGTCGAGCAGCATAGGCCTGCAGGACTCAGCCACCTCCAAGTTGTTCGGGGCAGGGCCAGCGAGGCCGCGCAGAACGCACTCGATCACATCGCGAGGCGGCGGTACATGTCCGTCGCCCCAGCGAGACAACACGAGAGTCAACGCGCGCGACGGTTGAGAGATCACAGCCGTCTCGAGATCCTCGATCGTCTCTGTGGAGCCCATCGCCTCGAGGACGGGCATGAGGTGCTTCTCGACGTGCCAATCCGAGGACTCTTGGAAATAGATGACGCTGCCGAGGAACCAGCGCCATGAGTCGGGCTTGGCCAAGTTCATGTCTGAGCTATCCGCGAAACAGGCGGAGCTGTCGTAGCCGCCGGCACGCTCGAATGCTCGCACTGCCGGAGCCGAGTACTGAGCGATGTTCGTTTGCGGGTTCCAAACGAACGCGGTCGTGTTCGAGTGGTCCCGAGCGAGACGCAGCGCGGCGTATCCGCCGCCTGACCCTCCCCAGGCGACGATACGAGGCGCAGCCGCCACCGACGCTACGTGAGAGACGATGGCCAGCGCGATGCGGTGCACCCTGGCGCCGCGGGCACCGGCGTGCCAGCCGATCTTCAGCGCGCGGTTCGAGTCGAGGATGGGGTCAGAAGGCACAAGGATGGTCGCATCGATCCCTTGAGTGATAGCGAGTCCACCAACTCTCGGAACGTCGTCCTCGCTGCGCGTAACGGCGCCGTGGAAGTGCACGAGGACCGGCGCACCTTTGCGTTGCTTCAGGTAGAACTCGTAGACGCCGGCCTGTCGCGACCCCGCCCTGATTGGGACCGCATGCATTCCGTCTTCGAGATGCGGCGACACGAGCAGGTGTTCGAGGCTCGACCACAAGAACTGCGAACTTCCCCATCGCGACGTGCGCGGGCTCGAGAGGCTCGGATGCGCCCAGCTCGTCATCGGGTTAACTCGATGCCGTGAAGTCGCGCTCGCGCTTGCCCACGCCAAGCAACTCCGCGATCGCGGCTACCGACCGCATCGACGCCTTACCATCTCCATAGGGATTGACCGCGTTGGCCATCGCGGCATAAGCATCCCTGTCCTCGAGCAGATGATTCGCTTCGAAGACGATGCGGTCGTAGTCTGTGCCCACGAGTCTGACCGTGCCGGCCTCGACGGCTTCGGGGCGTTCAGTGTTCTCACGCATGACGAGCACCGGCTTCCCGAGGCTTGGGGCTTCTTCCTGTACCCCGCCCGAGTCGGTTAGGACGATGCGCGCGGCGGCCATGACCTTGGTGAATTCCGCGTACGGAAGTGGCTCTGTGACAATCACGTTGCCCTTCCCCTCGAGGTGAGGGAGGACAGACTCACGCACGATCGGGTTTCGGTGGACCGGGAGGATCACGATGTGGTCCTTGTGCTTTCTCGCGAGTTTCGCGAGGGCGCGCCCGATCGCGTCCATGCTGTCGCCGAGGTTCTCACGACGGTGGGTGGTCGCGAGGATGATTGGCCGTCCGCTGGCGAGCGCTTCCGCGACTGCAGGGTCGCCCGGCACAGTGTCCCAGGTTGCGGCCTCGAGCAGAGCATCGATGACGGTGTTGCCTGTGATAACGATTGTCGAGGGTTCGACCGACTCGTGGAACAGATTGTCACGCGCCCCCTTCGTGGGAGCCAGGTGCAGTCTTGCGACTTGGCTGATGAGCTTCCGGTTGGCTTCCTCGGGGAATGGAGAACCGATGTCGCCGGTCCGCAGCCCCGCCTCTAGGTGCACAACGGTCACCTGGCGGTTGAATGCAGCGATGGCGGCGGCCATCGCGGTCGACGTGTCTCCCTGAACGATGACGACGTCCGGGCGCTCGGCGACGAGGAGCTCGTCGATGCCCGCAATCGCGCGCGAGACAATGCTGTTGAGCGGCTGACCGGCTCGCATGAGATCGAGGTCGTGCTTCGGTGTGATCCCGAACATCGCGTTGACCTGGTCGAGCATCTCTCGATGCTGGCCGGTGACGACAGGGATCGACTCGAACCGGTCATCATGCTCCAGCGCCTCGATGACGGTAGCGACTTTGATCGCTTCCGGTCGCGTGCCGTACACCGTCATCACCTTGTGCTGTGTCATGTCACACTCCGTCCGGGTTCCTCGTCCTATCGGTCAGCGCGCGAATGCGGGCGGATACGAAGCGGTAGCGCTGACCAGGGCCTTCTTCGCTGCTTCTGTCTTGCCCAGCGCGATGCTGTGCGCGTAGTAGCGGTACATGTTCGCGACTTCGTCCGCCGGTCCGTCGGCGATGAGCGTTCCCGCGTCGAGCCAGATCGCGCGAGTGCACATGTCCTCGATCGTCTTCGCGGCATGGCTCACGAGGAAGACGGTTCCCGCCCTCGCGATGAGGCCCTGCATGGCTTCCTTCGCTCGCTCCGCGAATGACGCGTCGCCGGTCGAGAGTGCCTCGTCGATCATGAGGATTTCTGGGTCGGCTGCCACCGAGATCGCGAACCGGAGGCGGGCGGCCATGCCGGAGGAGTACGTATTCATTGGCTGCCGAATAGCTGCACCGATGCCAGCCAACTCCTCGATGCGCTCCTTGGCGAAGTACGCGTCGTCTGGGGTCATGCCCATGGCGAGCGTCCCCAGCCAGATGTTCTCCTCGCCGGAGAGCTCGGGCACCAGCGCGGCGCTCACACCGAGCAGCTGCGGCTGCGCCGAGGCGACGACCGTGCCGGAAGTCGCCGGTTGG
>NZ_JAPSHY010000036.1 GCF_031179285.1 Microbacterium sp. | reverse complement strand
TCGTCGACGCCCTGCTCCTCGAGCACCTCGCCGAGCGTCTCTCCGTCGTCCGTGACACCTTCGAACGCCGAGTAGGCGGGCTTCCCCTGCCCCTTCTTGACGTGCACGTCGATCGCGAGCGCGTCGAGGGCGGGGTGGTAGTCCGCCCCGGGCGTCTCGGCGACGCAGTGCACGGGCCAGGTGTCGACGAAGTCGGGCTCGCCTGCTGCGAAGTGGCCGCCGTTGTCGCCCGTGCCGTCGTGCCAGTCGCGGCTCGCCACGACGAGCGCGTAGTCGTGCGTGCGCAGGTGCTCGGTGATCGCGGCAGCGACGGCAGCGCCGCCCTCGGTGCCGAGGGCCCCGCCCTCGGTGAAGTCGTTCTGCACGTCGACGATGAGGATGGCGCGGGTCATGCGCTCAGAGTAGCGAGCGCGACGAGCGGGACGCGCGAACGCCCCCCCGGAGCGCATGCTCCGAGGGCCGATCCGTGGTGGTGCCGCCTGGGAGAATCGAACTCCCGACCTATTCATTACGAGTGAACAGCGACTGCGTCGTGTCTTGTCTCGTGGCGTCCCCCATCCACCGCGGATTCATGCGGAATACGAGATCACCCGACAGGGCACAACACCTCCGGACGGGGGCAGACAGGCGGGTTTCCGGTGTACGCTTTCGGTGTACAGAGCGGAGAGCAGTCGATGGCAGACGTAGGGCGACCGGCCGGGCGCAGCAGGGGCAGCGCGTTCCTTATCAAGACCGGCCCTCATGCCGGGAAGTACCGGGCGCGGAAGACCGTGACCGACGCGTGGGGCAACAGCCAGCAGCTTGAAGCGCAGGCAGCAACGAAGGGCAAGGCACAGGCCGCGCTGGACGCCAAGGTGCAGGCGTGGAAGTCAAGCCACGTTAAGCCCGCGAAGCGGCAGACCTTCGCGACTTGGAGCGAGAACTGGCTGTCTGTCCTGGAGACTCAGGGCACACGGACGAAGACTAAGAAGCCGATGGCGCTCTCGACGGTTCGCGCATACCGCTCGACGATGAAGAACCACCTGATCCCCCACCTAGGAAAGTTGCCGCTGAGCGCGATCGACGTGCCAACTGTGGAGCGGATGCTGAGCGCGATCGCGGCCACAGAGTCCAAGTCAAGCCCCGGCGCCCTACTCGGGCCCGATACGGCGCGCAAGGCGCTCGCAGTGTTGCAGTCGTGCCTGACTGATGCCGCGCACATGCGGCTGATCCCCGAGAACGTGGCGAGGCAGGTCAGCCCGCCCGAGCCGCCCCGGCGCTCGGAAACCTGGGCGACCCCAGAGCGGATGCGCGAAGTCGTGCGGGCACTGCTGGCTGAAGTGGCGCCCGAGAACGCCTACACCGAGCCGACCGGCGCCGGACGCGGCAGCCGCAGCGCCCGGCCGCGACCCTGGTGGGAGTTCCGATCGGTGCTCGCGGTGCTAATTCTGACGGGCGCGCGCCCCGGCGAGCTGCTCGGGCTGAGGCGCGACCATGTCGAGATCGACGACGACGGCGAGATGTTCATCGGGCTGTCGTGGCAGTTGGAGGAGCCGGACTGGAAGTGTTCTTGCGGTGCCAGCTGCGCCAAGCCGGCGACTTGCTCCAACCGCGTCATGGAGCTCCTGCCCAGCAACGAGTATGCGCGGATCGTCGGCACTCAGCCCGGCGACAACCAGGGCGAACCGATCGCGACCGCACGCGTCCTGGCGCGCCCCAAGTCGGACGCAGGCGACCGCGAGTTCCATGCCTACCCCGACTTGCGAGCTGCGATGGAGCTGGCCCTAGCGCAGCCGGAGCGTTGGGGACTGGTGTGGGAGAACCGAGGCCAGCCCTTGACCGAGTCAACTCTGCGCCGCGCTTGGCGCGACTTGGCAGCAGCTTTCGAGCTCGGCGACGGATCGAAGCCCTACGACGCTCGGCACTCATTCATCGACTACCTCCACTTGCGCGGAGTGCCGATCGAGATCGCCATGTCAATGGTGGGGCAGTCGTCGCAGCAGGTGCACCGGGGCTACCGAACGGCTCAGAAGCGCGCGGCGACCCGCGCCGGCACGGCGCTCCTGAGCGACTGACGCACCCAGGCTCGACCCACCACCGGCCTCGCCGGCTGTTCGACTGGGCCGGTCGCGTCCTGGTCGACGCTGCACTTCCGGTCCCATGGACACGACAAGCGACACCCGTACGACCCCTCATGTACAGCGCCTTCGCACCGATCCCTCCCCAATAAAACCTGCGGCTCGGCCGACACTCTCCTTATTTTCCGCGGCATCGGTCGTCACATCGGCGGAGCTTGGCTACATCTCGGCGAGTTATTCACAGTCACGAGAAGCGCGCGGCAGTGTCGCCGGCTGTCTAGATTCGTCGTTGTTGCTTACAACACCGGGGTCATCTTGGTGAGCGACACGAACCGTCGTTCAAGCGTTTCCGAATTGACAATCGGAATCGGCAGCCAGACCCGCGCCTCTTTTTCAACTCCACAGTGACACCCGGTTGGCGGCATCCGCCACAACGAGGCATGGCAAAATCCGCCTCAGTCTGTCTAGCGCGCCTGTCCAGCAGCAAGCGCCGCGCCGATCAGGACCGATTTCGAATCAACAACTGAAAGGACCTCCACCATCGCTACTATTTCCGAGGGAATCATTCATGACTACTACCGACACGACAATCGTGCCCCGCTGGGCGACGGTCAAGCAAGCAGCCGCCTACCTCAACCTTCACCGCAGTTCCTTGTATGTGGCAATGAGTAAGAAGGGACTGCCGTACTACACGATCGGCGGCACCCGTCGCCTTGACCTCAACGAGTTGGACGCATGGGTGACGGGTCAGTGAGCGCCCTGGCACCGCCGACTCAGCGCAGCATCCACACTGATGACGAGCTCGATGCGCTGTGGCAGGGCATCGTGCAAGGAGAGGCAGGGCTGCACGATCTGCACCGCGTCTCGCCCGCACTCATGGGGCTGTGGATCCACGGCCACGACACGGCCACGGACGCGCTCACGGGCGCGGTGAGGCAAGCGCAGCACGACGCCGACCGTATGTATATGAACGCGTTGGCGACGCCCCAGAAGGCCGCCGAGATCAATCGCAGGCTCGACCGGGCACTCGCATCGTGCCCGCCGGACCTTGAGCCCCACAGCCCCGCGTACTGGGAGTGGGCACTGCACGGGGTGTTCGCGGAAGGCTGGCAATGACGGCCAAGTATGTAGATGCCGCAGCGATCCTGACAGCGGGCCACAACCCGCCCATGCCGGCCCGGGGAGGGCAACGCAGCGACGGGCTAAGGCTGCTCTACCCCGGCGCAGTGAACGGGCTGGTGGGTGACCCAGAGAGCGGCAAGACGCTAATCGCATCGGCCAACGCCGCTGACGAACTCTTCGGCGGTGGAAGCGTCCTATGGCTCGATATCGACCACAACGGCCCGGTCGCGACCCTCACTCGGCTACGGCGTTACGGCGTCTCGGTCGACGTGCTCAGCGATTCAGCGCGATTCAGGCTTGCCATCCCTGAGGACGGTCCCTCGCTGCTGGCGGTGATCGAGGACGCGCGGACGTGGCGACCGACCGTCGCGGTCCTTGACAGCGTGGGAGAGCTCCTGCCGATGTTCGGAGCATCGAGCAATAGTGCTGACGAATACACAGCAATCAACCAGAAGACGCTTGCGAGGCTGGCATCCTTCGGCATCGCCGTTCTGGGTATCGACCACATGGCGAAGGGCCAAGGATCACGCGAGTATGGTGCGGGTGGGACGGTCGCGAAGAAGAGAGCTATCGACGGTGCCTATATGAGAGTTACCACAGCAGGCGGATTCTCGAAGGGCAACGGCGGCAGTGCTCAACTGTCGATTCTGAAGGACCGGCACGGTGCGCTTCGGCAGGCATCCACGAGCGGACGCGAGCCATACCTGACCGTATTCACGCTCCACGAGAGCAATGGCGTGACGAACTGGCGGTTCGATCTGCCGGCGCAGGTGCCACCGACGAAGAGCGATGTAGCCGCCCTGATCGAACTCGCGCCACAGCCGAAGTCCGTGCGTGATGTGATGACACGGCTGGGATGGGGAAATACTCGAGCGATGAACGCGCTACGCGACTTCAGAGGAGAGATCGTAACCACCTAATAGTTACGCAACCAGCGAATCTGGATGCGCTGTAACTCCGCAACTCTCCCCTTAGGGGGAGTTGCGGTTACGCACACGCGCCACGGGAATCAATGGCGACGCGCAGGGGCTGGTCGGATCATTGACGCCAGCCTCTGCGCACGCCTTGACTAACGACACCTAGGCCTAAGACCGGTAGCCCGCCGGAGCTGCACAGCCGACCAGGACCTCTTCAGGATCATGGTGCCGCCGAAAGTGCTTCGTCCTCCTAGGCGTGACACAACTCCGGGTCGCGCCGAACGCTCCGGCAACCAGGTCGCACGCGAAGCGCCGGGCGTCATATTGGAGTCACCGCTAAGCCACCAGCGCGTCGTACTCGCCGCGCCAGCCGGTCAGCTGACCCCCTGTCACGCCGTCATCCGGCACTCGCCTCCGACGCCAAAGCGCTACGCCGAGGGGGAGGGCGCGTTGCTGTCTCGGTCGTCCTCGGGTCGTCCAAGGTCGCCTAGTGCTGTCCTCACACTGTACGCGGGGTCCGTTGCTAGGGCCTCGCGAACGTCCGCATGCTTGCCCTCGGGTTCCTTCACTAGCGCCCGCGCCAGAGCTCGCCGAACTCGCACGTCTGGGTCTCTCGCCAATCGCTCACCGAGATGTTCGGGTTCGCCATGCGCCGCCCAAAGCAGGGCGACAAGACTCCGAAGGGCCCATCCCTGCATCGCAAGGAACGCTAGGTCATCTTTCACCGTGTCGCCCAGCCGCTGGAGCGCGATCGTTGGCCAATAGTCGGCTTTGTCGCCGAGCAACGAGTAGACGACCCGCCTGACCTCTTTACGCTGACTATCGCGCGAAGCGAGGGTGGCAGCCAATACCAGCGCCTGGCCCCGACTGTCGCGAGGCATTCCGTTCATTCTGAAGCCACCGAGCTTGTGGGTGAACTGTTGGTTGAGGTCATCATGATCGGACGGAGCAGGGCGCGTAGCGATTCGCATGGCGGCGTTGAAGTGCCTAGTTCGTTGAGCCTCGGTGAGGTGACCCGCGAGATTGCTCGCCGCGACCAGATACTCGCCACGGTCGCCGGAACTGACGTGGGGATCATCGGCACGCACGAGTAGTTCGGCAACGGCGGCGTCGAGCAGCTCAGCCGAGAGGTGTGAGATGAGGAGCGAGTCTCCGACTGCGCCCGTCCCTACGCTGTAGACGCCGGCGACGTGACTCAAGGGCGTGGTGAGCCGCGCCAGAGCGTCGGACGCCGCGTCCGGATTGATGTCTGCCGGGTCCCCAATTGCAAGCATCTCTTGTGCCCACCTATTGCCCGTCTTAGCCAGGAGCGAAAGCCCGTCATGCGCGACTGTCATATGTGCGGCGATTGCGTCTCGGGCGGTGTCGCTTCGGGCTCCCTGCGCGCGTCCAAGAAGGGGCACAAGGTGCTCTATGGCGCGGGCAGCCAGACTCGGATGGCGCCCCGCGATTTTCGCCACGGTCAGCGCCTCGTCGTCGTCGTGGTACCGGTAATGGTTTTCTTTCACTTCCGGCTGGCGTTCAAAGTGAGCCAGCACGGCGGTCGACGAAGCAAGGTCGATGCGGTCGGCGATTCCCGCGAGTGTCCGAACAGCGTTGTTGTATCGGGAGGATGAGAAGGAGACCAGGTCGGGACGCGTGCCCTCCTCCGCCGCCTCTAGCTCATCGGCGATGTGCTTTATGACGGAATCAATCAAGTCGTCTGGGATAAGATCCGCCTGTGCCGCGAGGAGGCGGTAAGTGGCCCCCACCGTCCAGTAATTCGGCGCATCTAGGTTGGGGGTAATGTTAAGGAACTCGAGGGAAAGCGAGTTGCCGAGTGTTTCGAGTTGCTTAGTGGCACCGACTTGAGCGAGGTGGTGAGCCGCGAGCGTAGGTTCATCCGACTCAATGAGGATCGACGCGAGCGCACGTCGCGCGCGTTCCTCGCCCACCCAGTCGCTAGTTGTGATCGCATCTCGCAGGGCCCTCTGTGCAGAGATGGCTCCCGAACGGAGGTTGCTCTCCGCCAGCGACGACAATGAGTCGACATACGCGCCAGTGGACGTTGGCACCATGGGCTTGGAGCTTCCCATTTCTCGGATCGCAGTCTGCAGAGGTAGGAGCTCGTCGCCGGTGAAAGGATTCCAGCGCGAGCGGTAGGCGCGCCTGCTGAAGATCCACGTTGACGCCTCGCCCCACTGGGACGCGAGCGAGGCGAAGCCCGACGCCTCGTCCCAGGCAAGATCTGCTTCCATGAACTTTTGGCGCAGCGCGAGGCTGCGCGCATAGCGAGCGGTCACGAGACCGGATATGGCATACCCGAGCGTGAGTTTGCGAGCATCGGTCAGAAGTTCCGTCCAGTCCTGGGTGGACTCGGCAATGAGGAGCCGGAGACGCGCACGTTGCACCTCGTCGATATCGGCAAGTCGCGAGACTTCCGCCAAGACAGGGGCGGCGCTACTCAGCCATTCGGACTGATCGCCTGCGAGTGCCGTCTCACCGGCAAGAAGGATGAGGCGGGCCTGGTCATAAGGATCACCCAGCCGCAGACTATCGATGTCCGGAGCGTAGCCGAGCGGGTTCATATACAAAGCGATCGCTGCCTCGATCACCTTTTGGTACCGGCCCGCTGCTTCATTGCCGGGTTCCTGTTTCAATAGCTCTCCGAGACGAGATTGAGTCATCTGCGCCGTAGCTGAGTGACCCTGATCGAGCGCCGCCCAAAAATCGTCGAGGATTCGACGCGCAGCTTCATCCGCGCGCCCTGTGAGCGCCAAGAGGCGAACGCGCTCGTTGTCATGCAAAGCGGCGTGAGGGGCGAAACCCACCTTCAGCAAGGTCGCTTGTCCCTCTTCGATCAGCGCGAGAGCCTGTGCTGGGTCGGACGTACTGGCAGCCTTCTCGAAGAAGGCCTGAGCGCCGGTCGAGACTTCAGGCGTGCGGGCGATGGCCTCTCGAACGGCCGCTGCGTCGGCGGAGGGCACGTGCGCGACGTCGATCTTGAACGGCAGGCAGAAGGCCTCTGCGGTGGGCATACCGAAGTACTCGATTACGATCGCCGGACGGTCGCGCAGGAGTGCCGAGAGTTCCTGAGCATCCCAGAGTTCCAGCGAGATCGGGTGGAGTGCCTTGCGCTGCGCGGACAGCTCGTCGATCGCACCGGTGCTCTTGACAGCACAGGCAACGCCGAGGATCAGGCGCTGAACCTCGAAGGGTCGTTTGGTGTTGAGAAACTTGTTCACCGCGGTTTTCAGCTGTGCTGCGTAGAAACGCTTGTAGTTCTTGCTCTGCAGGGCGACGCCGGTGTCATCGGGCGCCAAAGCGACGATGTCCAGACCCAGCTGGGCCTGACCGCGATCACCGTAGAGCTGGGCATGGCGCAGTCCCTCGACGTCTCGCATGATGCGTAGCTGGAGCCGCTCAAAGTTCTCCCAGGAGAGGGAGTTGAAAGGGAGCTCTTCTAGCTTCCCGATCACCGGCGCCGGCGAGGAGATGGACGCCGGCGCGTAAAGAGTCGATGAAAGTGGAAGCGGTTCCCAGTCAGCCACGGATTTCCGCCTCCCCTAATCCTGATGGTCCACGATTCGGACCGACTTCGCCAGGCTTCATCCTAGAAGGACCGTCACCAGGGTAGGCGCGAACTTCATCATGAACCGAGCCAGTGCTCATCGTCTCGGAGCCACCCGCCATCGTGACTGTGAGAAGCAAAGCACCGTATGCAGAACCGCGCGCCACCGACGCGTCATCGACTCAGGTCTATTGCCGGCGGCGAACCCCGTCGATGTGGAGCAGCTGCTTGGACGCGCGATCCGAGGACCAACGTGATGTCGCGCTTCGGCCTCAGGGAGGAAGACGGCAGCGAAGTCGACTCGGCGCACACTGTTTCCGGCAGCACATAGGCGAGCATCCGGGCGGCACGGCTGGAGCGGGCACCTTACTCAACGCCCTAGCGCGACGAGGCGCCTAGCTCGGACGACAACTTCGCCACCCGTGCTCACTCGGCTCTCGTGCCGTCGCTTGACTCGGGCTCGCGGAGCAGCGGGTGGAGCACAAGACGCAGGCAGAACCACCATAGGAAGCAAGCAACCGGACCCCCGGCTTCATTGTCGCTAGCGATGCCGTGAGCGAGATGGTTGCGAAGGTTGCTGCCCCCTCGATCGAGGAGTAGGTAGCGAAGCGTGTTGCAGACCTCCTCGCCGAACTCCGCAAGGATTTCGGGGGTATCAAGCAACGCGCCGAAGCTCTTCTCGGTCTCGCTCCCCGTGAGTTCGTCGACCACGATCGTGTGTGCACCTCTGCTCTTCGCGAGCAAACGAACGAACTGTTCGAGTTGCGGGACCAACACCGCGGCCGCCGGTCCGAAGTCCCACTCGAAGCCAAAGTGGAGCCCGGCCGCCCAGAGCCCTTCATGTCCGATGGGCGCGACGGGCGATTCCACACACCAGCTCATGATCCGCTGTCGAGTGATGAGATGCTCGGTAGAGACGACTTGCAGCGCGGGAAGGATGAACGCGCTCGTCATGACTTGAGCGTGCTGAACGAGCAACTGCGCCAGCCCACGCTCGATCTCCTCTTCGCGATCGTCGGCGCCGCTACCGCGTCGACGTAGGATGCGGCCGTCCGAGGAATATGTGACGCGGCTTGCGATCCTCCACGCGACGCTGCGGTCAACGACGGTCGCCGCGGACTGTCGCAACCTCGAAACGTTCGGGAGCGCCGGTAGCCCAGCCAGAGCGCGCAACGCCGCGCGGAGGTCGAGCCCGACCAGGGACGCTTGCACAGCCGCGGCCGCGGGCGCGAGATCGACAGGCTCGCTCGTAAACTCGCGCATCGAGTCGATCACGTGGTACCGCGATACTTCGAGGCGAGAACGCAGCGCCTTGATTTCGTCATCGATTGCATGCGAGCTCCGAAAACGTCTCGGTAACGCGAGCAGCGTCGCGATCGCATTCTCGAGCAGATGCCCCGAGGTCAGTAGGCCGTTGCCGCGGTCAACGGCGATCCAAGCATCGGCTTCCGCGACGTAGAGCCGACCGACTTGCCAGCGCCCAATCAGCGCGTCGTCCGAACCACGAGGCATCCACTCCGTTGCTTCGCGCATCAAGGCCCTCGCGAGAGCGGGCGCCTCTGTGGCGTCTGCACGACTTCGGAGATGAGCGCCAATCTCCTCTGGCCGGTCGAGGGCTCGTCCGTGCTGCCGCAATAGCTCGGAGCAACTCAGCGTGAAAGAAATGTCTGTCTGACCTGCATCGAGCACCGCGTCCCTCAATGCTTCAGACATCTGGCGTGATGCCGCGTCCCGCTTGCCTCGGCGGCCGGCAAGCGCGAGCCCCCGCTGCCAAGCCTCCCTCCCTACGCTGAACCAATGCTCTGGCGCAAGCGCGGCCGACCTGTAGGAGTCGATTGCCAACTGCATCAGAGCATCGTCGCGGCGGCCATAGGTCCAGGCGACGTCAGCGAGCCGCGCGCGCACTGCACGATGCTCTACGAGAGGCGCCGCCGCCGCGAGGAGCGCGAGTTGGTCGTCGTCTAAGTCGGAGGGCAACGGAGAGCGCCACTCCCCTGTCGCGGCCATCGGTCTGAACGGCTCGGCCCAGCTCTCCGGGTTGAGCATCGCCGAAGTGGCGATGCTCAGTGCCCTGAGGAATTCGAACTGATCAGTGTCGGCGGCTTCGGCGGCATCAAGATAGGGCTTCAGGTCGAGCGAGACAAGCTCGGCAGCCGCGCCCTCATCGTCCTGCCCGATCACGTCTACCCACCAGTCGGGATCCACGGGGCGCCTCGTAGACATAGCCCGACCTCCTCCGCCTAAAGTGGCGACGCGCGTGGCACTCATTCATCTACTGCAGCGAGTCGACCCCGAGCGTAGCCGCCGCAGAGCGAAGAATTCGCGGACGCTCGCCGGTTCCGACTACAGACATGGGATTCGGGCCCGCGCCGCGCTCGACTGTCGACGCTACGGACAGGTCCGGGAACCATGGTGAGCGCGACACTCGTCAGCTCGTCCTCCGCCAGGATTGCCGTCCAGCGGTCGTCTCAATCCGCATGCGCTCGTGCAGCTCGATAGAGGTGCCGTGGCGACCCTGAGCATCGAGCACGCGATGACAGCACGACGGATCAGGACCGCTCGGGGTGACGGTGGCGCGCGACGGCAGTCGCCGAGATGTTTCAGGTCCCAGGCCGCATGCGCACAAGCGGCGCTAGGAATTCGCTGCGTGAAACACGCGAGCCGAATCAGACCTCTCGCAATAGCGATGCGGCGTGCTTAGTGGTGAGACGACTGACTCCGTAAGGACCCGTGAGCACCCGTACGCGAGCCCCATGCTCGGGCGAAGCGTGGTAGCGGCGTTGCGACACCTTCTCCTCTTGCGGGAGGGGGAGGCCTAGAGACTCTCCATGGGCCAACCGCTTCGCGTTATGGGTCTCCCGCGGTGTACGAGTCTGGGGCATTTTTTCAAGCGCCGTGCGACGGCTCGCAGCGATCTGCCGGCCCGCTTCCAGGCCCGTCTGCGCGCGTACCGTCCTGCCTCCGGCGGGCGGCGGCGAGTTGGGTCCGCCCACGCTCGCTTCCGATGCTGCGGTGAAGGCGACGCCGCGCGACTACGGTGCCTCCCGCGCTGTCGCTTGCGCAGCGAAGTCGTCCCCACTTACGGAAAAGGCCGCGCAGGCGCCCCGTGCCGTGCCTTACGTTGGTATGACGAGCAAGCGACGCACGACAAAGAGGTTCACGTGGGCTTTGAAACGACTTTACAGGTGGCTAACCGTGCTGCGATCAACTGGCGGAAGCAAACGTCGGACATGCCGAGGTTGTTATTCCGCTTCGATGAACTGCTCGTCCAGGCGGACGGAGGCCAGGTAGAGAGCCTGAGGTTCGAGTCCACCGCCGAGGCGGTGCTTGAGACGCTCGAGACCAATGGGTTCGGTTGGCACTCCGTGGTCACCGCGTATGGCCAAGTTCGTACGGGATGGCATGCCGAGGCTTTCATCTCGGGCGGCTATACCGGACAGTTCTGGGGCAAGCACCACCGGAACCCGACAGATGATGAGGTGGAGGCCCATCTCGTCGCACTTGGTCGAGACGCGACCCCGGAGTCCGACCTAATCGCCCTCGGTCAGCTTTTGTCGAAGCAATGGGCTGCTTCCGGGCCGGTATTGATGCTAGACGACCTGAGCTGGGACGAGCCAGTCGACGTGGCTACGAGCAGCCTCCACCAAGCCGTTAGCGCCGCAGACGTGGTGGGCGTCTCGTCCCTCCAATGCGCCCGAGCTGCGGTCTCGCTCGGCCTGCTTTTTCGGGAAGCGCGATTGGTGGCATGGCCGTTGCTGATCTCTGTCCTTTTGAAGCACATACCTCGCGACAGCCGGATCGCATACGACCTAAGCGGAGGCATCACCGAATGGTCAATCACCGACGAGACGTCGGCGATCGACTTCGCTCGTGACTACTGGGAGACTGCTGGTGCCGGTATCGCAGGATACGCGGAGAAGATCGGCACGCTTGTCGGATCGCTCGCCGGATTCCGATCTGGGCTCGGCCGTACATACGAGTTCTCGAAAGCTTCGGCTGCGCTCGCTCGATTGGAGGAACTGAACGCCAAACGCGATACCGCAAACAAGAAGGCGAGGGGCGACTCGCTCGAAGCCCTGATCGAAGCGTTGGTCGCTGTCGAAGGGGACGCACTGCGTCTGGTGGAGAAAAACTTCCGCACCGCCGAAGAGGAGATCGACCTTGTCCTAGCGAACTCCCTGGCACGTCCGTTCTGGACCAGTTTTGTCAGCCCTCTCATGCTTGTGGAGTGCAAGAACTGGACAAAGGCGCTCGGCGTGAAGGATCTTCGCGTCTTCGAGTCTAAGCTTTCTGACAGAAAAGGAATCGCGAGAATTGGCGTATTCGTTTCCATGTCCGGGTTCACGAGGCCCTTCATGGTCCGACTAAAGACGATCCAGTCCAGCGGTACTGGCGTCATATTCGCTGTCGGCGGCGATGATGTGCGTTCAATGGTGAGCGACCGGGTGAAGTTGACTGACTGGCTAGAGACCCATGGCATCCGTAAGGCGCTCGGCTCTTAGTAGGGTGCTCGATTCGCAACGGCTACGGTCCGGGCTGCGCAGTCGGACGTCACGCCAAGATCGACCGAGCGTCACGTCACGGACGGTGTCGAGACGACTCGGAGTTGACGCACGCTGCTGTGCAGTTTCTCCTTGCGGCTTGTCGACTCGCTGTTCCTGTCGCTAGGCCAAGGGGTGACCGTTTCGGTACACCCAACGCAGCCTCGTTTGAGACGATGGACCCATGCGCGAACCGGAGCACCTCGTAGCGGTGCTACACAGCCTTCCCAGCGGCTCGGGTGACCGGACGAAAGGTCGCATAGACATCGCACGACGAGTGCTCAGTTGCGCGACCGTCTCGACTGTCAACCTCTATCCCGCGCGACTCGTCGACGTCAATGCGATGAGCGATCCCGTGGGGGCCGTCTGGGAGCTCGGGCGAAGCGAGATCGAGCGAGAACTGCAGAGACCGGAGTCCACCGACGTGCTGCTCGGGTTTGGCGTCCAGGCGCCGACCGGGCACGCGAGACGCAGTTTTAGGGCTCAACTGAATTGGCTTGCAGATCTCCTGGAGTCGTCAGGTGCCCGGGTGTGGGCCTTCGGTGGCCGGCCAACTCACCCTTCACGATGGCAACGCGTCACCCACCGGCACGTCCACGGCGGAGGCGTAGAAGCCCTCGCTCCCTCGCTACTCACGGCCTACTCTCTGCGCACCGATCGGAGCTGGAACCTCTCCGTTGGCTCTGGCGCGAAGGGCGATGAGGATCTTCTTCTCTAGCTGACGAATCCGTTCACGCGTCACGTTCCACACGTCACCGATCTCGTCCAGAGTCATGGGGACGTCCAGGTCGTCGCGCAGGCCGAAGCGTCGCTCGACTATGTCGAGCGACCGATGGTCCAAGTCGCTTAGGAGGTCCTTCATCGCCCGCTCTCGGTCGATGCGGTCTTCGATGGCTTCAAGTCCGCCGTCCCACGGAGCGTCTTCTCCGCGGTCGTGCAGCATGGCGTCCAGCGAGGCCACAGATTGTGCGCGCATTGCAGATGCGCGCAGCTCAGACGACAGGGCCGCGTCGCCGGAATTGAGCGCGTCCCACACATGGACCGGTACCCGCACTATCATGACGTCGTTTGCACGCCAGCGTTGGATTGCTTGCCTCACATGCCACGACACGAAAGTGCTGAGCTTATAGCCCATGCGGTAGTCCCATCCTTGGAGCCCTCGCATCAGTCCAATGCAGCCCACCTGGAACGCGTCCTGCGCCCAATCCGGGTCTACTGACCGCGCCACGCCTTTCGACCAGTGGAAGACGAGACGCAGGTTGGACAACACCAGCCACCGCCAGGCCTCCTTGCCCTCGGCTGCAAGCGTGCTTAGTTCAGCGATATCCCAGCGAGAGAGTTGGCTCAGATCAGACTGCGCGATGCGCTCCTCAGCGAACAAGCCGACCTCGACGCGCCTCGCCGCCTCGTTGACATACTCATTGTCCGGCGCGGGGGCAAGTTCAAGCAGGTGCTCGAGCCATCCAAACTCGGGTGCCTCGTCGTCATCGCTCGCGGGCTTCCATCGGCGAACAGGCGGCTTGCTGGCCGCGCGTGGCGCTTGCCGTCCGAGCAGGGCGTCGACCTCGGCACCGAGGGCGGCATCACTGAGTTCGGGATTGCCGGCGAGCACACTCTCGAGAAATCGCAGCGCGTCATCGTGTGCGCCCGGCTCACCAGCGGATCCGATTTGCCCGCGGTGCGGTTCCTCGATCGTAGTCACATGCTGCCGTACTACTCAACCGAAATCTCGGGCAACTCAAAGATCTCCGAGAGCGTGTATCCGCCGCTACGCACTCTGCTCGCGATGTAGTCGGTACCGGCGTTGCCAAGTTGCGCTAGGACCCGCACCGGCGTCGCAGTCGGAAGGTACCAGCCGAGAAATTCCAGCACCTGCAAATTTACGCTTCCTCGGTTCCACATGGTCCCCGCTGACGACGGCGCGCGCTCGGGGTCGAGACCCTTGCGAAGCGCGAACATGGCTGCGGCCTGAAATGCACCGATCGACGTCTTGAAGTGGCCCTGCTTGACGAGTAATTCGAGTACGTCTCGGTTTGATGCAGACGGACCGAAGGTGCGCCGATCGTCGTCTTCTCCTGAACTCACGACGTGGTCGCTCATGCTGCTGCAACCTCGGAACGGCTCGGCGTCAGACGGTTGATGACGTACTCCCGACCGATCTTGCCTGCCAGGGTCGCGGAGTCGCGCGTCGGGTCGTATTCACCAGACTGCACGAACAGAATGACTTGGCGATCGAAACCGCCAACCCATTCGAGGATCGCGCGCCGATGTCCGACGTCGAGACGGCCGAAAGGCGTATCCATGACCATCGGGGCTTCATTGACTGAGCATTCCCCCAGCGCGCCTATGAAGGCCATGGTCAGGATTTGATTGGCGCCGGCAGAAATCATGCTCAGTGGCCTTCCCTGATGGTCCGTCACAGCGAGATGGTAATCGTCGCTGATCGCGACCCCCGAGTACTCCTTCTCGGTGGTGAGCTTCCGGAAGAGCACGCTGGTTGCAAATTCGACGCGCTCGCGCATCGAAGAGCGAAAACCGTCGAAGGATCGGCTGACGACCTCAACACCTTCCGCCGCCATCTTCTGGAGTTCTCGGTCAACCGGGTCCACTTCCGGTTGTTCCGCGAGCTTGCTACCGAGCTTATTAACCTCTAGCTTGACCGACGCCCGCTTTGCTTCAAGGCCGGTGATCACTCCCGCGTATCGAACCTTTGTGCTTTTCAGTTCGACGTATCTGCGTTCAAGGACGTCAATCTCAACCTTGGTGCCTGCGAGCTGCTCCGAGATGGTTCTAATTTCTTGCTGGCGCTTGTCGTTGCGGAATGCTTCCTTGCGGATGTCCATCTCTTGGTTGTGAATGAAGCCAAGCTGAGTCGGCGCGCTGGCGAACCTGCGGAGGCGGCTTCGACGCAGCCTAAGCTCGTCCAGGTTCGGGATGCCCGCACCCTCAAGGCTCGCGCGAAGCACGGCGACCTCCTCGAGAAGTTCATCCTCGTCGTGAGTCGCCACAGACTGGCCACAAGTCGGGCAATGACCCGAAGAGATCTGACCCTCGATCTGCTCGATCTTAAGCCTTGTGAAGAGTTGAGATTGCTGGCGCTCCTCGGCCTCCATGATCCGCGCTTCAACTGCGTCGATGTCAGCGAGTAGTTGGTCACCTAGCGGAAGCCACCAAGTCGCCTCGGCTTTTTCAGCGATGGCCGCGCGATAGTCATCGATTGCGGCGTGTGACGCATCCAACTCTTTCTCGAGGCTCTTACGTCGGTAGTACGCCTCTTTTATCTCGTCTACCTTGGCCAATTGGGCCTCGACGACCTCGATCTCCTGAGACACCTCATCGTCGTGTTCACGCAGCTTTGCGAGGTCCCTGTCGATTGCCGTGAGCTCGTCGTTCTTTGCGCGGTATGCGTCGCTTTCCTTATCATGAGCTTTCGCGCGCCGTACAACAAGGTCGATATTGGATGTCACTTCGCTCAGAACAGCGTCGAGGTCTCGACCCAAGTCATTCAGGAATGGTAATCCGAGTGCGCGCTCAACCTGGTTCCGGACAAAGCCGTGCGGCGCCGATCGCTCCTCTCGGAGGCGCTCCTCGAACCGGTTCAGCATCTCACCATCGAACAGGAAGAAGTCAGAGACCTCACTGCTCAGGATGCCGCTGACTACATCTGCAACCTGCGCGGCGGGGTATGGGTCGGACCCGGCGGGCTTCAGGTCGACCCTTGGAACTGAGACGCGCGCACGACCTGGGCGTTCTTCGATTGCAGTTGACGTTCGATAGAGCGTGTAGTCGGTACCCGCGTGCGCAAACTTGAGTCGCACGCCGAAGTCCGCCTCGCCTCCTGCAAGCGCATCGAGGTTCACCATGCGCCCGACGTCGAGCGGCGTCTTGCCATCCTGCTCGCGGATCTGTCCGTACAGCGCCCACACGATGGCGCGCAGCAGGCTGGTCTTACCCCGCATGTTCTCGCCGCGGAAAAGGATGACCGGCGCGTGAGGGGTGACGCTGAGTGGGACTACGTGCGTTCCGTAGAACGGGCCCCAGTTCGTAAGCTCAAGTTCTGTCAGTTCCATCGCTAACCCTCGCCGCCCGCGCGAGCGGCTTCCAGAAGGATGCTCTTGACTTCGCGCCGAAGCTCGCGACGGTCACCTACATGAGTTCGATGGTCCCACGCGAGCGAGACAAGCTTCTCCCACGCATCAGCGTCCAGCAGCGTTTCCTCAAGCCCTTGCTGCGTCTCCAGGATTGCGTTCAGAGCCTCCTGGCGAGGCGATGGGCGCTGACTCGTTGTCATCCTGTCTCTTCCGTGCTAATCGTCTTCGACGTCGAACCGGTCAGTGGACATACCGGCGGGGATCAGGTCTTCAAGGTATAGCTCAGGACCGACATTGCGTGAGTCACGCGCGAACTCCATGGCCCGCACGACCTCGCTCGGCGTGATCGCCTTGCCATCAGCGCCAGTGACGATGACGTCGAAGAGGTGCGAGCTGTACTTGCCGGGCGAGCGCCGCAGCACCCGCCCACGCCGCTGCACGTACTCTCGCGGGTTGGTCGAGGAGGCGAGAATCATCGCGCGGTTGATCATCGGAATGTCGACACCCTCGTCGAGACACTTGATCGCCAGCAGGATGCCGCCGCGGTTAGCGAAGAACTGCAAGGTCGCGTCGTGTCCGCCCTGTTCCTGCGAGTGATATTCGAGCAAATCGACACCGAGCCCGTCCAGCTCAGCGCGCACCTCTCGCAGATGGTGCACGTCGCCGCAGTAGATAAGCCATCGGTCGCCGGCTTGATACGACTCGGACACGATACGTCTAGCGATTGCCGCTTTGTGATGAGCTCGCTTCGAGATCCGCGCTCGCTGGCGAAGCAGATGAAGAGCGTACTCTGTCATTTCACCCCGGTTGCGAGCGATCTCGCGCGCGACGCGACCGGTGAAGTCCTCCCAGGCGTCCTGCTCGCCCTCCGTGAGTACGCACGTGACGAAGTCGTAGTCATAGGGCACGAGGACGGACGCATCTAGTGCGTCGCGGAGAGTGAACTCCGGGGAGAGAATCCCTCCGAAGTAATCGAACACAGCCTGCGTCCCCGCAGGGTCTCCATACCTCTGGGGCGTGGCGCTCAGTCCCAACCGACCTCCGGCACTTATCCGCTGCAACACACGCCTTGTATCCGGAGCACCGACCGTGTGGACTTCGTCGCCAACCACGAGCAGATGCTCACCATCGCGGATCAGTTCGAGGAAACGGTCGGTGGCTGCCGTTTGGTACGTCGCTAAAACAATCCGCTGGCCGAGCGTCGTGTCGGAGCGCGTGTAGTCGGCGAGCCTTGCGCTCCATTTCTTGCGGCTATGCCCCGCGCCCGCAAGCAGTACGGGCGGGTTGCCCAACAATGCGCCGATCTCGGATGCCCACTGTCGGTGCAATAGCTCCGACGGCACCATGACGAGCGCGGGCTTCCCCTCGACCGTCCAGCGCCTAATGGCCTCTAGTGCCGTCCGCGTTTTGCCTCCGCCCGTAGCGAACGCCACGATGCCCTGGTGATCAGCCCTCTCCCACGAGTCGAGCACGTCGGACTGGTAGGACCGCAGTGATATCGCCTCAGGACGGCGCTCAGCGGCGGTCAGCGCCGCACGGAGTGCCTCAACGATCTCATCTAGCGGCTCCTGCGGCACGTGTGCTCGGATCACTTCGGCGGCATCCTCCACGCTCGTGACGCTCAGGTTGCGGCGAAGTCCGTGCCATGTTTCGTCGAACTGATCTGCATGCCGCGCGCATCGCCGAGCCTCCGAGTCGCCCAGCCACTCGGGGAAGACCTCGATACCTTCGAAGTTGGCCAGACCCGACCATGCGGCAGCCGTCTCGTTTGCGCTTCCACTGAACGACACCCGATGGCCTTCGGAATCGGTGAACACCCCGATCTTCTCGTGGTACAAACCTGACTTCCCCACCGTGACGAAGCGAACTTCGAGCACCCCTGCGTCGATCAGCGCTCGCATGCACGCTACGGCTCGCGCCTGAACGTGTGTACCTCGGGCGAGCGAGGCCAGCGAACTGGCTGCCACTTCCAAGGCGTCTGGCCGGTGCGAGTCAGGGAGCGCCAAGAGCGCCTCGGCGTCTGCCTCGGTGAGATTAGGCGAGCAAAGCAAGCGGATCTTGCCGCCACGCTGGACAAACTCGCTAAATACTGCGGGCGCGAGCGCGAGCGTTGCCGACGAGAAGTAGCCCGCAGCTCGGTCGTACTGCAGAGCACGCGATAGCGCTGGCATGTAGAAGTCGCGCAGCATCGATGCGCCACTAGTCGAGTAGTTCTCCTGGAATGGGACGTCCCGAAGACTCACCCTCTCTTCGCTCATGCCCACCCCACGCGACTCTGCCGTTTGGCCCGAGTCTAAGGGCAGCTCTCAGTCGACTACGGCTGTGCTGCTGCGTGTCCTCGGCTCGGCTAGCGGATTGAACTTTGGGAAATGGCCTTGCGAGCCGAGGATGTAGTCCATCCTCGGCTCGGTCGCTACCCAGCGCCTGCCGAGGCGCTCGGCAACGGCGCCAGTCGTGTTGCTGCCGCCAAACGGGTCGAACACGAGGTCGCCCTCGTCAGTCAAGAACTCAACGAAGAACTCGACGAGCTTCGTCTGCATTGGGGCGGGATGAGGGGTGAGGCCATGGGACTTCAGGTACTTGCGGTAGGGCGTGCCGGCCTGCGTGTTGGCGTACGAAAGGACACTAGGTGGGATCGCGCCGCCATGGTCGGTCAAGAAGGACTCAGCTCCGATGTTGAATCCCGACCCACGTGGGCCGGAGTTGTACTTCTTCGTGGCGATGAGCCTCTTCATCGATTGGCTGTATGGAACGAGGACTTTTCGGTTGTCCGCTTTGGGGCGCTCGGTTGGTGACATCCACCACACGTGCGTGTAAGAGTCCTTCGCGCGGATCCTGTCAATGTTGACCCACTGCACGGGCGACGGCAGTCGGGCCGGGTTGTGGCAAATGAACTGCTGATTCACGAACAGTTTCCCGGCCTTTCGGAACGCGAGTAAGGCTTCCAGCGGCAACGTGGACATCACCGGGTGACCGCGCTCCCATGCATTGCCTAGCTCGATCACGATCGACCCGTCCGGGGTGAGCAGTCGCTTCAGCCTCGGTGCGAGCGCGCGTAGCCACTTGAGATAATCTTCGCCAACCTTGTTGCCGTAAGCCTTCGGCGTGAGCAGCGGAAACGGCGGCGAGGTGAAGACCAACTGCACCTTCCCCTTCAAACGTCGCGCATGCTCGGACGCCAGGAACTCCTCGACAGTCGCGCGATACATCTCACCGAGCTCGGTGGTGTAAACAGAGCTGACCAAACGCGCGCCGGGCGCGCTGGTCAGCGGACCCGGATCCGCCACAGAAGACTTCCTAACTCTCAGCTCCGAATACCCTACCCACACAGCGGCTATCGCTCGTGCAGCTCGCCGGCATCCACTAAGGAAGCCTGCCTACACTCCGCGGTCGTGGCGACGCCACAGGGGACTCAGGCCGACATCCGCTCCCCGCTGTCGCGACGCTCGCGCGCGCCCACCACTATGCCCTCGGCGGCTGACACGTGGAGGGCATCGCACGCGGGCTGTGGATCCTGCCCAGGATCCAAGGTCGGCCATTTCAAAGAGGGCGAGGCGCAAGTGTTCAGGGGGCGGACTGACCTGCTCCGCCTTAGAAAGCAGTAGCCCTGCCGCATTTCTGGTGTACGTAACCGGTGTACTCCAGGATGCCGCAGGGCCACTGTCCTTGTGCCGCCTGGGAGAATCGAACTCCCGACCTATTCATTACGAGTGAATCGCTCTGCCGACTGAGCTAAGGCGGCGTGCCGAGGCACGATCAACGAGCATAGCGCATCCCCCGACGCCGGCACGACTCCCGGTCTTCAGGGCGCACCCGGTCAGCAGTCGATCTGCGCGGTCGGCGCCGAGCCGGTCAGGAAGTAGCGGTTCACCGGCTCGTCGACGCACTCCTTGCCCGTGAAGTACTGACCGTGGCCCTCGGCATCCACGGAGATGAGCACACCCGACTCGAGCATCTCGGCGAGGTCGACCGCCTGCTGGTACGGCGTCGCCGGATCGTTGACGCCGCCGATCACGATGATGGGGTCGGCGCCGGGCGCCGTGATCTCGTGCGGCTCGCGCGTGGCCTCGAACGGCCATGCCGCGCAGCTGCCGAGTCCGACGAAGTCCGGACCGAGCGTCGGCGCCGCGGCCATGATCTCCTCGGCGTTCGCCCGCACCTCGTCGAAGTCGGTCACCGCCGGGTAGTCGAGGCAGTTCACGGCGATGAGCGCCTCGAGCGAGTTGTCGGCGAAGCTGCCGTCCGGGTTGACGCCGTAGTACGCATCCGCCTCGGCGAAGGCCGATTCGCCGCTGCCCGCCATGACGTCGGCGAGCACCTCGCGGAGCGTCGACCACTGCGCGTCGGCGTAGAGGTTGGCGGCGATCGCCGTGAAGAGGGCGCTCGAGCCGAGCTGTCGGCCGTCGGCCACGTCGATCGGGTCGGCGTCGAGCCCGTCGAGCAGCTCGCGCGTCTGCTCGAGCGCATCCGCCTTCGTGCCCTCGAAGGGGCACTCGTCCTGCTCGAGGCAGTCGGCGACGAAGTTGCCGTACGCGAGCTCGAAGCCCGCGGCCTGGTAGAGCGTGCCCTCGAAGTCGGTCGAGTCGGGCGCGACGGCGGCGTCGAGCACGAACCGGCCGACGTTCTCGGGGAAGAGGTCGGCGTAGGTGGCGCCGATGAGCGTGCCGTACGAGACGCCGAGGTAGTTGAGCCGCTCCTCGCCGAGCAGCGCGCGCACGAGGTCGAGGTCGCTCGCGACCTGCTCGGTGCCGATGTGCTCGAGCAGCGTGCCGGTGTGCTCGAGGCACGACCCGGCGAACCACTCGGCGTCGGCGAGCTGCTGCTGCAGGTCCTCGTCGCTCAGCGGCTCCGGACGCGGCCCCTCGGGGATCTCCCACAGCCAGTCGTAGAGCTCGCGCGGATCGTCGTAGCACGAGATGGGCGTCGAGCCGGCGACCCCCCGGGGGTCGAAGCCGACGAGGTCGTAGTGCTCGCGCACCTCGGGCCGCAGCAGGTAGTCGGCGTACTCCTGGACGTAGTCGACGCCGGATGCGCCCGGTCCGCCGGGGTTGTAGAGGATCGCGCCGCGGCGCTCGCCCGTGGCCGGCGCGACCGTCACCGACAGCTCGATCGACTCGGCGCCCACCTCGAACCAGTCCATCGGCGCCGAGATCGTGCCGCACCAGTTCATCTCGCAGCGCTGCCAGCCGACGTCCTGCGAGAAGTACTCCTCGAGCTCGGGCGCGACATCCTCGCCAGTCGGGCTCCACGTCGGCGCCGCGGGCAGCGTCGGCAGCGGCGGCGGCAGCAGCACGCATCCGCTCAGCGCGAGCGCCGCCGCGGCGACGGTGGCGATGGCTGCGAGGCGACGGCGGGTGCGGAGCATGCCTCCAACGGTACGCGCCAGGCGAGGCGCCGACGCCCAGCGGCCGACGCGGGTCAGCGGCGCTGCGCAGCCCGGGCCGCGCGCACGAGCATCGCCTCGAGGGCGAGCACCGGCGGCACGTTCGCCTCGATGCGCTCGCGCGCGATGCGGATGCTGTCGAGCACCTCGATGACGGCAGCGCGCTGCAGGTAGTCGGCGGCCGCGAGCACGGTCGGCCGCATCGCCTCGTTGACGAGCTCGCGTCCCACCCCGAGCTGCGTCATGAGGATGTCGCGGTAGAGCGAGAGCAGGTCGACGAGGATGC
>NZ_JAPSHY010000012.1 GCF_031179285.1 Microbacterium sp. | reverse complement strand
CCAGACCATCGATGCCGTGCTGACGGTGATCCAACGACGCCGAGGAGTTCACAATGGCTGATGACGAATACGAGGGCGGTCCCGACCAGCTCGCCGAGAAGATGGAAGCACTCGACGAGGAGCTGGCCGAGTCCCGCGCCGAAACGCTGCGCGCGAGCCTCGCCGACTACGAGCTCGACGATGAGGATGCCGAGCTTCTCGCCGGGGTCACCCTGGGGGAGGACGGCATCCAGTTCCTGCCGGCGTTGCCGGTCGTGGCTATCGTGGGGCGGCCGAACGTCGGCAAGTCCGCGCTCGTGAACCGGATCCTCGGTCGCCGCGAGGCCGTCGTCGAAGACACCCCCGGCGTGACCCGCGACCGGGTGACGTACAAGGCGGAGTGGGCCGATCGCCGCTTCTCGCTCGTCGACACCGGCGGATGGGAGCCCGACGCACGGGGCATCGACCGGTCGGTCGCCGCGCAGGCAGAGGTCGCGATCGACCTCTGCGACGTCGTGATGTTCGTCGTCGACGCGATGGTGGGCGCGACCTCCACCGACGAGCACGTCGTGAAGCTGTTGCGCAAGAGCGGTAAGCCGGTCTTCCTCGTCGCCAACAAGATCGACGATGCCCGCCAGGAACCCGAGGCCGCGGCCCTGTGGAACCTCGGGCTCGGCGAGCCGTACCCGGTGTCCGCGATCCACGGACGCGGTGTCGCGGATCTTCTCGATGCGGTTCTGAAGAAGCTTCCCGAGGTCTCGGCGGTCGCCAAACACGAGATCGGCGGTCCGCGGCGCGTCGCGATCCTCGGCCGACCGAATGTCGGCAAGTCCTCGCTGCTGAACAAGGCGGCGGGGGAGGAGCGCGTCGTCGTCAACGAGCTCGCCGGCACCACCCGCGACCCCGTGGACGAGGTCGTCGAGCTCGGCGGCAAGCTGTGGCGCCTGGTCGACACCGCCGGCATCCGACGCCGGGTGCACCTCTCTCAGGGCGCGGACTTCTACGCGTCGCTGCGCACCTCGACCGCCCTGGAGAAGGCGGAGGTCGCAGTCGTGGTCCTCGACGTCTCGGAGACCATCAGCGAGCAGGACGTCCGCATCATCGACCTCGTGCTGGAGTCCGGCCGTGCTCTCGTGCTGGCGTTCAACAAGTGGGATCGCCTGAACGACGACGACCTCGAGAACCAGGATCGTCGCCGGTACCTGGAGCGCGAGATCGAGCAGGACCTCGCGCACGTGGCCTGGGCGCCCCGCGTGAACATCTCGGCGAAGACCGGTCGCCATCTCGACAAGCTGGTGCCGGCGCTCGAGACCGCCCTCGAGAACTGGGATCGCCGCATCCCGACAGGTAAGTTCAACGCCTTCCTCGCCGAGCTCGTGGCCGAGCACCCGCACCCGCTGCGGGGCGGCAAGCAGCCGCGGATCCTGTTCGGCACGCAGGCGTCGACGCGTCCGCCGACGTTCGTGCTGTTCACGACCGGGTTCCTCGATCCCGGCTACCGCCGCTTCATCCAGCGCCGTCTTCGCGAGCTGTACGCGTTCGAGGGCACGCCGATCGTCATCAACATGCGCGTGCGCGAGAAGCGCCAGCGCTGACCGTCGGTCACGGTGCCCGAGCGGATGCCGTGGCACGGATGCCGTGGCACGGATGCTGTGAAAGGGTGAAGGGGTGACGATCGTTCCTCCTTCACCCGGCGAGCCGCGTCGGCCCGATGGCCCGCGCGACGCCGGCGACGCGTGGGTGGTCTCGCCGTCGGGCGAGAAGTACTGGGGGCGTTTCGGTGCTGCCGGGCTCCTCGCCGTGGACGCCGAGCGCGGCATCCTGCTGCAGCATCGGGTGTCGTGGAGTCACTTCGGTGGCACATGGGGTCTGCCCGGCGGCGCGCTGCACGAGGGCGAGGACGCGATCGCCGGCGCGCTGCGGGAGGCGCAGGAGGAAGCGGGCATTCCCGATGGCGCGGTGCGCCCGCGGTTCACGAGCGTGCTCGACCTCGGGATCTGGTCGTATGCGACGGTCGTCTCCGATGTGGTCGTGCCGTTCGATCCGGTGATCAGCGATCCCGAGAGCGTGGCGCTCGCCTGGGTGCCTCTTCACGAGGTGGACGAGCTGCCCCTGCATCCGGGTTTCGGCGATGCCTGGCCGGGCCTGCGAGCCCGGCTGGACGTACGCCCCGCGATCGTCGTCGACGCGGCGAACGTGGTGGGCTCGGTGCCCGACGGCTGGTGGAAGGATCGCGTGGGCGCAGCGACCCGGCTGCGTGATCGCCTGCTCGGGCTTGCCGTGCCGGCTGCCGACCTGGCGCTGGAGGGTGACGTCTGGTTTCCCGCGGTCTCGATGGTGGTCGAGGGGCAGGCGCGCGGGGTCGAATCCGCCTCGGGCGTTCGGGGCAGGGCGCGCAGCGGAATCAACGCTGTCGATGTCGTTCGCGCGGATGCCGGTGGCGACGACACGATCGTCGCCGAAGTGACGCGGCGTACGGCGGCGGGCGAGACAGTGACGGTGGTCACGAGCGATCGGAGACTCCGCGAGAGGGTCGAAGCTGCCGGGGCGAGCCAGGTGCGCTCGGCGGGCTGGCTCGTGGAACTGCTCGCGCTGCGGGGTCGCCAGCGCCACGATTCCTGACGCCGCCTCACTCCGGGAAGTACTCGTCCCTGCCGCGGAGCTTGTCGATGTCACGCCGCTCGCGTTTGGTCGGGCGGCCGGCTCCTCGGTCGCGGAGGCCGAGGGCTGCTTGCGGCTCGCGCTCGGGCGTGCGGTCTTCGTAGGCGAGAGCGGCGACGGGTGCACCGACGCGCTTCACGAGCAGTTGCCGGACGAACAGGATGCGGTCGAAGCCGGCGATCCTGATCCGCAGCTCGTCACCGATCTTGATCGTGTGCGCCGCCTTCACCTTCTCGCCGTTCACGCGAACGTGCCCCGCGCGGCATGCGGTCGTCGCCGCAGATCTCGTCTTGTAGACGCGGATGGCCCACAGCCAGCTGTCGACGCGTGCAGAATCCATCAGCGTTCACTCCGTCTCTGCAGCATGATGAGGGCACCGGCGACGATGAGCCCCTGCCCGAGCGTGTAGGTGAGCATGACCGCCGGGCTGCTCCATGCAGGCAGCCCATCCGGCAGGAAGAGACGGAAGGCGAGGATGGTGTCGCTGGCCAGGAAGAACGCGCCGCCGGTCGCGATGAGCGGATGGCAGCGCGCCGAGAGCGCCGCCGTGCCGCCGAGCACGACACCGTAGATCGCCACGCCGATGAGCAGCCCGCCGGTGTGCGGGCCGAGTACGGCGATCATTGCGACCCACCAGACAGCGTAGATGAGCGTCCACCAGGGCATTCGTCGGTGTGCGAGGTGCCGGAGGAAGAGTGCGATGTATGCCAGATGCGCGATGCCGAAGAACGCGAGCATCAGCGGCAGTTCCGGTGCGGAGGGGAAGAACGCTCCCGCACCGTCGCCGAGCCAGGGGAACAGGAGAGCGACGGCGAGCAGGGCGATCGCCGTCCGAGGGGTGACACGTCGGGCGGCAACGATGGCAGGCACGGCGAGCAGTGGCATCAGCAGCAGCTTGGTGGGGCCAGCGGCCGGGCTGTCGAGCGCGAGCAGGATCACGTGCGCCGCCGCGACCGCGATGTACGGGAGGAACGCCCACATGATCGTCGTGGGCAGGGCGCGGCGCTGCATCCTCTCATCGTATGCGCGCGGAGTGCGGGTGCCGGGCTGCTCGAGGGTGCGCGGCCCGCGGATCGGAGTGCTCAGGATCCGGCGGTGAGGTGGGCGAGTACTGGGGGGAGTTCGGAATCGGCGCTCACACGGAGAGGTGCATCGTGACCAGGGTGCGGCCCGGCTTGAGTTCGGCGCTCCGCTCGAATCCTGCGGAGAGGAAGGTGCGGGCGGTGCCGTGGTAGAGGTCGTTGGAGGGCATCTTCGCGCCGTCGGTGTCGACGGGGTAGCCCTCGATGAGACGAGCGCCGGAGCTTCTCGCGTAGTCGACGGCGGCGCGAAGCAGTTCGCCGTTCAGTCCCTTTCCTCGGTACTCGCGGCGCACCACGAAGCAGGTGACCGCCCACACCGATTCGTCGTCGAGGGGTTCGGCGGTGGCTGCCGCGATCATGCGCGTGTTCGCGATTCTCGCCTGTCGCGCGCGCGGCCCGATGCGAATCCACCCCGCCGCATCGCCGTCGACATACGCGATGATCCCCGGAGGCGGGCCCTCGTCGATCTCGGCGCGGAGCATCTCTGTGCGCTGGGGGAGCGTGGTCTCGTTCCAGTCCTTATTACGCAGCACCGGCCAGATGCACTGGCAGCTCGCGCCGTCGCCGCCACCTGTGAGCGCGTGCTGAAGGTCGTCCCACCGGTCGGTCGTCGCCACCTCGGTCGTGATCGTCACCATGCCAGAGACGGTACGCCGGGCGTCCGACACCCGCAACGCACCGGTTCGCGACGTGCCGTGCGGTCAGGCTAAGATAGGGGAGTTGCCCGCGCGGAAGCGCGGAACAACGGGCTGTGGCGCAGCTTGGTAGCGCACTTGACTGGGGGTCAAGGGGTCGCAGGTTCAAATCCTGTCAGCCCGACCGAAAGCCCCGATGAGAAGCGTATTCTTGTCGGGGCTTCGTCGTTCGTGTTCGAGGTTTGCGCGGAGCATCACGGGCTGAGTCCCGTCGCGCGGCAGCGTCAACGCTGAGGAGCGCGACCTAGCGCCGGGACCTCGCCGGCGGATCATCGTTGCGGTGAGGCGGCATCCTTGGCGTGTACCCGGACTGTGGTTTGACGATACGGAGCCATCTGCGTCGCGCACAGACCCGTACACCGACGTCCTAGACGTGCCGTTCGATCAAGGTGGGCGAAGAGTGTCGCACCCGAGGCCGCCGCGCCCTTGCGGGGCTTCGGCGAGCACGACACATTCCCGTCCTGTGGCCTAGCCATGCTGCACGACACGGTTCGGAAATTCTCTCTCGGGAGTGGGAATAAATACGCCCGCTCATGTGTCAGCCATGGTGAACTTGAGTCGAGGTGACTCAATGCAAGAGAGGAGAGTGATGATGCTGTTCGAAACCTTCAAGGAGCTGGACCGGATCAGCTCTGCGTTCTTCTCCGGCATCCCGGAGCCGGCGTTGAGTTCTACACCAGTGAACCTCTACCGGGATGACGACGGCTACGTGGTCGAGGCCGACCTTCCAGGATTCGACCCGTCGTCGATCGACGTGTCCGCGGAAGCGGGGGTATTGACCATCCGTGCGGACCGCGATATGTCCCGTGAGGACCATGGTGAGCGCTGGGTGGTCCGTGAGCGGAGTTCTGCTCGCGTGGTGCGACAGCTTTCGCTGGGTGACGAGGTGGATCTGGACGCGATCGCAGCCAACTATCGAGACGGCGTGCTGAAGGTCACGCTGCCGGTGAAGGCCGATGCGCTCCCGCGTAAGGTCGCAGTCGCTGTCGGATCGTCGGCCCCGGAGGCCCGGGCGATCGAGTCCACAGAGGCGGAGCAGGAGTCCTCGGACCCAAAAGCCGAACCCGCGCATTCGGTCGCTTCCTGACCCGGTTGCTGCCCGGGACCCGGAAGGGCCCCGGGCGCCGGATGCGCGGGAATGTCCCCGTCCGTGTGATCCGCCCGCAGCAGAAGGTGGGGGTGGCGTGATGGATCCTCTCGATGTGCTCGAGTCCACGACCGCCATCGAAGCCATCGAGGCGCCGCGAACCTCCGATGACATGGGTCGGGTCCGCGACCTCTTCAAGAGCGCGCCGCCGATGGACGGGCCGCGGGTGACGACCGGGTTGGAGCCGGGAACGCCGGCACCGGATTTCGCGCTCCCCGCGGCAGACGGCACCATCGTGCGGCTCTCCGAGCTGCGTGGGTCACCGGTGGCGGTGGTGTTCTATCCGCTCGACTGGAGCCCTGGATGCAGCGTGCAGCTGGAGCTCTACGAGCAGGAGCACGAGGAGTTCGCCTCCCGAGGTATCCGCCTGCTCGGGATCTCCATTGACTCCATCTACAGCCACGGGGCATGGGCGGCGGTGCGCGGCATCCGCTTTCCGTTGCTGAGCGACTTCCAGCCGCGGGGCGAGACCGCACGCGCGTACAACGTATGGCGCAATGCGGACGGACACAGCGAACGCGCCCTCTACCTGATCGATGCCGACGGCATCATCCGCTGGTCCCACGTGTCTGAACGGCTGAAAGAGCTCCCGGACTTCGACGAACTCGTGGCAGCTCTCGACCTCGTCACCGCCGGGCGACACGACGAGAAGGAGGCGCACCGATGACCATTCGGGAGATCAGCCCGCCCCGCACCCGAGCCATGCCGCGCACGCGCACCGTACCGGTGGCGATCTACGGCAACCGCTGGTGCGGCATCTCGCAGCTCATCCGCCGTGCGTTGGAAAGGGCGGGCATCGCGTATGACTACGTCGATCTCGACGACCACCCCGTCGTGCGCGCTCGTCTTGACGCGTTGACGGGCGGACGGCTACGGACCCCGGTCGTGCACATCGACGGGGAGTGGCTCATGGAGCCCAGTCTCCGCCAGGTGCAGGCCGTGCTCGCGCGGCGCGGGGTATGGCTGTGAACGTTGTGGCATGCCCGAGGTGCGCGGCGAAGAACCGCGTGCCCTCGGGGCGCGCCGGGCGCGTGCGTTGCGCGAAGTGCCGCACCGACCTGCCCTGGCTCGTGGAGGCGGACGACGACTCGTTCGACGCCGTCGTCCGTGAGGCTACTCTTCCCGTTTTGGTCGACGTGTGGGCACCTTGGTGCGGGCCATGCAGGCAGATCGCACCGGCCGTGGACCAGCTCTCGCGCGACCTGGCCGGACGCCTCAAGGTCGTGAAGGTCAACGCGGATACCGCTCCGGGTGTGTCCCGGCGTCACGGGGTGGCCTCAATCCCCACGCTCCTGTTCTACCGCAGCGGGAAAGAAGTCGACCGCGTGACGGGCGCCGTACCCGCCGGGCAGCTACGCGCATGGGTCGAACGCTCACTCACCGACTGACCGAGCACGCCCAGGGCGGACCCGCCCGGTTCGGTCCGCGTGAAACATCGCTCCGGAGACGTCGGCGTCGACGTGTCGCTGCACGATCGCGGCCATCCTCGGTTACGCGGAACGAGCGCTTCCGCCCGGTTCTGCTCCCGATTCAATCCGGTTCGACATGGGCCGACGGAGCCGGCGTCGGCGGAATCGGCTGGTGGTCGACGAGCTGGAATGGCCAGGACGTGCACGAGACCGGCTGGTTCGTACTGCCCGCTGCTCAGGGCAAGGGAGCCGCCTCGCGCGCACTCGACCTGCTCATCCGCGATGCGCAGCAGCACCGCACACACGACCTCTTGACGGCGTTTCCGAGTGTCGACAACGACCGATCCAACGCGCTCTGCGCAGCGGCGGGCTTCGTGCGGCACGAGCGGATGCAGTTCCCCTTCCGGGGCACCGAACTGACCGTCAACGCGTGGGTGCTGAACCTGGCGCCGCCAGGACCCGCGACGTGATCAGGGCGCAGCGCATCCGGATCCCCGCGAGGGTATGGACCGGGGCGCCTCGGGCGGGCAGAGTGGCCGCATGGTCATCCCCATCATCGAGCAGTCCGCCGTCGGCGGCGACTTCGAAGGCTTCGCCCACGGCTCCGATGTCTCGTTCTTCCTCGAACGCATCGAACGCGAGGGCGCCGGTCCACGACTGCACCGGCATCCGTACGGCGAGACCTTCGTGATCCGCTCCGGGGCCGCGCGCTTCACCGTCGGCGACGAGCAGGTCGTCGCCACGGGCGGTCAGATCCTCGTCGTTCCGGCCCTCGTGCCGCACCGTTTCGCGGTGGTCGGCTCCGAGGTCTACGAAGCGATCCACATCCACGCGAGCGAGCGGTTCATCACCGAGTGGCTCGAATAGCGGTGCGCTTCGGGGCGGGCTTCCGACTCAGGCGGTGAGCCGTGTGCGGACTGCGCGCTCGGTGAGCACGGTGAAATAGTCCTTCACCCTGCTGTGCGAGATCTTCTGGAGTTCTTCCGCAGCGAGCGACGAGATGTGGTCGCGGCTGGTGTCGGGGTAGCTCTCGGCGACGCGATTGGTGACCTGCTGCACGATTTCGTCGGGATCGATGTTGGTTGCCACGTGGTCATGCTACGCCGCGCGCGTCACCCCACGCACGAAATTCACACACTGTTCTTCTCCGTGAAGACCGTGCCGGCGGCGCCGAGAGTTCAGTGACCGCGCTTGCGGACGACGCTCCGGTCGATCAAGACCGCCGCGACCACGCCGGCGACGGCGCAGGTCGGCAGGAGCCACCCGAGAAGGACGCCCGCCGTTGACATGAGAGAGGCTCCGCTGGCCAGGAACGCGATGCCGATCGCGTCCTGGATGATGAGGCCGATCACGAGTCCGGCGACGAGCCCGAGCGCTCCGACGCCGACGTCGCGCAATGCGCTTCGCGGCGCGGGAGCGGACGGTGCGGGTGGCGCGAGCGGCGGTGCGGGTGGTGCGACCGGCGGGACTGGAACAGTCGACGGCTGATCCGAGTGCGGGCTGAGCGGCACCCCGTGCTGAGGCGGGGTGCCGACGGCGGGTGCGTCGGAGGATGGCGGCTGCGGCCACCAGTTCTGCGCCTCGTGCTGACGGAAGGGGTCTTCCCTCGGGTCTCGGTCCGATTGCTCATTCATGTCGCGTCCTCTCCGGAGCTCCGGGATGAGCTCACCTCCAGACGGTAGGTCTGGCTCGACCGCCAGGGCGCCCTCCTCAGAGCGACTCATGGGTAGCGTCGAAGCGACACAGGATCGGATTCTCGAGCGAAGGCTCCTGCTCGACTCGGCAAAATGATCAGACTGTTGAACGTTCGCGCAGGCTCGATTATCGTATGAGCAATGAATACGATCGATCGACATCAGGGCATCGTCGCGCTTGTGGAAGACGGCGGTGATGTCGCCGTGTCGGAACTGGCCTTCCGCCTCGGCGCATCCGAGGCGACCGTGCGCCGCGACCTCGCCGATCTCGACGCCCGCGGATTGGTGCGCCGTTACCACGGAGGGGCACGGCGGGCCGAGCTCCGCGGGCGGGTCGAGCCGTTCGCTGCGAGACTCTCGAGCAACCTGCCCGGAAAACAGAGGATCGCTCAGGCGGTCGCCCGGCTGCTCGCTCCGGGGGAGGCGGTCGTGATCGACAGCGGCACGACGGGCCTCGAAGTCGCCAAGGCGATCACCGGCAAGACGCTGCGTGTCGTGCCGCTCTCGCTTCCCGCGCTGACCGCCGTCGCGACGGGCGAGCGGATTCAGGTGACGCTCCCGGGCGGAGACCTGCGGCCCGGCGAACAATCCTTCGCAGGCCCGGTGACGCAGCGAGGGCTGGCCGATCTCCGCTTCGACACGGCGCTCATCGCACCCTGCGCGCTGAACGTCGATACCGGACCCACCGCGCACGACGTCGAGGATGCTGCGGTGAAACAGGCCGCCATGCGATCCGCCGAGCGGAGAATCCTGCTCTGCGATCAGGCGAAATGGGGTCGGACGGCATTCGCGGCGATCGCCGAGTTGAGCGCATTCGACGTCCTCGTGACGGATCACGCCGTGACCGACGTCGAACGCGCCCGTCTCGACGACGCCGGGATCGAGTTGGTGACGGCATGACCGGGCCGACGAGGAGCCACGAACAGGGTCGGCCGCCGACCATCCGTGACGTCGCCGCCCAGGCGGGAGTCTCGTACCAGACCGTCTCGCGGGTGCTCAATGGTTCCGACCGCGTGCTGCCTGCGACGCGGGAGCGTGTGAACGAGGCGATCGAGCTGCTCGGGTTCACACGCAACGAAGCCGCAGCTCACTTGGCCCGGCGTCACTGATCCGCTCGGTGCTCGCCCGCACCGCCCGCTCACCGGGGCGTCGGATCCGCAGTGGTCAACCCCCTGATGCCCGACCGATACACCCGCTAGACATGCATCCCAGGAGAGCAACAGAGCGGCCAGAAGGAGTGATCGTGGTGGAAGACGCGCAGGTGATGTTGAATACGGCGATCGAGCGGATCGGCCAGGCCAGAGGGCTGGATGCCGTCGCGAAGTCCTTGACCGCGAAGGTGAAGGCCTTCACACGCCCGACGGTGATCAAGAACGCGCTCTCCGGGTCGTGGCTCGGGCATCAGCTGCACCCCGTGCTGACCGACCTGCCGATCGGCGCCTTCAGCGCGGCGACCGCTCTCGATCTGACCGGCGGGACGGAGGCATCGGCCGCCGCGCGGCGTCTGGTCGGCCTCGGCATCCTCGCTTCGGCGCCGACGGCGATGGCCGGGGCGTCGGACTGGTCGGAGACGAGCGGGGCCGACAAGCGGGTCGGCCTCGTGCACGGGCTGGCGAACGCGGCAGCCACCGTGATGCAGACCGCCTCGTGGATCGTGCGGCGACGCGGTCACCGGGGCGTGGGCATCGCGCTCAGCCTCGTCGCTCTCGGACTGACGATGGGCTCTGCCGCCCTCGGTGGGTACCTGTCGTACGTCAAAGGGATCGGCGTCAACCGCACCGCCTTCCAGCGCACGGTGCGAGACTGGCGCGATGTCGCCGCCGACACCGACATCGTCGAGGGCCGCCTGAATCGCGTCGAGGTCGATGACGTGCCGGTGCTGCTCGTTCGCCAGAACGGGCGATTGCGCGCGATCTCGGCGGTCTGCTCCCACGCCGGGGGCCCGCTCGACGAGGGCACGCTCGACGCGCGCGGCTGCGTGACCTGCCCGTGGCACGGCAGCCAGTTCGTGCTCGACGACGGCAGCGTCGAACGGGGGCCGGCCAGCGTGCCGCAACCCCGCTGGGACGTGCTGGTCGACGGCGGTCGGGTCCTCGTGCGCTCGGCCTGATCGCGTGGCGACGAGACTGCTGCTGCTCGCCGACACCCACGTGCCCGCGAGAGCGAAACGCCTTCCGGATGCCGTCCTGCGCGCCGTCGAGCAGGCCGACCTCGTCGTCCACGCCGGAGACTGGGTGGACCTGGAGACGCTCGAGCTGCTCGAATCGCGGGCTCGCACGTTCCAGGGTGTGTACGGCAACAACGACGGCCCTGAGCTGAGGCGGCGTCTGCCCGAGATCGCTCGCTTCACCGTCGAAGGGCTGACGGTGGCCGTCATCCACGAGACGGGCCTCGCGAAGGCGCGCGAGGAACGCATGGATGCGGCGTTCCCCGGCGTCGATCTGCTGATCTTCGGGCACTCGCACATTCCGTGGGACACAGTGTCTCCGCGGGGTATGCGGCTGCTCAACCCGGGCTCGCCGACAGACCGGCGGCGCCAACCGGTGTGCACCATGATGTCCGTCACGGTCGACGACCGACAGGTCCAGGCGACCCTGATTCCGGTGCCGCGGTGAGCGGCACCAGGACTGCGCACGCGATCTCCGTCTTCCGAGCGCCGATGCGGTCTCGTCGTGATGATGTGCCGGACGGACCCGCCGTGGAGCGGGCCCTGACGCTCGGCGTCTGCGGGATGGGTGGCCGATTGATGCCACCACCCCCTTCGCTGGAAGACGCGCTCGCGGCAGCGCACGCGCAACTCGGCGACCGGGTCGCGCGGCGGATCGAGCGGTTCGCCGCCGCCGCTGACGGCGCGTTCGTCTGGACGCGCGACATCGACGATCAGGTGTGGCTCGGGCGGCTCGCGGGTCCCTGGCGATACGACCCGGCGCCGGACGCGCTCGACGTCGATCTCGTGCACGTCCGCAGTTGCGACTGGCTCGAGGCTCCGGTGAGCCCGGCCGCGCTCCCGCCCGCGGTTCGCGTGGCGTTCGCGCGTGGCGGGCGGAACTGGCAGCGGATCCGGGCGGACGATGTGTCGACGCTCACCGCGGCACTCTGGGAGCGGGGTGAGAGAGCTCAGCGGCAGCGGTGACCGGTGATGGCCGACGGAGGAAGAGCGCGACCAGCACGGCGGTGGTCAGCGCGAGCGCCGCGTTGACACCGATCGCTGCCTGAAGGCCCGGCAGCAGCGTCGCGGCGGCCACACTCGTCGCGATCGCCGACATGACGGGGGTGCCGACGGTGATTCCGACCTGCTGACTCATCGTCACGAGCCCGGTGGCGAGACCCTGTTGCTCGGAGGGGATCCCTGCGGTGGCCGTCACGGCGTATCCGACGATCGCGACGAGGTTCGCAACCCCTCCGATGAACGTCACGAGCAGCAGCGGCGTCACCCAGGCATGATCGTCAGCGATGAACGCGAGCGGCGCGGTCGCCAGAGCCTGTACGACGAACCCGATGATGATCGCTGCCTTGGCGCCGCTGCGGCCGATGATGCGGGGAGCGATGAGTCCGCCGACGACCGTGCCGAGACCGAGCACGGCGAGGATCAGGCCGGCTGTCACAGCGCTGAAGCCGAGCGTCTCCTGCAGGTAGAGAGTGAGGAGGAAGACCAGCGACGTCTCGGTCGCGAAGGCGAGGAGGCCCGCGATGTTCCCCCACGCCACATTGCTGCGTCGGAGCAGCGACGGAGAGATGAGCGGGTCGGTTGTCCTGGACTCGATCACGACGAACCCGGCGAACAGCATTCCAGCGGCCGCGATCGGCGCCCAGGCCGCGGGGTGCCCCCAGCCCGAGTGACCCGCGGTGTCGATCCCGAGCACCAGGGCGACCAGGCCGACGGTGACGGTGACCGCGCCGGGGACGTCGAGCCGCGGGCGAAGCCCGGCCGGAGGCTCGCGGAGTGCGAACGGCGCGAGCGCGACGACGATCACCGCGACGATGACGTTGATGAAGAACGCCCACCGCCAGCTGACCGTGCCGGTGAGAAGCCCGCCGAGGACGGCGCCGGCGGTGAATCCGGCCGCCATGAGCGCGCCGTTCAGGCCCAGCACCCGTGCACGGGCCGGACCGTCGGGGAACATCGTCGTCAGCAGCGCGAGAGCTGCCGGAGTGACCATGGCGGTGGCCAACCCCTGTCCGACGCGAGCCGCGAGCAGCAGCACCGGTTCCGTTGCGAGCCCGCCCGCCATCGAGGAGACTCCGAGCAGCACGATCCCGATCGTGAACAGACGGCGTCGCCCGACCAGGTCGCTGACGCGGCCGAAGAACAGGGTGAAACCCGCGGCACACACCGCGAACGCCGTCACGATCCACTGCAGCGCAGAGGTCGGAAGGCTCAGATCCCGGCCGATGTGCGGCAGCGCCACATTGAGGATCGAGAAGTCGACGGCGAGGGTGAAGTTCGCCGTGAGGAGGATCGCGACGGCGATACGGTCACGCGTCGACCGGCGCGCCGGCGCGGCGGCGGATGGGCGGGTCAATGCATCGGTTTCGGTCATGAGTCGAGGCTGGTCCCGCGGGCGAGGAGCAGCCAGATCCCTGCGGAGACTGCTCTGACGGTGCCTGGTACTCGTAGGGTCAGGCTCGAGGGTGTGAGAGGGCAGAGAATGGGGGCATGGACACGCGCGCCCCCGAGGCAGACCGCCCGGTGACCGAGCTCGGAGAGTTCCTGCGTTCCCGCCGCGACCGCCTGACACCTGAGATCGCGGGGATCCGGTCATACGGCCGGCGACGCGTTCCCGGGCTTCGACGCGAGGAGCTCGCGCAGCTCGCCGGAGTCTCGGCGACCTACCTCACGCGGCTCGAGCAGGGCCAATCCCAGAACGCGTCGGATGCCGTCATCGACGCGCTCGCCCGAGCGCTGCAGCTCGACGCCGATGAGAGGTCGCACCTGTTCGTTCTCGCCCATCGCACGCCCGCGGCGCGGCCGCCCGAGGCGGAGCCGGAGATCGCCAAGAGCGGCGCCGAGCAGCTCCTGCACGCGATGGGAGAGGTTCCCGCTGTCCTCCTCGGCCGCTTCAACGACATCCTCGCGTGGAACCGGGCCGGGCATCTGCTGCTGGCCGGGCATCTCGATCCGGATGCACCTGCCCGGCTCGCAGACCGCCCCAATCACATCATGATGCTCTTCCTCGATCCGCACACCCGCGATCTCTACGTCGATTGGGAAACCGAGGCCGAGGTCGCCGTCGCCTCGATGCGGTACGCCGCCGCCACATACGCCGACGATCGCCACCTCGCCGAACTGGTCGGCGAGCTCAGCCTGAAGAGCCCCGAGTTCGCATTCCTCTGGGCCGGCCACTCGGTGCGCCTCTGCACGAGCGGAACCAAGCGCTTCCGGCATCCCGCCGTGGGTGAACTGGAGCTGGACTACGAGGTGCTCCACCTGCCGGAGGGCAACGGTCAGCGCATCCTCACCCACACCGCCCGCCCCGGAAGCCCTTCTCACGCTGCGCTCAGCCTGCTCGCCGCCGCCCAGGCCGTGCCCTAGTCGGAGGCTGCGCGTCAACCCCGTTCCCCGCGACCGTCGCGGTGCCTACGCTTCGAGCAACTGCCCTGATGCTGATGACGGGAATGCGGCATGACACTGACCACGACGACCGACACGATCGACGCGAGCGGGGACGACCGCGACGCTGAGCCCGGCTATCCGGCACCGCCGTTCCGTGCCCGCGGCCCGGTGAGCGAACAGCTGCTGGCAGCGCTCCGGCGTCCGGTCTCGGAAGCCGATGACACGCTGGCGGGTTTCGGGGAGCGGGTCGCTGCGGCGGTCGGCGCCTCGGGCGACATCGTGCGTGACGATGATCTGCAACTGACCCTCCTCGTGCTGCACGGCCTGCATTACGGTTCGGTCGTCGATGCGGACGAGGACTGGGAGTGGCATCCGATCACGGTCGCAGCAAGGGTCCAGATCGAGCGGGCGTTCGAGCGGCACCTGCGTGAGCAGGTCGGCGAGTGGGAGTCACCGCTGCCACCCGCCGACGCGGAGGCGATCGCCGCTGCACTCTTCGAGCTGACCAAACCGACCGCGGGCCCCAGCGTGTCGCGTTTCGTCGCGAAGAAGGCGACCGATGAGCAGGTCCGCGAATACGTGGTGCTGCGCTCGGTCTACACGCTGAAGGAGGCCGACGCCCAGACCTGGAGCATCCCGCGGCTCGACGGCCGGGCGAAGGCCGCGATGGTCGAGATCCAGGCGGACGAGTACGGTGGCGGCCGACCCGAGCGGATGCACTCCGCCATCTTCGCGCGGACCATGCGCGAGCTCGGTCTCGACGACACCTACGGGGCGTACCTCGATGCGGTTCCGGCGCTGACCATCGCCTCGTTCACGATGATGACGATGTTCGGACTCAACCGCCGGCTGCGCGGAGCCAGCGCCGGCCACTATGCGGCATACGAGATGACCTCGTCCATTCCGAACCGGCTGCTCGGCGATGGGTTCCGGCGCCTCGGCTACGGCGAGTCGGTCACCGACTACTTCGACGAGCATGTCGAGGCGGATGCCGTGCACGAACAGATCGCAGGGCGCGACCTCGCCGGTGGGCTGGCGGAGCAGGAACCGCTCCTGGTGGCCGACATCATCTTCGGCGCCCGGGCATCGATGCTCGTCGACGGCTGGGGTGCGGAGCGCACGCTGGCCGCATGGACGGCCGGGCGGTCGGCGCTTCGGCAGCCAGTGGACGCCGGGCTGCTCGCAGGGGACGGTGCCTGATGGGAAGCGCCCAGGTCGTCGCCTGCACCGACGGACCCCTTCTCGTCCGCGGAGATTTCGAGATCGTGTCGCCCTCCGGAGATGCCGTCGAGCGCACCCGCCGCACCGTCGCTCTGTGCCGATGCGGCGTGTCGGCGATCAAGCCGTTCTGCGACGGCACGCACAAACTGGTCGGCTTCCGCTCCGGTAACGGACAGGAACCTGCAGATGGCGAAGGCGACGACTGAGCGGCCGGGTGCGCAGCAATCGGTTCGCGGGCTACGCGGGGAGCTCGAACTCAGCCGCGGCGCCACGCGTCGTCGGTGAGGTGAGAGCCCGCCTGGGGCCCCATCTGCAGCATCCCGCCGTCGACCGCCCAGTTCGCCCCCGTGACGTAGGCGGCAGCCGGTGACGCCAGGAACGCGATGACCGCAGCGATCTCCTCGGGCTTGCCGGGCCGGGCGAGCGGGATGCCGGGGCGATGCGTCCCCTCGGCATCCTCGGACTCCATGTCGTTCATCGGGGTGGCGATCTCGCCGGGCGCGACGGCGTTGGCGGTGATGCCGTGCTCGCCCAGTTCCTGCGCCATGGTCTCGATGAGACCGGAGAGCCCGTGTTTGGCGGCGACGTACGCCGAGGAGCCGACGCGCGGCTGGTGCGCATGCACGCTCGTGACCGCGATCAGGCGGCCACCCCGACCCGCCGCCACCATGTGCCTGGCTGCGGCCTGGAGTCCCGCGAAGGCACCGTCGAGGTTCAGTGCCACCGTGTCTCGCCATTGCTCGATCGTCGTCTCGAGGAACGGTCCGTTCGATCCGCCACCGGCGTTGTTGACGAAGACGTCGAGGCCGCCGAGTTCGTCGGTGAGGTGATCGATCACGCCGGCCACCCGGTCGAGTTCGGTCGCGTCGAAGCGAGCGACCACCGCGCGGCGGCCGCGTTCGCGCACGGCGTCGGCGGTCTGCTGCGCGCCTTCCTCGTCGGAGTGCCAGGTGACGCCGACGTCCATACCGGCCTCGGCGAGGGCGATGGCGGTGGCCGCACCGATCCCGGAGTCGGACGCGGTCACGATGGCGGTGGTGGGGGAGAACGAGATGTCCGGCATGGTCGTCACCGTATTGGCGTCGACGAACGGTGTAGAGGGGGTTTACAGCCGAACAGGGTTGCGTTAGCTCGCAGCCGGAACGACGTCATTCGATCCGCTCGGTCGGGTACCTGTCGCGGATCAACGTGATGAACGCCTGGCCGACGCTGTCAGCGTCCATCAGCGCGCGGTGGATCGAGGGAGGAACGGCGAAGTAGCGATACTGTCCGCCGCCGACGAATTCGATCTCCAGCACCGCCATCTCGGGGGCGTACCCGATGGAGGCGATGGCCGACGACTCGACAGGCTCTCGCCTCATCACATCGCCTCATCGACTCCGGGGCGGACCGTCACCTCGTCGCCCACGAGTGCCGCGAGCGCCCGCGCGTCGTGCGGAGCATGCCCGCGCGCATCATTGTCGAAGTAGACGTACACCTCGCGAGGGCGGCCGTCTGCCGCGCCGCTCCCATCCGCCCATGACAGCAGCAGGTCGGCCCATTCCCGCAGCTCGGCCGTGGTGTAGCCACTGTGATACAGCATCTGCGCGCCATGCAGCCGCACATAGACGAAGTCAGCGGTGAGCGCATCGAAACGCGGCCACGTGCCGGCGGTGTCTGCGACGGTGACCGCGACCCCGTGCGCCTGGAGCAGTTCGGCGAAGCGCGGATCGTCGAAGCTCGTGGAGCGCGGTTCGATCGCATATCGCAGGGGCACGTCCGATTCGAGTTCCAGCCAGGCTCTGCCCTCGAGGCGATCATCGTGCCGTCGTGCCAGCGCCAGCGCCTCCCCGGTGGTACGGGGCAGGGCCCTGAGGAAACCGTCGAGGACATCCGGATCGAAACGCTGGCGTTCCGGGAGCTGCCAGAGGATCGGACCCAGTTGAGGACCGAGGGCGAGAAGTCCGGACGCGAAGAAGTTCGCGAGGGCCGTGCCGGTGTCGCGCAGGCGCAGCATGTGGGTCACATAGCGCGACCCCTTGACGGCGAACAGGAAATCATTCGGAACGCTGTCGCGCCAGCGGATGTAGCTCGACGGGCGCTGCAGCGAGTAGAACGATCCGTTCAGCTCGACGCTGGAGAACTGGCGGCCGATGTACTCAAGCTCTTGCCGTTGCGGCATCCCGGCGGGATAGAAGTCGCCGCGCCAGCTCGCATAGCGCCAGCCCGAGACTCCGACCCGCACGCGGGCCCGATCGGCATCCGACATCCGGTGATCGACGGGTCGGACCGCCCCGCGCGTTCCGTGATCGTCAGGTGTCATCTCGCAGCTCCTCCGTGGTCCGACGGTAAGCGACCGTAGTCGCGATTCACACCGGATTGACGGGTTCCGCCCGACCCGCTATGACCCGTCGGGGTTCCTTGCGACCGCGGCGATCTGTGCGAGCGAGCGCGGACGGGCCGCGTCAAGGCCCTTGAGTGCCGTCGGCCGTCTTCCGAGACTGAAGCCTCACGTCCCCGACCGCGAGGAGCATCGCATGCGCATCGAAGAGAACCCGCTCGACGATCAGAAGCCGGTGGCCGACCTGCAGGAACAGGAACGGCCCGACCTCGAAGAGCCCGACGACCCCGAAGCTCCGGCGCTCGGAACACCCGACTTCGCTCACCCCGACGCGAACCCGGCCGATGTCGCCGAGCAGCAGGAGGAGGTTCCGCTCGACGATGACGGGCGGGATGGCATCCGAGAGGACCCGATGCAGGACTGAGCTCGCTGCCACGCTGAGCCTGTCTTTCGCTCGTCGCGCGCGATTCGTAGGGTGGAGACATGGACAGGACACTCGTGCTGACAGCTCAGGTCGCGATCGCGCAGGGCCATCGGCTCGAAGTGACCGAACGGTTCGACGTCGAGGCTGGTGAGCCGAGGCTCGTGGGCATCGTCGACCTCGACACGGGCATCCGTTATCAGTATTCCGAGCCGCAGCGCGGAGAGATCTCGCGCTGGATCGGGCGGGTGCTCGAGTGCACCATCACCTTGCATGGGGCCGGCGCTCGTACCGAGCTCATCGTCGACCCGATCGGACCAGGGGCGTCCGAGGCGAAGGTCGCGCTTCGCGGCGCGGACGAGGCGGCGGATGCGGCGAAGGCCGAGGCCGATCGCTGGGGTGGAGCCGATCGCCCGCCGCCTGCGGAGGCCGAGCGCTTCTGGTGACGCACTGCCGGGCGGGCGTCGATGTCACCGGAAGTCGCGCGACCGGTGCGTGAGCCCGGTGCGCAGGTCTTCGAACGCATCGGCGAGCACATTGACGACACCCTCGGTTGAGCGCTCCAGGATGCCCCGGACGATCAGCGCGGGAGACTCGCGCGCGACGCGACTGTAGCGGTTCCACACACCTGTCGAGCAGATGACGTTCACGAGTCCGTGCTCGTCCTCCAGATTCATGAAGGTGACCCCCGCCGCGGTGGCCGGTCGCTGACGGTGAGTGACGAGGCCGGCGACCTCGATGCGCCTGCCCGACTCGTGCGTCTGCAGTTCGGAGGCCGGAAGCACCCCCCGCTCGCCGAGGGCTGCGCGGAAATGCGCCATCGGATGATCGTCGGTGGAGACCCCGGTCGCCCAGAGATCGGAAGCCAGCTGCTCGTAACTGGACTGGTCGGCGAACAACGGCGGCTGCACCGCCACCGTCGTCCCCGGCAGGAACCGTGCGCGATCATCGGCCGCGGCCCCAGCGAGCCAGATCGCCTCGCGGCGCTTCAAGCCGAGGCAGGCGAAAGCACCGGCCGTGCCGAGGGCCTCCAGCTGAGCGGCCGTGGCATCGGTGCGTCTCACCAGGTCGTTCAGGTCGCGGTAGAGGCCGTTCGCCTCTCGCTCTGCCACGATCCGCTCCGCCATCGGCAGACCGATCCCGCGGACGCCGCTGAGACCGAGGCGCACCGCGTACGCGCCGTCGCGGCGGTGTGCGGCGGACTCGTCGGGAGCATCCCTGTCGAACCGCAGCGGCTTCGGCTGCGGGTTCACGAGGCAGGCGTCGCTACCCGTCGGCGGGCGCCCGTGGTCGCGGAAGAACGGGGCGGTGGAAGCCTCAGTGGGGGGAGTCTCGGTCGTGAGGGGCTCAAGCGTCTCGGTGACGGCGGAGGCATGCAGGTCCGGGCGCCGTACCTCCACACCGTGACGCCGGGCATCGGCGGTCAGCGTCGCCGCCGAGTAGAAGCCCATCGGTTGCGAGCGCAGGAGCCCGGCGAGAAAGGCCGCAGGATAATGCAGCTTCAGCCAGGAGCTGGCGTACACGAGAAGAGCGAACGACAGCGAATGCGACTCGGCGAAGCCGAAGTTCGAGAACGCCTGGATCTGCGCATAGATGCGGTCGGCCGCGTCACCGACGAGCCCGCGCCGCTCCATTCCCGCGTAGAGCTTCTCGCGGACCTTCTCGATTTTCTCCAGCCCTCGTTTCGAGCCCATCGCCCGCCGCAGCAGATCCGCCTCGTCGGCCGTGCAGTCGCCGACAGCGGTCGCCATCTGGATGAGCTGCTCCTGGAAGATCGGGATGCCGAGGGTGCGCTTCAGGATCGGCTTCAGATCGTCATGCGGGTACGGCACCTCCAGGGTGAGCGGCTCCTCGCCGCGCTCGGCCCGTTCCCTGTTCTCCTCGTCGAGCTTGTCCTTCGCCATCTTGCGACGGACGAACGGATGCACCGCACCGCCCTGGATCGGGCCGGGGCGGATGAGGGCGATCTGAATGGCGAGGTCGTAGAAGCTCCGCGGCTGAAGGCGGGGGAGCAGACCGATCTGAGCGCGCGATTCCACCTGGAAGACCCCGATGGAATCGGCCCGGCAGAGCATGTCGTAGACCCCCGGCTCCTCTTTGGGAATGCTCTCCAGCGTCCATCTCTCGCCCGTCGCCGCCTCGATGAGATCGAAGGAGTGCTGGAGAGCGGCCAGCATCCCGAGTCCCAGCAGATCGAACTTCACCAGCCCCATCCAGGCCGCATCATCCTTGTCCCACTGGATGACGGTGCGATTCTCCATGCGGGCATGCTCGACCGGTACGACCTCGCCGACGGGGCGAGCGGTGAGCACCATGCCGCCGGAGTGGATGCCGAGGTGGCGGGGAGCCTTGAGCAGCTCGCCGGCGTAGGCGAGCACGTTCTCGGGGATGTCGTGCCCCTCCACCGGCTCCACGCCGGCGCTCCAGCCGTCGACCTGCCGGGACCAGGCGTCCTGCTGCCCGGGGGAGTGACCGAGCGCTCGCGCCATATCGCGGACGGCGTTCTTCGGGCGGTACTGGATCACGTTGGCCACTTGCGCTGCGCGTTCTCTGCCGTACCTCTGATACACCCACTGGATGATCTCCTCCCTGCGGTCGGAGTCGAAGTCCACGTCGATGTCCGGCTCCTCGGAGCGAGTGGTGGCCAGGAAGCGCTCGAAGGGGAGGTTGAAGAGGATCGGATCGACGGCGGTGATGCCCAGCAGATAGCAGACCGCGCTCGCCGCAGCGGATCCTCGTCCCTGGCAGAGGATCCGCCGCCGCCTCGCCTCGGCGACGATGTCGTGCACGATGAGGAAGTACCCGGGGAAGTCCTTCTCCTCGATGACGTTCAGCTCCCGCTCGATCCTGCTGCGCCCGTCGGCATCGAGGTGCGGGTATTTCTCGGGGACGGCTCGCCAGACGAGCGAACGCAGCCAGCTCATGGGGGTGTGCCCCTCCGGCACCTTCTGCTGCGGCAGCGCCGGACGCGCGCGTCGCAGCGGAAAGGCGGATGCCGCCGCCAGTTCCAGACCATGGGAGATCGCGCCCCGGTAGCGCTGGAATCGTGCGGTCATCTCGGCGCCGCTTCGCAGGTGCGCGCTGCCGTGCGCCGGCAGCCATCCGTCCAGCTCGTTCATGCTGCGAACAGCGCGCACGGCGGCCATCGCCTCGGCGAGCCTGGCCTGCTGGGGAGCTGCGTAGTGCACGTTGTTCGTGGCCACCACCGGCAGCCGCATGCGACGAGCGAGCTCGGCGAGGGCATCATTGCGACGGGTGTCCAGCGGGTCGCCATGATCGAACAGCTCGACCGCGACGTGGTCGCGGCCGAACAGGCCGACGAGGCGCCGGAGTTCGGTCGCGGCGTCACCGCGCTCCAGCGCCCGGCGCACGCTTCCCTTGCGGCATCCGGTGAGGATCGTCCACTGGCCCCCCGCCCTCGCCGCGAGTTCGTCGAGATCGTAGACGGGGCGTCCCTTCTCGCCGCCGCGCAGATGCGCGGCGGAGATCGCTCCGGACAGGCGATGGTAGCCCTCGAGGCCGCCGGCGAGGACGAGCAGATGTTCACCGGCAGGATCGGGGCTGCCTCGCTGCGGGGCCGGCAGATCCAGTGAGAGCTCGGCCCCGAAGACGGTCTGCACCCCGACATTCATGACCTCGGCCAGTTCGGCGAAGCGGGCTGCGCCGTAGAAGCCGTCGTGATCGGTGAGAGCGAGTGCGGTGAGACCGAGCCGTTCGGCCTCGGCGAGAAGCTCCTCCGGAGAGGAGGCGCCGTCGAGGAACGAGTACGAGGAGTGCGCGTGCAGCTCGGCGTAGGGCACCGCGTCGTCGGCACGGGCAAGCGCCGCGGGTGGCGTCCGCTGCCGGCGCCGGCTCACCGGCCCAGGATCCTCCCGAGGAGATCGCGGTTCATCGGCGGGGTGCTTCGGAGGATCCTCCCCGCTGAGGAGGCGCTCCAGCTCGGCCCAGGTCTGCGGGGGATTGTGCCATCCCATCAGCGGTACCGCCCCTCGGCCCACCAGCGGTCACGAGCGCGGAAGACCAGCCACGCCCGATCCCGGTCGTCGACGATCTGCAGGCGGTGACCATGCCGCCTCGCGGCGTCGTCCCAGCGACGTTCCTCGATCGGCCAGGGTCCCGCCCACGCCTGAACGCCCGCTCCGTCGACGAGAGCGGGATCGGCTGAGAGCGCTCCTCTCTCGTCGATGCCGATCACCGTGCCGTCCGCTGCCGACACGGTGATGGGCCGAGGGGGCAGGAACACCTCGGACGGCACCGGATCGGGCAGACTCCCCGGCCATGGACGCTCCGGGTCGCGTGGGGCGACCGAACGCTCACCCCAGGGCGTGAGCACCTGCCGGTCGGCGAGCCAGCGGCCACCGGAGACCGCGGCGGTGACGACACCCTGATGGCCGAGCATCGTCTGCACTCGCGAGACGGCGTGATGCAGACGCTCGTCGGAGCCCGAGCCGAAGAGCCCCGGCTGGTGGTGAGCGGCGTCATCGACGGCGACCGGCACGATGCGCACCGACACGATGCCTCCGAACGTCCTGGCCTCGTCGACCGGCTCCTTCGCGTTCTCGGCGGCCAGTGCCTCGAGCTGCCAGCGCACCCGATCGACGAGATCGGCGGCGTCGAAGCAGGTCGGGTGCAGCCATGACCGGGAGAAGACCAGGCCGTTGTCGTCGGTCAGGTCGATGCGCACCTCCGTGCACACCACCGAGGCATCCCCGAGGGCGAGCATCACCGCATCCACCGTCTGCCGCACGGCGAAGGCCACCTGATCGGCTCCGCTCAGCGCCGGCTCGAACTCCACGGCGCGAGCGAGTTCAGGATCGGGCGGGCGGGGAACGAGGGGACGGGAGTCGGCACCCGCGGCGAGCGCGTGCAGACGCGCTCCTCGTTCGCCGAAGCGATCGCGCACCTCGAGGGAATTCAGAGCAGCGAAATCCCCGAGGGTGCGCACCCCGAGCCGGACGAGGAGGCCGGTGAGCTGCTCGTCTCTGAGCGCCTGCACCGGGAACGCGCTGAGGTACTGCCTCGCGGTGCCCGTCGGCACGATGGTGAAGGGATGGCCTGCACGAGCGGCGGCCTCTGCCGTGAACGGACCGTCGGCGATGCCGATGCGCGCCTCGGGGAACCCGGCGTCGGCGAGGATGCCGACGAGGGCTTCTGCCGCCTCGGCCTCACCGCCGTGATAGCGGGAGACGCCCCTGGCGCGGAGAGCGGCGAGTCCTGGGCGAAGAAGGCCCACTCCCGGGGCATGCTTCTCGATGAGCTGGAGCACCGGGAGGAAGGCGCGCTCGTCTCTGGCCGGATCGTGGGGGAGCACCTGCAGGGATGAGAGGTGCCCCTGTGCGACTCTGCGGCGCTGGCCGACGCGGACTCCGTGCGCGCGAGCCGAAGCGGTGCAGGCCACCACGGTGTTCGCATGGATCAGAGCCGTCGGCGGATGCGGGGGCGCCCCGCCGAGGGCTGCCCGCAACGGCCAGTCGGGGAACCACAGCACGAGGACGCGGAGCGGGGCGCTCATCCTGCCGCCGCCCATCGGGAGATCTCCACCGGACGTGCCGCGGTCTCAGCAGGAAGGGAGGAGGGGGTGTCGGTGAGCGAGGGGAGGGCGGTGAGCTCCGCGGCCACCGGCTCGATCGCGCCCTGGCTGCCGGGAAGCCTCACCCGAACGCTCGACGGCACCGGCATATGCCTGGTCTGCGCCGTCACCGTCACCGTGCAGTCCGAGAGCAGCCCCCACCCGGCGCCGAGGCCATGCCAATGGGGGTCGTGGACGCGGATCGTCCCCTCGCTCTGCGGCCAGGCGGCGGTGACCAGCAGCGTGCATCCGCGGTCGCGCAGTCGGGCATTCAGCCGGGAGACGTCGGCATCGCGCATCCGGCCGCCCGGATGCACGGCGATGAGCGGCACCACCTCGGAGAGCGCGGACGTCACCGCCATCCAGCGCTCGCCGGGTTCGGGGACGAGGATCAGTCGCGAGAGGTCGATGCCGAACGCGGCGGCGGCCTCGACGCCCAGCGTCGGCATGCCGATGACGGCGCACCAGAGCCCCTTCTGCGACGCGGCGCTCAGCAAGGCCAGCACGAGGCTCGGTGAGGAGGACACCGTGTAGGCGGTGCCGGCCTGCAGCCCCTCGTCGGGGAGGATGGCGGTCAGTGCAGGATCGAGGGGGAGGAGGGGAAGGTCGCTGCGGCGTCGCTGCATCCTGCTGATCTCCCGGCGCAGCCGGAGCACCTCTCCGGCGCGGGAGTCGCCAGCCGGAGAGAGCGCGGTCACTGCATCGAGCCCGATCCCCATGCATCCATTCTCGAAGATATATTCGAATAAAGCAAGCTGCGCTGCTGACGCTAATTCGTACATCGGACATCGCTCGACCGACGACGCGCGGATCGTGGTGTCCACCCCGATCGATACGCTGTCGACATGCAGATCGAGTTCGACAGCGTCGTGACGCGCTGGGACAAACGCGTCGAATCGTGGTTCTTCGCGACGATGCCCGAAGAGCTCTCCCTCGAACTGCGAGAGCTTCCGTCACCACCGCGGGGATTCGGCTCGCTCCGGGTCCGCGCGCGGATCGGCTCCTCGATCTGGCCCACCTCGATCTTCTTCAGCGACGGCGCCTTCGTGCTGCCGCTGAAGAAGGCGATACGTCAGGAGCAGTCGATCGCAGAGGGTGACGTCGTCACGGTCGATCTCGACATCATCGATCTCTGACCGCTGCGGAGGAGTTCTCCACAGGCCCATCACGCCTCGGAACGCCATCTCCTAGCCTTGCCCCATGACCGTCCACGCCGTGATCATCGTGATCGTGCAGATCGCGCTGCTCGGCATCGGCACCTGGCTCATCGTCATCGATGCGCGCACCCACCGTCTGCCGAACCGGATCGTGCTGCCCACGCTGGCGGCCCTGCTCGCTCTCGTGATACTGGAGGCGCTGTTGACGGCTCGCACCGGCCCGCTGATCGGCGCTCTGCTCGGCATGCTGATCCTCGGCGGGTTCTACGCCGCACTGCGACTGGTGAGCCGCGACGGGATGGGCGGCGGTGACGTGAAGCTCGCCGCGGTCATCGGACTCGTGCTGGGCCGGCACGGCTGGCAGGCGCTGGCCGTCGGCGCGGCATCCGCCTTCGTCCTCGGCGCCCTCTACGCGCTGATCCTGATGGCGCTCCGGCGCGCCGACCGGTCGACGCGCATCGCCTTCGGGCCGTGGATGATCGTCGGAGCCGTGCTGGGCGTCGCGGCCGCCTGAGTGCTCGCTCGTCCCGCCGCCCATGATGCGGCGCTAGGGTGAGCACATGGCACTCGCACGACTTCACGGCGGCCCCCTCGACGGGCAGATCATCCCCCTCGGCGACGCGGACGACAAGCTGATCGTCCCCTACAGCGAGACGCAGGTGGTGTATCACCGCCGCGGTGAGCCGCAGAACACCGGCACGCAGGACGGACCCACCGAGGTCGACTACTGGTTCGACGAGTCTCTCGAGGACATCAACCCCAGCGATGACTGAACCGACCAGATCGGTCGAGGTCGAGCGCAAGTACGACGTCGATGCGGCCACCCCGCTGCCGGACTGGGACGCGATCCCCGGCGTCGAGGCCGTGACGGCAGGAGAGCCGCGCGCTCTCGATGCCCGGTACCTGGACACCGTCGACGGCGCCCTCTCGCGTTCGGGCGTGGCTCTGCGGCGCCGCACCGGAGGACCGGACGCCGGCTGGCATGTCAAGGGACCCAAGGAGGGCGACGGACGCCTCGAGCTCGGCTGGCCCCTCGGCGATGACGACGGCGTGCCGGAGGCGGTCGTCGCGGCGATCTCGCGCTGGACCGCTCTGCCGCTCGTTCCGCTCGCGCGCATCGAGAACGACCGGACCGCGTACCTGCTCCCCGGCCCGGACGGCGTCGTCGCGGAGTTCGTCGACGATCACGTTCGCGCCACGGATCTGCGCACGGGGCGCCAGCGCGAATGGCGCGAATGGGAGCTGGAGCTGGGACCGGCCGCTCCGGCGGATGCCGAGGGCCGCGAGGCGTTCTTCTCCGCTGCCGAGCGTGCGATCCGTGCGGCGGGCGGTCGCGATTCGGCATCGGGTTCGAAGCTCGCCCGCGCTCTGGGCGTCTGACCGCGTTCTCAGAGATCGGGATCAACGCGCAACCCCCTTCCGCGAGGTGCGACCCGATGCTTGAGTGACAGCATGACGCCGCCCGCCGTGCTCCGGTCCCTGCAGACCCTCGTCCCAGACACTCTTCTCGTCCAGGAGGAGGTACGCGACGTCTTCGCCGCTCAGCCGGATCTCGGGCGACTGGCGAAGCGGATCGTGGCGACCTCGTTCAACGTCTCGGGCATCGACACCCGGCACACCGTCCTGGACGAACTGTCGCTGACGGCCGACTCGTCCTCTCCGGTGTTCTTCGATCGCGCATCGGGTGAGCTGCTCGCCCCGGGGACGAAGACGAGGAACGAGGTCTACGCGCGCGAGGCGATGAAGCTCTTCGTCGAGGCCGCCCGCCGTGCGCTCGATGCCGACCCGGACGTCGATGCCGCCGACGTCACGCATGTGGTCACGGTGTCGTGCACCGGGTTCCACGCCCCGGGCCCGGATTACGAGATCGTCCGTGCCCTCGGTCTCGCCGACAGCGTGCAGCGGTACCACCTCGGATTCATGGGCTGCTACGCCTCGATGCCGGCGCTGCGTGCCGCGGGCCAGTTCTGCGCGGCCGACCCCGACGCTGTCGTGCTGGTGGTGAGCGTCGAGCTGTGCACCCTGCACCTGCGCTCCTCGGAGGACCCGGACACGATCGTCGCCTCCTCGCTCTTCGCCGACGGCGCAGCGGCGGGCATCGTCACCGCGCGCACGTTCGACTCGGATGTGCCGGGGCTCCGGCTCGATCGCTTCCACACCGCGATCGTCCCCGACGGCAAGAAGGACATGGCGTGGACGATCGGCGACAGCGGGTTCGAGATGATCCTGTCCACGGCCGTGCCGCAGATCATCGGGGAGAACATCCACGATGCGCTGCGTCCGCTCTACCGGGAGCCGGAGCTCGCCGCGGCGTTCGAGGAGGGCGCGATCGGACAGGCCGTAGAGCACTGGGCGATCCATCCGGGCGGTCGCAGCATCCTCGACCGAGTGCAGGAGAAGTTCGATCTGACGGACGGGCAACTGCATCCGGCGAGGGAGACGCTGCGCGAGAACGGCAACATGTCCAGCGCGACAATCCTCTTCGTGATGAAGAGGATCCTCGACGACGGCGCCGAGGACGGCGACCGGGTGGCCGCCATGGCGTTCGGACCGGGTCTCACCGCCGAGAGCGCGCTGCTGACCGTCGTCGCGCCGGGGAGCCATGTCGCCTGACCTCTCCACCCGCGCCGCCGGGGCCAGTGAGCTGATGGATGACCCCGGTGCGGATCGGGCGATGCTGGAGAAGACCTATCGGCGGTTCCGGCTGGTCAATGCTGCGGTCTCTCGCCCCGGGCTGATCTACCGGCGCGACATCCGCCCCCGCGCCAGAACCGGGCGGATCCGCGTGCTCGACGTGGGCTCCGGCGGTGGCGATCTGTGCCGTCTGCTGGCTGCCTCCCTGTCGCGCGACGGGCTGGTCGCCGACATCACCGCTCTTGATGCGGACGATCGGGCGACGCGGTGGGCGGCGGCCCATGACGGCGGCGCCGGGGTGAGGTATCGCAGTGCCCTGACAACCGATCTCGTGCGGGAAGGGGAGAAGTACGACGTCATCGTCTCGAACCACCTCCTTCATCATCTGAACGGCACCGAGCTCCAGGCGCTGCTGGCGGACTCGCGTCGGCTCGTCGACGAGGACGGACTCGTGCTCCATCAGGACATCGAACGCAGCAGGGCCGCCTACCTGCTGTTCGCCGCGGCGACATGGCCGTTCGCGCGCAACCTGCTCGCCGGATCCTTCATCCGGGACGACGGTCTCACCAGCATCCGCCGTTCGTACACCGCGGCCGAGCTGGCAGCCGCGGCGCCGCCGGGGTGGACGGTGCGTCGCGGAGTCCCCTCCCGCCTCGAGCTGCGATGGGACGACGCCGATGCCCGACCATGACGTCGTCATCGTCGGTGCGGGTCCTGTCGGGCTGCTGCTGGGGTGTCTGCTCGCCGAGAGAGGCCTCGACGTCGTGATCTGCGAGCGGCGAGACGGTGCAGACGGCCGCACCAGGGCGATCGGCATCCATCGCCCTGGGTTGGACGCGCTCGATGAAGCGGGGGTCGGAGAGGCGGTCAGGGGAGAGGCCCTCCGGCTCGAGGGCGGGGAGGTGCGTTCGCGAGGCCGGGTCCTCGCGTCGCTGACCTTCACCGACGATCGTCCCGTGCTGGTGCTGCCCCAGCGGCGCACCGATGCACTGCTGCGGCAGCGGCTCGCACAGCTGGACGTCGGGATCCTGCGTTCCCGGCACGAGGTGCGGGCGGTGCGCGATGAGGGTGATGTCGTGCGGGTGTCGGTCGATCGGGCCGACGGCTCGGTCGACCTCACCGCCTCGCTCGTCGTCGCCGCCGACGGCGTGCACAGCGCGATCCGCCAGAGTCTGGGCATCCCCTGGCGGCGGAGGCCGGGATGGTCGTCGTACGCGATGCTGGACGCTGCAGACCCCGACGCGGGCGTCAGGGCCCAGCTGTACTGCGAACCGGGCGGACTGGTGGAGTCGTTCCCGCTGCCGGGCGGGATGCGGCGGTGGGTGGTGCGCACCGGCGCGTCGGATCCGTCGCCGGTCGATGCCACCGCATTCCGGTTGCTGATCGAGGAGCGCATCGGGACGAGCCCCGTCATCGCGGGCGATGTCATCCCCTCCGCCTTCCGTGCCGCACAGCACCTCGCTCGTGCGTCAGTGCGGGGGCGGGTGGTCCTGTTGGGGGATGCCGCCCACGAGGTGAGCCCGATCGGCGGGCAGGGCATGAACCTGGGCTGGCTCGATGCCTCCCGTCTCGCCGAAACCCTCGGGCGAGAGATCGGGCGGCGCCAACCCGACCTTCGCGCGTTCCACCGACGTGCTGCCCGCTCCGCCCGCACCGCGCAGCGCCGTTCGGCGTTCTACATGGCGATGGGGATGCCGGCCGGCGGCGTCCCGCTGCGAGGCCGCGAGGGTCTCATCGGTCTGCTGGGCACTCGGCCGCTGCGAGCGGCGACCGCCGGCCTCATCACCATGCGGGGCATCTGACGCACGAAGGCCCGGCACATGTGTGCCGGGCCTTCGTGCGAGGTTGTCGATCAGAAGTTGATCATGTGCCCGGCGAGACCGTGGAAGCCCTCCTGGAGAGCCTCGGACAGCGTCGGGTGGGTGTGGACGTTCCGGGCGAGTTCGAGGGCGGTGAGGTCCCACTTCTGCGCGAGCGTCAGCTCGGGAAGGAGCTCGGAGACGTCGGGGCCGATCATGTGCGCGCCGATGAGCTCGAGGTGCTCGGCATCCGCGATGAGCTTGACGAAGCCGACCGGCTCGCCGAGCCCGTGCGCCTTGCCGTTGGCCATGAACGGGAAGGTGGAGACCTTGATCTCGCGCCCCTCGTCCTTCGCCTGCTGCTCGGTGAGGCCGAACGATGCCACCTGCGGCGAGCAGAACGTCGCGCGCGGCATCATCCGGTAGTCGCCGAGCGTCATGGTCTCGGCCTTGCCGATGGTCTCGGCGGCCACCACGCCCTGGGCCTCGGCGACGTGCGCGAGCTGCAGCTTGGCGGTGACGTCTCCGATCGCGTAGATGCCCTCGACGTTGGTGCGCATGTGATCGTCGATGGCGATGGCGCCCCGCTCGGTGAGCTCGACACCGGTCTTGTCGAGGCCGAATCCCTCGACGCGGGGTGCGAAGCCGATCGACATGAGCACCTTGCCGGTCTCGATCGAACTCTGCTGACCGTCCTTGCCCGTGAAGGTGACGGTGACGGACGAGCCGTTGTCGACGACGGTCTCGACCTTCGTGGAGGTGAGGATCTCGACGCCGTAGTTCTTGTACTGCTTGGCGATCTCCTTCGACACGTCCGCGTCCTCGTTGGGCAGGGCGCGGTCGAGGAATTCGATGATCGTGACCTTCACGCCGTAGTTCGTCATCACATAGGCGAACTCCATGCCGATGGGTCCGGCCCCGACGATGACGATCGACTCGGGAAGCTCGCGGCTGAGGATCTGCTCCTCGTAGGTGACGACGTTCTCGCTGAGGGTGACGCCGGGGAGCAGTCGGACGGTCGACCCGGTGGCGATGATGACGTTGTCGAAGGTGACCTCTTCGGTCGATCCGTCGGATTTGGCGACGGAGATCGCCTTGGGGCCGGTGAAGGTGCCGCGGCCGTCGTACTCGGTCACCTTGTTCTTCTTCATGAGGAAGTGGATGCCCTTGACGCGGCCGTCCGCGACGACGCGGCTGCGATCGAACGCCTTGCCGTAGTCGAGGGTGAACTCACCCGAGATGCCGAAGAGATCGGCCTTGTGCTTGAGGGTGTGCGCGAGTTCCGCGTTCTTCAGGAGCGCCTTGGAGGGGATGCAGCCGACGTTGAGGCATACACCGCCCCAGTACTTCTCCTCGATGATGGCGGTGGACAGACCGAGCTGTGCGCTGCGAACGGCGGCGACGTATCCACCAGGACCGGCACCGAGGATGACGACATCGTAATGTGGCATGCCTCAAGCCTATCCCTCTGCGGGTGCGTCGGAATCGGCGCCTGGGCCCTTTCTGCGGGCGCGCGCGACGAGCACGGCGACGAGGGCGCCGACGCCGGCGACGCCGACGATGAGGACGATGATCCAGGGCAGCACGCGCATGAAGGAGTCGCCATCCGCCGGAGTCCCGTCCGAGGACGAAGGCGTCGGTTCACTCGAGGATGCCGGGGTGGTGGCTTCGTCGCTCGGCGTTGCCGTCGGCGTCGGATCCCCGGTCGGCGCGTCACCGGCAGTGCTCGTCGCGACGGTGAAGGAGAACTCACCCGAGGTGGGGTGGCCGTCGCTGGAGACCACCTTCCAGATGACGTGATAGGTGCCGGCATCCGCCGTTGCGGCCAGCGGCTGAGTGACCATCGCGCCGTCCAGGGTGGCGGGACCGTCGGTGACGGATGCGCCGTCGGGGTCGGTGACCACCACTTCCGTCGCCCCCTCGCCGTCGATGAGCTTCGCGCTGAAGGTGAGGGTGAGTGCGGCGGGCAGCGTCTCGACGGTGGTGTCGGCCGCAGGATCCGACGCGACCAGGCTGTCGTGAGCCGATGCGGGTTGCGGTGAGAACAGCACGAGGAACGCCGCGAGCAGCGTCACGGCGAGGGCGAAGGCGGCGTTGGAACGGCGGCGGGCGATCGTGAGCACCTCACCAGCCTATGAATCGCCGGTATGTGCGGGCTGAGTGCGCACGACCCTCCCGCGAGCGGCTCGGCATCGGATAGTCTGGACGCTGAAGGAGGGCCACTGTGACAGACAGCGAGAGCCGATCGGGCGGAGAACCCATTCACCGCACCGGCGAGCAGAAGCACGATGTGACGCAGACGTTCGGGCATGATTCCGATCTGTCCTTCGTCCCCTTCGGCGTGGAACTCACCGATGTCGAGCAGTCCGCGATCGCGGCGCTGCCTGCCGGATCCGCCCTGCTGCTGGTGCGCTCCGGTGCGCTGGCGGGTGCACGCTACCTTCTCGACACCGATGTAACGACGGTCGGCCGTCACCCGGAGGCGGACATCTTCTTCGATGACGTCACCGTGTCACGTCGGCACGCGGAGATCACCCGCAGCGGGTCCTCGTTCGAGATCATCGACCAGCGCTCTCTCAACGGCACGTATGTCAACGGCGAGCGCGTCGACCGCAGCGCTCTTGTCGACGGCTCAGAACTGCGCGTCGGGAAGTTCCGGCTGAACTTCTTCGCCTCTCCCGCCGATCGCTCGGCGGCGAACGGCTGATGGCGTCACCCGCTCGCGATCGCTCTGGATCCGCGGGCCTGCTGAGCATCGGTCAGGTGCTCGCACGGCTCACTCCGGAGTTCCCGGAACTCACCTCCAGCAAGCTGCGCTTCCTCGAGGTTCAGGGCATCGTGAAGCCCTCTCGCACCGAGTCCGGTTATCGCAAGTTCTCCGCCGCGGACATCGAGCGGCTGCGCCTGGGACTCGTGCTGCAGCGCGACCACTATCTCCCTCTCAGCATCATCCGCGAGCAGCTCGACGAGATCGACGCGAACGGCACGGCCGCGACGTCGCTCGCGCCCCCGCCGTCGATCGCCCCCGCGCCCCGGCGCTACCGCCGCGATGAGCTGCTGACGGCCGCGGGAGCCGGGCCGCAGCTGCTCAACGACGCGATCAGCACCGGGATCATCACCGCAAGCGACACCTATTCCGAGGCGACCGTCGCGCTGCTGCGCGGACTCGTCGCGCTCGACCGTCACGGCATCGAACCTCGGCACCTGCGGGCCGTCCGGCAGGGGGCCGAGCGCGAGGTCGCACTCATCGAATCGGCCATGTCGGCGCTGCTGCGGCGAACGGATGCCGCTTCCCGCGCCAAGGCGAGCGAGATGGCGCCGGAGCTGGCCGCCAAACTCGACGAAGTGCGGGGCCTGTTCGTCAAGGACGCGCTCTCCCGGGTGCTTTCGTAACGAACTGATTGCGACACACCTTCACTCGCGCACGGATGTCATTGCCGCTGCCGGGGCACTGCTCTAGCGTGGAGGTAACCGTTCCAGGGAGGAAACCAGATGAATGCGGATGAGCTTTCCGGCGACCCGCGGTTCGTGAGCGAACTCCTCTTCACGGACGGGCTTCCCGCCATGGACGACGAGGTCGGCTACCGTGGCGCTGTCGCCGCTCGCGCGGCCGGGATCACCTATCGTCAGCTGGACTACTGGGCCCGCACCGAACTCGTCGTTCCCACCGTCCGCGGTGCCAGCGGCTCGGGATCCCAGCGTCTCTACGGGTTCCGCGACATCCTCGTGCTCAAGCTCGTGAAGCGTCTGCTCGACACCGGCATCTCGCTGCAGCAGATCCGCACGGCAGTGGATCAGCTGCGCGCCGCCGGCATCCGTGATCTCGCCGGTACGACCCTGATGAGCGACGGTGCCTCGGTCTACCTCTGCACCTCCAACGACGAGGTGATCGATCTCGTCAGCCGCGGCCAGGGCGTGTTCGGCATCGCCGTCGGCAAGGTCCTTCGCGAGGTGGAATCCAGCCTCGTCGAGTTCGACCCGACGGCACCGGACCCCGTCGACGAACTCTCCGCGCGCCGGGCGAAGCGCTCCGCCTGACGCTCCGTCTCGAGCTCCGCTCACGAGAACGGCCACCCTCGACGAGGATGGCCGTTTTTCTGTGCGCGCTGGTCAGGCCTGAGCGCCGGCCTCGGGCACCATGATGCGACCGGTGCGCACGATCCGGTCCAGCAGCTGATCGAAGTCGGCGGCGAGTTCCTGCGCGGAGTCTCCCGGCCAGATGTGCAGCGGCTTCGCGGCGCCTTGCGCCTGCTGCAGAGAGGTGCGTTCGGGCAGCTGCGGCGACAGCACCAGCGGGCCGAACATGTCGCGCAGCTCCTTGATGCGGAACTGGTGCTCGATCGACTGGGGGCGGACGCGATTGACGACGATGCCCAGCGGCTGGAGGCGAGGGGACAGCCCGCGTCGGATCTCTTCGATCGCCCGCAGCGCGCGGTCGGCTGCGGCGACCGAGAACAGGCCGGGTTCGGTGACGACGATCACGCGGTCGCTCGCCGCCCACGCGGTGCGCGTGAGGGCGTTGAGCGAGGGGGCGCAGTCGATGAGGACGAGGTCGTAGTCGGCCTCGACGGCGGCGAGGGCCTCTTCGAGCTTCCACACATCGCGGACGCTCGGATGCGGGCCGTCGAAGTTGATGGCTGACGGGCTGCCGATCAGCACGTCGATGGTTCCGGGGTGCACCTTTGCCCAGCCGCTGGAGGTGATCGCCTGCCGGACCACCTTCTCCTTCGGGTTCGCCAGGACATCGGCGATGTTGAGGCGTCCGGCGACCTGGATATCCATGCCGGTGGACACATCGGACTGCGGGTCGAGGTCGACGACGAGTGTCCGGACGCCCCGGGCGAAGGCCGCTGAGGCCAGGCCGAGAGTCACGGTCGTCTTGCCGACGCCGCCCTTGAGGGAGCTGACGCTGAGTACGTGCACGGACTCCACGTTACCTTCCCCTAGGCTGAGGGAACACTCAGCCCCGCCCCATGTGCGCCGAAATCGTCGCGCATCGAGCTCTCAGAGGTGTGCATGTTCCAGAAGATCCTTGTGGCCAATCGCGGCGAGATCGCGATACGGGCCTTCCGAGCGGCATTCGAGGTGGGGGCGAGGACGGTGGCGGTCTTCCCCTATGAGGATCGTGGATCACTGCATCGGCTGAAGGCCGACGAGGCGTATCAGATCGGTGAACGCGGACACCCGGTGCGTGCCTATCTCGATGTCGACGAGATCATCCGTGTCGCACGGGAGGCCGGCGCCGACGCGATCTATCCCGGTTACGGCTTCCTCTCGGAGAACCCAGAGCTCGCCGAGAAAGCGGCAGCCAACGGCATCGTCTTCATCGGACCACCGGCGAACGTGCTGGAGATGGCGGGGAACAAGGTCGAAGCCAAGCGGCACGCCATCGACGCCGGGGTGCCGGTGCTGCGCTCGACCGAGGCTTCCGACGACGTCGACGCGCTCCTGGTGCAGGCTGACGAGATCGGCTTCCCGCTGTTCGCGAAGGCTGTCGCCGGCGGCGGCGGCCGCGGCATGCGGCGTGTGGAGACGAAGAGCGAGCTGGCGCCCGCTCTCGCCGAGGCGATGCGCGAGGCCGAGAGTGCGTTCGGAGATCCGCGCATGTTCCTCGAGCAGGCAGTGGTCCGCCCCCGTCACATCGAGGTGCAGATCGTCGCCGACAAATCGGGCGAGACGGTTCACCTGTTCGAGCGCGACTGCTCGGTGCAGCGGCGCCATCAGAAGGTCGTCGAGATCGCCCCCGCCCCGAACCTCGATGAGGGCATCCGCACCGCTCTGCACGGGTATGCCGTCGCCTTCGCGCGATCGATCGGCTATGAGAACGCCGGCACGGTGGAGTTCCTGTTGGAGACGGCGGGGGAGCGTGCGGGTGAGGTCGTCTTCATCGAGATGAACCCCCGCATCCAGGTCGAGCACACGGTCACCGAGGAGATCACCGACGTCGATCTCGTGCAGACCCAGATGCGGATCGCCGCCGGGCAGACGCTCGCCGAGCTCGGCCTGGAGCAGGAGAACCTGCGCGTGCGGGGTGCCGCACTGCAGTGCCGCATCACCACGGAGGACCCGACGCAGGGGTTCCGTCCCGACACCGGCAAGATCACCACGTACCGCTCGCCCGGCGGCGCCGGCATCCGCCTCGACGGCGGCACGACCGCCGCGGGCTCGCAGATCAGTCCTCACTTCGACTCGATGCTCTCCAAGCTCACCTGCCGTGGCCGCGACTTCCCGGCGGCCGTCGCACGCGCGCGTCGCGCGCTGGCGGAGTTCCGGATCCGCGGGGTCTCCACCAACATCCCGTTCCTGCAGGCCCTGCTCGACGACGAATCCTTCATCGCCGGCGATGTGAGCACGCACTTCATCGACGAGCGCCCCGAACTCCTCCGTGGCCGGGTGTCGAAGGACCGGGGCACGAAGATCCTGAACTGGCTGGTCGATGTCACGGTCAACAAGCCCAACGGCGCCCACCCCGGCGTCGTCGACCCGGCGACCAAGCTCCCCGTGATCGATCCGGGTGCGGAGCCTCTGCCCGGTTCACGGCAGCGTCTGCTCGAACTCGGCCCGGAGGGCTTCGCCCGAAGCCTCCGTGAGCAGACTTCTCTCGCCATCACCGACACCACCTTGCGCGATGCGCATCAGTCGCTTCTGGCCACCCGAGTCCGCACGCGCGATCTCGTCGCCGTCGCACCTCACATCGCCCGCCTCACCCCCGGGCTTCTCTCGGTCGAGGCATGGGGCGGCGCGACGTACGACGTCGCGCTGCGCTTCCTGGGGGAGGACCCATGGGAGCGGCTGGACAAGCTGCGCGCAGCGCTTCCCAACGTGGCGATCCAGATGCTGCTCCGCGGGCGCAACACCGTGGGCTACACCCCGTACCCGACCGCCGTGACCGAGGCGTTCGTCGCCGAGGCCGCCGCGAGCGGTGTCGACATCTTCCGCATCTTCGACGCGCTCAACGATGTCGATCAGATGCGCCCGGCCATCGACGCCGTCCGCAGCACGGGCACCGCGGTGGCCGAAGTCGCGCTCTGCTACACCGGCGACCTGCTGAATCCGGCCGAGGACCTGTACACCCTCGACTACTACCTTGGGCTCGCGCAGCAGATCGTCGACGCGGGCGCTCACATCATCGCCATCAAGGACATGGCCGGGCTCCTTCGGCCCGCGGCCGCCGCGAAGCTCGTCAGCGCGCTGCGCGAGCGATTCGACCTTCCCGTGCACCTGCACACCCACGACACACCGGGCGGTCAGCTCGCGACCCTGCTCGCGGCGAGCGCGGCGGGTGTCGACGCCGTCGACGCCGCGTCCGCACCCCTGTCCGGCACGACGAGTCAGCCCTCTCTCTCGTCGCTGGTCGCCGCGCTCGCCCACACCGAGCGAGACAGCGGGATCGACCTCGGTGCGGTCTCGGATCTCGAGCCGTACTGGGAGGCGGTGCGCCGTCAGTACGCGCCGTTCGAGTCGGGGCTTCCCGGCCCCACCGGGCGCGTCTACCACCACGAGATCCCGGGCGGACAGCTGTCGAATCTGCGGCAGCAGGCGAAAGCGCTGGGACTCGCCGACGATTTCGAGCTGATCGAGGACATGTACGCGGCAGCCGACCGCATCCTCGGACGAGTGCCCAAGGTCACGCCGTCGTCGAAGGTCGTCGGCGATCTGGCACTTCACCTGGCGGCGGTCAAGGCCGACCCGGCCGACTTCGAGGCGAATCCCGAGAAGTACGACGTCCCCGACTCCGTCGTCGGTTTCATGGCGGGCGAACTCGGAGACCTGCCGGGCGGCTGGCCCGAGCCGTTCCGCACCAAGGTGCTGGCCGGCCGAGAGGTGCGGTCGGGATTCACCGAGATCTCCGCGGACGACGAGGCCGCTCTCGCCGGTGACAGCACGACGCGGCGCGCGCGGCTGAACACGCTGCTGTTCCCCGCGCCCATGCGGGAGTTCTCGCAGATGCGCGAGCTCTACGGCGACCTCTCGGTGCTCGACACCAGCGACTATCTCTACGGGCTCGTCCCCGGCCAGGAGCACGTCATCGAGATCGACCGCGGCGTGCAGCTCTTCGTGGGCCTCGAGGCGATCGGCGAGGCGGATGAGAAGGGCATGCGGACGGTGATGACCACGCTCAACGGCCAGCTGCGCCCGGTCTTCGTCCGCGACCGCGCCATCGTCGTCGACGCGCACGAGGTCGAGAAGGCCGACACCTCGATCGCCGGGCACATCGCCGCTCCGTTCTCGGGCGTGGTGACGCTGAAGGCGGAGGTCGGGGCGTCGGTGAAGGCGGGCGAGCCTGTCGCCACGATCGAGGCGATGAAGATGGAAGCGGCGATCACCGCGCCCGTCGACGGCATCGTCGAGCGCCTCGCGATCGGTGCCACCCAGCAGGTGGATGCCGGAGATCTTTTGGTCGTCATCCGTCCTGCGCACTAATCTTGTGCGGGCGAGGACCGCGCACCTGCTGCGTACCCGAGGCCCTCACAAGCTTGGAGCGACATCGTGAGCCCGAAGAACATCGACGACCCGTCCGAGGACGATTCGCTGGGGGTGCTCGACGACGCCGCATCCCTCGACACGACGGGTATCGGCATCCTCGGTGGAACGGCCCAGGTGAGCGTCGCCCTGCCGCAGGACGAGGACGACGACCTCGCTGACGACGGCATCGTCGACGGCGAGATCGTCACCGCGCTCATCGACGAGACGCCGGTCGACGAGGCCAGGGCGATCGGCCGCATCAACGCCGCCGACATCATCATCGAGATCCCGGTAGAGCCGCTTCCCGCCGTGCGCCCCGAGGTGACCGCGCCAGCAGAGGTCGGCGCATCCGTCACGGCACCGGAACGAGACGCGCCGCGCGGATCGGCGGGTGGGCGGCCCACGGACAGCGATGCCGAGGCCGCTCCGAGCGAGCAGCCGAGCCCCGCCGCCGAGGCGGTCGCCGATGCTGCACAGACCGCGCCAGCCGCGCCAGCCGCGCCGACGAAACCGAAGAAGTCGTCGAAGACGGCGACCCCGCGGAGAACCGCGGATGCGGAACCGCCGGCTCCCGGGGCGACCGACGAGCCCGCCGTCGACGCTCCGGCATCCTCGCGTCCGCCCGCTGCCGACCGGTCGCGGGCATCCGCTTCGGCGACCATCGCCGCCGACGGCGCCGTCGAGGATGAGGACGCCGCCGCGGCGGCACGCTTCCTCGCGCGAGCGAAGGCCGACATCGCCACACCTGCGACGACAGTGGCACCACTGCCGAATCAGAAGGAGGTCCGCCCCGTGGACAGATCTGATGACAAAGCGCTCTCGACGCAGCCGGCACGAGCCGCAGCACGGGCGGAGATGCCGCTGACGTCGAAGCGACTCGATCAGGTCGGCGATTCATCGCGGGAGAGTGCCGATCTGCTCACCGCCGACCGCCTGCTCGATCCGCACCAGCTCACCAAGCCCGAGCCCGAGGGAGCGTGGAGCCACTTCCTGTACACGATCTCGGGACGGCGGATCAACATCGGCGACGGCCGGCGTGCGCGCGAACGCAAAGCGCTGACGGCGAAGATCGCAGCGCCCCTCGCGGGAGGTGCACGGTTCGTCCCGGTGCTCTCTCGCAAGGGCGGTGTCGGCAAGACCACGATCACGGCGCTTCTCGGCATGGCGCTGGCGGATGCCAGGGAGGACAGGGTCATCGCGGTCGATGCCAATCCCGACCGTGGCACACTGGCCGACCGCATCGTCAAGCCCAGCCACAACAAGTCGGTGCGTGACCTGGTCCGCATCCATGACGACGTGCGCGGATATCATGACCTCTCCGCCATCGTCGCCCGCGACGCAACGCGGCTGGACGTCCTCGCCTCGGATTCCGATCCACGCGTGGCCGAAGCGTTCAGCGACAGCGACTACCGCGACGTCGCCGGTGTCGCGGCGCACTACTACTCCCTGGTTCTCACCGACACCGGCACCGGCATCGTGCACTCGGTCATGTCGGCGACCCTCGACCTCGCCGACCAGATCGTGATCGTCTCGGGTCTCAGCGTCGACGAGGCGCGCCTCGCATCCGAGACGCTGACGTGGCTCGAGACGAACGGCTACACCGAGCAGGCGCGCGAGGCGATCATCGTCCTGAACCAGTCGACGCCGGGTGCCCCGCTGGTGCGCCTCAACGAGCTCGAAGCGCACTTCGCCACGCGTGCGAAGGGCGTCGTCCGGGTGCCGTACGACGTGCAGATCGCCGGCGGCGGCGCGATCGTCTTCGCGAACCTCCAGCCGGAGACGCGCAAGGCGGCCCGGGAGCTCGCGGCGCTCCTGGTCGAGGGACTGCGGGCGAAGGCGACCTGATGACAGTTCGCGAGATCCGTCTCTTCGGTGACCCCGTCCTGCGCGCCGTCTGCGCACCCATCGAGCAGATCGACGAGGGGATCCGGTCCCTCATCACCGACCTCGTCGAGACCGTGGAGCTGCCCGGCCGAGCGGGAGTGGCCGCGCCTCAGATCGGGGTCGCGCTCCGCGCCTTCAGCTACAATGTCGACGGCGAGATCGGCTACGTGATCAACCCGGTCCTCACCGAGGTCCGAGGCGAACCCGTGCCGACGGGCGAGGGATGCCTATCGGTGCCCGGTCTCTGGCACGACGCGATGCGGCATCCGTGGGCGCGGGTCGAGGGGATCGATCTCGACGGGAACCCGATGGTGCTGGAGGGCGAGGGCCTGCTCGCCCAGGCGCTGCAGCATGAGACCGACCATCTCGACGGCACGCTCTACCTCAGCAGACTCGAGCCGGAGGCTCGCAAGGTCGCGATGCGAGAGGTGCGCGAGAGCGCCTGGTTCTGATCCACGAAAAGACCCCCGCAGGATCTGCGGGGGTCTTTTCTCGCCGCCCCGGTCGGATTTTGGGGCGATCGCTCAGCCGAGCGAGACGTTCGTCGTCGAGACCGGCTCGTCGTAGATCGCGGCGATCTCATCGGCGAAGTCGCTCAGGATGACATTCCGCTTGATCGACATCTTCGGAGTGAGGTGCCCGGAGGCCTCGGTCCACTCCGAGTCGAGGATCGTGAACTTGCGGATGGACTCCGCGCGGGAGACATGCGTGTTCGCCGCGTCGACCGCTCGCTGGATCTCGGCGCGCACCGCTTCGTTGGTGCTCGCCTCGGCGAGTGACATGTCGGCCGGAAGCGAGTTGTTCGCCAGCCACGTCGGCAGCATCTCCGGGTCGAGCGTGATGAGTGCCGAGATGAAAGGCCGCTTGTCGCCCACGACGACGACCTGTCCGATGATCGGGTTCGAGCGGATCGGGTCTTCCAGCGCGGCCGGAGCGACGTTCTTGCCGCCGGCGGTGACGATGATCTCCTTCTTGCGACCGGTGACGGTCAGGAAGCCCTCGGAGTCGAAACTGCCGATGTCGCCGGTGCGGAACCAGCCGCCGTCGCGGAACGACTCCGCGGTGGCCTGCGGGTTGTTCCAGTACTCCTTGAAGACGTTGATGCCGCGGACCTCGATCTCGCCGTCGTCCGCCAGGCGGACGCCGACGCCGGGCAGGGCGGGCCCGACCGTTCCGATCTTGGACTTGTCCGCGAGGTTGACGGTCGCTGGGGCCGTGGTCTCGGTGAGCCCGTAGCCCTCGAGGATGACGACGCCGAGGCTGTGGAAGAAGTGACCGAGGCGTGCACCGAGAGGTGCGGAACCCGACACGGCGTACACGACGTTGCCGCCCATCGCCGCACGCAGCTTGCTGTAGACGAGCTTGTCGAAGAGAGCGAACTTCAGCTTCAGCCCGAACGGGATCTTCCTGCCCTCTTCGAGCAGCTTCGAGTGCTCGATCGCGACGTCCGCTGCGGCGCGGAAGATCTTGCCCTTGCCGCCTGCTTCGGCCTTCTGCTCGGCGGAGTTGTAGACCTTCTCGAACACGCGCGGAACGGCGAGCAGGAACGTCGGCTTGAACGACCCGAGTGCGGGCAGCAGCTGCTTCGTGTCCGGCTGGTGGCCGGTGCGCACGCCGGCGTGGATGTCGAGGATCGAGATGAACCGAGCGAAGACGTGCGCGGTGGTGATGAACAACAGGGTCGACGCGCCCGGCATCGTCAGCACCTTGTCGAGCGCTTTCGCCGAGTTACGGCACAGCTCGACGAAGTTGCTGTGCGTGAGGACGCACCCCTTCGGGCGCCCGGTCGACCCGGAGGTGTAGATGAGGGTCGCGATGTCGGAGCCGACGGCCAGGTTGCGGCGACGCTCGATCTCGTCATCGGTCACCGCCGCGCCCTGAGCTGCCAGCGAGGCGATGGCTCCCAAGTGCAGCTGCCAGACCTCTCGGACCAGCGGCAGGTCGCCGCGGATCTCGTCGACCCTGGCGTAGTGCTCCGGAGACTCGACGATCAGCGCCACGGCGCCGGAGTCCTCCATGATCCACTGGATCTGAGAAGGCGAGCTGCTCTCGTAGATCGGCACCATCACGGCACCTGCGTAGAAGAGGGCGAAGTCGACCAGCGTCCACTCGTAGGTGGTGCGTGCCAGGAAGCCGACCTTGTCACCCGGCTGGATGCCGGCGGCGGCGAACCCCTTCGCGAGGGCGATCACTGCGGTCTGGAAATCGGCGGCGGTGATGTCGCGCCATCCCTCGCCGTCCGGGACGGAGAACAGGGCGAGGTCGGGAGTCGCTTCGACGCGCTTCACCAGCAGGTCGGAGACGTTCGCATCGGGATCGGCGGGGACGATCGCGGGGACTTCAAACTGGACCACGGCAGCTCCTTCGGTACCGGTCGGGCACGTGTTGCACCGAGTCTAGGGCATGGGATCGAGTCGCACATCGGGTGAAACCGGGTCGCGCGCAGGTCGACCCTTGCACGCACGCCTCCGCGCGCGCCGCATGCGTGCCATAGACTTCACCACGATGTTCTACTGGCTGATGAAGTACGTCGCGATCGGCCCCTTGGTCAAGGCGATCTTCCGTCCCTGGATCGTGGGCCGGCGCAACGTGCCCACGAGCGGCGCCGCCATCCTCGCCAGCAACCATCTCTCCTTCGCGGATTCGATCTTCCTACCGCTGGTGATCGATCGTCCGATGTCGTTCCTGGCGAAGAGCGACTACTTCACCGGTCGAGGTCTCAAGGGCTGGGCGACGAAGTTCTTCATGAAGGCGACAGGACAGATCCCCATCGATCGCTCCGGCGGCAAGGCATCCGAGGCCTCGCTCAACACCGGCCTGCAGGTGCTCGGGCGGGGCGACCTTCTCGGGATCTACCCCGAGGGCACCCGCAGCCCGGACGGCAAGCTCTATCGCGGGCGCACCGGCATCGCCCGGATGGCGCTGGAGGCCAAGGTGCCGGTGATCCCGGTGGTCATGGTCGACACCGACACTGCGATGCCGATCGGGCGTCGCGTGCCGCGCCTCGTGCGCGTCGGGATCGTCATCGGCGAGCCTCTGGATTTCTCCCGTTTCGAGGGCATGGAGAACGACCGCTACATCCTGCGCTCGGTGACCGACGAGATCATGGTCGCGCTGCAGCGACTGGGCGCCCAGAAGTACGAAGACGTCTACGCATCCACGGTCAAGGACCGGCTGCCGGTGCGCGTCACACGCGGCTCCTGACGTATCCGCTCCCGGTAGGCTGAGGGGATGCTTCAGCACCACATCGACGCCCTTGACGCGTGGCGCTCCCTTCCCATCAAGCAGCAGCCGCAGTGGCCCGATGCCGACCGCGTCGCTGCCGTCTCGCAGCAGATCGCCGGCCTGCCGCCGCTGGTCTTCGCCGGTGAGGTCGACAACCTCCGCGAGCGTCTCGCGCGTGCCGCATCCGGCCAGGCGTTCCTGCTCCAGGGCGGCGATTGCGCCGAGACCTTCGCCGGTGCGACGGCCGAGCAGATCCGCAACCGGATCAAGACGGTGCTCCAGATGGCCGTGGTGCTCACCTACGGTGCGTCGATGCCGGTCGTGAAGATGGGCCGGATGGCCGGCCAGTTCGCCAAGCCCCGCTCGAGCGACGACGAGACTCGCGGCGATGTGACGCTGCCCGCCTACCGCGGTGACATCGTCAACGGCTACGACTTCACCGAAGTCTCCCGCAGGGCCGACCCAGGGCGGCTCCTCCAGGGCTACCACACGGCCGTCTCCACGCTGAACCTGATCCGCGCGTTCACCCAGGGTGGTTTCGCGGACCTTCGCGAGGTGCATTCGTGGAACAAGGGCTTCGCGCAGAACCCGGCGAATCAGCGTTACGAGCGGATGGCCGCCGAGATCGACCGCGCCATCAAGTTCATGGAGGCCGCCGGCGCCGACTTCGACGAGCTCAAGCGCGTCGAGTTCTTCACCGGCCACGAGGGCCTGCTCATGGACTACGAGCGGCCGATGACCCGCATCGACTCGCGCACCGACACCCCGTACAACACCTCGGCGCACTTCCTCTGGATCGGCGAGCGCACGAGAGACCTCGACGGCGCGCACGTCGACTACTTCTCCAAGATCCGCAATCCGATCGGCGTCAAGCTCGGCCCGACGACCACGCCCGAGACGGCGCTCGCCCTGATCGACAAGCTCGACCCTGACCGCGAGCCCGGCCGCCTCACGTTCATCACCCGCATGGGGGCGGGCAAGATCCGTGACGCCCTCCCGCCGCTGCTGGAGGCCGTTCGCGACTCGGGCGCGCAGCCGCTGTGGGTCACCGACCCGATGCACGGCAACGGCATCACCACGCCCACCGGGTACAAGACGCGTCGCTTCGACGACGTGGTCGACGAGGTGCGCGGGTTCTTCGAGGCGCACCGGGCGGTCGGCACGTTCCCCGGCGGCATCCACGTCGAGCTCACCGGCGACGATGTCACCGAGTGCCTCGGCGGCTCGGAGCAGATCGACGAGGAGGGCCTCGCCACCCGCTACGAGAGCCTGTGCGATCCACGCCTGAACCATATGCAGAGCCTCGAGCTCGCCTTCCTCGTCGCGCAGGAGCTCGAAAAGCGCTGAGCCCGCTTGCCTCTCTGAGGCTCGAGAACGCGCAAACCGCCCTTCCCGGACGCCGGGAAGGGCGGTTCGCGCGTTCTCGGTGTCCGAGCTGTGGAGAAGCGGAACACGGACGCGGTGACGCAGGCAGAATCGGCGGAAGCGACCGCAAACCCCACTGCCCGTGCCGCTGCAGGGGCGCATCTTCCGCGTGCGCACTGCCATCGGCAACGGGACGACCGAGAAGCGGCTGCGTGGACGGGATCTCGACCGTCCGTTCCACGGCGTTCGAGCCGACGGCCCGGTCCGCTCGCTGCGCAATCGCTGCATCAGCCTCACGGCGGTGATGGCGGAGCATCACGTCTTCAGTCGCACGACGGCCGCGCAGCTCTGGCGGATGCCGCTGCCCACGTCCGTCGACAAGGAAGAGCTGCATGTCACCGCGCTCGGCGCGCGAGGGCGGATCCGGCGAGCCGGCGTCGTCGGATGGGAGCGACAGGATGCCGACCTGGAGCGGTACCACGTGGCAGATCTGCCCGTGCTCGGCCCCGCCGACACATGGTGCGGCCTATCGGTCGTGCTGACCCGCGAATGGCTGGTCGCGGTCGGCGACTTCCTTCTGAGCGGCGAGCGCTCGGATCGCGGACGGGAGTTGCCCCTGTGCACGACGGAAAACCTGGATGAGGCCGTGCACCGGCATGGGGCCCGCCGAGGCGCGGCAGCACTGCGATGGGCCCTCGAGCGTCTGCGGTGTCCGGTCGACTCGCCCCGCGAGTCGCTTCTGCGCCTGGCGCTCGTCGCCGGCGGACTACCCGAACCGGAAGTCCAGCTGGCGGTCGCGACGGCAGGCGGCACTCTGCACGGCGACCTCGGCTACCGCGCAGCGCGTCTGCTGCTCGAGTACCAGGGCGACGAGCATCGCCGATCACGAAAGCGTTGGCTGCAGGATCTCACCAGGATCCAGCTACTGGAGGATGCCGGGTACCGAGTGATCCTCATCGGGGCCGACGATCTCCGCGACGGTGCCAGCGCACTGATCGCTCGCATTCGTCGCCATCTTCGGGTCGCCGACTGATCGACAACGCACAAACCGCCCTTCCCGTGCCTCGGGAAGGGCGGTTCGCGCGTTCTCGGTGTCTCAGCCGTTGCGGCGGCGGAGCGCCAGCAGCGCGCCGGCGGCGAGCAGGAGGCCGGCAGCGGCGGCCACCGGCAGCAGCCATGCCGTCTCCCCACCGGTGGATGCGAGGTCGCCGTCCTGTGAACCGGCACCCGAACCCGTTCCCGGCGCGGCATCGCTACCCGACGCCGTGACGGCGAGGGCGGCGCGCACCGTCAGGTCACCCGCGAAGGCCACGATCTCGTGCGCACCCGCGGCGGTGTCGGCCGGGATCGTGGCGACGAAGCGGACGTTTCCGGCGGCATCCGCCATCGCGCTGCCCAGCACCACGGCGGCGCTGTGCAGTTCGAAGCGCACCTCTGCCGAGGCCGGGAAGCCGCGACCGCTGATCGTCACGGACGAACCCGCCTGCACCGTCGCGGGGCTCACCGAGAGGGAAGGTTCTGCCGGCTCCTCGCCGCCCGAATCCGGGAAGACCTCCGAGGCGGTGCCGAGCCGCAGGAAGACGGTCTCTCCGGTGGCGTCCTTCAGCCCGTCGTTGTCGGTGACGCCGTAGAGGCGGCCGTCGGCGGCCAAGGCGAAGCCCTCGAGCTTCTCCTGGGTCCAGCCGGCGGTGTCACGAAGATGCGGCAGCATGTCGATGGCGGTCGTCTTCTCGAGAACCGTGAGCGGCTGGCCGAAGGGTACCGGCTCGGAGTCTTCGGGGACGTCCACGCGGGTCACGCGCTTCACCGCCGCGGCAGGACCGTTGAGCTTGTCGCGTTCGACGATCGCGAAGGTGTCATCGTCGATCGCCGTGATCTCCGACAGGCCCATCCAGTCGCCGGCGACCGTTGCCGCATCGAGGCGGTATCCGAACCAACTCCACTCACCTGTCGCCGGGTTGAGCCGACCGATACGGGTCACCGCCTCGCCGTCGACGGTACCGGCAGCGAGGTCGGAGGGGTCCGTCCACAACGGGCGCTGGATGACTGTCCACACCCGCAGGCTGTCGCCGCTGCCGGTGATCGTCACACCCTCGAAGCCCCACTTGCCGACGTGCGCCGCGACCTCCGCGGGGAGAGGATGGCGGGTGAGCACTTCGCCGTCGGCGTCCACACGGACGATCTCGTTCCCGGCGCCGGTTGCGCCCTCCGCTGCGAGCCAGAACGTGCCGTCGGCAGCCGCGGAAAGGCCTTCGACGTCGAGGGCCGCGGGCGCGCCTCCCTCGGTGATCTGCATCGCGCTCGTGATCCGAGCCGGTGCCGCGTCGACGTCGACCGTGAAGATCGTCGCGGGGGCGAGCACGGCGTCGCTCGCCGCGTACACGAGCGAAGCGTCGGTCGGGTGCCCGGAGAGTGCTCCGAGCGCCGACCACCCGATCGGGCCGGCGGCGGAGACGTCGGACACGATGCTGGGCTGCGAGCCGGCATCCTGGCCGAAGGAATAGACGTTGAGCGACGCGCGGACGCCTGCGCCCGCATCGTCGGTCTCGCTCGACACGATCAACAGGTCGCGCTCCGGGACCGGGAGGATCCCCTCGGGGCCGTTGGTGGTGAACAGCACCTGCTCGAACACCGGGGATGCCGCGTCGGTCATGTCGTAGACGGCGACGAAGTTCGAGCGCTCGCTGGCGATGAAGGCGTACGGTGTGCCGTCGAACTCGGCGAATGCGAGTCCCTCCGGCTCCGCGCCCTTCTTCGCCGCACGATCCTCGTTGTGCAGGCCGTGCTGGACCGCGAGGTCGGCGAACGACCTGCCGGCATCCCACACCACGGCGCCGGCGGCGGTGTCGAAGACGCTCCAGCCCCGCGTTCCGCCCTTCCAGTCGCCCTCGTTCGCCGTGGCGACCATGCCGTCGCCCACCCAGGCGATCGCATCCGGTTCACGGGGTGCTGCCGGCAGCGTCCCGCTGAGGTCGATGCGCCCGTCCTTGGCGGTGTCGACTCCGGTCAGTGCGACCGTTCCGGCCGAGAACACCGACACGATCTCGCGGCTGGGCAGATCGATCACGGCGATGCCGTTGTTCTCCTGAAGAGTGACGGCGGCCTGGTTGTCCCCGTTGATCGTGACGTACTCCGGTTCGGGGTCCTGCGGCGTGTCGAGTTCGGCGGCGGCGACGACCGGCAGCGGCGTGCCGTCCTCCGCCACGAACGGCACAGCCGTGGCGGTCCAGGTGGCGGGGTCGCTGCCGAGCTCGAGCACCTGGACGAATCCCGCGGGGAGTTGCGGAAGATCACCCTCGTCCGCGCCCTCGGGAGTGAACTCTTCGTCGCGCTGGTTCTCGATGGCAATGGCGGCGTATGCGCCGTCGGGGGAGATGTCGATGGAGTCCGGCTGACCGCCCAGATCGATCGAACGCACGACGACGCGGTCCGAGGCGCGCAGCACGTCGACGCGACCGCGCGGCGCCGTGAAGTCGCCCCCGGTCTCGTCGATCACCACGAGGATGTAGTCGCCGTACGCGGCGACCGAGGTGGGCTGATCGTCGGCATGCCCGATGTCGGTGAGCGACACCGAGCCGGTCCCTGTCGGATCGGCGGGATCGTTCACATCGACGAAGCCGATCCGCTGGCCCGGCGCATCGGTGTACACCACGGTGCCGTCGGCGGTGATCGTGGAGATCTCGGCGACCGTCTCGGAAGCGGGATCCACGTCTGCGGGGAGGTTGAGGTAGACCGGATAGGTCGCGCTGCGTGAGAAGGCCGCACCGGCCGGTGCGGCCGACGCAGGCAAGGATGCCACGCCGACGACGCCGACGGCGAGGCACGCCGTCAGGGCAGCGGCGGGGAGGGAACGAGAGGGCATGGGCACACTCCGGGTAGGCGGTTGCGGGATTCCGCCAGAGTGTTGGCGCCAGGCGACGGGAAGGTGCCGGGCGCGTTGCCCGTCGGTGTCGCGACGATGAACGGCAGGTGGCCGCCGGCGGCTCGCTCGCGAGCAGTGCGCCTGTCAGCCGCTGACGTTGATGATCATGTAGATCTTCGTGCCCGCGCGGCGCATGGAGCCGGCGGCGGGATCCGTGCCGGTGACCTCGGTGAGACCGTTGGGAACGCCGTTCCAGAAGACCGCGTAGTCGACCTCGAACCCGGCATCCCTCAGGGTCTTGGCAGCCTGGTCCCGGTTCTGGCCGGCGACGTCGGGCACCTCGAACAGCTGCGGTCCCTGGGAGACGATGAGCGTCACCGACTCACCGGGGCGCCAGCTGCCCTCTTCGGCCCGGTCGGCGATGCCGATGACCCGGCCCTCTTCGATCTCGTCGTGGTGCTGCGTCTGGGTCTCCGCGTTGACGCCCAGACCCTTGTCGCTGAGGATCTGCGTCGCCTCGCCCACGCTTTTGCCGGTCACATCAGGGACGGGACCGACCGAGACCTGCATGGTCGCCGTGTCCTTCTCGAACACCGTGCAGCCCTGGTCGCAGCCGAACGCGTCTCCGCCGGCGCGCGGGGTGATGCGCACGTTCAGCACGATGCCGTCCTCGACATCGGAGAAGTACTGCTCGTCCTCGGTCAGGTCGAGATTGGCTGCCCGCAGCATCCCCCTCACCGTCTCGGCGTCGACGCCCGCAACCGCCTCGATGGTGTGTTGCGCGGGTCCCGACGACACCGTCACCTCGACCGTCGAGCCCTGTTCCAGTCGTTCGCCCGCTCCGGGGTCGGTGCTCATGACGACGCCGGTCTCCACCTCGGTGGAGTTCGCGTCGACTCTCTCGGGCACGAACCCTTCCGCGGTCAGCGCGGCGGCAGCATCCTCGTAGGAGCCCCCCGCGACCGCGGGCACCGCGATGAGTGAACCAGGGCCCGAGCCGAACCACCAGCCGACCCCGCCAGCCATGGTGGCGAGAAGCAGCACGAGCGTGAGCAGGAACGCGCCGCGCGCGCGACGTTTGGAGGCGCGGCGACGCAGCACCGTCGCGTTGTCGACGGTCTGCGGCACGGGATCCGTCGGGTCCGCGGCGGCGACCATCGTTCCGGGCATCACCTTGGTCAGATCGCCGGAGTCCGACTGAGAGCGCCTCATCGTCGTCGTCGCGGCCACGGCCGGCGCGATCCCGAGATCGCGTTCGATCTCGCGGAGCTTGTCGAGCATCTCCTGGGCATTGTTCGGACGCTCGTCCGGCGACTTCTCCGTCGCCCAGAGCACCAGCTCATCGAACGCCTCCGGAACCCCGGGATTGCGCACGCTCGGCCGGGGCACGGATTCGGTGGCGTGCTGGAACGCGATCTGCATCGGCTGCTCGCCCTTGTACGGCTGCTCGCCGACCAGCATCTCGTAGAGCATGATCCCGAGGGCGTAGATGTCGCTTCGCGCATCGGCGGTGCCTCGCGTGACGAGCTCGGGCGCGAGGTAGGCGATGGTGCCGAGGAGTTGCTGGCCGGTGGCGGTGTTGGCCGTCGTCGCCCTCGCCAGACCGAAGTCGCCGATCTTGATGCGTCCGTCCTCGGCCAGCAGCACGTTCTCGGGCTTGACGTCGCGGTGCACGATTCCCGCCCGGTGCGCGGCGGCGAGCCCCGCGAGGATCGCATCCATGATCGTGATCGTCTGCGCGATCGTCAGCCGGCGCTGCTCGCGCATCAGCTCCCGCAGCGTGATGCCAGGCAGGTACTCCATGACGAGGTAGGCCAGTTCGCCGTCCTGCCCCTGATCGAAGACGTTGACGACGTGGGGGTCGGCCAGTCTCGCCGCGGCCCGGGCTTCCTGGATGAACCGGCTCTGGAAAGCGGAATCGTCACTGAGGTGGGCGTGCATCACCTTCAGCGCGATCCGTCGTTCGAGCCGCAGGTCGGTGGCGACGTAGACGGTCGCCATTCCGCCTCGCGCGATCCGCGCGCGCACCCGGTACCGGCCGTCGACAAGCCGCCCGATGAGGGGGTCGGCCTGCTGATTGGTCGTCACGAGGAAATTCTATGGAGAACTGCCTGAAAGCCCGGGGAGCGGCTCACCTCTGGACCCCGCGGGTTTCCCCCGAGGCTCATCCGTGGAGCGCGAGCCACTGGTAGGCCTGCGCCTCCCACTGGCCGTAGCGGTCCGGGTAGGCGGAGATCTGCACCGCCTGTGCAGCACTGCTGAACCCCATGCTCTCCCATCCAGGGATGTCGAGCAGGCCACGGGTGGCGGTGCCGTTCGGGTCGTTCGGTCCGCCGTAGAAGACCCGGATGCTGCGATCGGCATCTCTGACCTGCTCCGGCGTTCCCCAACCCGTGCTCGGACGCTGCTGGAACAGCCCGAGCGAGTCCCGATCGCCCCAGTCGAGGTTGCGCATCCATGACTCGACCATGCTGGTGGCAAGCGCGATCGCGATGCCGCGATCCGAGACGCCGAGCTCGCGGCCGATGCTGATGATGTGCGCGGCGTTGGCCGACTGCTCCTCATCGAGAGCCGCGGTGAGCGACGGGGTGACCGCCGGTGCGGCCACCGGCGCGGCATTGACGGCGATCTTCTGCCCGGGGTAAATGATCGACGAGCCATCGAGGCCGTTCGCTGCGAACAGCGCCTGCGTGGTCGTGCCATACCTCTGAGCGATGCCGAACAGGGTGTCTCCGGCGACGACCGTGTGCGTCTGTCCGACGGAGGGCGTTGCGGGTGCCGGCGCCGCGACCGGTGCCGGCGTCGCGGCGGGTGCGCCGGCGGACCCGATGACGAGGGTCTGCCCCGGGTAGATGATCGACGCTCGTGTGAGCGAATTGGCGGCGAGTATCGCATCGACGGTCGTACCGTGGTGCTGGGCGATGCCGTACACGGTGTCTCCGGCGACCACGGTGTGCACCGCGCCCGCGGCGGGCGAGACAGGAGACGCCGCAGCGGGGGTCGAAGCGCCGGTGAGAGCGATGCTCTGGCCCGGGTGGATGACGGAGCGCCAGGTGAGGCCGTTCCAGCTCAGCACGTCGACCGTGCGCAGCCCGAAACGATCGGCGATGGCCGAGACGGTGTCGCCCGGCTGCACGGTGTACGAGCCAGGCACAGCCTGCGTCGGCAGGACGCGGGCGACGCTCTCGCCTCGGGTGACGACACGAAGCGGGGGCGCGGTTTCTGCAGACGCGGGGGCGGAGACGAGGGTGCTTGCGAGCGTCCCCAGCACTGCAGCCGGCACCCCCAGACTCAGGTATCGCGCGCTGCGCGAAGCGTTGATCGTCATGGCTTCCCCCTCCTCCAACTCCTGACACGCTGACACGGAAGTAAATGGAAGTCAACAGAAGTGACGTAAGTGAAGGTTGTGACTGGAGTGACGAGATGCATCGCCAGACCGGAGGTGAGATAGTGGCAACGTGTCTGCGAATGCCCCCGAAACCTCCGCCACCGCGTGGCTGACTCTGCCCGATCTCGTCGAGGCGCTCGACGAACCGCTGGGACGGGTGCGGCGGCTCATCGACGATCACCACCTGATCGGCATGCGCAGGGACGGCGTGTTCGTCGTCCCGGCGGTCTTCATCGTCGACGGACACCCGCTGCCCTCCCTGCGGGGCACGATCATCGTGCTCAAGGATGCCGGTTTCGCCGACGACGAGGTCATCGACTGGCTGCTGAGCGAGGAGGAGACGATGGGTCGCTCGCCCATCGAGGCGTTGCTCGCCGGTCACAAGAGCGAGGTCCGAAGGATCGCGCGCACCCTCGCCCGAGAAGGGGTTCGTCCAGATCGCTTCAGGCCGAGCGTTCGGTGGCCGCCCTGGCGAGATCGCGCAGCTCTCCGACGGCACTGTTGTCGAGGTGCGCACCCGACAGCGCCCGGTCGGCTTCTCGGGCGAACTCGGCGATCATCGCCTCGACCCGGTCGAGCGCTCCGGACTCCACCATCGTCGCCTGCAGGAATGACACCTGCTGCTCGGTGAGAGAGCGGTCACCGAGCATCTCGTCGACGAGATTCCTCGCGGAGGCGCCGATGGCATCACGCGTGAGGGCGACGAGGACCGTGCGCTTTCCCTCTCGGAGATCGTCGCCGGTGGGCTTGCCGGTGACGGACGCGTCTCCGAACACGCCGAGGACATCGTCGCGCAGCTGGAAGGCCATCCCCAACGGGTGCCCGAATCGACGCAGTGCGGTCACCTGATCCGCATCGGCCCCGGCGAGGGCGGCCCCGAGCACCAGCGGCTGCTCGACACTGTACTTCGCCGACTTCAGTGACGTGACCCGCAGTGCCCGTTCCGCATGAGTCGCTATGGGGTTCACGCTCCACGCGGACTCCTCGGCGATGTCGAGGAACTGGCCGGTGGTCACATCGCGGCGCATCCGCGCATACTCGGCGCGAACGGAGGCGGCCTGCGGGTGACCGGCGAGCCCTGACTCCAGGAGGTCGTCGCTCCACGCCACGAGGAGATCACCGAGCAGGATGGCGGATGCTCGCCCGAACGCCGCGGCGTCGCCCGTCCAGCCCGCTTCGCGGTGCTCCGTCTCGAGCGATCGGTGTGCCGCGGGGCGTCCTCGTCGCGTGTCGGAGTTGTCGATCAGGTCGTCGTGGACGAGGGCGGCCGACTGGAAGATCTCGAGGGCGGCACAGAGGTCCCAGAGAGTCCCGGTCTCGGTGGCGTCGCGCTCGGCATACCGTGCGACCGCACGCCAGCCGGAATGGCAGAAGCGCGCACGGAGTCGTTTCCCGCCGATGAGGGTCCTCGCGGCCTCGTCGATGAAGACGGCGGCGTCGGCTCCGTAGCCGGTGGCCTCCGACCGGATTCTCTGCAGGAACCGCTCCAGGTGCCTGCTGACGGATTCGGAGACGAGGCTGGGGGAGGGCACGACTCTCAGCATACGTACAAGGAATGCGGCGCCCGACGGCTAGCCGAGACCCGCGAGCGCGCGTAGAATGAAGGGCACGATACCCGAGGGGGACGAGATGCCACTGTCCGAACAGGAGCAGCGTCTGCTCGATGAGATGGAGCGCCATCTCCTTCATAACGACGCCGACGTCGTGAGCGCGCCCTCGGGCGATCGCACTCTGAGCTATCGCAATCTCGTGTACGGGGCGCTTCTGCTGCTCGCCGGTGTCGGCGCGCTCATCGCCGGTGTCGCCGTCGGCGACGTGCTCGGCATCGTCATCGGTGTCGTCGGCTTCGCTGCCATGCTGGCGGGCGTCATGCTGGCGGTCACCCCCGTTCGGCGGACCGCGCCGGCGCCGACGCGTGACAGCAGATCGACCAAACAATCGACCAAACAACAGAGCTCGGCATCCTTCATGGATCGCATGAACGATCGATGGGATCGCCGCCAGGACGGTCGCTGACCCTCCTCCTCCTCCAGAAGGCCCGGATGCGCTGAGCATCCGGGCCTTTTCACGTTCCTGCCGTCGTGCCCGGTGCCGGCCTGACTCGGCTCACGGCGCTCGATCCTCCCTCCGCCGCCCCTCCACCCCTCCTCCACCGGCGCTCCACCATGCTCGCCCGCGGAATTTCAAGGATCGCAGCGCCTTGCGCGACTCGCCGTCGCGTCCGTCGTGGGATTCATCGTAGGTTTGTGGAGGAAAGTGGAGTAAAGTGGGGCGCACCTCGAGTTGGCCGGACGGAGAGGGGGTGATGGCCGATGTTGCTGGGAACTCACTCACCCAAGCTGGACGACAAGGGACGGGTCATCCTTCCTGCGAAGTTCCGCGAGGATCTGGGCGGCGGCATCGTGATCACCCGCGGTCAGGAGCGCTGCCTCTACGTCTTCAGCACCAGCGAGTTCGAGGCGATGCACGAGCGGATCCGTCAGGCGCCGCTCGCGAACAAGCAGGCACGTGACTTCATGCGCCTGTTCCTCTCCGGCGCGAGCGCGGAGATGCCCGACAGCCAGAACCGCATCACCATCCCGCAGCCCCTTCGCCAGTACGCGGGCCTTCAGAAGGAACTCATCGTCACGGGCGTGGGCGCACACGCCGAGATCTGGGATGCCGAGAGCTGGAACACCTACCTCGCCGCCGGCGAGGAGACCTACGCAGACCTGGAGCAGGAGGTGATCCCGGGACTGTTCTGACCACGGCTGTGATGCCCCGCCGCTCCCGCCCCGACACACTTCCCCGGTGCCGGGTCGAGATGCGGAGGGGGATCAGAGCCCTGGTCCTCGAGAAGCAGAGGTCGCCCGAGAGAGATCATGAACCTCCGAGACATCCACACCCCCGTCCTGCTTGACCGCTGCGTCGAGCTGCTCGCCCCCGCCCTTCAGGCCGACGGGGCGGTGCTGGTCGACGCCACACTCGGTATGGGCGGCCATGCCGAGGCGTTCCTCGAGAGGTTCCCGAACATCCGCCTCGTCGGGCTCGACCGCGACACCGACGCGCTGCGGATCGCGCGGGAGCGCCTGGCCCGCTTCGCCGACCGGATCACCCTCGTGCACACCGTGTACGACGAGATCGGGCTGCACGCCCAGGGGGCCTCCGGCATCCTCTTCGACCTCGGAGTTTCCTCTCTGCAATTGGATGAGGCCGAGCGCGGCTTCGCGTACTCGAAGGATGCGCCGCTGGACATGCGGATGGACCAGACCTCGGGCGTCACAGCCGCCGAGGTCATCGCCACCTACAGCGAAGGAAACCTTCGCCGCATCTTCGAGCGCTACGGCGAGGAGAAGCTCGCGGGCCGCTATGCCCGATTCATCATCGAGGCTCGCCAGAAGCGGCCCATCACACGCTCCGGCGAACTGGTCGAGATCCTCATCGCGGCGACCCCGGCGGCCGCGCAGCGCGCGGGCCACCCGGCCAAGCGGGTCTTCCAGGCACTGCGTATCGAGGTCAACACCGAACTCAACGTTCTCGCTGATGCGATCCCGGCCGCGATGAACGCGCTGAGAGTCGGCGGCAGGATCGTCGTGATGTCCTACCAGTCGCTGGAGGACCGCCTGGTCAAGCAGGCGTTCGCGGCGGGTGCCGCCTCCACGGCTCCGGCAGGCCTCCCGGTCGAGCTTCCCGAACACGCTCCTCGGTTCCGGATCGTCACGAAGGGCGCCGAACTCGCAGACGACGCTGAACGGGCACGCAACCCCCGAGCGATTCCGGTGCGTCTGCGTGCCGCCGAGAAGCTGCGGGACTCGGCATGAGCGTCACGGCAACGGCACGCGCCCTTCCTCGGCCCGCGACGCGACCCTCACCTGCGGGGGCACCCGAGCGGAGACTGCGCCCGGTCACGGTGTCGCCGACGCGTCGCAAGCCGAAGCTCGCCTATGCCCTGATCGCCCTCGCCGGGGCGATGGCGATCGGTGCCGCCCAGATCGCGCTATCGCTGGCGATCACCCAGGACTCCTTCACTCTCGCCAGGCTCACCTCGCAGCAGGGTGAGCTCAATCTGCAGAGCCACGCGCTCCAGGAGGAGCTCACCGGTCTCAGTTCTCCGCAACTGCTCGCCGCCAATGCCGCCGATCTCGGCATGGTGGTCGCAGGCTCGGCCTCATATCTGCGCCTGAGCGACGGTGCCGTGTTCGGCGCGGGCACCGGCGCCGGCTGGCAGTCAACGGTCGATCCGAAGGGCGCGGGAGCGATCAGCAATGCGCTCCTGCAGAGCGCCGCGGTCGAGACGCCGCCGCCGGATGGAGGAGCCGATACCCAGACGGCGGCGACCGACCTCCCGCCATCGATCACAGACGGACTCCCGAGCCCGACGACCCGCTGAATCACCCGGAGACGGAGACACTCCCATGACGACACGAGCCACCCGCAGCCCGCGGCGACGCACCGTGGTCGCTCTCGCCGTCGTGCTCTCGGTGCTGGCGGCGTTCGTCGTGCGATTGGTGGACATCCAGGTGGTGAACGCGGACGCGCACGTGGAGCAGTCGCTCGGCCAGCTGGGCGCGGGCAAGCCCATCGCCGGGCAGCGCGGTTCGATCGTCGATGCCAACGGCACCGTGCTCGCCTCGAGCGTCCTCGTGTACGACGCGCAGCTCGACCCGATGCTCATCATGCAGCTCGAAAGCGACCCAGAGAAGAAGCCCGAACTGCCCTGGGCCGAGGCATCGGAGAAGATCGCCGTCGTCACCGGTCAGACGGGCGATGAGGTCAGGGCGCTCGTCGACGCGGCGATCGCCGCGGACCCGGAAAGCCAGTACGCGATGCTGGCGAAGTCGCTGACGACGGAGCAGTACATCGAACTGCGTGACCTCGGACTGGCGTACCTGCACCTGAAGCCGCGCGAGACGCGCGTCTATCCGAACGGCGGCGTCGCCGGCAATCTCGTCGGCTTCATCGACAGCGAGGGCAAGCCGCAGGCCGGCATCGAGAAGCTCGAGTCCGAGTGCCTGGCGCCCGTCGACGGCGAGTTGACGTACCGTCGCGGCAAGGACGGCGTCGTCATCCCGGGCAGCGAGCGCACCGTCGATGCCGTCGACGGCGGCTCGGTGCAGCTCACGATCAACAGCGATCTGCAGTGGTATCTCACACAGATGATCGCCGAGGAGGCGCAGAAGCAGGGAGCGCAGGGCGGAACCGTCACCGTCGTCGAGGTGAAGACCGGCAAGATCCGGGCCGCCGCGGAATGGCCGTACATGGACCCGAACGACCTCGACGCCACATCGCCCGAGACCTGGGGCAACAAGGTGTTCAGCTACGCGTTCGAGCCCGGCTCGACCTTCAAGGCGATCACGGCCGCCGCTGTCATCGAGGGTGCCGGCGCCACACCGCTGACCACGACGACCGCCTCGTCGCGCGAGACTTTCCCCAACGGCGCCGTGATCAACGACGCCTTCCCGCACCCCGCCTACAACTACACGCTCGCCGGCGCCCTGATCGACTCCTCGAACGTCGCACTGTCGAAGTTCGGCACGATGGTCAGCCCGGAGGTGCGCTACGACTACCTGCAGCGCTTCGGCGTCGGAGAGCCCACCGTCGGCTTTCCGAACGAATCCGGCGGCGTCCTGCACCCCGTCAGCGAGTGGGACAACCAGTCCATCTACACCACGACCTTCGGGCAGTACTTCATGGTGACCGCCCCGCAGGTCGCCGGCGCATACCAGGCCATCGCCAACGGCGGGGAGAAGATCGAGCTCTCCCTCATAGAGTCGTGCACCAAGGCCGATGGAACGGTGGTGACGCCCGAAGCGCCGGAGCGCGAGCAGATCATCGCTCCCGAGACCGCATCGCAGCTGACGCGGATGCTGGAGAACGTCGCGGTGCAGAGCGGTACCGCGGAGCGGATCGCGGTGCCCGGCTATCGCATCACCAGCAAGACGGGTACGGCGGAGCTCGCCGAGAACGGTCGCTATCTCTCCGGGGCGTACTACACCAGCCTCACCGGGTTCGCACCCGTCGACGATCCGCAGTACGTGGTCGTGGTCACCATGGATCGGCCGACTAAGGTTATATCGTCCGCGGCGACCGCCTCCGCCTACCAGAAGGCGCTGACGCAGGTGTTGAAGACCTACCGCGTGATGCCGTCCTCCGTCCCGATGGACGAGTTGCTTCCCAAGTTCGATTAGCCGGCGAGAGCCGCGCCTGGAGACGTCATGATCGCCCTGTCGCTCGCTGAGATCGCCACCATCATCGGTGGAGAACTGCGCCCTGTCGGAGACGACACGGCCGACACCGTGGTCGATGGCGTCGTCGACACCGACTCCCGCACCATGGAGCCCGGCTCGATCTTCGTCGCCAAGCCGGGAGCCGAGACCGATGGCCACCGGTTCGTGGGCGCCGCCGTCGACGCCGGTGCCGTGCTGGCGATCGTCGAGCATCCCGTCGACGAGCCGGTCACGCAGATCGTCGTCTCCGACACGATCGCCGCCCTCGCGGACCTGGCGAGAGAGGTTGTCGCGCGCGTGCGCCGCCACGGGGACCTGCGCGTGGTCGGGATCACCGGATCCAACGGCAAGACGACCACGAAGAACTTCCTCGCCCGCGTCCTCGAGGCCGAGGGCGAAACCGTCGCGCCGGTACGTTCGTACAACAACGAGGTCGGAGCCCCTGTGACGATGCTCCGCGTCACCGAGAACACCAGATTCCTGGTGAGCGAGTTCGGCGCGGCGGGCCCCGGGAGCATCGCCCGCCTCGCGGGTCTCGTCGAACCGGATGTCGTCGTGGTGCTGATGGTCGGGATGGCGCATGCCGGTGGGTTCGGCGGCATCGAAGGGACCGCGAAGGCCAAGGCCGAGCTGGTCGCCGCTGCACGCCCCGACGGCACGGCAGTCCTCGGAATCGATGACGCGAGAGTCGCCGCGATGCGTGAGCTGGCGGTCGCTCGCGGCATGCGCGTGGTCGGCTTCGGACAGAGCCAGGACGCCGACGTCCGCGCGCACGACGTCGAGGTCTCCGCAGCGGGCACGCGCTGCATCGTCGACGTCGCCGGCGAGACCATCCCGCTGAATCTGCAGGTCCTCGGCGCGCACCACGTCGGCAACGCACTCGCGGCGATCGCGGCCGCCGGCGTGCTCGGCGTGCCGACGGCCGATGCCGTCGCGCGTCTGCGGACGGTCGAGATCGCGGAGCGCTGGCGGATGCAGCCGCTGGGAAACGACCGCGTCCGCATCATCAACGACGCCTACAACGCGAGCCCCGACTCGATGGCCGCCGCCCTTCGCACGCTCGCGCAGATAACCGGCCCCCAGGAGCGCACGGTCGCCGTCCTCGGGGCGATGACCGAACTCGGCGAGAGCGCCGGCGAGGAACACGACCGCATCGGTCTGCTCGCGGTCCGACTGAACATCCGGCGCATCGTGGTCGTCGGCCCCGAGGCCAGGCGGCTGTACCTCGCCGCGGTCGGCGAGGGGTCCTGGGACAGCGAGGCCGTGCACCTTCCTGATCAGGACGCCGCCTTCGAGTACCTGCGTACAGAGCTGCGCGACGGTGATCGTGTGCTCGTCAAGTCATCCAATTCCGTGGGGCTCCGGCATCTCGGCGATCGTCTGGGAGAATTGTTCTCGTGAGGTCCCTGCTTATGGCGGCGGCGATATCGCTCGCCTTCACACTCTTCCTGACCCCCGTCTTCCTCCGGCTGTTCCGCAAGTGGGGGTGGGGGCAGGTCATCCGCACCCCCGAAGCGATCGAGAACCCGAACCACGAGGCCAAGCGGGGAACGCCGACGATGGGCGGCGTCATCTTCATCCTCGGCACGATCGTCGGCTACTTCACCGGCGTCTACGTCGGTGGCGGGGTGCCCGCGCTGTCCGCGCTCCTGGTGATCTGGCTCATGGTGGGATTCGGCGCGGTGGGCTTCATCGACGACTTCATGAAGGTGCGCAGCCAGCGCAGCCTGGGCCTCTCCGGCTGGCGGAAGATCATCGGCCAGCTCCTGGTCATCGTGCCTTTCGGTGTGGTCGCCCTCAACTTCCCGAACACTTTCGATCAGACACCGGCGAGCGGCGCGATCTCGCTCTTCCGCGACATCACCTGGCTCAACCTCTTCGTGTTCGGTGCCATCCTCGGGTGGGTCCTCTATCTGGTGTGGATCGCGATCATCGGTGTCGCGACGTCGAACAGCGTGAACCTCACCGACGGACTCGACGGGCTCGCCGCCGGCGCGAGCGTGTTCGTCGTCGGCGCCTACAGCCTGATCGCCTTCTGGCAGTTCAAGCAGGCCTGCACGGTGGTCGAGACCGAGGCGATCGGCGGATGCTACGAAGTACGCGACCCGTTCAACCTCGCCATCATCGCCGCATCCTTCGCGGCAGGACTCATCGGCTTCCTGTGGTGGAATGCGCCCAAGGCCAAGGTGTTCATGGGCGACGTGGGGTCGATGGCGATCGGCGGTGTCATCACCGCGATGGCGATCCTCACCCGCACCGAGCTGCTGCTCCTGGTGATCGCCGGCGTGTTCGTGCTGTCGTCCGGGTCGGTGATCCTGCAGCGCGCATACTTCAAGGCGACCAGGGGGAAGCGACTCTTCCTGATGAGCCCCTTCCACCACCACCTCGAGATGCGGGGCTGGCCGGAGGTCACGATCGTCGTCCGGCTCTGGATCATCTCGGGCCTTCTGGCGGTGTCCGCCGTCGGCCTGTTCTATGTCGAATGGCTGACCCGTGTCAACTGACCGACGGCTCGACGGGCTCACCAGCTGGCACGCCGACTGGCGCGGCCTTCGCGTCGCGGTCCTCGGCCTCTCGGTGACCGGTTTCTCGGTGGCCGACACCCTCGCCGAGCTCGGTGCCGATGTGATCGTGCTCAGTGAGTCCGCCGCCGAGGAGTATGAGCGCCTGCTGCCCGTGATCGGGGTCCCGCTCGAACTCACTCCGTTGTCGTCGGTGCCGGCCGCGCTCGTGGACTTCGCTCCCGAGGTCGTCATCGCCTCGCCGGGATTCGCCCCGTCGCATCCCGTGATCCGGTGGGCGCTGGAGCACGACATCGCGCTGTGGGGAGATGTGGAACTCGCGTGGCGGATTCGCGACAAAGTGGTGCGTGCCGATGGCACGCCTGCCGAGTGGGTCCTGATCACCGGCACGAACGGCAAGACGACGACCACCCAGCTCACCGCTTCACTGCTGGTGGAGGGGGGGCTCCGTGCGGCACCCTGCGGCAACATCGGCATCCCGGTGCTCGATGCGGTGCGCGATCCCGGCGGATTCGACGTGCTGGTCGTCGAGCTCTCCAGCCATCAGCTCTGGTATCTGGGGCGGTCCAGTGCCGCGGGGGAGCTGTTCCCGTACTCCTCGGTGTGCCTCAACCTGGCCGACGACCACCTCGTCTGGCACGGCAGCGCGCAGGCATATCGAGACGCGAAGGCCGTCGTCTACCGCAACACGCGCGTCGCCTGCGTCTACAACAAGGCCGATGAGGCGACGCGTCGCATGGTCGAGGATGCCGATGTGATCGAGGGGGCGCGGGCCGTCGGCTTCGACCTCGGCGTGCCGGGTCCCAGTGATCTCGGAATCGTGGAGGGGCTGCTCGTCGACCGCGCGTTCCATGGCGACCGGGCGCGCAGCGCGCTCGAACTGACGACGATGGCAGACCTCGAGTCCGCCGGTCTCTCTGCACCGCACATCGTGCAGAACATCCTGGCCGCGAGCGCTCTCGCGCGCTCGCTGGACGTCGCACCCGAGGCGATCCAGTCGGCACTGCAGAAGTTCCGACTCGACGCGCATCGCATCCAGGTCATCGCGCGACACGCGGGCATCACCTGGGTGGACGATTCGAAGGCGACGAACCCGCACGCCGCAGCGTCTTCGTTGCGCGCCTATCCGGGAGCGGTCTGGGTGGTCGGCGGCGACCTCAAAGGCGTGGACATCGCCGATCTCGTCGCCGACGTCGGCAGCACCGCACGTGCAGCCGTCGTCATCGGCGTCGAGCGAGCTGCCGTGGTGACGGCATTCCGGCGACACGCGCCGGCGGTGCCGTTGTTCGAGGTGGATGCTGGTGAGACTGGACTCGTCATGAACCGTGTCGTCGAGATCGCGGCGGGGATCGTCGACGACGAGGGAACAGTCCTGCTGGCCCCCGCGGCGGCATCCTTCGACCAGTTCACAAGCTATGCGGATCGCGGCCGCCGCTTCGCCGAAGCGGTGCGGGAATGGATCGACCGGGGGAGTGCTGATGACACAGCTGGCTCGCCCCCCGCGGTCTGAGTCCGGTGGCCTCGCGGCCAGGGTCTCGCTCGGTCGCCGCTTCACGCCGCTGTCGACGGAGTTCCTCCTCATCGCCTCGACGGCGCTGCTGCTGACGACCTTCGGGCTGGTCATGGTGCTCTCCGCGACCAGCGCCACGGCGGTGGCGAACGGGGAGAACCCGATGGAGGGGGTGCTCCGACAGGCCGCCTTCGCGGTGCTCGGCATCCCGCTGATGTTCCTCGTCAGCCGGCTGCCCGTCGCGTTCCTCAAGAAGCTGGCGTGGCCGGCGCTGTTCGGCGCTGTCCTGCTGCAGCTGCTCGTGTTCACCCCTCTCGGCGACGCCAACGGCGGAAACCGGAACTGGATCAAGATCGCGGGGTTCACCCTGCAACCGTCCGAGTTCCTCAAGCTCGCTCTCGCGCTGTGGATCGCGTACGTCCTGCTGCGCAAGCGCGCGATGCTCGGCACCTGGCACCAGGTGTTCATCCCGGTGATCCCGGTCGGAGTGCTCGCGATCGGCACCGTGCTCGCTGGCAGGGATCTGGGCACGTCGATGGTGCTCGTGCTGATCCTGCTCGGCTGCCTGTTCTTCTCGGGCGTGAAGCTCCGACTGTTCATCATTCCGCTCATCCTGGGCGTGGCCGCCGTGGTCGCCTACGCGACCACCAGCCCCGACCGGATGCGTCGCATCCTGGCGACCTGCGATGACATGACCCTGTACAACACCGACTGCTATCAGTCGATCCACGGCATCTGGGGCATGGCCAACGGCGGCATCTTCGGCTTGGGCCTGGGCAATTCGCAGGAGAAGTACGGATGGCTGCCCGCGGCAGGCAACGACTTCATCTTCGCGATCGTCGGAGAAGAGCTGGGCCTGATCGGATGCGTGGTGGTGCTCGCGCTGTTCACCTTCTTCGCTGTCGGTGCGTTCCACATCATCCGCAAGACCGACGATCCCTTCATCCGGGTCGCTGCGGGCGGCATCACGGTGTGGATCGTGGGGCAGGCCGTCACCAACATCGGCGTCGTGATCGGCGTCTTCCCGGTGATGGGTGTGCCGCTGCCGTTCATGTCGCAGGGCGGCACGGCGCTGCTCGCCGTACTCATCGCCTGCGGCGTGCTCCTCGCGTTCGCGCGCACGGTCCCGCTGGCCGAGAAGAGCCCAGCCGGCCGGGGTAAAGTCGCCAGGTGACCACGTACCTTCTCGCCGGCGGAGGCACCGCCGGCCATGTCAACCCCCTGCTCGCGGTGGCAGACGCCCTCCGTGACCGCGACCTCGAGGCGAGCGTGCTGGTCCTCGGCACGGCGGAAGGGCTCGAATCGCGCCTGGTGCCTCAGCGAGGGTACGAACTGCTCATCGTCGACAAGGTGCCCTTCCCCCGTCGGCCGAACATGCAGGCGGCGGCCTTCCCCACGCGCTTCCGCCGCGCGGTCGCCCAGGTCGTCGCGCATCTGCGCCAGCACCGCGTCGACGTCGTCGTCGGATTCGGCGGATACGCCTCGGCACCGGCGTATGTCGCCGCCCGTCGGCAGCGGATCCCGTTCGTCGTGCACGAGGCCAATGCGAAACCCGGATTGGCGAACGTGCTCGGCGCGCGTCGCGCCGCGGCCGTAGGGGTTGCCTTCGAGGGCACGCCGCTGCGCGGCAGTGAGGTCGTCGGGATGCCGCTGCGCCGAGAGGTCATCGAGCTGAACCGCGCTGAATCACGCGCCGAGGCGGCCGACATGTTCGGGCTCGACGCCGATCGTCCCGTCCTGCTGGCATTCGGGGGTTCGCTCGGAGCTCAGCGTCTGAACGACGCCCTCGCGGACTCCTGGGGCGACGTGCTCGCCGCCGGATGGCAGCTGATCCACGTCACCGGCGAACGGAGCGATCTGGTCGATCCCGGCGTGCCGGGGTATGTGGTGCGGCGCTACATCGACCGGATGGATCTCGCATTCGCCCTGGCGGATGTCGTTCTGTCCCGCTCGGGCGCCGCGACCGTCAGCGAGATCACCGCGCTGGGCATCCCCGCCCTCTACGTGCCGTACTCGGTGGGAAACGGTGAGCAGCGGCTCAACGCGGCATCAGCGGTGGCGGCAGGCGCGGCGCAACTGCTCGACGACGAGACCTTCGACGGCGACGCGGTCCGGCGGATCGTGGTGCCACTGCTCTTGGATCCCGATCGCATCGCCCGGATGGCATCCGCCGCCCAGAACGCCGGCACTCGCAGCGGAACCGAGAACGTCGTCGCTCTCGTGGACCGCGCACTCGCCACGGCCCGTCGCTGACCGGGCGCGGCCCGGCGAAACGTAGACTGAGCAGGACATGATCAGACCCGACCTCTCCCTCCCGATCCCCGAGACGATCAACGCAGCCCACTTCGTCGGCATCGGCGGTTCCGGCATGAGCGGACTCGCCCGCATGTTCCTGGATGCCGGCATCCGCGTCTCCGGCTCCGATCGGGCCGACAGCGACAACCTGCGAGCTCTCGCCGCCGCCGGCGCCACCGTTCACGTCGGGCACGATGCCGCGCACCTGGGCGACGCCGACACCGTGGTGCACACCGGGGCCATCTGGCCCGAGAATCCGGAGTTCGTCACGGCGAAGGAACGCGGCCTTCACGTCATTCACCGCTCGCAGGCGCTGCACTGGCTGATCGGCTCTCGCCGTCTGGTCTCGGTCGCCGGCGCCCACGGCAAGACGACGTCGACCGGCATGATCGTGACTGCTCTGCGGGAGCTCGGGGCCGACCCGAGCTTCGTGAACGGCGGGGTCATCGAGCAGTTCGGCATCTCGAGCGCCACCGGGTCGGGCGATCTCTTCGTTATCGAAGCCGACGAGTCCGACGGGACCTTCCTGCTGTACGACACGGCCGTCGCCCTCATCACCAACGTCGATCCCGACCATCTCGACCACTTCGGCTCGGAGGAGGCATTCCACGACGCCTTCATCCGCTTCGCCGACGCCGCCACCGAGGCCGTCGTCATCTCGAGCGACGATGCGGGCGCGCTGCGCGTGAAGGGCGGGCTGTCCCACCGCAACGTGCTCACGTTCGGTCAGGCGACCGACGCCGATGTGCGGGTGACCGACATCGTCACCGACGGGCCCGTCGCAGCGATGATCGCCCACGGCGATGAGAGCGCGCGGCTGCAGCTCGCCGTACCGGGCGTGCACAACGCGATCAATGCGGCAGGCGGGGTGGCCGTGCTGCGTGCCCTCGGATACGCGCTGCCCGACGCGGTCGCCGCGATGGAGGGTTTCGCGGGAACCGTGCGACGTCTCGAGCAGCACGGCGTCGAACGCGGCGTCGCCGTCTACGACGACTACTCGCACCACCCGACCGAGGTCCGCGCAGCGCTGGAGGCGATGCGCACGCTGGCGGGCGGCGGACGCATCATCGCGATCCAGCAGCCGCACACGTACTCGCGGACCCAGCACATGTATCAGGAGTTCGCTGACGTCCTCGAAGAGTTCGCCGATCACACGGTGATGCTCGACGTGTACGGAGCGCGGGAGGATCCCGTTCCCGGCGTCACGGGCGAGCTCGTCAGCGGCGCATTCCGTGACCCGTCGAATGTCCGCTTCGTCGCTGACTGGCAGGAGGCCGCCGACTACACCGCGTCGGTTGCCCGGGCAGGGGACGTCGTGATCACGCTCGGCTGCGGCAACGTCTACCAGATCATCCCGCAGGTGCTCGACTCGCTGCGGCAGACGTCCGAGGCATAGCGGATGCGCCGGCCCCCGCCTCTTCCGACACCGGCGGAGCAGGAGACCGCGCCGCAGGAACGCCGTTCGCGACGCCGGGTCGACGTCGAGGCGATCACGGATGGCCCGCGCGCGCAGAGCGACTCTGACCCGCGCGCGCAGCGCGACTCCGGCGCCGGCGACGACGGATCCCGACCCGACGAGCAGGTCGAGACGCCGGCGCCGATGACCGGTCGCGACGTCTGGCGGGCGGCACGGGCGCGTCGTCGCGCGCTCCGTGCGGAGATCCGCCGATTCACTCAGCGCTCGCGTCGGCGGCGGATCATCTGGCTCAGCGCGGCCGGGGCGCTGCTGCTGCTCGTGGGCGGCAGCGTCGCCGCCGCGTACAGTCCGCTCTTCGCCGTCGAGAAGATCACGGTCGTCGGCGCTTCCGCTCTCGATGCCGCCGCGGTGGAACAGGCGCTGGGCGACCAGATCGGCACCCCACTGGCACTCGTCGACGCCAGCGAGGTGAAAGCCGCGCTGTTGTCCTTCCCCCTCATCGAGACCTATGCACTCGAGGCGAAGCCACCCCATGACCTCACCGTCCGGATCGTGGAGCGCACCGCCGTCGGCGTCGTCCGGTCGGATGCCGGATACACCCTCGTCGACGCGGCGGGCGTCGCTCTCGCGACGACCACGGATCAACCCGCCGGCCAGCCGCTCATCGAGGTTCAGGGTGGCGTGGATTCGGCTGCGTTCGAGAGCCTGGGGCTTGTGATCCGCGCCCTTCCCGCGGATGTGCGCGCGACGGTCACGGGAGTGCGCGCGTCGACCGCCGACGATGTGACGCTCACCCTCGCGTCCGGGCTCACGGTGGTGTGGGGGAGTGCGGAAGAATCCGTCGAGAAGGCCATCGCCCTCTCGAAAACCCTGCTGGCACGGCCCGACGCGAAGACCATCGACATTTCCTCGCCGCACCTCGCGGTCGTCGGCTGAGCGGATCGCACGCCAAACTAGCGACACGCCGTGTCGCTGCGAGTGCGCAGGCACCCGGCGCTTACCTTCGAACAAGAGAACGCAATACCGGGAAATACTTTACACCTCTAGTTGAGGTTTAAGGTTCACCCACTTCCAGGCTCAACTTATTCGGAGGCCGGCCATGAGCCAGAACCAGAACTACCTCGCTGTGATCAAGGTCGTCGGCGTCGGCGGTGGCGGCGTCAACGCCGTCAACCGCATGATCGATCTCGGCCTGCGCGGGGTCGAGTTCATCGCCGTCAACACCGACGCTCAAGCGCTGCTGATGAGCGATGCCGACGTCAAGCTCGATGTGGGCCGGGAGCTCACGCGGGGCCTGGGTGCCGGTGCCGACCCCGAGGTGGGTCGCCGTGCAGCAGAGGACCACGCCGAAGAGATCGAGCAGGCGCTCACCGGAGCTGACATGGTGTTCGTCACGGCAGGCGAGGGAGGCGGAACCGGAACCGGTGGCGCTCCCGTCGTCGCGCGGATCGCGAAATCCATCGGCGCTCTCACCATCGGTGTCGTCACCAAGCCGTTCTCCTTCGAAGGTCGCCGTCGCCAGAGCCAGGCCGAGGCCGGTGTGGCCAAGCTCAAGGAAGAGGTCGACACGCTCATCGTCGTGCCGAACGACCGGCTCCTCGAGATCAGCGACCGCGGCATCTCGATGATCGAAGCGTTCGCGACCGCCGACCAGGTCCTTCTCGCCGGTGTGCAGGGGATCACCGACCTCATCACCACCCCCGGGCTCATCAACCTCGACTTCGCCGACGTCAAGTCGGTCATGCAGGGCGCCGGCTCCGCGCTCATGGGAATCGGATCCGCCCGCGGCGCCGACCGCGCCATCAAGGCGGCCGAACTGGCCGTCGAGTCGCCGCTGCTCGAGGCGTCGATCGAGGGCGCGCACGGCGTGCTGCTGTCGATCCAGGGCGGATCGAATCTCGGAATCTTCGAGATCCACGATGCCGCTGACCTCGTCAAGGAGGCCGCCCACCCGGAGGCGAACATCATCTTCGGAACCGTCATCGACGACACGCTCGGCGACGAAGTGCGCGTGACCGTCATCGCCGCCGGCTTCGACGGGGGAGAGCCCTCCCTCCGCCTCGACCCGATGGTCGTCTCGCGCCCGGCGGCCGCGTCGACGCTGCCCGAGGTGTCGCTGTCCGACACGAACGACGCGCCCGCGACGTCGGAGAAGTCCGAGACCGCGACCCCTTCCCGCGTACCGGCCACCAGCATCGAGCCGGCCTTCGCCGACGACGACATCGACATCCCCGAATTCCTCAAGTAGCCGGTGGCGCTCGAGGATCCTCACGTGAGCGAACTGGCTGCGCGGCTGTCGGCGATCGACGCACAGATCGCCGACGCCGCGCGGCGGTCCGGTCGTGATCCCGCTGAACTCACCCGCATCGTGGTCACGAAGTTCCATCCGTCCTCTCTCGTGCGCGAACTGCACGCCCTCGGCGTCAGCGACGTCGGCGAGAACAGGCAGCAGGAGCTGAGCGCCAAACAGGCAGAGCTCGCCGCCCTGGAGCTACGCTGGCATTTCATCGGTCAGGCGCAGACGAACAAGGCCGCGTCCATTCGAAGGAGCGCGGACGCCGTGCACTCCGTGGACCGGGAACGGCTCGCCGATGCCCTCCACCGGGCCGCCGAGGACGAGACGCCCCTCGACGTCCTCGCACAGATCAACCTCACCGACGACCCGGGTCGCGGCGGCGTCGCCCCTGGTGCGGTCGAAGCGCTGGTCGAGCACATCCTGGCACTGCCGTCGTTGCGACTTCGCGGTGTCATGGCCGTGGCACCCCTGGACGAGGAGCCGGCATCCGCTTTCGCACGCTTGCGCGGAATCGCCGATCGGGTCATCGCTCTCGCGCCGGAAGCGTCATGGATCTCCGCCGGAATGACCGGCGACTTCGCCGAGGCGATCGCCGCGGGCGCGACACACCTGCGGATCGGATCCGCAATCACAGGACCCCGCCCCGAGCGGGGTTAACCTGTCAACAGACCAGCCCGAACGTTCGAACCGGAGGACACGATGGGTAACCCGCTGAAGAAGACCATGGTGTATCTCGGCCTCGCCGACGAGGAAGAGGTCTACGAGGAGGAGACGCCGTCTCCCGCCCGCGCTCAGCGCGAGCGCGATCGTGACCGTGACCGCGAGGAATCCGCGCCGGCCCCGGTGACTCCTCTTCGCCGCCCCGTTGCGGTGCGACAGCCTGCAGGAGGTGTGGTGAACGAGATCCTCACGGTTCACCCGAAGCAGTATCGTGATGCCCAGCTGATCGCCGAGAGCTTCCGCGAGGGCGTGCCGGTCATCATCAATCTCTCTCAGATGAGTGACGCCGATGCGCGGCGGCTCATCGACTTCGCCAGCGGTCTCTCCCTCGGCCTGTACGGCCGGATCGAGCGCGTGACCTCGAAGGTCTTCCTGCTCTCGCCGGAGAACATCGCGGTGTCGGGCCACGGGGGCATCGCGCACGCAGACGTTGAGTCTGCGGGCTTCGATCAGTCGTAGCTCGTGGAGCTGGTCTCCGTCATAGCCGGCATCGTCCATCTGATGCTGCTGCTGTACATTTTCGTGCTCTTCGCGCGCCTTGTCCTCGACTACATTCCTCTGTTCAACCGGGAGTGGCGTCCGAAGGGCGCGGGCCTGGTCGCCGCCGAAGCCATCTACACGATCACCGACCCGCCGATCCGGTTCTTCCGGCGGTTGATCCCGCCGCTTCGCCTGGGCACACTGTCGCTGGATTTCGGGTTCGCGCTCACCATGATCGTGGTGCTGATCCTCATGTCGATCGTGCGGATATTCACCTGATCCATTGCGCGAGTCGCTCGCGTACGGGTGTCGCAGCGTCGCGCCGGACAGGAGCGAGGACTATGCTTGGCTCCCAGGTGCGCGCCCCGGGTTCGCGCCACATCACGACCACGCCATACTTCGAAACTGGCAACCGAACTCATCGAAAGAGGAGCCAACATGGCACTTACCCCGGATGACGTCGTCACCAAGCAGTTCCAGCACGTCCGCTTCAAGGACGGCTTCGACCCGGACGAGGTGGATGACTTCCTCGACGAGATCGTCATCGAGTGGCGCAAGGCCCTCGAAGAGAACGCAGAGCTGAAGGCCAAGCTGGCCGCCTACGAGTCGGGCTCCGCCCCCGAGGCCGCCGCTGCCGCACCTGCCCCCGTGGCCGAGGTGCCCGCTGCGGCCGCCGCTGAGACTCCGGCAGAGCCTGCGCCGTCCGGTTCGGCGACCGCGACTGCCGGCATCATCGAGCTCGCCCAGCGCCTGCACGACGAGCACGTCGCCGAGGGCGAGGCGAAGCGCGACCAGCTCATCGCCGAGGCCGAAGCAGAGGTCAACCGCATCCGCAGCGAGGCGGAGGCCAAGCAGCGTGAGGAGACCTCGCGCATGGAGCGCGAGCGCAACTCGCTCGAGGCCCGCATCACCGAACTCCGCAACTTCGAGCGCGACTACCGCTCTCAGCTGCGCGGGTACATCGAGGGTCAGCTGCGCGACCTCGACCAGAAGTCGGCATCGACCGACTCCACGCCCGTCTCGGCGATCGGACTGTAGGTCGATCCTTTGACAGGACGTCGTCCCCTTCGTCGGTCGGCGGCCGGTGCGCTCGTTGCGATCCTCGCAGCGCTCGTACTGGCCGCCGACCAGTTTGTGAAGCACCTCACGATCACCCACCTCCCACTGGAGGAGGCCGTTCCCGTTCTCGGTGATTTCCTCCAGCTCTACTTCGTGCGCAACCCCGGCGCCGCCTTCTCGCTCGGCGCTGAGGTCACGTGGATCTTCACCATCGCGCTGTCGATCGTCGCCGCGATCATCGTCTGGAAGGCTTTCGGGCTGCGGTCCAGGCTCTGGGCTGTCGTGCTCGGGCTTCTGCTCGGTGGCGTGCTCGGCAATCTCAGCGATCGGCTGTTCCGGGAGCCCGGCTTCCCGGTCGGTCACGTCGTCGACATGATCTCCATGCCGTGGATGATGCCGGCGATCTTCAACGTCGCAGACATCTTCATCGTGGGCGGCATGATCTCGGTGGCGCTCCTGGTGGTCTTCGGCCTGCGCTTCGACGGGACTCGCGACCGCGATCACGCGGCAGCGGAGACGGATGCCGGTGCTCGTCCTCTGTCTGAGGATCGGGGAGTCGTCGAAGCGGACGCGCCCGCGCCCGCGTCAGGGGTTGCCACGCCCGCGGCCGATGCCGAAACCGAGGGGCGCTGAGGGGTGGAGACCCGCTCGATGCCCGTCCCTGACGGTCTGGACGGGCAGCGCGTGGACGCAGCGCTTGCGAAGATGCTCGGATTCTCACGCACCTTCGCTGCCGACATCGCCGAAGCAGGCGGCGTGCGCTTGGACGGCGCGACTCTCGGCAAGTCCGACAGGCTGCACGGCGGGGGCTGGCTCGAGGTCGAGTGGCAGGCGAAGGAAGGCCCACGGGTCGTCCCGATCGCGGTGCCGGACCTCGGGATCGTCTACGACGACGACGAGATCGTCGTCGTCGACAAGCCGACCGGCGTCGCAGCACACCCCTCGCTCGGCTGGGAGGGCCCGACGGTGGTCGGCGCCCTCGCCGCATCCGGTTTCCGCGTCTCCACCAGCGGTGCCCCGGAACGCAAGGGCATCGTGCACCGCCTCGATGTCGGCACCAGCGGGCTCATGGTCGTGGCGAAGACCGAATCCGCCTATACCGCGTTGAAGCGCGCGTTCAAGGAGCGCACGGTCGAGAAGATCTACCACGCCGTCGTGCAGGGCCATCCCGATCCGCTCGCCGGCACCATCGACGCTCCGATCGGACGCCACCCGAGCCACTCCTGGAAGTTCGCCGTCGTTCCCGACGGCAAGCCCTCGGTGACGCACTACGAGACGCTCGAGGCCTTTCGCGGGGCGTCGCTTCTCGAGATCCATCTCGAAACCGGCCGCACCCATCAGATCCGCGTGCACATGGCCGCTCACCGGCATCCCTGCGTCGGCGACCCGCTCTACGGCGCCGACCCGACGCTGTCCGCGCGGCTCGGGCTGACGCGGCAGTGGCTGCACGCGCACCAGCTGGCATTCCATCACCCGGCGACCGGTGACTGGGTGCAGTTCGAGTCCGCGTACCCGGCGGACTTCCGTCACGCGCTGGACGTGCTCCGCGGGGAGTAGCGCGGCGCGGCCCGAGGTCTGTGTGCCGGGGCTGTGTCTCAAGGTCTGTGTGCCGGGGTCGTGCCCCGAGATCAGGAGAACAGCGCCGGATCAGGACGATTCCGCGGGGATCATCCTGTTCTCGGGATTTCTCCTGTTTCCGGGACGCGCGGTTTCACCGGCGCGTGTCGGCGGTCTGCGGCAGACTGTGCGCATGAGCATCGAGGTGCGTCCGGCGACTGTGTTCGATGACGTCGCGACCCTGGTCGGGCCGAAGAAACCGACCTCCAATGTGTGCTTCTGCCTGAGCTACCGACTGGGCAGCAAGGAGAACGTGGCGCTGCGCGGCCAGGCCCGCGCCGACCGCGTGCGCGAGCTGTGTGATCACGACCCGCCGCCCGGCGTGATCGCATACCTCGACGACGAACCCGTCGGCTGGGCGGCACTCCACCCGCGCCGTGACACCAGCTTCGCCCGGAACCGCCTCATCCCTCATGTCGACGATCTCGACGTGTGGTCGCTGTGGTGCTTCCGGGTGCGCCCCGGCTATCGCAAGCATGGGCTGATGCATGCGCTCGTCGACGGTGCGGTCGGCTACGCGCGCGAGCGCGGGGCGCCTGCGGTCGAGGGTTATCCCGTCGACAACGAGGGAGCCAGGGTCAATCCGACGATGATGTACGTCGGCACGCGCGCGATGTTCGAGCGCGCCGGCTTCGAGAAGGCGGCCGACACCGGCTCTGTGCTCGACGGATTCCCGCGGGTGCTCATGCGGCTCGACCTCCGGTGACGCAGCGACGAGCGCCGGACGTCGGATGCCGAAAGTAGACTCGAACCCATGGCATCCGACTCCTTCGTCCACCTGCATGTGCACAGCGAATACTCGATGCTGGACGGTGCGGCGAAGATCAATTCGATGACCCAGGCGGCCGCCGACTACGGGATGCCGGCTATCGCGGTGACCGATCACGGGAACACCTTCGCGGCGTTCGAGTTCTACAAGGCCGCGCAGGCGGCGGGCATCAAACCCATCGTCGGTCTTGAGGCGTATGTGACCCCTGGAACCCATCGCAGCGACAAGACGCGTGTCGCGTGGGGTTCTCCGGATCAGAAGAGCGACGACGTCTCGGGGTCGGGTGCCTACACGCACATGACCATGTGGAGCCAAAGCACCGAGGGCATGCACAACCTGTTCCGGCTCAGTTCGCTGTCGAGCATGGAGGGCTACTACTTCAAGCCCCGCATGGACCGGGAGCTGCTGCAGACCTACGGCAAGGGGCTGATCGCGACGACCGGCTGCCCCTCGGGTGAGGTGCAGACCCGCCTCAGGCTCGGCCAGTACGACGCGGCGCGCGCGGCGGCGGCCGAGTTCCAGGACATTTTCGGCAAGGAGAACTACTTCGCCGAGATCATGGACCACGGGCTGTCCATCGAGCGGCGGGTGATGACGGATCTCCTCCGGCTCGCGAAAGATCTCAGCATCCCGCTGGTGGCGACGAACGACTCGCACTACACGCACCAGCATGAGGCCGATGCCCATGCCGCTCTGCTGTGCGTCCAGTCCGGTTCCACGCTCGACGACCCGAACCGCTTCAAGTTCGACGGCGACGGCTACTACATCAAGACCGCCGCCGAGATGCGTCAGATGTTCCGCGACCACCCGGAGGCGTGCGACAACACCCTCCTCATCGCCGAGCGCTGCGAGGTCGAGTTCAACACCTCGGCGAACTACATGCCGCGCTTTCCGGTTCCCGACGGCGAGACCGAAGACAGCTGGCTGGTCAAAGAGGTCGAGAAGGGCCTCCACGTCCGCTACCCCCACGGCATCCCCGACAAGGTGCGCAAGCAGGCGGAGTACGAGACCGGGATCATCCTGCAGATGGGATTCCCGGGGTACTTCCTCGTCGTCGCCGACTTCATCAACTGGGCGAAGGACAACGGCATCCGCGTCGGGCCGGGGCGAGGGTCCGGAGCCGGCTCCATGGTCGCGTACGCGATGAGGATCACCGACCTCGATCCGCTCGAGCACGGCCTGATCTTCGAGCGGTTCCTCAATCCCGACCGGGTGTCGATGCCCGACTTCGACGTCGACTTCGACGACCGTCGCCGCGGCGAGGTCATCGACTACGTCACCCGCAAGTACGGGTCGGAGCGCGTGGCGCAGATCGTCACGTACGGCACGATCAAGTCCAAGCAGGCGCTGAAGGATGCCGGGCGCGTGCTGGGCTTCCCGTTCAGCATGGGGGAGCGGCTCACCAAGGCGATGCCGCCGCCCGTGATGGGAAAGGACATGCCGCTGGACGGCATGTTCGACTCGGCTCACCCGCGGTACAAGGAGGCCAGCGAATTCCGAGCGCTCATCGAGACCGACCCGGAGGCGAAGACGGTTTTCGACCGCGCGCTGGGGCTGGAAGGACTGAAGCGCCAGTGGGGCGTGCACGCGGCCGGCGTCATCATGTCGTCGGAGCCGCTGCTCGACATCATCCCGATCATGAAACGGGAGCAGGACGGCCAGATCGTCACCCAGTTCGACTACCCGTCGTGCGAGGCTCTCGGGCTGATCAAGATGGACTTCCTCGGGCTCCGGAACCTCACGATCATCTCCGATGCCCTCGACAACATCCGCTCGAACCGCGGCGAAGACCTCGACCTCGAACTGCTCCCGCTCGATGACCAGCCCGCCTACGATCTGCTGGCCAGAGGCGAATCGCTCGGCGTGTTCCAGCTCGACGGCGGCCCGATGCGCTCGCTGATGCGCCTGATGAAGCCCGACAACTTCGGCGACATCTCCGCCCTCATCGCCCTGTACCGCCCTGGTCCCATGGGAGCGAACTCGCACACCAACTATGCGCTGCGCAAGAACGGGCTGCAGGAGATCACCCCGATCCACCCGGAGCTCTCCGAATCCATCGCCGACATCCTCGACGAGTCCTACGGCCTGATCATCTACCAGGAGCAGGTGATGGCCATCGCGCAGCGGGTGGCCGGCTTCTCGCTCGGACAGGCGGACATCCTCCGGCGCGCGATGGGTAAGAAGAAGAAGTCCGAGCTCGACAAGCAGTACGAGGGCTTCCAGGCCGGAATGCACGCCAACGGCTACTCCGACGGCGCAGTGAAGGCGATCTGGGACATCCTGCTGCCGTTCTCCGACTACGCATTCAACAAAGCGCACTCCGCGGCATACGGGGTGATCTCGTACTGGACGGCGTACCTCAAAGCGCATTACCCCGCCGAGTACATGGCGGCTCTGCTCACGAGCGTCGGAGACTCCAAGGACAAGATGGCGCTGTATCTCAACGAGTGCCGCCGCATGGGCATCAAGGTGCTGCCACCGGACGTGTCGGAGTCGATCAACTTCTTCGCCGCCGTCGGCGACGACATCCGTTTCGGGCTCGGCGCTGTGCGCAACGTCGGCAGCAACGTCGTCGACGGCATCGTCCAGGCTCGCAAAGAGCAGCGCTACACCTCGTTCCATGACTTCCTCGACCGGGTGCCGCTCCACGTCGCCAACAAGCGCACCGTGGAGTCGCTCATCAAGGCCGGGGCGTTCGACTCTATGGGCAACTCCCGGCGAGCCCTCATGGAGATCCACGAGGATGCGACAGAGGCCGCCGTCGACCGCAAGCGCAACGAAGCTCAGGGCGCGATCGGGTTCGACTTCGACAGCCTGTATGACGGTGTCGAGCATGAAGCCCCCGCCAAGGTGCCCGACCGTCCGGAGTGGACCAAGAAGGACAAGCTCGCCTTCGAGCGAGAGATGCTCGGTCTCTACGTCTCCGATCATCCGCTGGCGGGGCTCGAGGTGGCCATCGCCAAGCACGCCTCGATCTCCATCCACGACCTCAACAACTCCGAGGATCTGCAGGACGGCGACCAGGTCACGGTCGCCGGGCTCGTGACCAGCGTGCAGCATCGCGTGGCGAAGGCGAGCGGCAATCCCTACGGCATGATCACCATCGAGGATTTCAACGGCGAGGTCACCGTGATGTTCATGGGCAAGACCTACACCGAGTTCCAGCACACGCTTCAGCAGGATTCGATCCTCGCCGTCCGCGGACGCGTCTCGCGCCGCGACGACGGGCTGAACCTCCACGCGCAATCCGCGTTCGCACCGGATGTCGGCTCGTTCGATGCGGCTGGTCCCCTGTCGCTCGTGCTCGCCGAACAGCGCGCCACCGAGCGAGTGATGCACGACCTCGCCGAGGTGCTCCGCCGTCATTCCGGCGACACCGAGGTCATGCTCCGCGTGCACAGAGGAGCGACGGCGAAGGTGTTCGAGGTGCCCATGCCGGTCAAGGTGACCGCCGACCTGTTCGGTGACCTCAAGTCACTGCTCGGCCCGTCGTGTCTCGGCTGAGCGGGTAGTATCAGGACGCGTTGGGAGCGCGGAACGACCCCCCGCCGCGCACCGCGACGAAAGGACGACTGATGAGCACGGACCAGCCCGAGACCCCCGAGACCGAGAGCGAACCCTTCATCGACGACGACGGCGTGCTCTATGACGAGGAGGTCACGCCGGAGTACGGCATCCTCGGATTCACGCTTCGCGAGCTTCTCATCGTCGGCATCTGGCTGGTGGCGTTCGTCGTCTCGTTCTTCCCGCTGGCCGGCGATTCGTCGATCTGGGCGATGGGGATCCAGTGGATCCTGCCGATCGGCCTCCCCACGGTCGCCGTCTTCCTGCTGGTGCTGCGTCGCTTCTCACCCGACGGGATCCGGAGGGTGGGGTCTCTCGGCATCGATCAGTTCGCATCGGTCGCCTTCTCGGTCGCTGCCACGGTCTGGCTCGGCAGTCTCTGGACGGCTGTCGCCGGCGCGATCGAGTTCGGCGCGTGGACGCTGGCGTGGAACGGGGTGGTGCAGCTGATCGCGATGCTCGCGCTCGTGGCGCTCACAGTGTTCGCCCCCATCATCCCGGGCGTGAAGGAGGACTTCCAAGGCCGGCTCGTCACGCTCGCGCACCGCAACGCCAATCCTGTGCGTCCAGTGATCCCACGTCCGCGCCCGGTGGCTGAGGAGCACGCGCCGGCTGAGGCCGCCCCGGCGCAGCAGGCGGATGCCGACGGGACCTACCCGTCCGACCGATCGAACACGATGGTGCTCGATGTCGAGCTCGCTGGAGAGCACGCCACCGACGAGATCGCGCGCCCCGACCTCGCCTCGCAGGTCCCACTGGGTGCTCACGCCTCACGGGGCGGCACCGGCACCGAGAATGCGACCGTGGACGGCCAGTACGTGCCGTCGTATGCGCGTCGCTCGCGGGGAGACGGCTCGAACTTCGAACCTCTCGTAGGCGAAGACCAGGGGCCGGTGGCAGAAACCGACGACCCCGATCTCGATGCGACCAATCCGCGGGAGGCGCCGCCGGTTGCGCAGCCGTTCTGGATTCTCGCGCCCACCGAGCGCGATGTGCACGACGAGCGCGGCGAGCCGGTCTTCCGTATCGGCCCGACCGCGTGGGCGCTGGTCGTCGAAGATCGGGGCGGCGCCTATGTCGTCCGTCACGACGACGGCCGCATCGGCTACCTGCACGAGATCGCCGACGTCACGAAGGGCTGACTGTGCGCACCATCGATCTGCGGGGGCGCGAGCTCTCGTCGGCTGACATGCTCGCGGCCGTGCCGCGCGCTGCTCAGGCGCGGGCCGAAGCGCTCGACATTGCTGCTCGGCTCGTCGACGACGTCCGCGAACACGGTGAAGAGGCGCTGCGCGATCAGGCCGAACGATTCGACGAAGTCAGCGGCCACACGATCCGGGTGCCGGCTGAGCACATCGCCGAGGCGCTCGACGTTCTCGCCCCGGAAGTCAGGAACGCACTGCAGGAAGCGATCCGGCGCGTGCGCGTCGCCTCCGCCGCTCAGGTGCCTGCGACGCAGATCACCGAGATCGGCGCGGGCGCCAGGATCACCCAGCGCTGGCAGCCCGTGCACCGCGTCGGCGTCTACATCCCCGGGGGCAAAGCGGTCTACCCCTCGAGCGTCATCATGAACGTCGTCCCGGCTCAGGTCGCCGGCGTGCAGCAGATCGCGCTCGCCTCTCCCGCGCAGGCCGACCAGGGCGGACGGATCCACCCGACGATCCTCGCCGCAGCCGGACTGCTCGGGGTGACAGAGGTGTACGCGATGGGCGGAGCGGGAGCCATCGGCGCCTTCGCCCACGGTGTCGCCGCCATCGGGCTCGACCCCGTCGACGTCGTGTCCGGTCCCGGCAACAACTTCGTCGCCTCAGCCAAGCGCGCTGTCGCCGGCGTCGTCGGCACCGATTCCGAGGCCGGAGCGACCGAGATCCTCGTGGTCGCTGACGCCGACGCGGATGCGCGCCTCATCGCGGCCGACCTCATCAGCCAGGCGGAGCACGACGAGCAGGCGTCGGCCGTGCTCGTCACGGATTCGCAAGATCTCGCCGCCCGAGTCGCCGAAGAGGTCGAGCGGCAGGCGGCGGCCACACAGCACAGCACCCGGGTCCGTGCCGCGCTCGACGGTCCCCAGTCCGCGATCGTGCTGGTCGACGACCGCGCGATGGCGATCGCCTTCAGCAACGCGTACGCGCCGGAGCACCTCGAGTTGCACCTCGGCGACGCGGAGGAGGCGGCATCCGTCTTCATCAGCGCGGGCGCGGTCTTCGTGGGCGATCAGACTCCGGTGAGCCTCGGCGACTACATGGCGGGCAGCAATCACGTTCTTCCCACCGGAGGTCAGGCGCGATACGCTCCGGGGCTCGGGGCCTACACGTTCCTGCGCCCTCAGCAGGTCATCTCCTACGATCGTGCGGCCCTGAGCGCGGTGCGAGAAGGCGTGGTCGCCCTGGCGAATGCCGAGATCCTCCCCGCCCACGGCGAAGCCGTCGAGGCGCGATTCTCCGCGTAGGTTAGAGGATATGCACTGCCCCTTTTGCCGTCATCCGGACTCCCGTGTGATCGACTCACGAACCAGCGACGACGGGCTCTCCATCCGCCGTCGCCGCCAGTGCCCGGAGTGCGGCGGACGGTTCTCGACCACCGAGACCGCGAGCCTAAACGTGATCAAGCGGTCGGGGGTCATGGAGCCGTTCAGTCGGGAGAAGGTGATCTCCGGCGTCCGCAAGGCGTGTCAGGGGCGTCCCGTGACGGAAGCAGACCTCGCCATCCTCGCGCAGCAAGTGGAGGAGGCGGTCCGTCAGACTGGAGTCTCACAGCTCGACACGAACGAGATCGGCCTGGCGATCCTCGGACCGCTCCGCGACCTCGACAGGGTCGCATACCTGCGATTCGCCAGCGTGTACCAGGCGTTCGACTCACTCGACGATTTCGAGAGCGCCATCAACGACCTCCGCGCCGACGAGGCGAAGTCCGAGACCGCCGAGCGGTAGCCTGGCAGGGATGTATCCGCTGCTCTTCCGCGCCGTCCTGTCGCGCTTCGATCCCGAGTTCGCCCACCACGCCGGCATGGCGGTGATCCGCGTCCTCGGGGTGCCGCCGTTCTCCTGGGCGACGCGCGCGCTGACGCGCCCTGACCCGTCGCTGCGAGTGGAAGCGCTCGGACTGACCTTCCCTTCGCCTCTGGGCATCGCCGCCGGCTTCGACAAGAACGCGGTCGGCGTGCGCGGGCTGGCGGCGCTCGGCTTCGGACACATCGAGGTCGGCACCGTGACGGCGATCCCGCAGGAGGGCAATCCCAAACCCCGGCTGTTCCGGCTGATCGCGGACCGGGCGGTGATCAACAGGATGGGCTTCAACAACGAGGGAGCGGATGCCGCGGCCCGGCGCCTCGCGAAGCTCCGCCGCGGTGCACCGGATGCTGTGATCGGCGTGAACATCGGCAAGAGCAGGGTGGTCGCGGTGGAGGAGGCAACGGCCGACTACGTCGCCTCCGCCACCGCATTGGCGCCGCTGGCCGACTACCTTGCCGTCAATGTCTCGTCGCCGAACACCCCAGGCCTTCGCGGGCTCCAGGCAGTGGAGACACTCGCGCCACTGCTCCGCGCGGTCCGTGTCGCTGCAGGGGAGACCCCGCTGCTGGTGAAAATCGCTCCCGATCTCACCGATGAGGAGATCGCGGCGATCGCGAAGCTGGCCGTCGCCGAACAACTGGCGGGCATCGTCGCCCACAACACCACTGTCAGCCGCGACGGTCTGAAGACACCCGACGCCGAGGTCGAGGCGGCAGGCGCCGGCGGTCTGTCGGGCGCGCCGCTGAAGGAGCGTTCTCTCCAGGTGCTCCGCGTCGTGCGCGAGGTCGTGCCCGAGGACTTCTGCGTCATCGCCGTCGGAGGCGTGGAGACAGCACACGATGTGAACGAGCGACTCGCGGCAGGAGCGACGCTGGTGCAGGGGTACACCGCGTTCCTCTACCGAGGCCCGCTGTGGGGCCGCGAGATCAACAGAGGCCTCGTCGGCCGCTGAACCGAACGAAGGACGGCCTCACGCTCGACGAGCATGAGGCCTCTTCTGTGCTGACTGCTCAGTCGGGGTACTGGCCTCGCTTGACCTGCGGCTTGGGAAGTCGCATGAAGCGCATCTGCAGCGCACGCATCGCCGCGTACCAGCCGAGCCCCTTCTCCATCCGCTCCTTGCCGAACTTCGCCGCAGCCTTGCGCTTGACCCGCAGACCCAGCAGGATCATGCCTCCGACGGCGATGAGCAGGTAGGCCATCATGACCAGGTACGCCCAATAGGCGATCGCAAGGTTGGCCGGGGCGAGGGATGCGAGGATGACGAGCACCATCACGGCCATCACGAATTCGGCGGGGTGCCATCCGGCATCCACGTAGTCGCGCACCCAGCGGCGCTGCGGGCCCTTGTCGCGGACGGGCAGATAGCGCTCGTCGCCCGCGGCCATACCTGCCTGGGCGCGTGCGCGACGCTCATTGAGCTCGGCGCGAGCGGCTGCCTTCGCCTCCTTGGTGTTGGCGACCAGCGGACGGCGCCGAGCCGCCTCCCGCTCGGCGCGGGTCGGCGTCGCGCGGCCCTTTCCGACGGCGGGCGTCTCTGGGACGGCATCATCGTTCGTCGATGGGGAGACAGGGGTCTTGGCCACGAGGATCCTCGGTTCGCTACAGGGGGTTCACCTTAAGATTACTCGCATGACCTCTCCTGCTTCTCCCCGTCCCGAAGATCCGGCCGTCATCGAAGCCGTCGCGACCGGGATACCGGCCGCACTGGCGGACCTCGGCGACCTCGTCCGCATCCCCGGGATGGCGTGGCCGGCGTTCGACCAGACGCAACTGGAGCGCAGCGCAGACGCGGTCGCCGCGCTCGCGACGCAGACCGGGGTCTTCGATGAGGTGCGCGTGCTGCGTGCGGCGATCCCCGGCACCGATGAGCAGGGCCAGCCCGCAGTGCTCGCAACGCGCGCTGCGCGCAATGGCAAGCCGACCATCCTGTTGTACGCGCATCACGACGTGCAGCCCCCCGGCGACGATGAACTCTGGGAGACGCCGCCGTTCGAGCCGACGGTTCGCGACGGTCGCCTCTACGGTCGGGGCGCGGCGGACGACAAAGCCGGGATCATGGCGCACATCGCTTCGCTGCGCGCGATCTCCGAGGTGCTCGGAGATGACTTCGATCTCGGGGTCTCGATGTTCATCGAAGGGGAGGAAGAATACGGTTCCCGCTCGTTCGCCCGATTCCTCTCCGACAACAGAGACGCCCTTCGCGCCGATGCGATCGTGGTGGCGGACTCCGGCAACTGGGATTCCCACACGCCGGGCCTGACGGTCTCGCTTCGGGGCAACGCGCGATTCACGATGCGGGTGCGCACTCTCGATCACGCGTCCCACTCGGGGATGTTCGGGGGAGCGGTTCCCGACGCGATGATGGTGACCGTCAGGCTTCTGTCGACCCTCTGGGACGCGGACGGATCGGTGGCGGTCGAAGGCCTGACCGAGCGCGACGCTCCGACGCCCGAGTACACCGAGCAGACCCTGCGAGACGAAGCGGCGCTCCTGCCGGGAACGACGCCAATCGGTTCGGGGACGATCCTCAGCCGCATCTGGAACAAGCCGTCGATCACGATCATCGGAATCGATGCGACGAGCGTCGCCGAGGCGTCGAACACGTTGCTCCCGGAGGTGACCGTCGTCATCAGCGCTCGGGTGGCGCCGGGGCAGACCGGCAGCGAGGCGTACGAGTCGCTCCAGCGTCATCTGAGAGAACACGCGCCGTTCGGTGCCGAGGTGACGTTCTCCGACCCTGATCTGGGGGATGGATTCCTCGTCGATACCAGCGGATGGGCCGTCTCCATGACGCGCGATGCGATGAGGGACGCCTACGGCGCGGAGCCTGTCGATCTCGGCGTCGGCGGGTCGATCCCGTTCATCGCGGATCTCGTGAGGGAGTTTCCTGCGGCGCAGATCCTCGTGACCGGGGTGGAGGACCCCCACTCACGCGCGCACAGCCCGAACGAGTCGCTGCACCTGCAGACCTTCCGAAATGCCGTCGCAGCTGAGGCCCTGTTGCTCGCGCGGATGAACGCCACGTCGCAACCAGGGTGATGCCGCAGGGGAGCGGCGTCCATACACGCCGCTCCCGCAGGTGCGACGGTACAATCGATAAGAGCACTGCGCCGAGCCCGGCCCGTCACAAGGAGCGACATGAGCGACACCACACTGACAGCACCGACCACCCGCGCCCACGGCATCAGCCTGACCGAGGCGGCGGCGACCAAGGTGAAGAACCTGCTCGAGCAGGAGGGCCGCGACGATCTGCGACTTCGCGTCGCCGTGCAGCCCGGCGGATGCTCGGGTCTCATCTACCAGCTGTACTTCGACGAGCGGTTCCTCGAGGGTGACGAGACCGTCGATTTCGGGGGCGTCGAGGTCATCGTCGACAACATGAGCGTTCCGTATCTCGACGGCGCATCCATCGATTTCAAGGACACGATCTCCGAGCAGGGCTTCACGATCGACAACCCCAACGCGGCCGGAAGCTGCGCCTGCGGCGACAGCTTCCACTGAGTCGAGGCACCCGCCAACCTGCGCGCTTGGCATGAATCAGGTGTGAGGTTGCCCTAGACTTGAGTGTGCCCTGTCCGCGATCTGAAAGGTGCATCGTGCCCTCGAAACGCCGCCTTCGTTGGGCCGCTCTCCCCCTGGGAGTGGCGGCAGCCGTGGCTCTGGCGGGATGTACTCCCACCGAGCTCAACGGCTATCTTCCGGGCTTCGAGGATGGCGGCACCGCCACCACCAACCAGGTCGAGCGCGTGTCGTCGCTCTGGGTGAACTCCTGGATCGTCCTGCTTGCGGTCGGCGTGATCACGTGGGCCCTGATGGCATGGGCGGCGATCGCGTATCGCCGCCGCAAGGGCCAGACCGGCCTGCCCGTGCAGATGCGCTACAACATGCCGATCGAGATCTTCTACACGGTCGTGCCGCTCATCCTCGTGCTCGGGATGTTCTTCTTCACCGCCCGCGACCAGAGCGCGATCGAGACGGTATGGGATGACCCCGACGTCGAGATCACTGCGATCGGCAAGCAGTGGGCGTGGGACTTCATGTACAACGGCGAGGAGGAGGACAACTCCGACGCCGTCTGGACGATGGGCATCCAGGCCCAGCCCGATGCCGAGGGCAACATCGATGAGGCGCAGCTGCCCACATTGGTGCTTCCCGTCGACCAGAAGGTCACGATCGACCTTCAGTCCCGCGACGTCATCCACTCCTTCTGGATCATCGACTTCCTCTACAAGAAGGACATGTTCATCGGGAAGGACAACTCCTGGTCCTTCATCCCGACCCGCGTCGGCGAGTATCAGGGCAAATGCGCCGAGCTCTGCGGTGAGTACCACTCGATGATGCTCTTCAACGTGAAGGTCGTGGAGCAGGCTGAGTACGAGGCCTACCTCGAATCGCTCGAGGAGCAGGGCAACACCGGAGACATCTCCGATGCGTACGACCGTCTCGGCAACTTCCCCGGAACGAAGGGCCAGACCGACTCCGAGGAAGAGGCTGAGTAAACCATGTCGACCAGCGCCGCGTCGTTCGACGCTCACGGCTCTCGCCCCACCGCTCTGCCCGCCCGCCAGGCTGCTCTGATGAGCACCTCGCGCGTCGAGCAGAAGGGCAACATCGTCGTCAAGTGGATCACATCCACCGATCACAAGACGATCGGGTACATGTACCTGATCGCATCCGTGCTGTTCTTCCTGCTCGGCGGAGTGATGGCGCTCGTCATCCGTGCGGAACTCTTCGCCCCCGGGATGCAGATCGTCCCGACCAAGGAGCAGTACAACCAGCTGTTCACGATGCACGGCACGATCATGCTGCTGATGTTCGCGACGCCGCTGTTCGCCGGGTTCGCCAACGCCATCCTCCCGCTTCAGCTGGGCGCACCCGATGTGGCGTTCCCGCGTCTGAACGCATTCGCCTTCTGGCTGTTCCTGTTCGGGTCCACGATCGCTGTCGCAGGCTTCCTCACCCCGCAGGGAGCCGCTTCCTTCGGCTGGTTCGCCTATCAGCCCCTCGCCAACGCGACGTTCACTCCCGGCGCCGGCGGGAACCTCTGGATGGTCGGCCTCGGCATCTCCGGTTTCGGAACGATCCTCGGTGCCGTGAACTTCATCACGACCATCATCACGATGCGCGCCCCCGGCATGACGATGTGGCGCATGCCGATCTTCTCGTGGAACACGCTCGTCACGAGCCTCCTGGTCCTCATGGCCTTCCCGGTGCTGGCCGCGGCGATCTTCGCCGCCGCTGCCGACCGCATCCTCGGCGCGCACATCTACGACCCGGCCAATGGCGGCGTGCTCCTGTGGCAGCACCTGTTCTGGTTCTTCGGGCACCCCGAGGTGTACATCATCGCGCTGCCGTTCTTCGGCATCGTCTCGGAGATCTTCCCGGTGTTCAGCCGCAAGCCGATCTTCGGATACAAGACGCTCGTCTACGCGACGATCGCGATCGCTGCTCTGTCGGTCGCCGTGTGGGCACATCACATGTACGTGACCGGCTCCGTGCTGCTGCCGTTCTTCGCGCTCATGACGATGCTGATCGCGGTGCCGACGGGCGTGAAGATCTTCAACTGGATCGGCACGATGTGGCGTGGATCGGTCACCTTCGAAACGCCGATGGTGTTCTCGCTCGGATTCCTCGTGTCGTTCGTCTTCGGTGGTCTGACCGGCATCATCCTCGCGGCTCCGCCGCTGGACTTCCACCTGAGCGACTCGTACTTCGTCGTCGCCCACTTCCACTACGTCGTCTTCGGCACCGTGGTCTTCGCCATGTTCGCCGGCTTCTACTTCTGGTGGCCGAAGTGGACCGGACGCATGCTCAACGAGCGCCTCGGCTACGTCCACTTCTGGATGCTGTTCATCGGCTTCCACATGACGTTCCTCATCCAGCACTGGCTCGGTGTCGACGGCATGGTCCGCCGCTACGCGGACTACTCGGCGGCCGACGGCTGGACCTGGCAGAACCAGGTCTCCACGATCGGCGCGATCATCCTCGGAGCCTCGATGCTGCCGTTCTTCCTCAACGTGTGGATCACCGCCCGCAAGGCCCCCAAGGTCATGGTCAACGACCCCTGGGGCTACGGGGCATCGCTCGAGTGGGCCACGAGCTGCCCGCCGCCGCGGCACAACTTCACCTCGATCCCGCGCATCCGCAGTGAGCGTCCGGCGTTCGATCTGAATCACCCGGAGGCAGCGGAGCAGGCGTTCCCCGTCCCCGAGCCCGCATACGCCGGCGAACGAGAGGTCCACTGAGCCATGCGCGACAACGTCATTCTCTGGTGGGTGCTCACCGCCTTCTTCGCGCTCGTCGGTGTGGTCTACACCGGGTGGAGCATCCTCACCAACCAGCACCTCGAGATCGTCAACCGTATCGAGTGGGTGGGTACTGTCGCGCTGTTCTTCGCGGCGTTCATGGGCGCGATGGTCGCGTTCTACCTCGACCGCACCCACCGGGCGCAGGGCGGCGAGCTGCCGGAAGACATCCTGACGGCAGACATCGACGACGGTGACCCGGAGCTCGGTGAGTTCAGCCCCTGGTCCTGGTGGCCCATCGTGCTGGCGGGCTCTGCTGCGGTGTTCGTCGTCGGTCTCGCCGTCGGACAGTTCCTCCTTCCGATCGGACTCGCGATCTTCGTCGTCGCGATCATCGGGTGGGTCTACGAGTACTATCGCGGCCACTTCGCCCGCTGATCTCATTCATCACGTCGAAGGCCCCTGGATTTCCGGGGGCCTTCGACGTGGGCGCAGCGTGGAGAGCTTCGGTTCCCGTTCGATACATCTCTTCGGGCGTGAACCCGGACAGGCGTCGTGAGACGTCACGTGTGGCGTGGTGACTCACACTCCCTGTGGTGCGTCAACAAGGGTGCGGCGGTCTTGTGCCCGCCCTCGCCTCGTCTCAGGCGCGCGTACGAAGGCGGGGCACACCCGTGAGGGGGTCGATGGGGCGGTGGTGCACACCGTCGGCGTCTTCCACCGGGTAGCCCTCGCGCGCCCAGTACTCGAAGCCGCCGATCATCTCACGCACGTCGTAGCCGAGCTTGGCGAACTCCAGGGCCCCTTTGGCGCCGGCGTTGCATCCGGGACTCCAGCAGTACACGATGACTCGCGCGTCGGCCGGGATCTCGGGAGCAGCACGCGTCGCGATCTCGCTGTAGTGCATGTGAATGGCGCCGGCGACCCGACCCTGCGCCCACGCCTCGTCCGAGCGGACATCGACGACCACGATGTCTTCGCCTGCCCTGCGGGCGGCATGCACATCGCTGGGATCGGTCTCGGATGCGAGCTTGGCGGCGAAGAAGTCTGCGCGATCGATCATGGTGTCAGCATATGGACGACGTCGATCCGCGTCGCGCGTGTGTCGGTCGCGGATGCTCGGAATTCCGCCATTCGAACGCGCACGTTCGCCGCGACTGATCGGATCAGAGCTCGGCTGTCATGTGGACTCGTCGACCGTACCGTTCCAGACCCAGCCGCGCTTCGACGTCCACCAGCCCGCTCAGAAACGGCGTCGACGGGGTGCTGACCCGGAAGCCGCACGACGCGTAGAACGGAGCGTTCCACGGCACGTCGCGGTATGTCCGCAGGGTGATCGCCCGATACCCTCGACGCCGCGCCTCGTGCTTCGCCGCGGTGACCAGCATCCGTCCGTAGCCCTTCCGCCCGTGGTCGGGTAAAACGGAAAGCTGCTCCAGATGCGCATGCCCATTGATCTCGAGCACGTGTACGAAGCCGACGACGGGGCGTGCGGTGTCGGCGAATTCGATGACGAGGATGAAGCCGGGCAGCGCCGCACGCTCGGCGGCGGTGGCGGGCGGAGGCCATTCCTTCGCGCCGAAGCGTTCGACGAGCAGCTCGTCAGCTGCCCGCTCGATCTGTTCGAGACGGGTCAGTTCGGACGGCCGCGCGGCGCGGATCGCCATGCCGCCGCGGCTCTCCTCACCGGCGCGCCCTCCGTCGTGGGTGGCGGTCATGGCGCCGCTCCTTTCTGTCGAACGGCCTCGGTGCAACGCACGAGGGCCCCATCACCGCTTCGACGGGCCCTCGTGGGGAGTGGCGGCTACTCGCCGTCCTCGGACTTCTTCTTCTTCGAGGGCTTCTCGGCAGGCTCGGTCGCGATGACCGTGCTGGGCGTGTTGGCCGTTTCACCGACGTGATCCTCGGTCGCCACGAGCGGCGCGTCCGGGAACCCGGCGCGCTCGTGAGCGCTCTGGATCTCGGCCGTCTCTGCCTCCTCGGTGCCCGCGAGCACATGGTGCTGGTGGGCATCCGCGGCCTCGATCTCCGCCTGGGTGAGCGGGGTGAGACGGTCCTCGTAGAACCAGCGGGAGATCGCCGAGCGGACGTTCTCGGTCCACGGGATGCGTCCCTTGGCGTTCGGGCGGACCACGAGCGGCTGATACTCATCCACGTCGATCAGCTTCCAGCGGTCGTACACGTCGACCGGCTGGTGCACCTCGATGTACTCGCCGCCCGGGAGGCGGACGATGCGCCCGGACTCGTACCCGTGAAGAACGATCTCGCGGTCCTTCTTCTGCAGTGCGAGGCAGATGCGCTTCGTCACGAAGTATCCGAGCACCGGTCCGATGATCAGCAGCGCCTGCAGGGAGTGGATCACGCCCTCCATGGTCAACGAGAAGTGCGTCGCGATGAGGTCGGAGGATGCCGCCGCCCACAGCACGGCGTAGAAGATGACGCCGGCGGTGCCGATCGCTGTGCGCGTCGCCGCGTTGCGCGGACGCTGGGCGATGTGGTGCTCGCGCTTGTCACCCGTGATCCACGCCTCGAGGAAGGGGTAGATCGCGACGACGACGATGAACAGGCCCAGAATTGCGACCGGTGCCAGGATGCCGAAGGACCACGTGTAGCCCAGGAACACGATGTCCCAGTTCGACGGGGCCAATCGCAGCGCGCCGTCAGCGAAACCGATGTACCAGTCCGGTTGCGTGCCGGCCGAGACGGGCGACGGATCGTAGGGCCCGTAGTTCCAGATCGGGTTGATCTGGAAGAAGGTCGCGACGAGGACGATCACGCCGAACACGATGAACAGGTAGCCGCCCATCTTCGACATGTAGACGGGCATCATCGGGTATCCGACGACGTTGTCGTTGGTGCGACCGGGGCCGGCGAACTGCGTGTGCTTGTTGATCACCATCAGCATCAGGTGCACGACGATCAGCCCGATCACCAGCAGGGGCAGCAGCAGGATGTGCAGCGTGTAGAGACGGCCGACGATGTCGGTGCCCGGGAACTCGCCGCCGAACAGCAGGAACGACGTCCAGGTGCCGATCAGCGGCAGACCCTTCACCATGCCGTCGATGATCCGAAGCCCGTTACCCGAGAGCAGGTCGTCGGGAAGGGAGTAGCCGGTGAAGCCCTCGGCCATCGCCAGGATGAACAGCACGAAGCCGATCACCCAGTTCAGCTCTCGCGGCTTGCGGAACGCGCCGGTGAAGAACACCCGCAGCATGTGCACGCCGATGCCGGCGATGAACACCAGTGCCGCCCAGTGGTGGATCTGGCGGACCAGGAGTCCGCCGCGCAGGTCGAATGAGATGTGCAGCGACGACTCGAGCGCTGCCGACATCTCGATGCCCCGCATCGGGGCGTATGCACCCGTGTAGTGGGTCTCGACCATCGACGCCTGGAAGAAGAACGTCAGGAAGGTTCCCGAGAGGAACACGACCACGAAGCTCCACAGCGCGATCTCGCCGAGCATGAACGACCAGTGGTCGGGGAAGATCTTGCGACCGAGCTCTTTGACGAACCCGGAGAGGCTGGTGCGCTCATCGATGTAGTTCGACGCAGCGCCGACGAAGCGACCGCCGAGCGGTGCCTTGGTGTCATTGTCCTCTTTGGACAGCGTTGCGGTGCTCAATGGCGCTCCCAGAAGCTCGGGCCGACGGGCTCGGTGAAATCGCTGCGTGCGATGAGGTAGCCCTCGTCGTCGATCGTGATCGGCAGCTGCGGCAGCGGCCGGGCGGCCGGGCCGAAGATGACCTTGGCGTGGTCGGTGACGTCGAACTGCGACTGGTGGCACGGGCAGAGCAGGTGGTGCGTCTGCTGTTCGTACAGAGCGACCGGGCAGCCGACGTGAGTGCAGACCTTGGAGTACGCGACGATGCCGTCGTACGACCAGTCCTTGCGCTCTTCGGACTCGATGAGCTGCTCGGGGCGCAGACGCATGAGGAGCACGATCGCCTTGGCCTTCTCCTCGAGGTAACCGTCATGGTGGCTGACCTCGGCGAGCTCTTCGGGGATGACGTGGAAGGCCGAGCCCAGCGTGACGTCCGCCGCGCGGATCGGGGTGCCGTCAGGGTCGCGCGCGAGACGCATGCCCTTGTCCCACATCGTGTGCTTGAGCAGCGCGACGGGATCGCCCGCCGTCGGGTTCTCCGCCGAGGAGTGAGGTGCCAGTCCGCGGAAGAGAATCACACCGGGCACGATCGAGGCGACGATCGCTGCGAACAGCGAGTTGCGGATCATCGCACGACGACCGAATCCGGATTCTTCGTTGGCGTCGGCGAACGCCTTGACGGCGGCCTCGCGCGTCGAGTCCTTGCCGCGCGTGGGGTGGCGGTGCTCGACGAACTCCTTGTCGGACATCAGGGCCTTCGCCCAGTGGATCGCGCCGATGCCCAGTGCCAGCAGCGCGAGGGCGATGCCGAGTCCAATGAAGAGGTTGTTGTTGCGGATGTCGATGAGAGCGCCGCTCTCGATCGGGAACAGCATGTAGGCGGCGACCGCCCAGATGCTGCCGGCGAGCGACAGGTAGAACAGCGAGTAGACGGTGCGGGCGGCGTTCTTCTCGGCGCGCGGATCCTTGTCGGTGATCCGCTCGCGGTGCGGCGGCAGTCCAGGATTGCGCACGGGGTCGCTGACTGCGACACCCAGCCCCGGAGAGGGCTGGTAGGCCCTGTCAAGAGCCTGCGAGTCGTCGTCGTGTGCCATGGTGCTCCTCGTACGTTCCTCTTCGATGAATAAGCGTCAGTTGGACTTCGCCGTGATCCACACGGTGATGGCGACCAGTGCGCCGATGCCGAAGATCCAGATGAACAGACCCTCGGAGACCGGTCCGAGGGAGCCGAGCGAAGCACCGCCGACCTGCACGGACTCCTGCTGGAACAGCAGCGCCGAGATGATGTCGCGCTTGTCCTCGTCAGACAGGTTCATGTCGCCGAAGACGGGCATGTTCTGGGGCCCGGTCACCATCGCGGCGTACATGTGCAGCGCGCTGGTGTCGGCCAGGCCTGGCGCGTACTTCCCCTCGGTGAGCGCACCTCCTGCTGCGGCGACGTTGTGGCACATCGCGCAGTTGACGCGGAACAGCTCCGCACCCTTCGAGACGTCGCCCTCTCCGTCGAGCAGGTGGGCGTCCGGGTAGGTGGGACCGGGCGCGATCGACTGGACGTACGCCGCCATCGCCTCGATCTGCTCCTGAGTGAACTGCGGCTCCTTCTGCGGTGCCTGGGGTCCCTGCGCTTGAAGGGGCATCCGGCCGGTGGCCACCTGGAACTCCGTCGCCAGCTCGCCGACGCCGTAGAGGCTCGGGCCGTTCGGCGTGCCCTGCAGGTCGAGGCCGTGGCACGTCGCGCAGTTCGCGGTGAACAGCTTCTCGCCGTCCTCCACCGTCAGCTGGGTGGATGCCGACGCCTGCGTGTCCGTGGCCGCGAATGCGGCGGACGCACCGGCGTACACGGCGCCGGTGATCATCAGGCCTGCTCCGATGAGTGCGGCCGCAGCAAACGGGCTGCGACGACCGCTGGAGCGGCGCTTCTTCTCTCGTGCCATCTCGGGGATCAGCTCCGCTCTTATTTCAGGAAGTAGATAACGAGGAACAGCACGATCCAGACGACGTCGACGAAGTGCCAGTAGTAAGACACCACGATCGAGGAGGTCGCCTCCTTGTGCGTGAAGTTCTTGACGGCGTAAGCGCGGCCGATGACGAGCAGGAACGCGATGAGCCCGCCGGTGACGTGCAGTGCGTGGAAGCCGGTGGTGAGGTAGAACGCTGACGCGTACGAGTCGGCGCTGATCGGCAGACCCTCGGCGACGAGCTGCGCGTACTCCCATACCTGACCGGAGACGAAGATCGCGCCGAGTGCGAAGGTGAGGAAGAACCACTCCACCATGCCCCAGCCGAGCATGCCGCGCTTCTTGTTGGTGTACGGCTGCAGGCGCTCAGCGGCGAAGACACCCATCTGGCATGTGAAGGAGGAGAGCACCAGGATCGCGGTGTTGATCGCCGCGAACGGGACGTTCAGCAGCTCTGTGCGCTCCGCCCACAACTCGGGCGACGTGCTGCGGAGAGTGAAGTAGATCGCGAACAGTCCCGCGAAGAACATCACCTCGCTGCCGAGCCACACGATGGTGCCGACAGCTACCGGGTTGGGCCGCTTGATCGTTCTCGCCGCCTGGGCATACGTCGCTGAGGTCGTCACTCTTCCATTATGGCCGATCTCGAGGGGTGATTCTCGCACCGGAGGCCCGCGATCCGGGTGTCTTCCGCTTAGGGGACCCTAAGAAGTGGCTGCGAATCCGCCTTGGATCACCGCGAAACCGGGGCCGGCCGCCGGCGGCCATCCGGGCGGGCGCCGCAACCGGCGCCGATAGGATCGCACACATGGCTGATTCGCTGACCTGGTCCGACGTGCTCACCTCTCTGCTGGAGCGGCGCGACCTCAGCGTGTGGGAGTCGACATGGGCGATGCGACAGGTCATGCAGGGCAAGCTCTCCGAGGCGCAGCTCGCGGGATTCCTCGTCGCGCTTCGTGCCAAGGGCGAGACCATCGACGAGATCGTCGGCTTCCGCGATGCGATCCTCGAAGCAGCCGTCCCGTTGCCCGTGTCGCCCGACGTGCTGGACATCGTCGGCACCGGCGGCGACCGGATCGGCACGGTGAACGTCTCGACGACCGCCGCGATCATCATCGGCGCTTCGGGCATCCCCGTCGTGAAGCACGGTAACCGGGCCGCGAGCTCCGCATCCGGATCGTCGGACGTGCTCGGAGCCCTGGGCCTCGAGCTGTCGCTCGATCCCGCCGCGGTCGCGGCCGTGCTCGACCGGACGGGGATCACCTTCGCCTGGGCGGCGGCGTTCCACCCCGGCTTCCGGCACGCCGGCGCCGTGCGCGCCGAACTCGGAGTTCCCACCGTGTTCAACATGCTCGGTCCGCTCTGCAACCCGGCGAGAGCCGAAGCCAACGCGGTCGGTGTCGCGCACCTCGAGCGCGTGCCCCTGATCACCGGGGTGTTCCGGACCCGGGGCGCGACCGCTCTCGTGTTCCGCGGCGACGACGGTCTCGACGAGCTCACCACCACGGGGCACAGCCGCATCTGGGAGGTGACGCGCGGCGACATCCACGAGCACGACCTCGATCCACGCGATCTCGGCATCCCGCTCGCCGATCTCGCCGACCTCGTCGGCGGCACCCCGGAGCACAATGCCGAGGTGCTGCGGCGCACGCTCTCCGGAGAGGCCGGCCCGGTGCGCGACATCGTCCTCCTGAACGCTGCCGCTGGGATCGTCGCCTTCGAACTGTCTCAGGATGCCACGCAGGTGCAGCGTCCCATCCTCGAGCGCCTCCGCGAGGGATACGACCGCGCCGCGCGGGCTGTCGACGACGGCCGCGCGGCGGCGAAGCTGGATGAATGGGTGGCCGTCTCGCGCGAGCTGGCGACGGCATAGGAGGCACTGTGGATCCCGTCGACGCGCTGCTCGAGATCGCCTCTCTGCTGGAGCGCGAGCGCGCGTCGCGGTACCGGGCGAAGGCGTTCCGTCAGGCGGCGGCGACGCTCCAGGCGCTCGATGACGAGGTGCGTGAAGACCCGGTGCGACTGCGTGCCAGCAAGGGCATCGGGGAGTCCACCTTCGCGGTCATCCGGCAGGCGCAATCCGGACAGGTGCCCGACTACCTCGTCGAGCTGCGCGGCGACGTGGAGCCGGAACGGGTCTCGGCTCTGCGGGCCAAGCTGCGCGGTGACCTTCACGCGCACACCGAGTGGTCGGACGGGACGACGTCGATCGAGGTGATGGCGAAGGCGGCGCGGACGCTCGGACACGAGTATCAGGCCATCACCGACCACTCACCGCGCCTTCGCGTCGCCCGCGGACTGTCGGCGGAGCGACTGCGCGAGCAGATCCCGCTCGTGCGGGCGCAGTCGGGAGACGGCTTCACGCTGCTCGCGGGCATCGAGGTCGACATCCTGGAGGACGGCACGCTGGACCAGGAGGACGACCTGCTCCGCGAGCTCGACATCGTCGTGGCCTCCGTTCATTCCAAGTTGCGCATGGACGCGAAGGCGATGACCGCGAGGATGATCGCTGCGGTCTCCGACCCGCGGGTGAACGTGCTCGGCCATTGCACCGGCCGTCTCGTGGAGGGCAGTCGCGGCACCAGGCCGGCGTCGGAGTTCGACGCCGAAGCCGTGTTCGCCGCGTGTGCAGCGAACGGCGTGGCGGTGGAGATCAACTCCCGGCCCGAAAGACAGGATCCGCCCGATGAGCTCATAGCCATCGCGCTCGATGCCGGATGCCTGTTCTCGATCGACTCGGATGCGCACGCGCCGGGGCAGCTGTCACTGCTGGATCACGGCGCCGAGCGGGCGGAACAGGCCGGGGTGCCCGCGTCGCGGATCGTGACGACCTGGGGTCTGGAACGACTGCGCGCCTGGGCGGACTGAACGAGGTCAGTCCGCCGAGATCGCGGCGACCGCGCGGGTCATGGAAGA
>NZ_JAPSHY010000057.1 GCF_031179285.1 Microbacterium sp. | reverse complement strand
GGTAGCGACCAGAGTCGCTATCGCGCCGCCGACGGCAAGCACGGCGGGCGGGGGACTAGACGATCGCGTCCCGGTCGAACAGAGCGGCCACGTCAGCACCGACAGGCTGAGTGACGATCTGGCTTGCGCCGAGCGATTCGAGGATGCCCGTCGCGCTGGGCACACCGTCAGTCATGATCTCGAAGACCACGGCAGACTGGTCGGGACCGAGGTCGGCGCCAAGTCGCTTCAGCTCGGCGTCGGGGAATCCCTGGTCGCGCAGCTTGGCGGCGAGGACGCCGATGGCGCCGCCGGCGAGAGCCGTCAGGGGGCCGCCGATGAGTCCGATGGCGCCGCCGACGAGGGCGCCTCGACCGGATCCCCAGTCCTTCGACTCGAAGAACTTCGGGGTGCCGTCCGGCTTGACGTAGACGACGGCGGTGTTGGCGACCTCCTCGGGGTGCGATGACGCGACCGCCCCAGCGGCGCGAGCAGCGCCGTCAGGGGTGCCGAAGGTGGCGGCGAGGATCTCGTGGGAGGTGGCGTGCTTGGTCATGTCATGACTCCTAGTTCTGCCCGATCGTTTCCGTGGGCTTCGTTGACTCCATCGTTGCCGGGGCCCCTTTCGATCGCCTGGTCCGCGAGGATGACGCTTCGTCGTCTATTTGCAGTAGTGGTCGCGGGAAGAAGACGAGGAGAGCAGCCGGTGCGTCGAGCCGATGTGGTGGTGATGAGCGGGCAGAGGCCGAGAGTAGGAGGCTTGCGAGCCTGAGCACGTCGTCGTTGAGTGCAACTACTGCGGGCGGAGTACGCAGGCGGTCCCACGCAGCACCACAATCAGGTGTGCTCTCCCTTTCTCCGTTCGTTCCCGCGGGTATCCGCCATCCCTTCGGGCTGCGCTCGATGCGGGTCCTCGAGCGCTCGTTGCTCGGGGTGATCGGAGTGGCTGCGATCACCGGCGCTGGCGTGGAGTTCTTCCGGTGGTTCCAGCCGCCGGTAACGAATGAGGACCGCGCGTTGCTCGTGACGTTCGCCGGGGCACTTCTGCCGATGATGGCTGCAGCCGGAGCGGCCCTCGCCTGGAAGAGGCCTCACTGGGGCACGGCCGTGCTCCTCGTCGCACCTCTGCTCGCAGCGCTCTTGCAGCGAGGCGTCGTGGTGACCTGGAGCATCCTCGCGATGGGCGTCTTCCTCATCGCCCTGCGTGGCGGCCGGGGGCGTGTCCTTGCGCCACTTGGGGCTGCAGTCGCGTACGTCTCGGTGGTGCTTCCCGGACACAATGGCTTCGCGAATCCGTCCGCCTTGGCCGCGCTCGCTGTCACATATGCGGCGGCCGCGACCGGGAGCGGCATTCGCGAGCACATTCGATTCTTGAAGTCCGTCGAGGAACGGGCGACAGATGCCGTGCACAGCCGGGAGCTGGAGGCGGCCGCACGCCTCACTGCAGAGAGACTTCGCATCGCTCGCGACCTGCACGACCTCGTGGGCCACCAGGTTGCTGTGGTGAACATGCACATCAGCATGGCTGAGGTAGCTCTTCCGGCGGGCTCGGAACGTAGCCAGAAGTCTCTGGTCGACGCGAGGCTAGGCGTGCGGTCGATATTGCAGGAGAGTCAGCGCATCCTGAAGGTGCTGCGGCGAGATGGAGATGTCTTCGACGACGTGAACGCTCCCGTGCCGAGCGTGGACCGCCTCGGGGACCTCTTGGCGACCTACCGAGCGATTGGACTCCGCGTGGACTCCTCGATCGATGAGTTGCATGTTGACATTGAAGACGGCGTGAGCGCGACTGTCTATCGGGCTCTGCAGGAGATGCTGACCAACGCGCATCGCTACGGTGATGGGACCGCCCGTATCGCGCTCCAGGTCCGTGCGCCCAAGTTGACGCTTAGGGTCGAGAATCCCGTAGGCGACGGCACGCTGCCGCAGCAGGGGAGCGGTTACGGGCTGCGGGGCTTGGGCGAGCGGCTGGAGACGGTCGGAGGCCGGCTCGAGGTTGAGCAGGACGCGCACGTGTTCCGCGTCACAGCGGTAGTTCGAATGGATGGGAGGGCTGTCGCATGATCCGCGTCATGATCTGCGACGACCAGGACATGATCCGCATCGGGCTGACCGCCGTGCTCGACTCGTTCCCCGACATCGAGGTCGTGGGAGCAGCGCCAGACGGCTTCTCCGCCCTGCGAGAGCTCGACACACTCGACCCCGACGTGATCCTCATGGACATCCGCATGCCCGGCATCGATGGCGTCGAGACGACGCGACGCATCAAGGAGCAGCGATCGGACGGCCGGCCGTACGTCGTCGTGCTCACGACCTTCGACGACGATCAGAACATCTTCGCGGCGCTGCGCGCGGGTGCGAGCGGGTTCTTGAACAAGGCATCCGGACCTGAGGAGCTGGCCCAGGCCGTGCGGTCCGTCGTCGCCGGGGGCGGAGCGCTCTCAGCCTCTGTCGCGGCGTCGCTCATCGATCACGTCGCCACGACGAAGCCGGCGTCCGCCGACGCGGAGATGCTCGCACGCTTCCAGGCGCTGACGGTCCGGGAGCACGAAATCGTGCGAAGCGTCGTCAGCGGCGACTCGAACGAGGAGATCGCCGGTCAGCTGTTCCTCTCGCCCTACACCGTGAAGACGCACGTCAACAGGGCGATGGCGAAGGTGGGCGCGCGCGATCGTGCGCAGCTGATCGCGTTCGCGCACCGAGCCGGGCTCGCCTGAGTCCTCGCACGTACTGCGGGTGCAGTACGCACGATGCCCTGCTCAGACGACGAGCGCCGCGGCCATGCTCGCGAGACTGAAGATGTCAGACGATGAGCGACACACAGGAGCCTCCATGCACGAAACGACTCGCCCCGATGAGCGCGGCCCCCGCGGCTGCTCCTGGCTCGACTGGGGAGCCACCGTCATCCAGCGCACGACACTGGTCCGCGGGTGAGCACCGCTCCCATCACCACCGGCTCCGCGTCGATCGGTGCGCGCCTGCGTGACGCGTTCCGCAGGACCTTCGGCACTCGACCCTCCCCCTACCGCGCCGCTGCGCTCAAGGAGCGCGTGTATGCGACGCTCACCGGGCTCGCGATCGTCACCACCCTCACGCTCGACGGTCACCACGCGCCCGCCGATGCGATGGTCACGCTCGCCGCGGGCGTTATCGGCATCACCGGCGCGGGCGTCGTCGCGGAGGTGATCGCGCACCAGGTGGGTCATGGCACGTATCCGGCGCCACGGGACCTGGCGCGGATGCTGCGCATCGCGATCGGAGCACTCACCTCGGCCGCGCTGCCCCTCGTCGTGCTCACCGCCGCGACGCTCGGCCTGCTCCAGGTCGGCGACGCGCTGCTCATCGCCATCACCCTCTACTTCTTCGCGCTCGTGCTGCTCGTGCTCATCGCCGCCCGACGCACACAGCTGTCATGGCGGCAGCAGCTCACATCCATCGCGGTGCTCGCCGGGGCTGGCCTCGTCGCGGTCATGGTGCTCGTTCTGGGCCATTGATCGCATCGACGCGCCGGCTACTGCGTATGAACGAGAAGTGTCGGCGCAGGCGGATGACGCCCCAACGCAATGTTCACATCAGCATGGATCACACCGCATCATTCGTCGAACTCCGAAGGAGAAGCACCTTGGAAACTCCCACCAGCCTCATCATCGCTGCCGCCTTCGAAGACCGCCTCGGCGCAGCGCGCGCCGCTGGAGCAGTGGCCGCCACACATCATCATGTGATGGGTGTTGCTGCGCTCGGGGATGTCGTCACCGACGGTACGCCGCACCGCGGAGCGGCTGTCCGTTGGTCATCCGGGCGCGGAGCGCTCGTCAGCGGCGCCCTCGGCCCGACCGGCGCTCCCCTCCGACTCGTCCAGTGCGGCACTGACGCCACCGCGGATCCCTCACGGGAGTTCGGGGTTCCTTCCGCGGAACTCACGCGCTTCGGGACGGCACTGCGCCGAGGCGACTCGGTCGTGGTCTTCGAGATCCGGGCCAGTGCGGTGCAAGCAGCCCGCTCCCTGATCGAGGCTCTCGGGCCGCGGGACGTCATGGTCGCACCCTTCGACCTCGCGCTCGACGCCCTGCGCGATTGCATCGACGACTGCCTTGCCGCCCCGTTCGCGGCTTGATCACCCGGACGGCCCGTTTCGCCGCCGGACCCCCACCCTCGGAAAGGAACAATCATGACTACATACCCAGACCAGAAGCTCTCTACCGAGAGCACCATCGGCTCGTGGGCGCGACACCCCACTGGTTCGCGCATCCTCGAAGCATTCGCCCAGCGCGCCGGCATGGATAGCGCGACCCTCAACACTCTGCGCAACCTTCCGCTATCGCGCATGCTGGCTGCGACGGGGGCACCCGACGCGGATGGCGTGGCGGGCGGTCTGGTCGCGCAGTTGGGTGACGCCGGCACGGAGGTGCCTGAGCGCGATGCCCGGCAGGCGCTCACCGTGCCCGGGCGCTTCGGCGGCCGCACCGTCGTCGTCACCGGCGCGGCTTCCGGCATTGGACGCGCGGTCGCGTCTCGCGTTGCTCTTGAGGGTGGCGTCGTCGTGGCGGTTGACTTGTCAGAGGAACGCCTCGTTCAGCTGAGCAACGAGATGCCGGAGGGCGCGATTCGGCCTGTCAACGCCGACATCACCGACGCAGCGGCTGTCGCTCGGATCATCGAGGCGACCGAAGGTCGCGTGGACGGCCTCGCGAACGTCGCCGGCCTCGCTGACGACTTCAGCGCGATCCACGAGGTGAGCGACGAGATGCTCGAGCGCGTGTTCGCCGTCAACGTGTTCGGGCTCGTGCGGCTGACGCGAGCGGTCGTCCCCCTCATGCTCGAAGCGGGCGAGGGGAGCATCGTGAACGTCGCCTCCGAAGCCGCATTCCGCGGCTCGTCTGCGGGACTGGCGTACACGGCTTCGAAGCACGCGGTCGTTGGTGTGACCCGAAGCATGGCATTCATGTATGAGCCCTCAGGCATTCGTGTCAACACCGTCGCACCCGGCGGCACACTGACCGGCATGCGCCCGTCCATCGCGAGCGGCCTGGGCCCAGAACGGGTCCGCAGCTTCGCTGTCCCCGTGCCCATCGCGCTGCCGGAGCACCTGGCAGCTTCGATCACCTTCCTCCTCAGCGACGATGGCGTGAACGTGAGCGGGGCGCTCCTGGCGTCGGACGGCGGCGAGTCGGCGTTCTAACGGCTCAGCCGTCGCTCTGTGCAGCCAGAGCACGGGGAGATCCCTCGACGCTCGGCGGACACCTCGTTGCGCCTTCGCGGCGACTGAAGGGGCAAGCGTTCTTGGAGTGCGACGCCGACCGGTTGTGTTCGACGACGATGAGTGGGGTGACGGCGAGCACGTGGGCGGTGTGTCCGGAGCCAATACATCTACGCCGCCAGCCGAACGTGAGTACCGCCGCCGCATCGGTTATTGAGGTTCTCGAGTTCCGGTTTGCGCATCGGAGCCCCGCACGTGCAACGCCTCGTCTCGCCCATCGCCTTGCTCACGCAAGCGACCCCGCCAGGCGAGGGGTGAGGGGATCGTAAGTGCTCATCTCTGCCACGGTTCGGGAAGCACACCTGAAGGAACTAGCGAGCATGTTGACCTAGGACCCAGGACCCAGGACCCAGGACCTAAGACCCTTACTCCCTGAGATGGCCTCGAGTCGGCGCTCTCGGGCTGCCTGGGAGTGGGTCTGAGCGCGAGCGGGAGCCTGACGGCTCCCTGTCGTAGCCACCGCCGCACGCTGTGCTGCCGTCACCGTCAAGGCTCCCGCGGCTCGCGGACCAGGTTAGATGCCGCCGAAGCCTATTGTGACTCGGCGGCATTCCTGCATCAGGGGGCGATGAGTGACGACGAGACGGTCAACGACGATCCGTTCGGCATCGGTTCGCCGCAGCGGCAAGCGAGTTGGCGCGTGCCGGTGGTCAGCGAAAACTCAGCACTTGTCCGCGAACGAGTCGGCCCGGGGTGAGCGAGTAGCTGCCGAGAAACGCTGATCTTCCGCAGTTTGTGCGGGTCACCCGGATCTTGCGGGGACTTGCTGAGGGTTCAAATCCCTCCGTCTCCACGTTCGCCCCTTCGTCTCGCCACGAAGGGGCGTTCGTCGTCCTCGGGGCGCCCTTCGACAGCTCCTGAGGAAACTTTCTCAGCGGCGGCGGGCTCAGGCACGCTAGGGTTACCACGGCGCAGGACGTTTCTTGTTCTGCGCTTTTCACGCGGCTCAGGCCGCAACAGCAAGATTGAAGGAATTATGGCAACCGGCACCGTCAAGTGGTTCGACTCCGGCAAGGGCTTCGGCTTCATCGCT
>NZ_JAPSHY010000056.1 GCF_031179285.1 Microbacterium sp. | reverse complement strand
TCGGCAAGGCGCTGGCAGGCCAGCGCCGGGCGAGCCTGGAGATCTTCACGAAGGTGTATTTCCCGACCGGGCCGAAGGGCCCGAACGACACCGGATTGAGCCGCAAGCACATCATGGAGTCGATCAACGGCTCGCTCGAGCGCCTCGACACCGACTACGTCGACCTGTACCAGGCGCACCGGTACGATCACGAGACGCCGCTCGAGGAGACGATGCAGGCGTTCGCCGATGTCGTCCGCCAGGGCAAGGCGCTGTACATCGGCGTCTCGGAGTGGACCGCCGAGCAGCTGCGCGAGGGGCACGCGCTGGCGACACAGCTCGGATTCCAGCTGATCTCGAACCAGCCGCAGTACTCGATGCTGCACCGCGTGATCGAGGGCAAAGTCGTCCCGGCATCCGCGGAGCTCGGCATCTCGCAGATCGTGTGGTCGCCGATGGCGCAGGGCGTGCTCAGCGGAAAGTACCTCCCCGGTCAGCCGGTGCCGGATGGTTCGAGGGCGACCGACCCGCACTCGGGTTCGCACTTCATCCAGCGGTTCCTGCAGGACGACATCCTCACCGCCGTGCAGCGGCTCAAACCCATCGCCCAGGATGCCGGCCTGACGATGCCGCAGCTGGCGATCGCCTGGGTGCTGCAGAATCCGAACGTCGCCGCCGCTCTCGTCGGCGCTTCGCGCCCGGAGCAGCTCGCCGACACGGTGAAGGCGTCGGGTGTGAAGCTCGCCGCTGACGTGATGACGGCCATCGACACCGCGCTCGACGGCGTCGTGCACGACGACCCGGAGGACACCTACTCGGTGTCGCCGAAGCAGCGGCTGGTCTGAAGCGCAGTCGCCCCGCCGCGAGGGCGGCGGGGCGGCCGAGTCACTCCTTGACGGCCCCGGAGGTCAGTCCCTGCACAATCCAACGGCTCGCGAGAGCGAACATCACCATCGTCGGGAGGATGGTCAGCACGGCGGCTGCGGACATCGAGCCCCAGTCGATGTTGAATGTGGAGATGAAGCCGTTCAGCGCAGACGGGACGGTGCGGTTCTCGTCGGTGTTCATCAGAACTACCGACAGGAACAGCTCGTTCCAGCAGTTCACGAAGTTGAAGATGAACGCGGCGATGATGCCCGGGGTCATCACCGGGACGAGCACCCGGAACAGTGCACCGAGCCGCGAGCATCCGTCGATCATCGCCGCCTCTTCGAGTGCGTCGGGGACGTTCTCGAAGAAGCCGCGCAGCATCACCGTCGAGAACGGGATGCAGATTGCGATGTACACCAGGATCAGACCTGGTTTCGTGTCCACCAACCCGAGATCGGTCATCATCGAGTACAGCGGACCCAGGGCGATGAACGCGGGGATCATCTGGGTGAGGAGGAAGGCGATGAGCACAGGTCCCTTGCCGCGGAACTCGAAGCGTGCGATCACATAGGCGCTCAGCAGGGCGATCAGGGTGGCCACGGCGCCAGCCGCGAGCGCGACGATCGTCGAGTTCGCCAGGAACACGCCGAAGCTGCTGTTCTGGAACAGGCTGGCGTAGTTTTCCAGCGACGGCTGACTCGGCCAGTACTCGAGGGGGTACGAGTTGATCGTGCCCGGTGCCTTGAAGGAGGTCAGCGCGATCCAGTACAGCGGGAACAGCGTGACGATCAGCCAGAGGGCCAGTCCCATGACGCGCACCACGCCGCCCACCGTCACCTTGCGGGGGCCGCGGGGAGCGGATGCCGGATCGGGGACGGTGATCTGGCGAGTCTCGCTCGGCGCGGAACTGCTCGTCGAAGTGCCGGTCAGCATCGTCATCGTTGCACTCTCCTCATCGCCATCAGGTAGAACGCGCAGAAGACGAACAGGAACGCCACCACGATCAGCCCGATGGCGCTGGCGATGCCGTAGTTGCCCTGCTGCGTGTAGTTGATCATCCAGGTCGTCACGATGTGGGTCTGGTTGGCCGGACCGCCGTTCGTCATCGCGTAGATGATGTCGGGGAAGTTGAAGATCCAGATCACCCGCAGAAGCACGGTCAGCAGGAGCGTCATCGAGATGTACGGGATGATGATCGAGAAGAGCTGACGGGCCTTTCCGGCGCCGTCCAGGCTCGCCGCCTCCAGCACCTCGTCGGGCACCGACTGTAGGGCTGCGAGGATCATGATGGCGAAGAACGTGACGCCATACCAGACGTTCGCGACGATGACAGCGAACATCGCGGCCTTCGGGTCAGCGAGCCACGGCACCGGCTGCGAGATGAGTCCCGATTTCATGAGCAGGTCGTTGACGACACCGAACTCGGCGTTGAACATCCAGCGGAACAGCATCCCGATCAGGAAGCCGGACACCGCCCAGGGGAAGAACACCAGCGCCTGGTACAGCCCTCGGAAGCGGAATCGCTTGCGCAGCGCCAGTGCGATGAGGAACCCGATCACAAGTTGCGGGACCAGCGAGCCGACGACCCACAGCACGGAGTTCCAGGCGACCACGGGGAACGCGGGATCCCGGAACACGGTGAGGAAGTTGTCGAAGCCGACGAACGGCGTGGACGTGAGATCCCACAGATTCCAGTCGTGGAACGCCATCCGCGCGCCCTGGAGCATCGGCCAGTAGGTGAACCAGCAGACGAAGACGATCGCCGGCGCCATGAACGCCAGCAGGATCAGCGCCTGCCGACGGCCGAACGCGCGGCGGCGGGATGCCGGGGAGGCCCCGCCGGCCGAGCCGGCGGAGCCTCTTTCGCGAATCGGGCGTGCCACGGGTCAGCCCTTCTCCGACGCGTACTTCTCCGTCCAGAAGGCGTCCCACGACTCCAGCAGCTCGCTGGTCGTCATGTTGCCGAGCAGCACGCTCTGGACGTCCTGGTCGGACTTCTGGATCCATTCCGTCCACCAACTGACGCCACGCGGCTGGCGCACGTTCACGTAGGTGTCGGGGTTCTCGGTCATCGTGACGTAGCTGGTCCAGGGGCCGGAGGAGTAGAAGTCGTCTTCGGCGGCTGCCTTGATGATCGGCACCAGGCTGTTGGCCTGGGCGAACTCGGTCGCCGGGCCTTCGGACGAGAGGAACTGGACGAGCTTGACCGCGGCCTCTTTGTGCTCGCTGTTCTCGGCGACGCCCCAGCCGGCGACGGCCAACGGCTGCGCCGCCTTGCCGCTCGGGCCGACGAGTAGCGGAGCGGTGTCCCACTGTTCCGGCTTCAGCTGGGAGTCCTGCACGGTGGCGATCACCTCGGGGTCCTGCAGCAAGAAGGCGGTCGAGCCGTTGGTGAAGCCGGCGACCATCTCCGGGTAGCCCCACGACACGGCTGAGGGCGGCGAGGCCTTCTCGAACAGCGCGAAGTAGTCGTCGACGGCCTCCTGCGCCTCGGGTGCGGCGAAGATCGTGGAGCCGTCCTTCATGAGGAAGGCGCTGTCTACGTCGAGTCCGTCGATCGTGTACGCCTCGATCGCCGCGACGACGTTGCTGTTGGCGTTCTGCCCGCCCCGGAACGCGTAGCCGTAGATGTTCTTCGAGGGGTCCTGGATCGCCGACGCCTGCTCGAGCAGGTCTTTCCAGCTGTGCGGCGGACCATCGAAGCCTGCCTGCTCCACGAGGTCCTTGCGGTAGAACAGCGAGAGACCGTAGAACCCGTAGGGGACGAAATACGTCTTGCCGTCCTCGGCCTTCGAAGCCGACTGCGCGTTCTCGGTGAGCGCGTCCCAGCCTTCCCAGCTCGACAGGTCGTCGGTCATGTCGTACAGCCAGCCGTTGTTTGAGAACGGCCCGACGGTGATGTCGCGCACCTCGAGGACGTCGACGCCCTTTCCGGACTGCAGCATCTGCTGGATCTTCTGGTCGGCCTGCTCGGTGGGCGGCGAGACCAGCTTGACCTTGATCTTCGGGTTCTCCTTCTCGAAGTCGGCGAGGAGGCCCTTGATCAGGTCGGTGCGAGCCGGGTTGGTCAGGCTTTCCACCATCTGCAGGGTGACGGTGCCGTCGGCGGACTGGCCACCGCCGGATGAGCAGCCGGTCAGGGCGAGTGCGGCGACGGTGCCGATGCTCGCGGCCGTCGTCAAGAGCTTGTGCTTCACGATGTGCCTCTCTTCAGGGGTTGGGGGTGGGGGTTGTGGTTTAGGAGACCGTGGTGGTCGGGACGGGGATGCGGATGCCGGCGCGGCGGAGGATCTGCGGGACGCAGCGCTCGGCGAACGTTTCGAAATCGGCCGCTTCGCTGTACAGATGCACCGAGAGCCGGAAGTAGCCGACACCGCGGAAGCTGGTGAACGCCGTCTCCACTCCGGTCTCGTCGAGCAGTTGCATGCGGAGTTCGTCGGCTTCCTCGCGCGTGGCACCGAGTCCGTCGGGAAGGCGGACCAGGCGCATCGACGGCACCGGTGAGGGAAGCGGGGTGAGCGGTTCACCGGCGCTGTACGGGCGCAGAGCATCGGCGATGACCTCGGCCCCGGCATCGGCGATCTTCGACATGGCCTGACGGGTCGCATCCCACCCGTACTCGTCCTCGACGAAGGAGATGGCCGCCGGAGATGCGAGGTAGCTGGTGACGTCGACGGTGCCCTGCGTGTCGAAGCGGCGGGGGAACGGCTCGACCGCGCCCCACGAGTCGATCAGCGGCCACAGCTCGTCCCGGTCCTCCGCGGCCGTCACGAGCAGCGCGGATCCTCGAGGGGCACACGGCCACTTGTGCAGGTTCCCGAACCACCAGTCGCCGCCGGCCTGCGCAGCGGCCTGCGGGACGAGCCCGGGACCGTGTGCACCGTCGACCAGCGTGCGCACGCCGCGCTCAGTGGCGAGGTCGGCGATCCGGCGGGTGGGCAGCTTTCGCGCTGTCGGGGATGTGATCTGGTCGACGACGATGAGGCGCGCGCGTGCGCTGAGCGCATCGGCGAACCGCTGCACGATCTCGTCGTCGGATGCCATCAGCGGCAGCTCCACGGTGCGAACCGCGGCACCGAAACGGCGGGCGAGACGCTGTGCGCCCATGGTGACGGCGCCGTATCCATGGTCGGTGACGAGGATCTCATCGCCCGACTCGAGTCGGAGGGAGTTGTACACCACGGTCGCCGCGGCTGAGGCGTTCGGTACGAAAACGCTGTCGTCGGGGCGCGCTCCGACGAACGGAGCCGTGAGCTCCCGCGCCTCCTCGACGAGGGAGGCGAGTCGGGGGAACCAGTCCACGGGGCTGCGGTCCGCTCGCAGGCGCAGCGCATCCTGGACGGCGACGACCGGGGCCGGTACGGCACCGAAGGATCCGTGGTTGAGGTGCACGACATCCGGATCGAGGGGCCATGCCTCTCGCGCACGGCCGAACGACTTCAGCCGAATCGGCGTGAGCGTCTCTGCAGCCGTCATGTGTCCTCGCAGGGGGTGGGGGAAGTTGTTGCACAACCTTGCCAGAACTCTTCCGTTTGTGCCACAAAACCCGGAGAATTGACGAAAGTTGTTATACGAGTGTGTCGCCAATGGACCGGCTCTCAGAAGACCGGCGACATCAGGGAGGATGAGTATGCGTGCGTTGGACACGGCGCTTCACGGGCTGCGGACGCTGATCGCCGACGGTGCACTGCGTCCGGGCGATCGCTTGCCCAGTGAGGGTGAATTGTGTGAGCGGCTCGGCGTGTCACGCGGCTCACTGCGCGAGGCGATCCGAATGCTCGCGGCTCTCGGCGTCCTCGAGACACGCCACGGCTCCGGGAGCTACGTGGGTGAACTCCGCGCTGCGGATCTCATCGGGAGCCTTTCGCTCACCGTAGGCCTACTGCCGATGGCGGGGGTGCTCGAGCTCACGGAGCTCCGACGCGTTCTCGAGCCGCACGCGGCCGCGCTGGCTGCTGCGCGCATCGACCAGGTCACGGTCGAGAGGCTCGGGCGCGTGCTCGACGAGATCGAGGCCAGCGAAGATTTCGAGATCCATTCCCGTCTCGACCACCAGTTCCACATGATGATCTCAGGGGTGGCGGGGAACGCTGCCCTGACGAGTCTGATCGACGTGCTTCGGTCGCGCTCACGCGCGTATCGCATCCCCGATGCTCACGATGCCGCCGAATTGAAGATGCACTCCGACGAGGGGCACCGGGCGATCTTGCGTGGACTCGCAGCGGCGGACCCCGTTGCCGCATCCGCAGCAGCGTCCGCGCATGTGGCCTACACGGAGTACTGGGTGCGCCGGTACTCGAATGTCGACGTGCCTTCCCCCGAGCCGGGCTCGAGCTGAGTCACTCCAGCGTGATGTCGACCTGGATTTCGGCGGCGATGCGTTCCAGATCCGCACGGAGGGCGTCGAGGTCGGCGGATGCCGGAGTCGTGGCCGTCACGGTCGACTCGAACAGCCGGCCGCCGGCCATGGCGGCATCCCGTGTCTCCGTCGTCATGCTCTCGATGC
>NZ_JAPSHY010000055.1 GCF_031179285.1 Microbacterium sp. | reverse complement strand
CGTCTTCAGCGCCGCGATGGCGCCCACTGCCACCCGCGTGATGGTGCGCCCCTCCACGCGAGCGGACAGGAAATCGACCAGGCCCTGGACCTCCGGCATCTCCGGCATGGGTTCATCCTGCCAGCCGGCACCGACACGGCGCATCCGGTGAGCCGGGCACCGTTGAGGGGACCTCGGACTCCATCGCGGACGTCCCGCGCCGTCGGCGGAGCCGCAGCAGATGGAACACATTGATCGCGGCAAGGGCGACGTTGAGGCCGACGCTCGGCCAGACACCGAGCGGGGTGTTATACGCGATAGCCAGCACGCAGCCGGTGAGGTTGAGTACGCGCAGCCGCAGGATGTTCGTCTGGCTCAGGGAGACGACGAGGACCGCGCTGCCGAACCAGCCGAACGCGGTCCAGAGGACTTCAGGGGACATGAGCGGAGTCTAGGAGTATCGATGGACGTGTGTCACGAATGAATGCCATCTTTCATTCTTGACAGACGCAGGCGCTGGGCATAGCCTCATCGCAACGCCCAGAAGGAGTCGCCATGCGGGAGCTTTCCACCGTCGAAGAGGTCATCGTGTCCGTGCTGCGTGCGCAGAACACGCCGACCGGCGCGCGCACGATCTGCAGGGAGCTCGCTGTGGAGGGCTTCGAGACGAGCGAGTCGACGGTCAATCGCCTGCTCACCGCGCTCGATGCACGCGGTCTGACCGAACCGCTCGGCCGGAAGGGGAGGGTGCTCTCGGCGGATGGGCGCCGACGGGCGGAGGCTCTGCTCCTGGACCGTCACCGCAGCCTCTACTTCGAGCGGGCGCTGCGGATGGAGAGCGTCGACGACCTCATCGATCACCTCGTCGCCCGTCGGGGGATCGAACGCGAGGCCTCACGTGCGGCGGCGCTGCGGGCGACCGATGACGAGATCCGCCAGCTCCAGCAGAGCGCCGCCGCCGGGCGCACCGCGCTCCACGACCGCTTGGACTTCCACCGTGCGGTCGGCGACGCCTCGCACAACAAGCAGATCCAGGCCATCGCGAACACCCTGTTCGTCGAGCGGCTCGATCCGCTCGAGAGCGTCGCCCTCACCGTCGGACTGCGCCAGGGCACCCAGGAGGAGTGGGAGAACGATCATCGCGTGATCGCCGCCCGTATCGCCGACCGCGACCCCGACGCCGCCGAGCAGGCCATGGGCGCCCACCTCGACTCCACGATCCGAGAAACGGAGGCATTCGCCCGCAGTGGCTGGGGGCACGTCCTCGTGCAGCAGCTCAGCGCGTCGACGCCGCAACGCTGAAGCGCCCGCCGCCACCCTCTCCTCCCACAGCACCGTCCGCCGGCCACCCGACCGGCGACGCCGTCGACCGCATCCCCGCCCGTTCATCACTGCTCCTGCTCGCCCCGCCATACCCGACCCCCGCAAGGAGACTGCAATGTCGCACCCCTCTGGCTCACTGCTCACCCTCGACCGCCGTTCGTTCCTGCGCCTAGGTGCCCTCGGCGCCGGGGCTCTCGCGCTCGGTGCCACACCGTTCGCCCTCGTCGGCTGCGCGGCGGGCGAGGGCGGTGCCGGGGCTCGCGTGCCGTTCAACACCAAACTGGGCTGGATCCCCGACGTCGCGTACTCCGGGCTGTTCATCGCCAAGGAGGACGGTCTGTTCGAGAAGGCCGGCCTGGACGTCAACATCGAACCGGGAGGGCCCAACTCGCCTGTGGTGCCCCTGGTCAGCACGGGACGACTCGACGTCGGCATCGAGTCGATCCCCGAGAACGTCGCCGCGGCCGTCAACGACGGCGCCAAGCTCCGGATCGTCGGCGCAGGGCTGCGCAAGAGCCCGGAGTGCTGGATATCCCGCGCCGACAACCCGATCCGCGAGCCGAAGGACATCGAGGGCAAGAAGCTCGGTTCCACCCTCTCGGGCCAGAACCTGATGATCGAGTTCATGAAGCGCAACGGCGTCGCCGTCGACAAGGTCACCTTGGTGCCGACCCAGTTCGATCCGGCACCCCTGGCGGTCGGCGAGGTGGACGCGCTGCTCGGCTTCGCGTCCAACCAGCCGGTCGTGCTCGGCAACCAGGGCGTCGAGACGGTGATCATGCCGACCGCCGACTACGGGCTCAACCGGATGCAGCAGGTGTTCTTCGTCACGCAGGAGACCCTTGACGACGAGGAGAAGCGCGAGCGTGCGCGTCAGTTCCTGCTCGCCACGCGCGCCGGCACCGAGAAGATGCTAGCCGACCACGAGGCGGCGGCGCAGCTCACGGTCGACCTCTACGGCAGGGACCTCGGCCTGAATGTCGAGGATCAGCTGAAGAACCTCGACGCACTCGCGCCGTTCGTCGCGGGCGATGAGACGACCGACCTCTTCCTGATGTCCGACGACCTCATCGCGCAGACCCTCGACAGCCTCGAGCTGATCGGAGTGAAGGCCGACGCCTCACTGTTCACCAACGAACTGCTCGAGTCCTGACAGACCCGCCGACGACACAGGAGATCCCAGATGGCTCACAACGATGGCGATGGCCTGCGCATCGAGGCGCTCAGCAAGACGTTCGACGCCGACGGGCGCAGCGTGCAGGCGCTGAAGGACTTCACCTACACCGCGCGCCGGGGCGAGTTCATCGGTCTGCTCGGGCCGTCCGGATGTGGCAAGTCGACGGTGCTGCGAGTGCTGGCCGACCTGGAGGAGCCGACCTCCGGCACGGTCACCGTGCATGGCACGAGCCCGCGCGACCTGCGGGCCCGGCACCGCATCGGGGTGGGATTCCAGGATGCTGGGCTGCTGCCCTGGCGCAGCGTGGAGGCCAACGTGCGCCTGCCGCTGGAGATCGCCGGCAAGAAGGACGACGCGACGGTGAAGGCGCTCATCGACCTGGTTGGCCTCTCGGGGTTCGCTTCCGCACGCCCTGCGCAGCTCTCGGGAGGCATGCGGCAGCGCGTCTCGCTGGCGCGGAGCCTCGTGACCGACCCGGATCTGCTGCTGCTCGACGAGCCGTTCGGTGCCCTGGACGACCTCACTCGGCAGAACCTGAACTTCGAGCTCCAGCGGATCTGGTCCGAACGCGGCACGACCACGGTGCTGGTCACCCACGGCATCGCTGAAGCCGTGCTGCTGTCCGACACAGTCATCCTTATGTCCCCGCGACCGGGGACCATCGTGGATATCGTTCCCATTGACCTCCCGCGCCCACGCGACGCGCAGGTCATGGAGTCGCCGGAGTTCCACGCGCTGTGCGATCGGCTGTCGCACAAGCTGTTCCACGCCGAGGAGATCGCCGCACGATGAGCGCGACCACCACACTGCCGCTGAGCGAGGAGGAAACGCAACGCTCCGGAGTGCTCCTCGGGCGCCGCTGGCGGCGCGCCGTGCCGGTGCTGCTGTCGGTCGGTGGGCTGCTCGTGATCTGGCTGCTCGCGTCGTTCCTGACGCCGCTGGTGCCGAGCCCGATGTCCGTCATAGAGCAGCTGTTCGCCGACGCGTCGTACTACCCCGTGAACATCGCCGTCACGATGAGCAGTGCCGCGCAGGGATATCTGTGGGGCAACGGCATCGCGATCGCCCTCGCCCTGCTCACCCTGCCCTTCCCGCCGCTGCAGGCTCTGCTGGAGCGCATCGCGGTCGGCGCGATCGCGCTGCCTCTCATCGCCGTCGCGCCCATCCTCGCGATCGCCTTCGCCGGCAACATCCCGAGCGTCATCCTCGCCGCGCAGGCCGTGGTGTTCACCACCCTGGTCTCCTGCATCCTGGGCCTCAGCAACGTCGATCAGAGCGCACTGGACCTGGTGCACAGCGCGGGGGGGTCGAAATGGACCGCGATCTGGAAGGTGCGGCTTCCCGCGGCCATCCCCAGCTTCGTCGTAGGCCTGCAGATCGCCGCGCCGAGCGCGATCCTGGGCGCGATCATCGGCGAGTACATGGGAGGGAGCCGGGGTCTCGGCGTCGCGATGATTCAGGCGCAGGGCGCCTTCGACATTCCCCGCGCCTGGGCGCTGGCCATCGTCACCTCGGCGCTCGCCGCGATCGCCTTCCTGGTAATCCCGTGGATCGTCAAGCTCACGATGCCGTGGGTCGGACAGACCAGTTCCAACATCTCGCCTCGTGCCTTGTCGCGACGCAGGCGCTTGCCGTGGCCGCTCGCCACGCTGCGCACGCTCACCAGCGTGGCTGGGACGATCGTCGTGGTCTTCGCGGTCTGGTGGCTGATGGCGAAGATCGTGCCCGGCGGCCAGGCCGTCGCACGCGGCCCGTTCGAGGTGGTGGCCTACCTCTCCGACCCGGAGCTGCTCAGCGTCAGCCCCACCGGGCAGTCCCAGACCGCATGGGAGAGCATGCTGACGGCGCTCGGTCAGACCGCCATCGACGCCGGCGTCGGCTTCGTCGCCGGCACGGTGCTCTCGGTGCTGATGGCCGTCGTCGTGTACGAGTCGCGCACGGTCGAAGCGCTGATCATGCCGGTGTCGATCGTGCTCCGCTCCGTGCCGATCGTCGCGGCGATGCCGCTGCTCGCGCTGCTGTTCGGGCGCGGCATCCTCGCCGTCACCGTGCTGATCACGCTGATGACTTTCTTCCCGACGCTGGTGAACCTGCTCCTCGCGATGCGCAGCGCGCCGACAGGAGCGGTGGATCTGTTCACCGCCTCGGGCGCGTCACGCTGGCAGCGCCTGAGCAAGCTGCTGCTGCCGTACGCCCTTCCCGCGCTGTTCGCCTCGATCAAGATCGCGCTCCCGCTGTCGGTAGGCGCGGCGATGGTCGCGGAATGGCTGGCGACGGGTTCTGGTCTCGGGGCCGCCATGACGGTCGCCGCGACTATGTCCGACTACTACTTCGTGTGGGGTGGGGTGGCGGCGGTGCTGCTCATCTCCCTCCTGCTGTACCAGCTCGCCAGCTATGGCGAGCGCAAGATTTCCGCACGCCTGGCGTGACGGCATCCACCCTCCCGACGACGAAAGCAGGCACCGCCATGCGCACAATCCTTCAGAACGGCCGGATCGACGGCAGCGACGCGACCGACATCGTGATCTCCGACGGGGCGATCGAGCAGATTGCCCCACCCGGCACGGTGACCGCGGAACCCGGCGACGAGACCATCGAGCTCGGCGGTCAGCTCGTCCTCCCCGGGTTCGTGGACGGCCACTCGCACGCCGACAAGAGCCTGTGGGGCGAGCCATGGGTGCGCCGCGGATCGGTCGCCATCACGATGGATCAGATGTTCGATGACACGCTCCAGCAGTGGGCCCTGCCGCAGGCGTCAATCAAGGAGCGTGCGCGGCGGTTCCTGGAGATGAGCGTCGCCGCGGGATCGACGACGATCCGCGCGTACGCCGATGTCGCCCCGGAGATCGGCCTCGACGGTGTGCACGCCATGCTGGAGCTCAAGCAGGAGCTCGCGCACCTCGCTGACATCCGGGTCGTAGCCTTTCCCCAGCTCGGCATCCTGCGCAAGCCCGGCACGGAGGAGCTGCTCGAGGAGGCGCTGGTCGCGGGGGCGGATGCCGTCGGCGGCCTCGACCCGGCCGGTGTCGACCACGACGCGCTGAAGGTGCTAGACATCGTCTTCGGCCTTGCCGAGAAGTACCAGGTCGCGGCTGACTTCCATGCGCATGAGGACGGCGAGCTGGGGGTGTGGCTGGTCGACCGCATCGCGGAGCGCACGCGCGTCCTTGGCATGGGCGGCAAGGTCAGCATGTGCGACGTGTTCGCACTGGCGCAGCCGAGCCCGGATCAGTTCGCCCACCTGAGCAGCACGTTCGCCGACGCCGGCATCGCGTTCTCGATCGGTGTGCACGGCCTGCTGCCGGTCCCGGACGTGAAGGGGCTGCACGAGGCGGGGGTGGCCATGTGCCTCGGCTCCGACTCGTCGCGCAGCCTGTGGTCGCCGTGGGGCGACGGCGACATCCTCTCCCGGGCCATGATGATGTCGTACAAGAGCTACTGGCGTACCGACGACGACCTGGAGTTGGCGGCGCAGCTGGCGACCTCGTTGGGGCGCCGCGCGCTCGGTCTGGATGCCAGAGGAGTGGAGGTCGGTGCGAGCGCGGATCTCGTCGTGCTTACCGGTGAGGCCGTCGCGGAGGTCGTCGTGCAGCCCGTGCCGCGTTCCCTGGTGTTCAAGCGCGGCGTCGTCGTCGCCCGCGACGGTGCACTCGTTGCGGACGACGTGCCGGCCTCGCGGCAGGAGCCCGTGAGCCGTCCTCGCCGTCTCAGCGGGCGGTGAGGACGGGCCAGTGCACCGGAGTGCGGTCGTCGGATGGCAGCAGGCCGGCGATCCAGCCGTCGTCGCGTCCCCGGGGGCTCGTCAGCCCCTGCCGCAAGAGGCCCTCGTAGCGGAAGCCGAGCGTGCGCGCGGTGCGGGCCGACGGCACGTTGCCGGCCACCGCGCGCCAGCCGAGCCGGGCGACGCCGAGCTCTCGGAACGCCCAGTCGACGACCGCCC
>NZ_JAPSHY010000054.1 GCF_031179285.1 Microbacterium sp. | reverse complement strand
AACTTCAGGGTCTTCTCGACCGCGGCCAGGAAGTCCTCAGCAGATCCGATGTCGTTGATGGCGACCTGCTTGGTGGCCGGGGCGGTCGTTGCGGTAGTCATGTAGTGGGTTGTCCTTGTTGGATGGAACTCGGGCTGGAAGCGACGGCCGCGCACGGCCGACATGGTGCTTCACAGCGAATGGATGGGGATTGCTTGTCACGAACGCGCGCGTGTACACGCCACGAGTGACGACTCAGAATATCAGATGACGGACGCCTGTGACCACGCCGGTTTCATCGAGGGCTGTGGATAAGTCAGACGGATGCCGCGGCGTTCGCGTTACCGTGTCGAGGTGAATCTCCTGCGGACCGCTCCGACCCCCGTCGTCGCTCTCGGAGTGCTCGCTCTGGCGGGGGCACTGCTGGCCGGCTGCTCCCCTGCGCCCGAGCCGACTCCCACCCCGACGGCCGCATTCGCCTCGGAGGAGGAGGCGTTCGCTGCGGCGGAGGAGACGTACCGGGCGTACATAGACGCGTTCAATGCCGTCGACCTTCAGGACCCGAGCACGTTTGAGGTGATTCATGCCCACACCACGGGCGACTACCAAGCCGATGAACGCAGACAACTTTCGGAGCTGAATGCGGAGGGCTATGTGAGAACTGGGGCGATTGTCGTCACTGAATTCACAGGTGTGAGCGCGGAGGGCTACCAGGTTGTCGCCCGAACTTGCGAGGACGTCAGCAACGTCGACTTTCGCGACGCGACTGGTTCCTCCCTCGTCGATCCCGACCGGCCATCGACTTATGCTTTGGAGGTCACCTTTCAAGCGTCGGACGGCGAGTTGCGAATCTCCGAGGTGGAGGCGGCCGAGGAGCCATCGTGCACCGGTTAGCGAACGCGCTCCTAGTCATCCCGCTCCTACTTGCTCCACAAGCGGGTCCGCCAGGCATGGTCAAGACGTGCACAGCGATTGATCGGGCGACCGGGAACTGCGGCGTTACGAATGACGGTACGTCCATCACGATCGGCGGCCAGAAGACGACGCCGGGCGCCGACCCGGGAACCACGACACCGATCGGCAATGACATCCCCGAAGGCGATGCCGGTCCTCCACCCCGGGAGTTCGACTTCGAGACGTGCATGCGCAGTTGGAGCTTCATCGACTGCTACCGCCGCGCCGAGGAGGCCGCACCCGTCGACGAAGAAGATGACCCCGGCCTCCCGCCGATCACGATCGCCGACCTCGCGCAGTTCACGCCCGCTCCATCGCTTCTGGCCGGAGAGCCGGACAACGTGGGCATCGCCGGGATGCCGACGAACTTCGTCGCCACGGCATCCGTCACGACCCAGTCCGGCTCGCTGTTCGGCTTTCCCGTGACCGTCCGCTTCACGCCGGCCTCATTCGAGTTCCACTACGGCGACGGCTCCAGCGCGACGACCACCACCGGTGGCTCGAGCTGGGAAGCTCTCGGTCAAGCGCAGTTCACCCCCACGGCGACGAGCCACGCCTACGCCGAACGAGGCACCTACAACGCCGATGTCGACGTTCGCTACACCGCGGAGGTCGATTTCGGCGTCGGATGGTTCCCCGTCGCCGGCCAGCTCATCGCCGACGGTCCGGCACAGGAGATCCGCATCTTCGAGGCGCACACGGCGCTCGTCGCATACACCTGCGATCAGAAGCCGTCATCCGCCGGCTGCTGAACGCTGGTGCTCAGCTGCCAGACTGTGTCCATGACCCGCGCCGACCGTCTAATGCTGCTCGACACCGCGTCCCTGTACTTCCGCGCCTTCTACGGTGTGCCCGACAAGGTCAAAGCGCCCGACGGCTCGTCGGTGAACGCCGCCCGAGGACTCCTCGACATCGTCGCGAAGCTGGTCACCCTCTACCGCCCGACCCATGTCGTGGCCTGCTGGGATGACGACTGGCGTCCGCAGTGGCGCGTCGACCTCATCCCCAGCTATAAGAGCCACCGCGTGGTCGAGGTCGTGCCCAGCGGCCCCGATGTCGAAGAGGTTCCTGACCCCCTCGAAGCGCAGATCCCCCTCATCCGGCAGTCGCTCGCAGCTCTTCGCATCCCGATCATCGGTGTCGCCGAGCACGAGGCCGACGACGTGATCGGCACCCTCGCCACGCGCGCCACCATGCCGGTGGACATCGTCACCGGCGACCGCGACCTCTTCCAGCTCGTCGATGACGTACGCGACGTGCGTGTCATCTACACCGCCAAAGGCATGAGCAACCTCGAAACCGTCACCGAGGCGACCGTCGTCGGAAAGTACGGCGTGCTCCCCTCGCAGTACGCCGACTTCGCCACCATGCGCGGCGACGCGTCCGACGGACTTCCGGGCGTCGCGGGAGTCGGCGACAAGACGGCCGCCACGCTGCTCCAGGCCCACGGTGACCTCAACGGCATCCGGGCTGCTGCGGCTGCCGGAGAGGGAATGAGCGCCGGGGTCGGCGCGAAGATCCTCGCGGCATCCACCTATCTCGATGTCGCCCCGACCGTCGTCGCCGTCGCACGAGACCTCGACATCACCCCTCCCGGGATCGCACTGCGCGCCCTCGACCCTGCCGAGGCGGATGCCGCCACAGCGCTCGCCGAGCAGTGGAACCTCGGCTCCTCCATGACCCGAGCGGTCGCTGCGATCTCGGCGGACTGACCCCGCTCAGTCCGCCCAGGCCCGCAGGCGTTCCAGGCCCCACGTGGTCACGATCCGTGCGGCGGGAACGCCCGCGCTCTCCGCCCGCTCGGCCCCGTGGTCCAGCAGAGACAGCTGCCCCGGTGCATGTGCGTCCGAGTCGATCGAGAACAGGCATCCGGCATCCAGCGCGATGGCGATGAGCTCATCGGGCGGATCCTGTCTCTCCGGCCGGGAGTTGATCTCGACAGCCACACCGTTCGCGGCGCACGCGGCGAAGACCGCTTCGGCATCGAACTCCGATGCGGGTCTCGTGCCACGACTGCCCTCCACGAGGCGCCCCGTGCAGTGACCGAGCACGTTCACTCGCGGGTTGGACACCGCAGCGATCATCCTCGCGGTCATCGCCTTCGCGTCCATGCGCAGTTTGGAATGCACCGAAGCGACGACGATGTCGAGTTCGCGCAGCAGGTCGTCCTCCTGGTCGAGCGTTCCGTCTTCGAGGATGTCGACCTCGATCCCGGCGAGGAGGGTGAACCCGTCACCGGATTCGGCCCGCACGAGCGGGATCTGCTCGCGCAGACGTTCCGCCGACAGCCCACGGGCGACCCGCAGACGCGGCGAATGATCGGTGATCGCCTGGTACTCGTGTCCGAGCGCGCGCGCCGCCTTCGCCATCACCGCGATCGGCGTCGTCCCGTCCGACCAGTCGGTGTGCGCATGGAGGTCTCCGCGCAGCTTTGCTCGCAGCGCCGAGACCCGCTCCGGTTCCACGTCGCCGCGGAGCTCGACAAGGTAGTCCGGCACCTGCCCCGACTGCGCCTGCCGTATCACCGCGAAAGTGGACTCACCGATGCCCTTGGCGGCACGAAGCCGCACCGGGTCGTCGCGCACCTCGTCATCGAGCGCCTGCAACGTCGCCGCCGCCTGACGGAATGCCTTCGCTCGATACCGCGACGCCCGCTCGCGCTCCAGCAGAGAGGCGATCTCGAGCAACGCGTCGACGGGATCCACTGTGCCTCCTAGGTCGTGGCCAGTTCGCGGGAGACGGCCACCCATTCGTCCAGTTTCGCAGCGGCGCGACCGTCGTCGACAGCTGCCGCGGCCCGAGCGTATCCCTCTCGGAGGCGCTCGAGGATGGGGCGCTGCACCTGCGCGGCATCCTGCGACAGCTCGAAGGCGACGATGCCGGCGGCGGCGTTGAGCAGCACGATGTCGCGCACCGGACCCGCCTGGCCCGACAGGGTGCGTCGAAGCACGTCGGCATTGTGCTCGGGCGGGCCGCCGACGAGGTCGGCGAGATCAGCGAGGGGGATGTCGAGGTCGCGCGGGTCGAGGTCGTGCTCGTGGATGTCACCACGGGTCACCTCCCAGATGCGACTGTGCCCCGTGGTGGTGAGCTCATCGAGGCCGTCATCACCACGAAACACGAGCGCCGTCGCACCCCGTGTGCGGAAGACGCCGGTGATCAGCGGCACGCGCTCGAGATGCGCGACGCCCACGGCGTTGGCCTCCGCCCGGGCCGGATTGCAGAGCGGCCCGAGCATGTTGAAGACGGTGGGGACTCCGAGCTCGGCGCGCACGGCGCCGGCGTGCCGGAATCCGGGGTGGAAGGCCGCGGCCCAGGCGAAGGTGATCCCGGTCCGGTCGAGCACGGAGGCGACCGCCTGCGGGTCGAGGGAGAGCTCGAGACCGAGCGCGCCGAGGACGTCCGAGGACCCGGATGCCGAGCTCGCCGCCCGGTTGCCGTGCTTGACGACCGGGATGCCGGACGCTCCGATGATGATCGCGGCGGTCGTGGACACGTTGACCGTACCGACGCGGTCACCGCCGGTGCCGACGATGTCGAGCACGTTCGGCGACACCGGCAGCGGGACGGCTGCTTCGAGGATCGCGTCTCGGAAGCCGACGATCTCGTCGATCGTCTCGCCCTTGGCTCGCAGGGCGACGAGGAAGCCCGCCAGCTGCGCCTCGCTCAGCTTTCCCTGCATGACTTGGCGCATTGCCCAGGTCGACTCCCACACGCTGAGGTCGCGGCGCTCCAGCAGCGAGGTGAGCACATCGGACCAGGTCAGCGATTCAGCCATGTGTGCGATCCTATCGGCGCGCAGCGGGCCCGACCGCCGCAGCGGTCGCGGCCGGCATCCGCTGTTTCCCGCCGATCCATGATGTATTCGCAGCGTCTTCTTAGGCTCCCCTAAGTCGCGGACCCCCGAATCGGGTCCCGCCGGTGCGAGAATCACCCCTTCGGATCGGCCATAATGGAAGGGTGACGACCTCAGCGACGTATGCCCAGGCGGCGAGAACCATCAAGCGGCCCAACCCGGTAGCTGTCGGCACCATTGTGTGGCTCGGCAGCGAGGTGATGTTCTTCGCGGGACTGTTCGCGATCTACTTCACTCTCCGCAGCACCTCCCCCGAGCTCTGGGCTGAGCGTACAGAGCTTCTGAACGTTCCGTTCGCGGCGATCAACACCGCGATCCTGGTCCTGTCCTCCTTCACGTGCCAGATGGGCGTCTTCGCGGCCGAGCGTCTGCAGCCCTACACCACGAAGAAGCGCGGGATGCTCGGCTGGGGCATGGTCGAGTGGTTCTTCCTCACCTTCGCGCTCGGTGCGATCTTCGTCTCCGGTCAGGTCTGGGAGTACGCGCAGCTCGTCGCCGAGGGCATGCCGATCAGCGCGGACTCGTACGCCTCGGCGTTCTACCTGACCACGGGCTTCCACGCACTGCACGTCACCGGCGGACTCGTCGCATTCCTCCTCGTCATCGGACGCGCGTACGCCGTCAAGAACTTCACGCACAAGGAGGCGACCTCCTCGATCGTGGTGTCGTACTACTGGCACTTCGTCGACGTCGTCTGGATCGTGCTGTTCCTCGTTATCTACTTCCTGAAATAAGAGCGGAGCTGATCCCCGAGATGGCACGAGAGAAGAAGCGCCGCTCCAGCGGTCGTCGCAGTCCCCTTGCTGCGGCCGCACTCATCGGAGCAGGACTGATGATCACCGGCGCCGTGTACGCCGGTGCGTCCGCCGCGTTCGCCGCGACCGACACGCAGGCGTCGGTGTCCACCCAGCTGACCGTCGAAGACGGCGAGAAGCTGTTCCAGGCGAACTGCGCCACCTGCCACGGGCTGGATCTGCAGGGCACGCCCAACGGGCCGAGCCTCTACGGAGTCGGCGAGCTGGCGACCGAGTTCCAGGTCGCCACCGGTCGGATGCCGCTGCAGATGCAGGGACCGCAGGCACCCCAGAAGGAGCCGCAGTTCACACAGGAGCAGATCGAGGCGATGGCGTCGTACGTCCAGTCGGTCGCCCCGGGGCCCAGCTACCCGGATGACCACATCCTCGACGGTGAAGGCGATGTCTCGCGAGGCGCCGAGCTGTTCCGCGTGAACTGCGCGATGTGCCACAACGTCGCCGCGGCCGGCGGCGCTCTCACCGAGGGCAAGTACGCCCCGGCCCTGACCGAGACCAGCGCGCTGCACATGTATGCCGCGATGGTCACCGGTCCGCAGAACATGCCCGTCTTCGGCGACATGAACCTGTCGGACGAGGACAAACGCGACATCATCTCGGCTCTGCTCTTCCAGCAGGAATCCGTGCAGCCGGGCGGTGCCTCGCTCGGCTCGCTCGGACCGGTCTCCGAGGGCCTGTTCATCTGGATCTTCGGCATCGGCGCGCTGGTCGCCATCACCGTGTGGATCACGGCGAAGTCCAACTGACGCTTATTCATCGAAGAGGAACGTACGAGGAGCACCATGGCACACGACGACGACTCGCAGGGCGACCGCGACATGATCGCGGTCGCGATTGAGACCAGGAAGCTGAACGACGGCGGACTTCATGACGTAC